>CAWFNG010000009.1:0-69579 GCA_963817135.1 uncultured Alphaproteobacteria bacterium | reverse complement strand
GTGCCAGGAGCGGCCGTGAGCACTCGCAGCAATGCAGCCTCCCTTATTCGATCACTTCATCGGCTGTCGCGAGCACCGATGCCGGAAGAGCGAGGCCAAGTATCCTGGCGGTCTGGACATTGATGACCAGCTCCAGCTTCGTCGCCTGCACGACCGGAAGGTCCGCGGGTTTCGCGCCCTTGAGGATACGTCCCGCATAAACGCCAATTTGACGCCACGCGTCCGGAATGTTGGCTCCGTAGCTCATCAGGCCGCCCACATCGGTAATCTCCGCGTGCCAGACGTCATGGGAATCGCCTGACGCGACGCCCAGTTGGCCAACTGGACCCGGCGGCTGGTAAAGAAGGGGTCGGTGCCAACGAAAAGCGCGTGCGGAGGCTCCCGAGCGAAAGCCGTAAAGGCCGCATCGATCTCGCCGATCGTGCGCGCGCGGGCGACCTGGACTTGCAGTCCGATCTTGCGAGCCGCTTCATTCAGGTCTCGCAGGGTAATCTCGGAAGTTTTCGCATCGGCCGGGTTGACCAGCACGGCAAGACGACGAGCCGTAGGGACGAACTCACGCAACAGTTCTAGTCGCTTTTCCACCACCTCCGCCGACAACAGATTGACCCCTGTCATATTGCCGCCCGGATGGGCGAGGCTCACCACGAGACCTAGCCCGACCGGGTCTTCAGGGATGATGAAAAGAATAGGGATGGTCGTAGTTGCCGCCTTGGCCGCAAACGCCGCGGCGGTAGCGCCCGCCGCAATCACAGCGACCTGCCGACGGACAAGTTCGCCTGCCAGGGTAGGAAGCCGATCGAATTGGCCGTCGGCCCATCGGTAGGCGATTGTCAGATTCTCGCCCTCGGCGTAACCCATCTCCTTCAGGCCGCGCTGAAATCCGCGTGTGCGTTCCGCGAACACCTCAAGCGACGTAGGCCCGAGGAAGCCAACCACCGGCATCGCAGGCTGCTGCGCGCGAGCCGCCAGCGGCCACGTCGCCGCCGAGCCCACAATTGCCTTGGTGAAATCGCGCCGATTCATTCGATCACCTCGTCAGCGCGGCCGAGTAGCGTCGGCGGGACGGTGAGACCCAGGGCCTGCGCGGCCTTGAGGTTGATCACCAACTCGAATTTGGTCGGTGCCTGGACCGGGAGGTCGGCCGGCTTCTCACCTTTGAGAATGCGATCTACATACGACGCGGCACGCCGATACAGATCAACCGTCTCGACTCCGTAGGAAATTAGGCCACCGCCTGTGACGTGGTACCGGTAGGGATAAACGGCTGGCAGGCGGTGCCGGGCTGCGAGGGCAATGATCGCGCCGCGATGGACGAAGGTGAACACGCCAGGCAGCACGATCAGGGCAGCGTTCGAACTCGCGTGCGAGAGTACCAATGGCGCGCTCGATCTCAGTTGCATCATGGGGGTCAGCCGTGATCACCTGCACTCCAAACGATGGCGCCACACTAATGATAGCGCGCGTGTATTCGGATGATGTCCGATCCGCTGGGTTCTGGATCACCGCCACCCGGGCGACAACGGGTGCGACCTCCTTGAGCAGCTCTATCCACTTTCCACCCAGCGCATACTCGAAATTCGTAAAGCCCGTGATGTTGCCACCTGGACGCGCCAGGCTCGCGACAAAGCCGCCCTCGACTGGATCAGGGACTTGCACAAACACGATTGGCACAGTCTGGGTTTCGTTCTTAACTGCTGCCAACATCAGCGTGCTGTTGACCACGATCACGTCTGGCGCCAGTCCCACCAGCTTCGCTGCGCTGGCCCGCAGGCGGTCGGCCTCGCCCTCCGCCCAGTGATAATCAATCCGGATATTGCGGCCTTCGGTCCAGCCTAACTTCTCAAGCCCTTGCCGGAACGTGCCAATGCGGGCGCGTCCTTCCGGATCACTTTCCGCGAGCGGCGTCAGCACGCCGATGCGCCGGATCCGCTCGCCCTGCTGTGCGCGAGCCGCCAGCGGCCACGTCACCGCCGCGCCGCCGAGCAGCGTGATGAACTGGCGCCGCCTCATTGCCTTTTCCCCCGAGCCGACATTAACCCAGACCTACTCGATCACCTCGTCCGCGATCGCGAGCAGCGAAGCGGGAATAGTGAGGCCGAGCAATCTCGCGGTCTCGGCATTGATGACGAGCTCCAACTTGGTCGACCGCGCGATCGGCAGATCTGCCGGCTTGGCGCCCTTGAGGATGCGGCCGGTATAACTGCCAGTCTGTCGATAGGCATCGGTCAGGCTCGTGCCATAGCTCATCAGCCCGCCGGCTTCCACGAAGGAGCGGAGCGAATGAATCATGGGGAGCCGGTGCAGCATGCCCACCAGAGCCAATTGGACGCGCCGGCCGGTGAAGAAGGCGTCGGGTGCGATGAAAATGGCGGCGGGCCGCTCGCGCTCGAAGGTCGCGAGCGCCGCGTTGATCTGGTCGCTGGTGCTCGCCCTGAGCGCGGTGATCTTGATGCCCACGGATCGGGCCGCCGTTTCCACGTCCTTCAACGTGGCTTCGGTATTCGACGCCTCGGCCGGATTGACCAGCACGGCAACATGCGTGACCGCGGGCACCATTTGGCGCAGCAGCTCCAGTCGCTTCGCCGCCAACTCCGTCACCAAAAAGCTGGTGCCGGTCACGTTGCCGCTCGGCCGGGCGAGGGTGGTGACGAGGCCGAGTCTGACCGGATCGTCGCCGATCGTGAACACGATCGGGATGACCGCGGTAGCGCTCTTGGCTGCTAACGCCGCGGAGGGGCCGCCGGCTGTGACGATCACGGCGACACGCCGGCGGACGAGGTCAGCCGCCAGCTCCGGCAGCTGGCTTATTTGATTGTCGGCGAAGCGATATTCGATCGCGACGTTCTCGCCCTCGACAAAACCTGCCTCCTTGAGCCCTTGGCGAAATCCGCGCAGCGGCTCGCGGAACGCATCCACCGATTGTGGGTGGAGGAACCCGATCACCGGCACCGCCTGCTGCTGCGCACGCGCCGCGAGCGGCCAAGCGGCGGCCGCGCCGCCGATGAGCGTGATGAACTCGCGCCTCCTCATTCCATGACCTCGGCTATGGGCGATGCAGGGCCTTTGCGCCCCAACACTGAGAATAGCACATCTCACTACGGTAGGACGTGATGTGCCGCGGGATTTCAAAGGGGTCTATGTCGGGGTCAGGGCCTGCTGTTACCGCAACGCAATACTGATGACCGCTTCACCTCAATGAACAGGCATTACATAATGGTGACTTGCGAGTGCGGCTACGCGGGATCACCGCTGATTTTTAGGTTCTCATGCACATCTTGCGGTGTGGCCGCCTACATCGCACATGATTCCAAGCCGGGCGGGTCCGACCAGAAGGATGCTGTGGCGACAATCCTTATCATCGGCGCGAGCAGAGGTATCGGCCTTGAGACCGTGAAGGCTGCCCTCAAGGCGGGACATTTGGTGCGTGCACTGGCGCGGTCAGCTCGAAGAATTCCCGTTGACCACCTGAAGCTTGAAAAAATCGCCGGCGACGCGCTCGATATAGCCACAGTCAAGGGCGCTCTGGTGGGTGTCGATGCCGTCATCCAGTCGCTTGGCGTTTCGGCCGGGCCAGAAATCATTTTTGAGCCAACACGGCTTTTCTCAAAAACGTCGCAAGTGCTCGTTAATGCGATGGAGAAGGCTCAGGTCAAGCGTTTGATCTGCGTAACAGGCTTCGGGGCGGGCGACAGCCGCGGCCACGGCGGATTTCTTTATAACGTGGCGTTTCATCTGCTGATGGGACGCATCTATGATGATAAGGACGCGCAGGAACGCATCGTCCGCAGGAGCAAGCTCGACTGGGTGATCGTGCGTCCCGTGATTCTGACCAACGGGCCGAAGACGAACGCGTATCGCGCGTTGGTCGATCCGCGTAGCTGGACATGCGGGTTCATCTCGCGTGCCGACGTGGCGGATTTCCTCGTCAAACAGATCGACAGCGATGGCTTTCTGCATAAGACGCCTGTGCTCACAGGCTGAATTGCGTGATGAGCAGGAGATATGCCATGAGGCTACCCCGTAGACAATTCCTGTGTCTGGCAATGGGTGCTGCAGCGTTCCCGGCTTCCGTAAGCGCGCAGGCCTATCCGTCGCGTCCGGTGAAAATCATTGTCGGCCAGGCGGCGGGCAGCGCGTCCGACATCGTCGCGCGTCTGATCGCTCAATTCCTGTCAGAAAAGCTTGGCCAGCAATTCTTCGTCGAGGTCCGGCCGGGCGCCACCGGCAACATCGCAACCGAAGCCGCGACCCACATGCCGCCCGACGGCTACACGCTGCTGCTGGTGAACTCGCAGAACGCGATCAACGTCGCGCTCTATGAGAAGCTCAGCTTCGACTTTGTCCGCGACATCGCACCGGTCGGGAGGGTCGAAAACGTTCCGCTGGTCATGGAGGTTCACCCCTCGGTGCCGGCCAAGACCGTCCCCGAGTTCATCGCCTACGCCAAGGCCAATCCCGGCAAGCTGAACATGGCCTCGGCCGGCACCGGCGGCCCGCAGCATATCGCAGGAGAGCTGTTCAAGTTCATGGCCGGCGTGGTCCTGACGCACATCCCCTATAAGGGCTCGACGCCGGCGGTCACCGATCTCGTCGCGGGCCAGGTGCAAGTGATGTTCGACGTTACGCCGACCTCACTGCCACAGATCAAGGCCGGAAAACTCCGGCCGCTGGGCGTAACGACGACAGAGCGGCTTCCATTCCTGCCGGATGTGCCGACGATCGACAGCTTCCTCAAGGGGTACGAGGCGGCTGGCTGGATCGGTTTCGGCGTCCCTAAGGGCACACCGTCTGAGATCATCGCGACGCTCAACAAGCAGACCAACGCGGCGGTGCTCGACTCAAATATCAAGCAACGGTTCGCCGATCTCGGCGCCGTGGCCGTGCCGCCGAACTCGCCGGACGAGTTCGCCAGGTTCATCGCCGAAAATATCGACAAATGGACCAAAGTGATCAAGTTTGCGGGCATCAAGCCGCAGTGATCTGGCTGCACGGGGTGACAGGAGCCCGAGATCGCCCCGCATGACCGAAGAGAAGAGCGAAGCGCATCTCGTCACCGTCGCGGACGGGGTGCATGCCTGGATCGGCGCCGGCGGCGACTCCAATGCGGGCGCGATCGAGACTCCCGAAGGCGTCATCGTCATCGATACCCAGCAGTATCCGAGGCTCGCCCGCCAATTGCGCGCCGCGGTGCTCGGCAAGACCGGCAAGCCGCTGCGCGCGGTTGTCAACACGCATTGTCACCTCGACCACACCTCGGGCAATACGGCGTTCACCGACGTACCAATCCTCGCGCACGAGAAGACGCTTGCCACCATGAATGCGTGTCTCGGGCCACGCCACGGGGAGAGTTGGTCGATCCGCGACTTTGCCACCAAGCTCCGCTTCCTGTTTGGGCAGAACATCCTGGACCTTGTGCCCGACGGTGATCCAGCGCAGCGCTGGTTCGAGGACCGCATCAGTTTGCCCGATTACGATACCGTGGTGATCTACCCGCCGAGCGAGACTTTTGCGGACAGTTTTGCGTTCCATCTGCCGGACGACACGGTGCGCCTGCACTATTTCGGGCCGGCCCACTGTGACGGCGACATCGTAGTCCACCTTGAGAGGCGCAAGGTCGCGTTTCTCGGTGACCTGTTGTTCCACGGTCGCTTTCCCTGGCTGGGCGATTGCGATCTCAACGGCCTGATTGCAGCGCTCGGTCGCGTGCTGGCACTCAATGTCGTTGTGGTCATCCCTGGACACGGGCCACCGACCACGCTTGTCGAGGTTGCGCGCTTTCGCGAGATGTTGGTCGAGCTACGCGCCGCCGTTGACCGCTCCATCAAGGTGGGCGCGTCCGAAGCCGCGGCAATGCAGGAGGTCAGTCTGCCGCAATATGCCCATGTCCAACGCTACAAGGAGTGGATGCCGCTCGACGTGCGGGCGGCGTATCGGTATTTACGCGGGATGTGAGGAATTCCGAAGTTTTTCCTATGATTGCCAACCGATGAAGTCGAGGAACTACCTCGCGCAGGAGTTCAAGCCGCTTGCCTAGAAGATCGGTCGTTTGGAGCGACAGTCCAGTAACGTTGCCGCCCGGCTGCGTCAGACTTGCGACCAAACCGCCGCCGACCGGATCGTTAGCTATCGCAAAGACGATGGGGATGATCGACGTCGCCTGCTTCGCCATAACGGTATTGGGACCCGCTGTGACGATGATATCGACCTTCAGGCGAACGAACTGGGCCGCGATCTCAGCGGCGCGTTCTGGGCGACCTTCCGCCCACCGATACTCGATCGTGATAGTGCGACCCTCGATCCAGCCGAGTTCACGCAGTCGCTGCACAAAAGCGGCCGTCCACGGTTGCCAGGCTGCAGCGTTGGTGCCTAATACACCGATTGTTGGCTGCTTTCCCGTCTGTTGCGACCGCGCCGCTGCGCAGCGCAGCTACCGTGGGAAGTGCATGACGCGCAGCCATGATCGCAACTTGCACGCGGCGAGTGCCGAAGTACGCGTCGGGGATAAGGATCAGCGCCTGCATACGCTCGCGCAGAATGCCAGCAAATGCCATGTCGATCTCATCTGTGGTACTGGCGCTGAACACATGGATTTGTAGGCCGACGGCGCGCGCGGCCGCTTCCAGGTCTCTTACGTTTGATCGCGTCTGATCGGTCGGATTGACGAGCACGGCAATGCGCGATGCCGTGGGCACCAATTCGTGGAGAAGCTCCAGCCTCTTCGCACCCAGCTCGGCGACGACAAAATTGATGCCGGTGGCATTGCCGCCGGGACGGCCAAGGCTGGTGACTAGACCGAGTTTGACTGGGTCATCGCCAACAAGGAACACGATGGGAATCGTCGCGGTTGCTGCCTTGGCTGCCACCGCCGCAGTGGTACTTGGTGCCGCGATTACGGTGACCCGTCGGCGAATCAATTCGACCGCCAGTTCCGGCAGCCTATCCAGTTGATTCTCGGCCCAGCGGTAGGTGATTATTGCGCTGTCGCCTTCAACGTAGCCGGTATCCTTCAGGCCCTCGCGAAAAGCACGCAGACGATCCGCCATCGTCGCGTCAGGCGATCTGCCGTCGAGAAACCCGATCATTGGCATTGCCGACTGCTGCGCCCTCGCCGCCAGCGGCCACCACCCAACTGTCGCGCCGCCGAGAAGCGTGATGAACTCGCGCCGTTTCATCATTCGATCACCTCTTCGGCGCGGGTCAGCAGAGCCCTGGAGGGATGGAGAGGTCGAGCGCTGGCGTCGCCGCTGACGGCACGTCGGTCATCCCAAACCAGTACAAGTGTATCGGATGCAGTCCTGGTAAACACCCTTACACTCGAACGATGGCACCTGGTTCAGACGACGACAGTCGCGATAGCGTGCACGACAGGTCTTTATGCATTGCTGTTTAGACGTCTGAGCGGCCGCGAAGGTACGAGATGCAAGATCGACGTCGCGCGCATTGAGTGTTCCAATACTCAACGACAGAAGCACTGCGAAGAGGAGGGAGACGACGGCAAACGACCGCTTGCTGTGTTTCATGGCTCAACTCCCTTTAGGTCGAAAAAGCCAAGGAATTTGTGACAGCATAACGCATTGGCGGGGATCACGTCAGGGGCTCGCTGCGCTGCGGGATTTCAGCCCGGCTTAGGACCGGATTGGGTCAAGTCAGCTTCCACCAGCTGCGGACATGCCCTCGCATTGTCTCGGGGCTGCAATGTGCCGATTTTGTTGCAAAAGTCTTTGCGTGTTTCGTCTCGAAGTGATTCGCTTGCTCTGACACGATTCGCTGTGGAGGCGAGCCATGATGGGGCGGCTCAATCACGATCAAGCGCAGTTGTTTTATTCATTTCATCTTGATGAAGCGGTTCCGCACGATCACCCGATTTGCAAGATCGCTGCGGTTCTCGACTTATCATGGGTTCGTTCTGAGCTGGCGCCCTTTTACCCCGAAATGGGTCGACCCTCGATTGATCCGGAGCTGATGGTCCGGATGCTCATCATCGGCTACGTGTTCGCAATTCGCTCGGAGCGAGCTATATGCCGGGAAGTACAGGTGAACCTCGCCTATCGCTGGTTTTGTTGTCTCTCGATCGAGGACAAAATCCCGGATCACTCGGCCTTTTCACGTGCCCGTCATGAGCGGTTCCGCGCCAGCGATATGTTCCGGCGGGTGTTTGAGCGTGTCGTTGAGGCCTGTATTGCGGCCGGATTGGTTGGCGGTGAAGGGTTCGCAGTCGATGCGAGCCTGATCGCAGCGGACGCCAATAAGCAGCGATCGGTCCCCGGTTCGGAGTGGAACAAGACGCGCGATCCTCATGGGGCTAGCCGTGCCATGAAGGAGTATTTGGCAACCCTCGACGATGCGGCGTTTGGCGCGGCAAGCGAGGTGCCGCCGAAATTTGTCTCACCCTCCGATCCAGCCGCGCAATGGACTGGCGCGATGCGAGGGCCGGCCTTCTTCGCCTACGCGAACAATTATCTCATCGACGTCAAGTTCGGCATCATCATGGATGTCAAAGCTACCCGCGCCATTCGTCAGGCGGAGGTGGGTGCAGCTAAGACAATGCTCGAGCGGACGGAGGAGTGCTTCGGGATCAAGCCCGCCTATCTTGCCGCCGATACGGCCTATGGCTCTGCGGACACGCTCGACTGGGTGGTCAATGAGAAGAAGATCGAGCCGCACATTCCGGTCATCGACAAATCTAAGCGCGAGGATGGCACCTTCTCGCGGGAAGACTTCAGGTTTGACGAGGAACGGAACATTTATATCTGCCCAGCCGGCAAAATGCTAACCACCACCGGCCACATCGGCCCCGATCACGCGATCCGCTACCAGGCATCACGGCCTGACTGCGGGACGTGCGCGCTCAAACCGGAATGCTGTCCGAATATGCCTTTCCGCCGGATCGCGCGCGATGTGAACGAGGCTGCTCGCGACGTTGCTCGCGCCCTGGCCAAGACCGAGGCTTTCGAGCGATCGCGCCGCAATCGCAAACGCGTTGAGATGCTATTTGCTCATCTTAAGCGCATCTTGCGGCTTGGGCGGCTTCGGCTACGCGGGCCATGCGGTGCGCAAGACGAGTTTACGCTCGCAGCAATCGCACAGAACCTACGCCGGCTTGCGAAGCTGGTTGCTCGACCGCCACCCGCAATCGAGGGATGTCTCGCATAGCCAACTCCGAGTGCCAGTGCCGCGTGATGCAGCGTCACCGCTCTAAAGAGAGCGGATGGTGAGAACCGTTTCGAGAAATGGAGGCAGCGGCCTCACCGCTCTAATCGCAGACTTTTGCAACAAAATCTGCCGATATTGTTGCAAAAGTCTTTTTGCACCGGTAATCAAAAATTCTTGCAGTCGTTCGGGTTAACGGTCATGATTTCACAGCGTCCGGAAGAACCTGAACGAGGTTCGGGAAAACCCGACCCGCTGGTAGAACCGGTGCGCGTCAAGACGATGCTCCGCACTGGTGATCTCAATCCCTGAACAATGATGCTCGCGGGCGAAATCGGCCACAGTAGCTAGCAGCTTCTCGCCGATACCCTGGCTACGGTGACCCGAGGAGACGACGAGAGTGGTAATTCTGGAAATGGTTGAGCCATTTGGAAAATAGGGGACGAGTTCAGCGCTGATCAGGCCGACAACCTCGCTTGCCGACTGTGCCACGAAAAAGCAGCTAGTGCGATTGTGCAGCGAACGACAGAGGCGGTCCTGGACTTCTGCCTCGCTCGACGGGTAACCGAGCTCAGCTAAGAGCGAGGCTACATGCTTGGCATCGGCCTCCGTCGCGCGCCTGAGCATGACAGTCATAACGTTTCTCTAGCTGCAATTCGTCGGCTGCTGCGCGCGCGCCGCAAACGGCCATGCCACCGCCGCGCCGCCGAGCAGCGTGATGAACTCGCGCCGTCTTAATCGATCTAATTGCATCTGCAGCCCAGCCAGGGACTCCGAGGCAGCATACCGCATTGGCGAGCATCAAGTCAGGGGCGTGCTGCGGTGCGGGATTTCGGCCCGGCTAATGACCGCAGCGGGTCATAACCCGCCGCACTCCGGATCAATCGCAAGTCAGCTTCCACCAGCTGCGGACATGCCCTCGCATTGGCTCTTGCCGGCTATGTGCCATAGAACGAACCCGCTTACGCGGGAGCGCGCTGCGCGCGAAGACTGAGCAAGCGGCAGTGGATGCATGTGACGAGGTGAGCCGAACGAGGTGACAGGACGGTGTCCCGTCTTGAGGATCGAGGGGTCAGTAACCTCCACCTCAAGACAGGAGCACCGCGATGAGCGAGAAGCCCATCAGTCCACTGCGCCAGCGCATGATCGAAGACATGACCGTGCGCAATTTCGGCGAGAAGACCCGCAACGACTATATCCGCCACGTCAAGACTTTCACAGCTTTCCTCGGTCGCTCGCCGGATACGGCAACGGCTGAGGATCTTCGCCGCTTCCAGCTGCATCAGAGACGAACAGGCGTGCGGCCGCCGACCATGAACGGCTCGGTTTCGGCGTTGCGCTTCTTCTTCACCGTGACGCTCGATCGAACGCATATGGCTCGATACCTTACGTTTGTGCGCGAACCGCGCAAGTTGCCGATGGTGTTAAGCGAGGAAGAGATCGTGCGCCTGTTGGAGGCAGCACCCGGACCGAAGTACAAGGCCGCATTCAGTGCCACCTACGGTGCCGGATTGCGGGTTTCTGAGGTGGTGGCACTCAAGGTGTCCGACGTCGATTCCAAGCGCATGCTGCTGCGGATCGAACAGGGCAAGGGGCAGAAGGATCGCTTTGCGATGCTCTCGCCGGTGCTGCTCGAACTCTTACGCGATTGGTATCGCATTGCGCGGCCGGCGGTATGGTTGTTTCCGGGCCGTGATCGATTGTTGCCGTTGACGACGCGCCAGTTCAACCGCGCCGTTCATGCCGCAGCCGAGATGGCCGAGATCAAGAAGCGGGTGACGCCGCACACGCTGCGACACAGCTTCGCCACCCACTTGTTGGAGCAGAAAACCGACACTCGCCTGATCCAAGTCTTGCTCGGCCATGCCAGGCTCGACACCACCGCGCTCTATGAGCACGTTGCCACCAGCACGATCCGAGCGGTGATGAGCCCATTGGATCGGCTCACACCGCTGATGGGAAACAGGCCCCAGCCGCCGGCATAATCCGCCGGCGGTCATGTCCCGCCCTGCTCTGGAAGTCGCGGACATCTTCCGCGACTGTGGTCCCGCGTGGCGCAGCGCCAATGCCGGTCACGTGAGCCTCGCCCAGCTCAAGGTGATGAACGCCATCGAGAGCTGCCGCACGGCGGCGCTCGGCGGGCATGTCGCGCGCTGCGAAGACTGCAGCTACACGACGATCGCCTACAACAGCTGCCGCAACCGGCACTGCCCCAAGTGTCAGGGTGCGGCAGCGCGCGAGTGGATGGCAGCGCGGGAGGCTGAGCTTCTCCCGGTGCCTTACTTCCACGTCATGTTCACCCTGCCGTCGAAGATCGGTGACATCGCCCACCAGAACAAGGCCGTGGTCTATGACCTCCTGTTCAAGGCGTCGGCTGAAACGATGCACATCATCGCGGCGGATCCCAGGCACCTTGGAGCCCGCATCGGCATCACCGCCGTGCTGCACACCTGGGGCTCGGCCATGATGCATCACCCGCATGTGCATATGATCGTCTCAGGCGGCGGCATCTCACTCGATGGCTCGCGTTGGATCGCGTGCCGCCGGCCGCGCTTCTTGCTGCCGGTCCCCGTGCTCTCGAAGCTGTTCCGAGGGTTGATGCTGGATAAGCTGCTTGCTGCCCACGCCGCTGGCAAACTGCAGTTCTTCGGCAAACATGTCGCGCTAACCGAACGCAAGGCGTTCGCGGCCTACTTGGCGCCACTGCGCAGGCGCAAGTGGCACGTGTACGCAAAGCCTCCATTCGGCGGACCCGAGGTCGTGCTCGCCTATCTGTCGCGCTATACCCATCGCGTCGCCATCGCCAACAGCCGCCTGATCGCGTTCGACGAGAAGGGCGTCACCTTCAAGTACAAGGACTATCGCGCCGATGGCAGCGCTCGCTACAAGCGGATGACGCTCGCGCCGCAGGAGTTCATCCGCCGCTTCCTCATCCATGTTCTGCCGAAGGGGTTTCACCGCATCCGCCACTTCGGCCTGTTCGCCAAGACTTCCACCGACAACATCGCGCGTGCCCGCGAGCTACTCGCCGTACCAACCCCGCAAGTCCAACATGCCGATGCTGATGCCGCAAATCGCGAGGGGCCGGTCCCCGCGCTTGCTTGTCCGTGTTGCGGCGGCCGCATGGTGATCATCGAGACCTTCGCCCGCGGCTCAACACCTCGACATCGGCCGACCGCAACTGTGATCAGGATCGACACCTCGTGAGCGCAGCCCCTGTTTCTTCTATCCACCAGCGAACATTGACTTGCCGATCATCGACCGGTCACGCCAGCGTGCGGCCGAACAGCGCGCCAGCATTGCGTTCAACGCCGCGGCCAGCGCGCCTGCGCCCGTTACTCGTCATCAAACAAACCGCACACGACTCCGCAGCAGCCGTAATCATCCGAGCGCCCACTCCAATTCCTATCGCGGCGACCTTTATCACCACCAAATCGCCATAGCGCGAAGAGGCAGCTACACTTCACGTCCCGCGGGTTCGTTCTTTGGAGGCTTTCGGACGACGGCCCCAGTGCCAGGCGCATCGTCGCCAAGGGCCGTCATCCGAAACCCTTCACAAAACCGGACCAATGCAGTGCAGTAAAGACGGTGGTTGAATACGTCACTCAATGACCTCGTCGGCAGTGGAAAGCAATGTCGGCGGCACGGTGAGGCCGAGCATAAGTGCCGTTTGCGCGTTGATCACCAGCTCGAACTTGGTCGTTTGCACAATCGGTAGATCCGCGGGCTTCGCGCCCTTGAGGATGCGGGCTGTGTAGACGCCGGCCTGTCGATAAACATCCGAGAGATCCGTTCCGTAGCTCATCAGTCCACCAGCTTCGACCGGCTCGCGCACCGAAAATGACGTGGGGATCGCATGTCGTGCGGCCAGAGTGACAATCTGCGACCGCCTGACCACGAAATAAGGGTCAGGGCTGACGAAAAGCGCATCCGGCCGCTCGTGCTGAAATGTTGCGAAAACTGCGTTGATTTCGCGACCGGACCCAGCCTTTAAACTTTGGACTTGCAGCCTCATCGCCCTTGCTGCGGCTTCCACCTCTCGCACTTGGGTCTCTGCGCGCGCAGGATTGGCCGGGTTTACCAAGACAGCGACACGAGTCATTGCGGGTACAAGTTCGTGTAGAACCTCCAGTCGCTTCGGTACCAATTCTCCCACAAGCAAATTAACCCCCGTGAGATTCCCTCCCGGCCGGGAGAGGCTGGCAGCGAGTCCAAGCTGGACTGGATCTTCGGGGATTGTAAACACGATCGGAATGGTCGTGGTCGCCGCCTTAGCTGCAATGGCGGGAGCGGTGCCACCAGTCGCGAAAATCACCGCGACCTGTTTTTGAACTAGATCGGCGGCCAGAGCTGGCAGGCGGTCGAGTTCGTTCTCGGCCCAGCGGTATTCGATCGCGACGTTCTCACCTTCTACATAACCTGCCTCCTTTAAACCCTGCCGAAATCCATTCCAGCGCTCCGTTAAGCGCTCGGGCGCTACAGCACCGAGAACGCCGATCACTGGCATCGCCGGCTGCTGCGCACGGGCGGCGAGTGGCCACAAGGCGGTGCCGCCGAGCAGCGTGATGAACTCGCGCCGTCTTAGTTGATGGAACTGCATCCGCTGCCCCTAGTCACGGTGACAGGATAGCGGATTGGCGAGCATCAAGTCAGGTGGTCGTTGCAGTGCGAGATTTTGGCCCGCCTGAGGACCGGAATGGGTCAATTCCCGCCTCACTCTGGATCAATCGTAAGTCAGCTTCCGCCAGCTGCGGACATGCTACCGCATTGGCTCTGGACAGCTGTGTGCCCCAGGAATGGATTCGTGCAGCGCAGCAAAATAGGAGCTTTATTCGATCACCTCGTCGGCCGCCACAAGCAGCGTCTGGGGCACCGTGAGGCCGAAGATCCTGGCGGTCTGGGCGTTGATGACGAGTTCGAATTTGCTCGATTGCATGACCGGCAGGTCAGCCGGTTTCGCGCCCTTGAGAATTTGGCCCGCGTAGACGCCAGCCCGACGATAGGCGTCCGCGATACTGGTGCCATAGCTCATCAGCCCCCCGATCTCGGAATACTCGCGTCCCGTATAGGTCGCGGGGAGCCGATGGTACGCCGCCTGTTGAACGAACTGCATACGTCGATTGTTGAAGAAGCCGTCATTGCTGACGAAAAGAGCGTCGGGCGGTTCGCGTGCAAATGCTGCAAACGCGGCGTCGATCTCGCGGGTGGTGCTGGCGCGGACGACCTGGATTTGCAGTCCCATGGCGCGGGCAGCGGCCGGCGCATCTCTTTCCGTGGAGCCGGTACTGGTAACACTGGCCGGATTGGCGAAGACCGCGACGCGGGCCGCTCGGGGTACCAGCTCATGCAAGAGTTCCAGCTGCTTCGCCACCAATTCGCTATTTAAAAA
The DNA here is from genome assembly GCA_963817135.1 of uncultured Alphaproteobacteria bacterium. GTDB lineage: Bacteria > Pseudomonadota > Alphaproteobacteria > Rhizobiales > Xanthobacteraceae > VAZQ01. The sequence continues at coordinate 55,037 of CAWFNG010000009.1, read as the reverse complement.
ATTGATACCCGTCAGGTTGCCACCCGGACGGGCGAGGCTTGCGACGAGACCGAGCCGCACCGGGTCGTCAGAGATGATGAAGACGATCGGGATAGTCGCGGTCGCGGCCTTTGCAGCAAATATCGAGGCAGGATTTCCGCCAGTGACGATTACGGCAACCTGCTGGCGCGTTAGATCGGTGGCTAGTTGCGGCAATCGATCGATCTTGTTTTCCGCCCAGCGGTACAGAATCGTGACGTTGTCGCCTTCGACGTAGCCCGCTTCATTGATGCCCTGGCGAAATCCGCGCAGGCGGTCCCCCATCGCGTCGGGTGACCTGCTGTCAAGATATCCAATCACCGGCATTGCCGGCTGCTGCGCGCGCGCGGCTAGCGGCCACGTAGCCGCTGTGCTCCCGAGGAGCGCGATGAAGTCTCGGCGGGTCATTCGATGACCTCGTCGGCGCGTTCCAGATCGACGTTCTGTGAGGCGAACCCTGTGATGTTTCCATCAGGGTGCGCGAGGTTGGATACGATGCCTGCGCTGACTGGGTCGGCGATTGCGCCCATCACAATAGGAACTGCCGTGGTTGCATCCTTCGCCGCCACTGCCGCCTGAGCGCCCCAAGTGACAATCACGTCCACGGGCAGCTTAACCAGTTGGGCCGCGAAATCAGGGTAGCGCTCGTCGTGGCCTTCTACGAACCGCATTTCCAAACGCAGGTTCTGACCTTCCACATAGCCATATTCCCGGAGCTTCCGTATAAACATCTGGATGGGGGGCAAGGGTTGTGATGTGAGCACCCCTATGTGATGCACACGCTCCTGCGCCCACGCCCCTGCTGGCCACGCAACCGCAGCACCGCCAAGCCGCGTGATGAACTCGCGCCGTCTCATGACGCTTCCCTTCTTGCCGATACTTCAGGCGCACTGAGGCTATCACATTCGGGGCGCCAGTCCTTTATGGCTGACCCTGGTAGGGTATTAGCGTGAAAACAGCGTCCGCGCCGGCGGTTTTATCTGACCGACGCCAGAACTGCCCCATCTGTTTCGACCGAAAGAGGGTTGGCGGTGCAGGACAGCAGACGGAAATGGGCATACATTCTTGGATCATCTGTTGTCGGACTTGCATCATCGGCAGCAAGCATTAAGGGAGGAATTCCATGCATCGCACGCTCGATCGTCGCGGCCTGATGAAGACCGCCGGCGTGATGGTACTGGCGACCGCTGCCGGCGCGCTCCGCGTCGCACCGGCCTTCGCGCAGCAGGCGCCTTGGTCCTCGGGAACGGAAGCGCCGAAGCTCAAGGCGCCGGCCAATGCCTGCGACTGTCACATGCACGTCTACGACGCCAAATATCCGGTCGCCGCGAATGCGACGCTCAAACCCGCCGACGCCCTGGTTACCGACTACAAGCTCCTGCAGAAGCGGATCGGCACCAGCCGCAACGTGGTCGTCACGCCCTCGACCTACGGCACCGACAACCGCGTCACGCTCGACGCAATGGCGCAGATCGGTCCGACCGCCCGCGGCGTGGCCGTCGTCGACGCCACGGTTACCGACGCCGAGCTCAAGCGCATGAACGATCTCGGCGTCAGGGGCATCCGGTTCAACCTGGTTCAGGTCGGCGCAACGACGGTGGAGATGATCGAGCCGTTGTCCAAGCGGGTGAACGATTTCGGGTGGCACATTCAAATCCACATGAAGGGCGAGCAAATCGCGGCGATCGAGGAGTTGTTGCTGCGCGTTCCTTCCCCAATCATATTCGATCACCTCGGCCGGCTCGGGCAACCCAATCCTCTAGAGAATTCCGGCTTCAAGACGATCAGCAAGCTGATTGACAAGGGCAAGACCTGGGTCAAGCTGTCGGGCGCCTATCAGGACAGCAAGGTTGGGCCGCCGAGCTATTCCGATACCGTGCCAATCGCCCGCGCCTACATCAAGGCGGCACCGGAGCGCATGGTCTGGGCGAGCGATTGGCCGCACCCCACGGAGAAGGACAAGCCTAACGATGCGGTGCTGTTCGACCTACTGACCGAGTGGGCGCCCGACGAGGCGACACGCACGCGCATCCTGGTGGAAAATCCGGCGACGCTCTACGGTTTTCCGCGCTCGGTGTGATCGCGCGTATGCGCTGACCTGGGGCCGCCAACTTCCGCTGTGGGTCATAAACCGGCGGTTAGCGGAACGTCTACGGCGCATCCGGTCGTGCGCGATGAGCAGACTTCAAGTTGCACGTTGAGATCGCCAGATCGCTTGCTTTGCCCACCCTGCGAGTAACCAATCAGATTGCGGGCGGCAGGATCTGAACGAGATCGGAGATTTGCTCGGGCGTTAGCGGCTTGTCCAGAAACTTGAATGCAACGCCGTCCGCCATGACCGCATCCAGGTCATTGATCCTGTCGAACTGCTTGCCCTCCTTGAGCTTGAACCTGTCGATCGCTTCGGTGATCAGCGGTTCAGAAACGCGCACCTCTGCGGCATAGAGCTTGGTCGCCCGCGGATCGTCCAACAAGTAGGCAAGCGATTCCCGGTATGCGCGTGAGAACCGCTTCGCCAGATCGATATTTTTAGCAACCGAGTCATGGAAGATTTCGACCCGCACCGTCTGGTTGCGCAACGTGGGCACCTCATTGCCGTCAGCGATAATGCGGATATTGCCCTCGCCCGCTTCACGCAGGCCGAAAGGCGGAGTGGCCCAGCCGATGTCGACCTGCCCGGACATGACCTGTGTCAGGGTCGACGCCAATCCTCCGGTCTGAACCGGCGTGACCTTGACGTTGTGCTTTTGAATGAAGGCCAGGACGACGTTGTGGACGCTTGAGCCGTTGCTGGAAAAAGCCATCGTGTTGCCGAGGCTCGCGTCGGCGAGCGACTTGATCGGCGATTGCGTGCGGACATACCAGTACAGATCACCGACGCCGGTAAAGCTCGCACCGAAAATCCTGATCGGAGCGCCGCGCAGATAGGCACGCAGCACGCCGAGCGTTCCAACGCCGACGCCGACCTGGGCGGTATTGGAGGCCACCGCCTGAAGCGTCTCTCCCGAGCCCTGGGTCGCAAAGTTCTCAAGCTCGATGCCGTGTTTTTTGAACACGCCGGTTTGTTGACCAAGTACTGCCGCCTGATTTACCCAGGTTTCCATCTGACCGATTGCGACCTTCAGCTTGTCCTGCGCGCAAACCGGCGACGTCACCGCGATGACGATTGCAAACGATGTCACGGCATAGCCCGGTCGGAAGATGCTCATGGGCGCTCCAAGTTGCCAAAGCCAGAATGTCGGTGCTTGATTATTATTTGTCCAACGCTTTTTGGCGCGCCCCCTGCAGGTCATCATAGAACCTGGCCCTGGACCGGTGGGTGGGGGTGACCATTTTTGGTTCTTGCGCGAAATCAGTTTCCAGCGATCGCATTGTCAGCTTCCGCCAATTGTGGACGCGGGTCTCTCAGCGCCCTTCGAAAAACTTTGCCTTTAACCGCGGTGCCGCAAAATCGATGAAAGCGCGCAGCTTGAGCGGCAGGAGACCTTGGCCGGCGTGGACGAGACTGATCGGCCAGGGCGCCGGCTCAAAGGCTTGCAGCACAATGGCAAGCGCGCCGGTACGCAGTGCATCCGCGATCTGGTACGAGAGCACGCGCGTGATTCCGATCCCCGCTATGGCTGCATCGATGGCGGCCTCGGCTGTGTTGACAATGAACCGTGAATGGATCTTGACAGTTGCATTGGATTTGCCGGTGGTAAATGTCCAGGCGTCTGCAGACGCCAGCCCGTCAAACGTGATGCAATCATGCGTGCCGACTTCAGCCGGACTCTTCGGCATGCCGCGCGCTGCAAAATAGGCGGGGCTCCCGCAGGTCACGCGGCGGATCGAGCCAACGCGGCTTGCGACGAGACCGCTGTCGGGCAGGGCGCCGATCCGGAGAGCGAGATCGACATGGTCTTCCAAGAGGTTGACCACGCGGTCGGCAAAAACCATTCGGATGTCGATATCCGGATAGGCCTTGAGAAACTCCATCGCGATGGGGAGGACGTGCAGACGGCCGAAGACGATTGGCGCGGTGATGATCAGATCGCCTTTCGGAGCGCTGTATTCGCCGGATGCTGCACGCTCGGCTTCCCCAACATCCTCAAGGATGCGCCTGCACGCTGCGACATAGGATCGGCCCGCGTCGGTCAATGTGAGTTTCCGGCTCGACCGGTTGAGAAGCCGCGTCTTGAGATAGACCTCGAGCTCCGAAACCTTGCGGCTGACAGTGGCGAGCGGCATTCCGAGGCGGCGCCCCGCAGCAGAGAGGCTGCCCGCTTCGACGGCGGTCACCAGGATCGACATCAATTCAAGGCGATCCATTTACCTTCCATAATTTGAAAGGATACCTCTTGATCATAGCGTATTCTTAAAAATTATGGGAGGGACTAGGTTGGGCGGTTGGCTAACTTGGCCAGAACCCGCCGGCATTCGTCGCTTCGCCGGCGGTGGCCTGTCAACAAGCGCCAATCAAGGAGCACATCCGTGAGCCGCCCGCCACTTCCCCCCTTTACTGCCGAGACCGCGGCAGGCCGCCGCCGACTGGAATCGCGCGATCCCGGCGCTCGCCGCCGACAGGGCTCTGACGCGATGGAATCGTCTCGCGACCGCCTGATCGGAATCGGCGGGCTTGCCGCGCTTCGCCTACGATGGCATGCCGACGGCGGGTATTGGTTTCGGAGCTACGGCAACGAAAATTGGGAATTCGACGAGCACGGGCTGATGCGCTTGCGCATCGCCAGCATCAACGACCTTCCGATCAAGGAGGGTGATCGCAAGTATCACTGGCCGCTCGGCCGACGCCCCGATGATCATCCATCTTTGAGCGATCTCGGTCTCTGAAGGAGGCAACCGTGGATATGACCGCCGCGTATTCCAGTGACGTTGCGTTCACGCCGTCAGTCAAGGCGATGCAAACTCGCAAGGGTTCCCGAAACGCCTACGGGCGCATGGAGGAGCGTGGCGCCTGGCAGACACGTATCACGCCGGAGCTCGCGGACTTCATCGCGGCGCAGACGAGCATTTTTTTCGCCACCGCGAACGTGGAAGGGCAACCCTACATCCAGCATCGAGGTGGCCCGCCCGGATTCCTGCAGGTGCTCGACGAAAAGACCATCGGATTTGCTGACTTTTCAGGAAACCGGCAATACATCACGCAGGGAAATCTCGCGGATAATCCCAAGGCCCATCTCTTCCTGATCGACTATGCGCACCGCAAACGCATCAAGATCTGGGGCGAGGCGCGCGTCGTGGAAGGCGATGCCGAGCTGACGGCAAAGCTGATGCCGGAAGGTTACAAGGCGCGCCCCGAACAAGCGATCCTCTTCACGGTCTCCGCTTGGGACGCGAACTGCCCACAACACATCCCCCAGCGTTTCGAGGCTGCCGACGTTTCTGCTGCCTTAGCCGCGCGAGACCAGCGTATCGAGGCGCTGGAAGCCGAGATAAAGCGCCTCCGCGATATCGCCGCGTGATCCCGCAACATAGATTATTCAACTACCTCGTCGGCGAGCGCGAGCAGAGTCGGCGATAGTTCGAGCTTGAGCGCCTTGGCGGCCGCCGCTCACCCCATCCCCGAGGCCGAAGTCGGCTCGATCTCGCACATGAGTCGCACTTCGCCCGGCGCGGCATTGGGATACTTGTCCTTGCCAAGATATTTCTTGGCAAGCGAATCGATATGCTGGCCGGCGCCCTCTTCGGTTACCCGTTCCACCCGTCCGCGGATCTGAATATAGCGGTACGGATTGTCGGGATCGATGATTGCCAGCGCCACCGGCGCGCCTTTCTTCAAGGTGCGCGCCTTAACGCGCCCCTTGGCCGTGTTCACACGAACGCGGCCGCCGCTGTAGTCGAACCAGACCGGCGTCACCTGCGGTGATCCATCGGGCATTGCGGTAGCGAGACTGGCGAAAGCCTTCTTGTTCTGCAGTAGATCAAGATATTTATCGGGAATGTTTATCATGGGCCGACCTCGACAAGCTGGAGTTACTCTTCCTCGTGGAACGCTTTCGTTCGATAAATTAGAGCAAGTCATAGCACACGTAATCATGGAGCAGGGCCGTGGCACCGCGGCGCGTTACACTCACCTTTGATAACGGTCCGACGCCGGGAGTTACCGAGCGGGTCCTTGCGCTGCTCGATCGTGAAAACATTCGCAGCACCTTTTTTGTCATTGGCCAGAAATTGAAGGCCCCGGCTGCGGCTTCTCTGGCGCGGGATGCGCGTTCGCGAGGCCACTGGATCGGCAATCACATGTTTACACATTCGGTTGCTCTGGGAGATCGGCCTACGGCGGACTATGCCGCCCGCGAAATCGGCGATACGCAGGATCGCATTGGAAATCTGTCTCACCCCGATAAGCTGTTCCGACCTTATGGAAACAGCGGCCTGATCGGGCCCCATCTGCTCAGCAGGGCGGCAATCTCCTACCTGCTCACGCATCGATTCCGCACCATCATCTGGAACAGCGTGCCGGGCGACTGGAAGGACCCGGACGGTTGGGTGGAGAATTGTATTACGCAGGTCGAGGCGCAGGACTGGAGCGTGGTGGTCCTGCACGACATCGCGAGAGGATGCCTGCTGCGGTTGCCGGAACTGTTCCGGCGCCTGGCCGACATCGGGGTCAGCTATGAACAGGAGTTTCCGCAAGACGTGACTCTGACGCGCGCGGGCCAAATCGTGCGCATGTCGCCATCGTACATCGCCGATTGACGGCCGTCGCCGGCACGTATTGTTGCCACGAAGCTGTGTCGAGAGGGCAAAGGCCCCGCGCATGTCGAGGAAGAGGCTTTCGAAATGATTCCTGGATAGCGCCTCGTAAAGATGCAAGCCCGGAACGCCGCGCAGCTATTGTTGCTTGATGCCGGCTACTGCCACGGCTTCCGCCCATAATTTCAGGTCAGAGGCGATCAGGGCGGCGAATTCGACCGGCGTGTTGCCGAGCGGGTCGGCGCCGAGACTGGCCAGCCGCTCGACGAATTTTGGATCCTTCGCCGCGCGCGCAATTTCAGCGGCCGTCTTGTCGATGATGGGTTGCGGCGTTCCAGCGGGCGCCATCGGCCCGTTCCAGGTGATCGCGCGATAGCCGGGGAAACCCGCCTCGGCGACGGTCGGCGCGTCGGGAAGCAGTCGGGTACGCCGATCGCTCGATACCGCGAGCGCGCGGATGGCGCCGCCCGCGAGATGCGGCAACGCGTCCGACACGTTGGAGAACATCGCCGGCAGGTGCCCGGCGACAACGTCGGTCAGTGCCGGCGCATTGCCGCGGTAACTGACATTGATCATTTCCAGGCCCGCGCGCTTGAGAAAGATCGCCATTGCAAGGTGGGTCACGCTGCCGACGCCGCCTTCGGCATAGCTCACCTTGGCTGGCTGCGCCCGCACCCAGGCGATGAACTCTGCGACGCTGTTGACCGGAACAGTCTTGTTCACGACCAGAACGAACGGGTTCGTCGCGACCACGCTCACCGGGGCAAAATCCTTGACGGGGTCGTAAGGGACCTTGCTGATCGCAGGCTGGATGGCGATGGGCGGCAATACCCCCCACAACAGCGTGTAGCCGTCGGCCGGCGAACGCGCGACCGTTTCGGCTGCGATCATGCCGTTGCCGCCGACGCGGTTCTCGACAACGAATTGCTGGCCGAATGCTTCGCTCAGCCGCTGGGCGGTGAGCCGTGCCAGCACATCGGCATTGCCGCCGGCGGCATAAGGGCCGATGATCCGCACCGGGCGTTGCGGCCAGTCCTGGGCATGGGCGAAGCTGCCAAAGCAAACGGCGCCGGCGATTGCCCAAGCCGCAATCATCATGGTGTCATTCCGGGGCGCTGCGAAGCGAAGCGGAGCGGCGAGCCCGGAATCCATAACCACGAATCGGGAATATGGATTCCGGGCTCTCAGCCTTCGCTGCGCTTCGGCCTCACCCCGGAATGACAATCTCCTGCCTCGCTGCCATCGAGGAGCCAGCCGAATTTCTCCCGTGCCTTGCGCGCAACCTCCGGGCTCGGCGTGTTGGTGGGCGGGAACTTGTCGCGCCAATGGAACGGGCGGCAGGCATCGATCACCGCCACCGAATGCGTCAGATTGCCGGCGGCACGTTTGTCGGGAGGAAGGCGCGGGTCGGCCGGCGAGTCCCACGAGCCGGTGATGAAGTGAATCGATTCGACCGGGTCGGTGCGGGTGAGCATCGCCCACAAGAGGTGATCGAGGTTGGTGACGTCCACGTCCTCGTCGGCCACCACGACATATTTGGAGGCATAGGCCGAAGCGCCGCACTGGGCTGCCACGTGGCCGACCTGAATGGCATGCCCGGGATAGCGCTGCTGCACGGAAATGCCGTGCAACAGACGCGCGCCGCCGATCTCATGGCACCACACGGCCGCAACGCCCGGCACCCCGGCATTCGCAATGTTCTGCTTGATATTCGCCGAGCGCAGCACGGCGCGGTAGCGCGCCATCTCGTCGGGACCGGCGCCCATGGGCGGCACGCCGAGCAGAATAGGGTCGTTGCGGTGATAAATGGCTTTGATGTCGAGCACCGGACAGGGCTTCGCCCCGCCGGCATAATGCCCGGTCCATTCCCCGAACGGACCTTCGATTTCGCGACGGTCGGGCGTGACGAAGCCTTCCAGCACGATCTCGGCGCCCGCAGGGAAAGGGAGCCCGGTGACTTTTCCGCGCACCATCTGCATCGGCTTTCCGCGCAATCCGCCGACCAGGTCGATCTCGAAAGTGCCGGCGGGTGCCTCCATCCCGCCATAGAAGAAGCAGAGCGGGTCGCCGCCCAGCACCATCGCCACCGGCATGGCTTCGCCGCGCTTGAAATATTTCTCGCAGTGCTGAGCGCCGTGATGGCCCGGCACCATCAGGATACCGACGGATTTCTTGTCGTGCACCTGCGCCCGATAAGCGCCGGCATTGAGCCAATTCTCCTCGGGATCGCGGGTGATGCTATAGGTGCCCGTGCCGATGTAGCGGCCGCCGTCCTTCTCGTGCCAGATCGGCGCCGGAAATTTCAGAATATCGACCTCCTCGCCCATCATGATGTTCTCAAGCACCGGGCCATGCTCGACGATCTCATGCGCGATGCTGCGCTGCTGCTTCAAATACGTCTCGCGGAACGCGTCGCTTAGTTCCGCTTTTGTCAGGTGATCGGGAAAACCAAGCGTCATGTTGCGGCGCGTTCCGGCGAACACGTTCATCAGTACCCGGAATCCTGCGGGACAGCCGGGAATGTCCTCGAACAGAACGCAGGGACCGTTCTCTGCGCGCAGCACGGCTTCCGCGGCGAGCCCGATGTCCTCCTGCCAGCTTGCCCCGCGGACAACGCGCACCTCGCCGAGACGCTCGGCATAGGACAGCCACTCGCGCAGGTCCTCGTAGGCTATCCCGGCGGTAAAATTGCTTTTCTGGTCCATGGCCATCCCGGTGGGAGCTTGCAATAGTAGCACAGGCGAGTGCGGTTCAAGATGATCTTGCATGGAGGAATTATCATGCCGGCAACCGCGCAGAGCGAAGGTGAATACGATTATATCATCGTGGGTGCCGGCTCTGCCGGCTGCATTCTGGCGAACCGGCTGTCGGCCGATCCGGCGACGCGCGTGTTGCTCCTTGAGGCCGGGGGCAATGACAATTGGATCTGGTTGCATATTCCGGTCGGCTACCTCTTCGCCATCGGCAATCCGCGCTCCGACTGGATGTTTCGCACCGAGCCGGAAGAAGGGCTCAATGGCCGCAGCCTCAACTATCCGCGCGGCAAGGTGATCGGCGGCTCCTCGTCGATCAATGCCATGATCTATATGCGCGGTCAGGCCGCCGACTACGACCATTGGCGCCAGCTCGGGCTCACCGGCTGGGGCTGGGACGATGTCCTGCCCTTCTTCAAGCGCCACCAGGATCATTGCCTCGGACCAAGCGAGGCGCACGGCGTCGGCGGCGAATGGCGCATCGAAGCGCCGCGCGTGCGCTGGGACATTCTCGATGCGTTTCGCGCCGCGGCGGCACAAGCCGGCATCAAGCCGATTGCGGATTTCAACACCGGCGACAACGAGGGCAGCTGCGTGTTTCATGTCAACCAGCGGCGCGGGCGGCGCTGGTCGGCGGCGAGCGGTTTTCTCAAGCCGGTGCTCAAGCGGGGCAATCTTCGGCTTGCGACCCAATGCCTGGCGGAGACGATCCTGTTCGACGGCAGGCGCGCCGTCGGGATGTGCTGGCGGCAAGGCGGCACGATGAAATCGGCGCGCTGCCGCGGCGAGGTAATCCTCGCCGCCGGCTCGATCGGCTCCATTGTGATCCTCAAGCTCTCCGGCATCGGCCCTGCCGGCGAACTGGCGGAGTTCGGCGTTCCGGTCGTGCTGGATAAGCCAGGCGTCGGCGAGAACCTGCAGGATCACCTCCAGCTCCGCCTCATCTACCAGGTCTCCGGCGTGAAGACGCTCAATGCCATGTACCGGTCGTTGTTCGGCCGCGTGCAGATGGGCCTCGACTATGCCCTGTTCCGGCGCGGGCCGCTGACCATGGCGCCCTCCCAGCTCGGTCTGTTCACCCGCTCGGATCCTTCGCGCGAGCGCGCCAATATCCAGTTTCACGTGCAGCCGCTTTCCCTCGACAAGTTCGGCGACCCGCTGCACGAATTTCCGGCATTTACCGCAAGCGTGTGCAACCTGGCGCCGACGAGCCGCGGCTGCGTGCGGTTGCGCGCCCGTGATGCGGCGGAAAAGCCGATCATCAAGCCCAATTATCTCTCGACCGACGAAGACCGCCGGGTGGCCGCGGATGCCATCCGTGTCGTGCGCAGGATCGTCGCCCAGCCCGCGCTCGCACCCTTTAAGCCGGTCGAATATCTGCCCGGTGCGGCAGTGGGAAACGACGACGCGGCGCTGATCAAGGCAGCCGGCGACATCGGCACCACCATTTTTCATCCCGTCGGCACGGCCAGGATGGGGCGGGCGACGGATCGCATGGCAGTGGTCGACGAGCGGCTGCGGGTAATCGGAATCGAGCGCCTGCGCGTCGTCGATGCCTCGGTCATGCCGACCATCACTTCGGGCAATACCAATGCGCCGACCATGATGATCGCGGAGAAAGGCGCGGACATGATCCGCGCCGACTAGAGAGGGCCGAAAGGGCAGGTAGGTCTTGAAGCGTTTGCCTGAGCGTGCCGTAATAGCGGATCGGTAGCCCGCATGGAGCGTAAGCGTAATGCGGGAACGCCGCCCCGGATTTCGCTGCGCTTCATCCGGGCTACGGTTCAGAAGCTGCGAGGGAGGAATTCATGGCTACTGCGGCAAGGGCTAATCGTCCGCTTATTCCGGCATTGGGAAAGTTTTATCCGCAAGCAGCGGAATGGGGATATCTGCTGCTGCGCGTGGCGGCGGGATTGATGCTGATCGCGCATGTGTGGCCGAAGCTGATGGCGGGTCCGAGCGCTGTCGCCGCCAACGTCATGGCGCGCCGGGGTCTCGAGCCGGCGCTGCTTAACGCTTATCTCGTCATCGGTGCGGAACTGCTCGGCGCGATCTGCATCACCATCGGACTGTTCACCCGCGTGGTGGCGCTCATTCTCATCATCGAGTTCCTGGTCATCGTGAAGGTGCATTCGGCGGCGGGATGGGGCGCGGCGACGGGCGGCGCGGAGTTTCCGTTCCTATGGCTTATCGTCTTCGTCTACATTCTGCTGCGCGGCGGCGGCCCCTATTCGGTCGATCGCAAGCTCGGCTGGGAAATCTGACCCAGCGGGCAGCAAGCGCGAACGCTACTGATGGCGCCCTCTCCCCTTGCGGGAGAGGGCTGCACAGAAGTTCCCACAAAAAGAATGGGTGAGGGTATTTCGCACCGGTTTACCCCTCACCCATTCTTCTTTGCTGAACCACCGAGTAGCCCTCTCCCGCAAGGGGAGAGGGCGCATTTACGATCGCCTTCCCCATGAAAATTGCCATCCTCGACGACTATCACGACACGCTGCGCACCCTCGATTGCTTTCGCAGGCTCGACGGCCATGACGTCACCATCTGGAACGATCACGTGGAGGATATCGATATCCTGGCGCAGCGCCTGCGCGATGCCGAAGTGCTGGTGCTCATTCGCGAGCGCACGAAAATCACCGCGCCGCTGATCGAGCGCCTGCCCAAGCTACGGCTCATCAGTCAACGCAGCGTCTATCCGCATATCGACGTCCCCGCCTGCACCAGGCATGGCGTCATCGTCTCATCGAACCTGCACCTCGACACGCCTTCCTACGCGACGGCGGAACTGACCTGGGGCTTGATCCTGGCGGCAATGCGCAAAATTCCCCAGCAGATGGCGTCGCTCAAAGCCGGCAAATGGCAGATCGGCGTGGGCAGCACCCTGCGCGGCAAGACGCTCGGCATTTTCGGCTATGGCAGGATCGGCAGCGTGGTCGCGGGTTATGGTCGCGCGTTCGGCATGCAGGTATTGATCTGGGCGCGCCCGGAGTCGCTTGAGCGGGCGCGTGCCGACGGCCATGCGGCGGCGCCGGACAAAGAGACGTTTTTTGCCTCCTGCGACGTCATTTCGCTGCACATGCGGCTCGTCGATGCAACGCGCGGCATCGTCACGGCTGCCGATCTTGCCCGCATGAAACCGACTTCCCTCATCGTCAATACCAGCCGTGCGCCGCTGATCGAGCCCGGCGCGCTCCTCGCCGCGCTGCGCGCCGGCCGCCCCGGCATGGCGGCGATCGACGTCTATGAGGAGGAGCCTGTGCGCGATGTGAACCATCCGCTCCTTAATATGGAGAACGTCGTCTGCACGCCGCATCTCGGCTACGTGTCGCGCGAAGAATACGAAATCCAGTTCGCCGACATCTTCGACCAGGTCACCGCCTATGCCGCCGGCAAACCGATCAACGTGGTGAACCCGGAAGTCGTTACATAAAGAAAGCCCCCGCTGCAGAACATTGCCGACGCAGTGGAAAGCGACTCAGGCCGCCAGCAGTCGCGCCGACCGGGGTCTAATGCTGGAATTCAGGGCTTGGGGAATTGTTGGACCAACACTTGGTGCCAAGGTCCGATCCTCTCTTGCAAGAGAGAATCCGGCGAGATTCCCATGTAAGAAATCATTCTCCAAGCTTCGACGCCTTCTCGATCGTCGAGCAGATATTTCAACCTAAACGGTGCTTTTGGAATCCCCTCGGCTAGTTGCTGCGACGACACGGTCTTCCCGGCAAGAAATATCGCATAAATAGAATAGGAATGATGGTATAGGCGACCGGTTGCCAGCAGCGCGCTCAGCGGAAATTCCGGAAACCAGACATTATCGCTCTTCGATTCTTCGTAGGCGGTGACCAGCGGCGCCTTTGATACATTAAACGGATAACTCAGGATTTCCCTGCCGGGTCGCAAAGTTGCGATGAATACCAGCAACCATGCGCAGATGATCGACTGGGCCATGATCTTCCATTGCACCCCGGCTTTCTGCGCCACCTCGACAAATCCCACGCCGCCAATAGCCAAACCTAACAGCAACGGTTGGATCGCGTAGGCGGCCGCGTTCACATTCCCTCCCACTTTCACCAGTCCAAGCAGCGAGAAAGGTAGCATCGCGAGGCTGGCAATCAGGGTAGACGCCGCAAGTGCAAATGGGAACCGCAGCGACTTGCCGCCGGGCTGCTGCGAGCAAATATTGAGCCCGAGAGCTGCGGCAAAAGTCAGCAGATAAAGCAGCCAATAGTCTCGGAGAAAGGTGACGCTTTCCGCCAGAAACAGCCTTAATCGTTCCGAGAAACCGCCAGTAACTTGATGAGTAAAAGTGCGCTTATCGCCAAAGAAGAGGGCGTTCCTGACGCCCACCATTTTGCGTAAAAAACAATGCCCCATAGCATCAGCGCAATCGCAGGGGCGTCCACATGGATCGCAAACAGCGTAAAATTGGGTCCTTGGGTAATGAGAAGAAGTCCAAAGTAAAGAACGCTACCCAACAGCACAATTTTGCGCGAATCGCGCAAGTCACGTGACAACAGGATCAACGCCCCCACGGCCGGGCTGAGATTCATCAACAGCGCAAGCGTTGAACCGAAGATAATCGCCGGCACTGGATGGCCGATCAGCCCGACAGGAAGAAAAGCCAAGGCGCCCAAAGGTGGATAGAAGTTGCCAATGATCACGCCCGAATTCTCAGGCGTATAAAATGGGTACCCACGAAGCCAAGCCGCCACCGGCGCCAAGCGTGCGTCATTCCATGCGGAATATGGTGCTCCACTCACGTAGCAGATAATCAGCACCAAAAACATAAACGCGACGGCCCACAGCAAGGCTGCGTTTAGACGGGCAAGGAGGAATGATTTATGCAGCGAATGTCAAAAGATGAAGGCCATGAGAGGCCCTCCGATCATCCGAGCGGACATGTAGGCATTCCTAACGTGCCCACTACCCAAGCGGAGTGCTCGTCATCAGATATTGATGACCTGACGCTTTTTTGGACCAGCGGGCGATGTTTTGACGAGCAGCGCCTTGAGATGCCTGATCGGCCGCCCCGGTGTGAGCGCCGCGGCGGCGGCGACGATGGAGTTCGCGTCAATGCCATAGTGCCGGTAGAGGTCCGGGATGGAGCCGGTCTGGCCGAAATGCTCCACGCCGAGCGGGCGGGTGCGGTGTCCATGCACGGCGCCGAGCCATCCGAGCGTGGCGGGATGGCCATCAAGCACCGACACAATGCCGCAATGGGAGGGGATGTCGGCGAGAAGCCTCTCGATATGCGAGCGGGCATGCACGAGACCGCGCTCGCGCGCGCGTTGGGCCGCGGTCCAACCGGCATTGAGCCGGTCGGCGGAAGTAACCGCGAGGAGACCGACGTCGCGGCGATCCTCCGCCATCAAGCCGACGGCCTGGATCGCCTCCGGTGCGACCGCGCCGCTATACGCGACCGCCACCTGGCAGTTCGGGCCAGGCTTGCGCAGCCAATATCCGCCCGCGACGATCGCCTGCGACAGCTCCGGCGTCATGGCGCGCTTGACCTGCTCGATGGGGCGCGTCGACAACCGCAGATAGACGCAGCCGCCGGTCTCCTCGCGCAGCCAATTGCGTTCGCTCGCCTCGTCGTCGCCTTCCCGTTGGATGTAGTCGAAGGCAAAAGCGAGAATGACCGCCAGCTCGTCGACAAAAGCAGGCTCGAAGGCGGCAAGCCCATCCTGTCCGATCCCGATCAGCGGCGTGGCAATCGACTGGTGCGCGCCGCCTTCCGGTGCGAGCGTGATGCCGGCCGGCGTCCCCACCAGAATGAAGCGCGCGTCCTGATAACAGGCATAGTTGAGCGCATCGAGCCCGCGCTGGATGAAGGGATCATAGAGCGTGCCGATGGGAATGAGTCGCTCGCCATTTATCGCATGCGACAATCCTAAGGCGGAAAGCAGGATGAACAGGTTCATCTCCGCGATGCCAAGCTCGATATGCTGACCGCGCGGCGAGAAATCCCAGTTGAAGGTCGAGGGGATGCGCTCGCTCTTGAACACATCCGCCATTTTCTCACGCGCAAACAAACCGCGCCGATTGACCCAGCCTCCGAGATTGGTCGAAACCGTCACATCCGGCGACGTCGTGACAATGCGTTCGGCAAGCTCGCTCTTGCCGCGGCCAAGCTCGTTGAGTAGCGCTCCGAAGCCCGCCTGGGTCGAGGAGATCGCCTGCTCGCTGCGCGGCAAATCGGCGGGAACCGGAATGTGGGGCGCCCGGTACCGGCGCTCTGCCGCAACAAATGGCACGCGCGCAAGAAATTCCTCGATCGTTGCCTGATCGATAGCGAGGCCTTCGAACAGGTCCCATTCGTGCCCGGCCCGGATATTCATGGCCGTGCGGAAGGTTTCCATCTGCGCCGGCGTCATCAACCCGGCATGGTTGTCCTTGTGCCCCGCGAACGGCAGGCCGAACCCTTTGATGGTGTAGCAGATGAAACAGATCGGCCGGTCGTGCTTGACCTCGCCGAAAGCATGAATGAGCGACGCAAGGTCGTGGCCCGCAAGGTTGGTCATCAGTTGCGACAGCTCCGCATCGGAGCGTGCCTCGATCAGCTTCGTGACGGCGCCCTGATCGCCGAGCTCGTCGAGAAGCCGCTTGCGCCAGGCGGCGCCGCCTTGAAACACCAGAGCGGAATAGAGCTGGTTCGGACACTTATCGATCCATTCGCGCAGCCGCTCGCCGCCGGGCTCGCGGAAGGCCTGCTGCAGGAGCGAGCCATATTTCAGGATAACGACGTCCCAGCCGAAGGCCTTAAACAGCGCCTCATAGCGCGCCCATAAGCCTTCGCGGATCACCGCATCGAGGCTCTGGCGGTTGTAATCGATGATCCACCAGCAATTGCGCAAATCCTGCTTCCAGCCTTCGAGGATGGCTTCGAAAATGTTGCCTTCGTCGAGCTCGGCGTCGCCGACCAGTGCGATCATGCGTCCGGCGGGCCGATCGAGGCCCCAGCCGTGCGCGCGCACGTAGTCCTGCACCAGGCTTGCAAACAATGTCTGCGCAACGCCGAGACCGACCGAGCCGGTCGAGAAATCGACGTCGTCGGTATCCTTGGTGCGCGATGGATAGCTCTGCGCGCCTTTATATCCGCGAAAGTCGATGAGCTTCTGTCGCGCCTGGCGGCCGAACAGATATTGGATGGCGTGATAGATCGGGCTCGCATGCGGTTTCACCGCCACCCGGTCCTGCGGGCGCAGCACGCTGAAATAAAGCGCGGTCATGATGCTGACGAGCGAAGCCGATGACGCCTGGTGGCCGCCGACCTTGAGGCCGTCGACGTTCTCGCGCAGATGATTGGCGTGGTGAATGGTCCAGCTCGCAATCCACAGCACCTTTTTCTCGAGCTCGCGCAGGATTGCGAGTTCGTCGCGTGGCGGTGACGGGCGGCTTTTGCTCATGGCCAAAGTCTCTAGGGTGGGTCGAGGCGCATGTCCATGCCCCGCGATTTACTCGGCCTTTCGTCCGCCGAGACCCACCATCGGCGCGTAGCCCGCATGGAGCTACCGCGGGTCGGCGCAAGGCGCCGCCCGATGACAGGCTCCGCGTAATGCGGGAATGCCGCAACCCCGGATTTCGCTATGCTCCATCCGGGCTACAAATGACGTTACGGTGCCATCAACACCTGGCGGCAGGCGGCGGGAAGCTCCGCCATGCGCACAGGCGGCTTCTCTTTCGGCGGAATCGGCGACGGCTTTGGGTGCAGGATGGCCTCGCTGAACCAATGATCGAGGTCGCTGCCGCAGCCGTCGCCGGGCTCGGGCGCGCCCTGCGGCGTGCAATCGGGACTGTCGGCCGGACAAGTGAGCCGCACATGGAAATGATAGTCGTGGCCCCACCACGGCCGCACCTTGCTCAACCAGGCACGATCGTTGCCGGCCTCGCGGCATAGCGCCTTCTTGATCGCCGCATTGACGAAGATGCGCGCAACTTGCGAATCCTGGGCGGCAGCCTTGATCACGTTGACATGCGCCGGCGTCCAGACATTGGGGTCGACATCCAAGCGGTCTTCGGCGACCACCATGGTGGCGGACATTTGTTCGCGCTCCGCGCGGGTCAACTCGCGCGCAGGCATGGGGGTGAGCCAGATATCCGCATCGAGACCGACTTGATGGCTCGCATGCCCGGTACGCATGGGGCCGCCGCGCGGCTGCGACATGTCGCCGACGAGAAGGCCGCGCCAGCCGGTCTTGGGCGCCTGACTGGCGAGGCGTTCAAGAAATTTCACGAGGCTGGGATGCCCCCAATTGCGGTTGCGCGACAGCCGCATCACCTGCCAGGTCTTGCCGTTGATCGGCAGCGCCTTGGCGCCGGCAAGACAACCCTTTGAATAAGCGCCGATGGTGCGCGTCGCGAGCGGTGCCGGTGCCGTCTTGCGGCCGAACAGTTCCTTCGCCGGGGTTGCGGAATTGTCCGGCTTGGCAAGCGGCGGCAGCGGCTCCGGATTGAGAGTGCCCTTGTCCTGTGCGGCTGCGCCATTCAGAGCGAGAACGAGCGCCCCACCTGCGCATGAAAGTATGAAGGATGCTCGGTGAATGCTGAATGAAATCATTCCTGCAAGGTTCCCCGCTTGCGGTCCGCCCAGCCGCACTCTTGTCGCAACATCATGGCCGAATTTCGGGGAACAAAACGAGGAACCCGGAACCCCGCCGCTTGCGTGGCCGTTGGTTACCAAGAAGTTCACTGCGACCCTGGTCCGCCCTCATTCTGAGGAGGGCGCCGGGACAGGCTTCTAAACAACTGCAGCCTCTTGTGCGCCCGTCTCGAAGAATGGGGGCGGCCCATACGGGCGGACCTCATGGTTCGAGACGCTTCGCAGCGCGCAAGGTTTTGTGCAAGTTCGAAATGCAGTGGCGCTGCGACGCTCCTCAGACCATGAGGCCGAGAGAGATGGTCCATGCACGGCACGTTGGCGTCAGCCACCTGTAAATCTCACACAAGCGTGATGCAACGATCGGCGTGAGGAGAGGATAGTGTCTTTTGCAATGTCGAAGGTCGAGGAGTTGTTGATGCGAAATTTATATTTTAACCGACGCGCACTCATTGGCGCGGGCGCCATGTTGACTTTCATGGCAGCGCTGCGGCCGTCGCAGCTCCTTGCGCAGACAAACGGCAACAAGGCGCGCATCGGCGTCATCGGTTCCGGCAAGATCGGCAGCACAATCGGCGGCCTGTGGGTCAAGGCCGGCCATCCCGTGCTGTTTTCTTCGCGCCATCCCGAAGCTCTCAACGATCTGGTGGCCACGCTCGGACCGCTCGCCCAGAACGGTTCGGTGGCGCAGGCAATCGCCTTCGGCGATGTGATCTTTGTTGCCGTTCCCTATGGCGCCTTGCCGCAGGTCGGCCAGGATAACGGTGCCGCCTTGAAGGGCAAGGTCGTGCTCGATGCCTGCAATGCGGTCGCCGCGCGTGACGGGGCGATTGCCGACGAGGTCGAGCGCGAAGGGATCGGTGTTACGTCGCAGAAATATCTGCCCGGCACGCGTCTCGTTCGCGCCTTCAACACCATGTCCTACATGATCTTCGCGCGCGAGGCGAACCGGCCGGATCCCAAGCTTGCCATTCCCATTGCCGGCGATGACGGCGAGGCGGTCACGATTGCCGCCGGACTGGTGCGCGATGCCGGTTTCGATCCGGTGGTTGTCGGCAAGCTCGCCGATGCACGGGTGTTTCAGCGCGGCAACCCCGGTTACGGTCAGCAGGTGACCGCGGCGGAGCTCAAACAGAAGCTGTCGCTCAATCCGTGACATTGCTTGACCGCTGGCTGACCAAAGCCGTGCCGGCGACGCCGCAGGAACGCGCCGCCGCGTTATGGTCCTTTGCCTACTTCTTTATGCTGCTTGCGGGCTACTACGTGCTGCGGCCCTTACGCGATCAGATGGGCATCGCCGGCGGCGTCAAGGCACTGCCATGGCTGTTCACGGCCACCTTTGTGACGCTGCTCGCGGCGCAGCCACTCTA
The DNA here is from genome assembly GCA_963817135.1 of uncultured Alphaproteobacteria bacterium. Lineage (GTDB taxonomy): Bacteria > Pseudomonadota > Alphaproteobacteria > Rhizobiales > Xanthobacteraceae > VAZQ01. The sequence continues at coordinate 35,610 of CAWFNG010000009.1, read as the reverse complement.
TGGCGCGCTCGTTTCGAAAATGACGCGGGCGCGCTTCATTCCTATTGTCTATCATTTTTTCGCCGCCAACCTCGCGCTGTTCTGGCTCCTGCTGACGCTTGGCGTCGCCACTGTTACGGTGGCACGCGTCTTCTTCGTCTGGGTGAGCGTGTTCAACCTGTTTGCCGTCGCGGTGTTCTGGTCGTTCATGGCCGACCTCTTCACCAGCGAGCAAGGAAAGCGCCTGTTCGGGTTCATCGGCGCGGGCGGCACCGCCGGCGCGCTCCTCGGCCCCGTCGTCACCATCGTGCTTTCGGTGCCGTTCGGGCCAACCAACCTGTTGATCGCGGCAATTGCGTTTCTCGAACTGTCGGTGTTCTGCGTCTCCCGCCTCGAGCGCACCGCAGATGCGAAACAGGTTTTGCGCATCGACGAGGGACGCATTGGCGGCAGCGCCTTTGCTGCGGCAACCGAGCTGATGCGCTCGCCCTATCTCCTTGGCGTCGGCCTCTGGGTAAGCCTCCTCTCGTTTGGCGCAACCATCCTCTATTTCGAGCAGGCGCATATTGTTGCGGCCAGCGTGCGCGATGCCGGGGCGCAGACGCGCATTTTCGCCGGCATCGACCTTGCCGTAGGGATTCTTACGCTTGCAACCCAGCTCTTCGCTACCGGGCACCTGCTCAAGCGCTTCGGCACCGGAGCGGCGGCAGGCGCGCTGCCGGCGGTCTATGTCGTCGGTTTCGCGGCATTGGCGGTTGTTACCAGTGTCACGGCGGTGTTTGTGTTTCAGGTGGTGCAGCGCTGGATGCATTTCGCCATTGCCAATCCCGCGCGCCAAGTGTTTTTCACCGTCGTCGACCGCGAGGAGAAATACAAGGCCAAGAACCTGATCGACGTGGTGATCTACCGCGGTTCGGATGCCTTGTATGGATGGGTCTTCGACAGCCTGCAGGCCTTGGGCCTGAAGCTTCCGGCCATTGCGCTCTGCGCATTACCGGTGGCGGCCGGCTGGCTCGTCCTCTCGTGGGCATTGGGGCGAACCCAGGAACGCCGCGCCGAGCAGCATGCTCTCGAAATGAAATTGTAGGGTGGGCAAAGGCGCTTCGCACGGGCTTTCCGCGTGGGCAAATTCGTGCGGCGCCCTAAAGGGCGTTTACGCCCGTCTTCGCGGGCTATGCCCACGCGGAAACCCTCATCAGACGAATTTGCCCACCCTACGAAGTCGTAGGCAATATCAGACAGCAGACGGAGTATTGTTATGATTCATATCACCCGCCGCGGTTTCGCGGCGCTCGCGAGCGCCGCGTTGGCGGCGCGCAAGAGTTCTTGCGCAAACTAGTCTTGTGCAAACCGGTCTTGCGCAAACCAATGAGGGCCAGTTGATAGCCCGCGCGATCCCAGGGACAGGCGAGCGCATGCCGGCGGTCGGCCTGGGTACCGCCTCTGTATTCGACCGTGACAACGAGCAGACGCAGCGCGCCGCGGCGCTCGTCCTCCGCGCGCTTGTCGAAGCCGGCGGGACGCTCATCGACACGGCATCCACGTATGGCGACGCCGAGATCGTGCTCGGCAACGTGATTGCGAGTGAGGGCATCCGCGACAAGGCCTTTGTTGCCACCAAGCTCGAAGAGCCCGATGCGGCGGAGCTCAAGCGCTCGCAGTCACGCCTCAGGATGACAAAGTTCGACCTTCTGCAACTCCATAACGTGCGCAACCCGCGTCAATCGCTCGGCCAGTTCAAGGCGTGGAAGGCGCAAGGAATCTGCCGCTACATCGGTGTGACTTCCACCTTCCATGGCGACTTTCCCGCGATGGAAGCGGTGATCGCCCGCGAGCAGCCGGATTTCGTGCAGGTCGATTATTCGCTCGATAACCGGGAAGCGCAAAAGCGCATTCTGCCGCTTGCGGCGGAGGTCAAGGCCGGCGTGCTGACTGCGCTGCCTTTCGGGCGCGGCCGGCTCTTCCGCGCGGTGCGCGGCAAGACCATTCCCGACTGGGCGCAAGGCTTCGCCGCGACCTGGGCGCAGTTCTTTCTCAAATACCTCATTGCCGACGAACGGGTGACCGCGGTCATCCCCGGCACTTCCAACCCGGCGCACATGACCGACAATCTCGGTGCCATGCGCGGCCGCCTGCCGGATGCGGCAGAGCGCAAGCAGATGGAAGCGTTCGTGGCAAGTTTGTAGGTCTCACACGTCCACTTTGAGGGCGGCGATGAACGCCTCCTGCGGGATTTCCACTTTGCCGAACTGGCGCATGCGCTTCTTGCCCTCTTTCTGTTTCTCCAGGAGCTTGCGCTTGCGTGTCACGTCGCCGCCGTAGCATTTCGCCGTCACGTCCTTGCGGAAGGCGCGCACGGTCTCGCGCGCAATGATCCTGCCGCCGATGGCGGCCTGGATCGGCACCTGGAACATGTGCGGCGGAATAAGCTCCTTGAGCTTTTCCACCATGGCGCGTCCGCGGCTCTCGGCGCGGGTGCGGTGGACGAGCATGGCGAGAGCATCCACCGGCTCGGCGTTGACCAGGATTTGCATCTTGACGAGATCGGCCGGCCGGAAGTCGGTGAGATGATAATCGAACGAAGCGTAGCCCTTGGAGACTGATTTGAGCCGATCGTAGAAGTCGAACACCACTTCGTTGAGCGGCAGGTCGTATTTCACCATCGCCCGATTGCCCACATAGGTGAGTTCGACCTGCTCGCCGCGGCGATCCTGGCAGAGCTTGAGCACGCTGCCGAGATACTCATCGGGCGTCAGGATGGTGGCGCGTATCCACGGCTCGGCCATTTCCGCGATCTGCACGGGGTCGGGCATGTCGACCGGGTTGTGAATCTCGATCTGTTTGCCGTTTGTGAGCTTGATCTTGTAGATCACCGACGGCGCAGTGGCGATCAGGTTGAGGTTGAATTCGCGTTGCAGCCGCTCCTGGATGATCTCCAGATGCAGGAGACCGAGGAAGCCGCAGCGGAAGCCGAAGCCGAGCGCCGCCGAGGTCTCCATTTCATAGGTGAAGCTTGCGTCGTTGAGGCGAAGCTTGCCCATGGCGGCGCGCAGATCCTCGAACTGCGCGGCATCGACGGGAAACAGTCCGCAGAACACCACCGGGATGGCGGGGCGGAAGCCGGGCAGGGGCTCGCGGACCGGCTTGCGATCGTCGGTGATGGTGTCGCCGACGCGGGTGTCGGCCACTTCCTTGATCGAGGCGGTGAGAAAGCCGATTTCGCCGGGCCCCAGCTCCTCGACAGTGACCATCTTCGGCGTAAACACGCCGACGCGGTCGACCTCGTAGGCGGCGCCGGAGCCCATCAAGCGAATGCGCTGCCCTTTTTTGAGGGTGCCGTCGACAATGCGAATGAGCACCACCACGCCGAGGTAGGAATCATACCAGCTGTCCACGAGGAGCGCCTTGAGCGTCGCTTGCGCATCGCCGCGCGGCGCCGGCAGGCGCGTGACAATGGCTTCCAGCACTTCGGCTACGTTCTCGCCGGTCTTGGCGGAGATGAGGATGGCATTCGACGCATCGAGCCCGATCACGTCCTCGATCTGCTGCTTCACCTTTTCCGGTTCGGCTGCCGGAAGGTCAACCTTGTTGAGGACCGGCACCACTTCGTGATTGTTGTCGAGCGCCTGATAGACGTTCGCCAGCGTCTGCGCCTCCACCCCTTGCGAGGCATCCACGACCAAGAGCGAGCCTTCGCATGCGGCGAGGCTCCTATTCACCTCGTAGGCAAAATCGACATGCCCCGGCGTGTCGATCAGGTTGAGCACGTATTGCGCCCCGTCGCGCGCTACGTAACGCAGCCGCACCGTCTGCGCCTTGATGGTGATGCCGCGTTCGCGCTCGATGTCCATGGAATCGAGCACCTGCTCGACCATCTCGCGGTCGGCCAGCGCGCCGGTCGCTTGAATCAACCGGTCCGCGAGCGTCGACTTGCCGTGATCGATATGCGCGATGATTGAGAAATTGCGGATGTTCTGGATCGCCGCATTCATGGCGCGCGCATTAGCATTCGCGCAACGAGGCGGCAAGCAATCGTCGCGCGCGGGATTTACTGCGCTGCGACGCGCTGCTCGATGAGAAACGGTTCGAGCCGCACCGGCTCGTCTGCCTGCGCGATGACGACATGGCCGGGCGGCACTGGTTGCCAATGCTTGTGTTCGGAATCGAGCGGCTCGGAGACGATCACCACATTGCCCTGCGACTGGCGAAAATAGAGCGAGTTCGCCTTGTCATTGGCGGCGTAGCGGAAGGCATAGAGGTCGCGGCCATTGGCGAGGGCCGCCGTGAACCGCAAAGGCTCCTTGTGATCCTTCGTCGTCACCATGTCGGTCAGGGTGGCAAGCACCCGTGCCGTGGCGCCGAGCGGGTCCTTGTCGCCGCCCGCTCCGAGGATGGCCAGAAACACCGCTTCCGAATCCGTCGTGCCGATGCGGGAAGGATAAATGGTATCCGGGATGAGGCTCTCCACCTTGCGGCGCAGGCGCGACCAGTTTCCGATCACACCGTTATGCATGAACAGCCAGCGTCCGCAGGCGAACGGATGGCAGTTCGGGCGCATGGTCGGCGTGCCGGTCGAGGCGCGCACATGGGCGAAATAAAGGTGCGAGTGGATGTGGCGGCAGAGGTAGCGCAGGTTCTCGTCCGACCAGGCCGGGCGCACTTCGCGATAAAGCCCCGGCTCCGGGTGCTCCCCGTACCAGCCCATGCCGAAGCCGTCGCCGTTGGTCGAGGCCGTGGATTCGAGCGCGCGCTGGCTCTGCACCACGAGCGAGTGCGCCGGTGCAGTGACATATTGCTCCAGCGGGATGGTTTCGCCGCGATACGCAATCCAGCGGCACATCGGGACTGCTCCGGTTTGGCTTTAAGAAGAATTGCTCCTCGATGCGGCAAAGGAATGGCAGAACATTGCCGCTTGATATGGCCTTTTTTTAAGTCGCGTTCCAGGGCGGCGCTCCTGTAGCCCGCATGGAGCGAAGCGTAATGCGGGGGGCGGCTTCCCGCATTGCGCTTCGCTCCATCCGGGCTACACACCTTTTTAATACCGGTAATGGTCCGGTTTGTAGGGCCCGTCCACGGGGACACCGATATAGGTTGCCTGCCGGTCGCTCATCTTGGTCAGCTTGACCCCGATCTTGGCGAGATGCAGCCGCGCCACCTTCTCGTCGAGCCGCTTGGGCAGCGTGTAGACTTTCTTTTCGTATTTGTTCGGGTTGCCCCACAGCTCGATCTGCGCCAGCACCTGATTGGTGAACGAGGACGACATCACGAAGCTTGGATGGCCCATGGCATTGCCGAGATTAACAAGGCGCCCCTCCGAGAGGAGGATGATGCGCTTTCCGTCGGGAAATTCGATTTCATCCACCTGCGGCTTCACATTGTGCCATTTCAGGTTGCGCAGTGCCGCGACCTGAATCTCGCTGTCGAAGTGGCCGATATTGGCGACAATGGCGCGATCTTTCATTTTGCGCATGTGCTCGATGGTGATGACGTCAAGGTTGCCGGTGGCGGTGACGAAAATGTCGGCGCGCGCGGCAGCATCCTCCATCGTGGTCACTTCATAGCCTTCCATCGCCGCCTGCAGCGCGCAGATGGGATCGACTTCCGCGACCATCACCCGGCAGCCCGCTTGCCGTAGGGAAGCGGCCGAGCCTTTGCCCACGTCGCCGAAGCCGGCGACCATGGCGACCTTGCCGGCCATCATGACGTCGGTGCCGCGGCGAATGCCGTCGACCAGCGATTCGCGGCAGCCGTAAAGGTTGTCGAATTTCGATTTGGTGACGCTGTCATTGACGTTGATCGCCGGCCATAACAGTGTGCCCTTTTTTTGCATCTCGTAGAGCCGGTGAACGCCGGTGGTGGTCTCCTCGGTGACGCCGCGGATCGCGTCGGCATTTTTCTTGTACCAGCCCGGCGCGTCCTTGAGCCGCGCTTTGATTGCGGCAAAGAGGACTTCCTCCTCTTCATTGGTCGGCTTGGCGATCAATGACGCTTCCCCCTGCTCGGCGCGCAGCCCGAGATGGATGAGCAGCGTCGCGTCGCCGCCGTCGTCCAGAATCATATTGGGCGAGCCGCCGTCGCTCCATTCGAAGATGCGATGCTGGTATTCCCAGTAATCGTGCAGCGTCTCGCCCTTGACGGCGAATACCGGCGTGCCGCCGGCCGCGACTGCAGCGGCGGCATGGTCCTGCGTCGAATAGATGTTGCAGGAGGCCCAGCGCACGTCCGCGCCGAGCGCCTTGAGCGTCTCGATAAGCACCGCGGTCTGGATGGTCATGTGCAGCGAGCCGCAGATGCGGGCGCCGCGCAGCGGCTGCGCGGGCCCGTATTCCTCGCGCGTCGCCATGAGGCCCGGCATCTCGGTCTCGGCGATGGCAATCTCCTTGCGACCCCATTCGGCAAGGCCGATGTCCTTGATGACGTAATCGGGTTGTGTGGCCGCGCGCGAGCGCGCCGCGCCCGATGGCTTGCCGGCAAGGTTAGTTTCGGCGGCTTTGGGTGCTGCTTTCATGACAATCCCTGCGAGACGGAAGAAGGGGGCCCGGCAACGCTTGCGTCGTTCAGCGTCGCCTATAGCAGGACGGTCCGCCGGCCGCAACGAAGATATAAAGATTTCTTTATGTGTCATTCCGGGGCGAGGCCGAAACGAAGTGACGGCCGAGAGCCCGGAATCCATAACCCCGGTCTGTGGTTATAGATTCCGGGCTCGCCGCTGCGCGGCGCCCCGGAATGACAGAGGTGAATTGAACGCACTCCCAGAGAAGAACGAAATCCGGGCTACTCCGGTGGGGTTACTCCGCGGCGACCCTGACCGGAGGGCCGGTCGGCGGGCCGACCAGCTGGGCGAGTTCCTTCTCGTCGAGCGTCTCTATTTCCAGCAAGCGGCGGGCGCAGCGTTCGAGCGTGTCGCGTCGCGCGCGCAAGATTTCCAGCGCACGTTCCATTGCCGAGGAGACGATGGCACGCACCTCCTCGTCGATCGCGGCAGCGGTCTCCTCCGCATAATCCTTTTCGCCGAAAGGTGAAGGAAGGCCGGGCCCGGTCGGGAAAGTGCGGGGGTCGCGGTCATAGGCGACGCTGCCGAGCCGTGCCGACATGCCGTAGCGCGTGACCATGGAGCGGGCGATATCGGTTACTCTGCGCAGATCGTCGGCTGCTCCGGTCGAGAGATGGCCGAATACCGTGAGCTCCGCGGCGCGCCCGCCCAGCAGCACCGACATCTTGTTCTCCAGCTCTTCACGAGTCATCAGAAAGCGGTCCTCGATGGGCCGCTGAATAGTGTAGCCCAGCGCCCCGACTCCGCGCGGAATGATCGAGATTTTATGCACCGGATCGGTCCCCGGCAGCGAGAGCGCGACCAGCGCATGGCCCATTTCGTGGTAGGCCACGATCTCGCGCTCCTTGGGATTGAGCAGCCGGTTGCGCTTCTCGAGCCCGGCTACCATGCGTTCGACCGCATTGTTGAAATCGATCATCGCCACCGCATCGGCACCGCGCCGGGTTGCAAGCAGCGTTGCTTCGTTGACCAAGTTGGCGAGGTCGGCACCGGTGAAGCCCGGGGTCAGCGCAGCGATCTTCTCGGGCTCGATGTCCGGTCCCAACTTGGTATTGCGCAGGTGAACGCCCAGGATGTCGATGCGTCCTTTTTTGTCCGGCCGGTCCACCAGGATCTGCCGGTCGAAGCGGCCCGCGCGCAGCAGCGCCGGATCGAGAATCTCCGGCCGATTGGTTGCAGCGAGAATGATGAGGCCGCTCCTGGAATCGAAGCCATCCATTTCGACCAGCAGCTGGTTGAGCGTCTGCTCCTTCTCGTCGTGGCCGCCGGCATAAGGGCCGATGCCGCGCGCGCGGCCGAGCGCATCGAGTTCGTCGATAAAGATGATGGCCGGCGCCTTTGTGCGCGCCTGCTCGAAGAGGTCCCGCACGCGCGCGGCGCCCACGCCGACAAACATCTCCACGAATTCCGAGCCGGAAATGGAGAAAAACGGCACCTTCGCTTCGCCAGCCACCGCCTTGGCGAGCAGTGTCTTTCCGGTGCCGGGAGGTCCGACCAGCAACACCCCTTTCGGCATGCGTCCGCCGAGCCGGCTATACTGCTCGGGGTTTTTCAGGAAATCGACGACCTCGCGCAGTTCGTCTTTCGCCTCGTCGACGCCGGCAACGTCATTGAAGCGAACGCCGGTATCGGTCTCGACATAGATCTTGGCCTTGCTCTTGCCGATCGACATCAGCCCGCCGAGCCCTTGCCCCATCCGGCGCGCGAGAAAGCTCCACAGGCCGAAGAACAGCAGGACCGGAACGACCCATGACAACAGGTCGGAGACGAATGTGCTTTCCACCTGGCCGGTATAAGTCACCCCGTATTTTTGCAGCTCCTCGGCGAATTGCGGGTCGACCCTGGTAGTCACGAACTGGCGCTTGCCGTTCGCCAGCGGCTCCTTCAGCTTGCCTTGAATGTAGCGATCGGACACGCCGATTTCGGCAATCTTGCCGTCGTGGAGGAGCTGCTGAAACTGACTGTAGGGAATAGGCTCGATGGTCTGGGCGGTCGTATAGAAATATTGCAGCACCAGAATGCCAATGACCGCGGCGACCCAGTAGCCGATATGGAAGCGGGTTGTCTTGTTCATCTTGGGCATGGCCGCGCTCTTCCAATCTGTTGCAACCGCCGAGCCGCTGTTAGGTTGCCGAGCCGGGAGCGATCCGGGGCGAGACGGGATTTTACCCGATCAGGGAACCCCTTGCGAGCCGCCACCGCTGCCCCCTATATGCAATTCGCGTTTTCATATTTCACTAGTGGTCCGATTCCGAAGTTCGCCAGCGCTAGCGGCACGTTCAGATGCGAACTTCGGAATCTAAGGACCACTAGCAACTCTATGTATCTAGTGGCTATGAGCACCGAAGCGAAAACCGTTGCCGAATCCCACCCGTTTCAGGCGGAAGTGGCCGAGCTTCTGCGCCTGATGGTGCATTCGGTCTATTCCGAGACTGACATTTTCCTGCGCGAGCTGATCTCCAATGGCTCGGACGCCTGCGACAAGCTGCGTTACGAGGCGATCGCCAAGCCCGACTTGCTCGCGACCGGGGGCACACTGGCCATCCGCATAAATCCGGATGCCGCTGCCGGTACGCTCACCGTTGCTGATTCAGGCATCGGCATGGATCGCCAGGAGCTTATCGATAACCTCGGGACGGTGGCGCGGTCGGGAACGCGCGCCTTTCTGGAGAGCCTCAATCAGGCAAAGGACGGCGCGGGCCTCATCGGACAATTCGGTGTGGGTTTTTATTCTGCATTCATGGTCGCCGATCGCATCGAGGTGATAAGCCGGCGCGCGGGAGCGAGCGAGGTGTGGGTCTGGCGCTCGGCGGGAGGCGCCGGATTCGAGGTCGAGCCTGCGGCACCCGCCGATGCCGAGCGGGTCACCCGCGGCACCGAGGTTATCCTCCATCTCAAGCCCGACAGGAAAAATTATCTGGAAGCATACGACCTTGAGCGGGTCGTGCGCACCTATTCCGATCACATCCTGTTTCCCATCGAGTTGACTGCGCCGGACGGCAGCGTGCGCCAGATCAACAAGGCGAGCGCGCTGTGGCAGCGGTCGAAGTCGGAGCTCAAGTCCGAAGACTATACGCAGGCCTATCGCGCCATCGCCGGCGCCATCGACGAGCCGGCCATGACGCTGCACTACAAGGCGGAAGGGCGCCAGTCGTTCGCGGCGCTCCTGTTCGCTCCGTCAAGCCAGCCGTTCGAGCTTTCCGGTAACGAGCGCAAGAGCCACGTGAAGCTCTATGTCCGGCGCGTCTACATCACCGATGATGCTGACTTGCTGCCTGCATATCTGCGTTTTATGCGCGGCGTGGTCGACAGCGAGGACATGCCGCTCAACATATCGCGCGAGATGCTCCAGAACAACCCGCAGGTGGCGCAGATAAGGAACGCGCTGACCACCCGCGTGCTCGGTGAACTGGAAACCCTGGCAGAGAAGGAGGCGGAGAACTTCGGCAAGATCTGGAAGGCGTTCGGCCGGGTGTTCAAGGAAGGCATCTACGACGACCACGAGCGCCGGGAGAAGCTTCTGGCGCTTGCCCGTTTCGCCTCCACCAAAGGCGAGGAGCTGCGTTCGCTCAAAGCCTATGTCGCCGAATTCAAGCCGAACCAGACGGAAATCTATTATCTCGTCGGCGAGAGCATTGAGCGTCTCAAGGCCAATCCCAAGCTGGAGGCGGCGCGCGCGCGCGGCATCGAGGTCCTGCTGCTGACCGACCCGGTCGATGCGCTATGGACCTCGCTGCACCTCGATTTCGAAGGCAAGCCGCTGAAATCGTTGAGCCAGGGTGAAGTCGATTTCAGCCTGGTGCCGATGCTCGACCAGGCCGCGGCGGATGCCGCCGCAGTGAGCGCGCCGGCAGATGACCTCACCGCCGCGGTCAAGGAGGCGCTGGGAGAACGCGTGTCGGAAGTGCGCGCTTCGCAACGCCTCACCGACAGCGCCGCATGCCTGGTGGCGAGCAAGCAGGGTTTCGATCGCGAGCTTGACCGGCTGCTCGCGCGCCATAACCGCAGCGCCGGCGCCAAGCCGATCCTCGAACTCAATATGCAGCACCCCGTGGTAAAGGCGCTCGCCCATGCCAAAGCGAGCGGTCGCGATGACGAAGTCAGCGAGCTTGCCGCGCTCTTGTTCGAGCAGGCGAAGATCCTTGACGGGGAAGTGCCGGACGATCCCGCCGCATTTGCGTCGCGGGTAAACCGTCTGGTCGTGCGCGGACTGTCATTGCCGGCGTAAGCCTTCTGTGCCCGCGTTCCAGACGCGTACGCTCATCCAGCCGATGGAAATGCCGATGAAGGCTCCGGCGATGACATCGCTGAGAAAATGAAAATCGGCGCCAACAAGACCCCCCGCGACTGCGAGAACGAGAGCGGCGTAAAGCCATCGCCAGCGCGGGTAAAGCGACCACAGCACGGCCATGACGGCGCAGATGGCCGCGGTATGTCCTGAAGGGAACGCTGCGAACGCGGGCCCGCCGTGAAACGGGTGGAAGCCATATGCGCCGTCGCGGATGAGCGACGGATTGTCCCTGACCCAGGTTTCCGGCCAGGTGCGGCCGAAAGCGGCTTTGAGCTCCCGTTTGAGACCATCAGTGACAACAAGGCTCAGGCCGCATAGCAGGATCACCGAGTGAAAAGTGGATAACGGCCGCTGCATCAACGCACGTAGGCCGAGCCAAATCAGCACGAATGCCCCGAGCGGCGCGATCAGCTCCGGCAGCTGGGTTGCCCTGGCGAATATCTGATAGTGGCGGACGTGCTCATGCACATAGAATGCGATCGGCCGATCCAGGAATTCGTACGAAATCACAACGCCGAGCGCTGTCACCGCAAGCAGCAGCAGCCATTTTTTCAGGTCGTTCATGACTCACAAAAGGCCTCTGTCCCTTAAAAATCACGGTTAATTAGCAAGGTTAAGTTCTGCTTAAGATTTTGCTGGCGATGTTGTCGAAGGACATTCCGGATCCGACATGACCCTCCGTGGCGCATGCCAGCGTTCAATCGGAGTACCTGTCGCTATTGCGAATGCAGAACTAATGAGTGATTCGGCAACCTATCTGGTCGACGACAAGCACCTTTCGGCTGATCAATGTCGCACGCTATTCGCCGGAATGCCTTTATTTGACCGCCAAATCAAGGTTTTGGAGCTGATAGAGGGCGATACGATCATCGACGTTGGTTGTTTCACCGGCATGTTCGTGCGCGAGGCCATTCGCCGCTTTCCCGACAAGAGCGTGATCGGTGTCGATTATTTCGAAAACAATATCCGTATCGCCCACCTGCTTTATCCCGACATGCGGGACCGCTTTCGGCGAATGAGCATCTATGGTCTCGAAATCGCCGACGCGACCATTGATTGCATCACTCTGCAGGAGGTCCTTGAGCACCTGGAAGGGCCGACTATGGCAGTCAAAGAGCTCAACCGCGTTCTCAAGCAGGGCGGAGTGCTCATCGTCAGTGTGCCGAACCCATTCTATATGTGGCGCATAGCTACCTTCGTCTGCAGCGAGATCGGCAATGCATTGCGGCACTGGCTTGGTCGGCGACGGCGGCTCGGTGTGGAGGTGCTGTCCGAAAATATCGAATGTGACCGCCATATCTTCAGCTGGACGCCCCAGACTCTGCTGACGCTTCTTGTGACAAACGGCTTTGAATACGTCGACCACTGTTACGAGAGCAGGATGCCCGATCGATTTCGACGCTGGTTTCTGGCCGTTCTGCCGTTCCTCGGGCCGACCCAAATCCTGAAGGTGCGTAAGGTGGCGCAGGCCTCCCGCGACCTTGTCTAATTGCAGCGGTGGCGACCGCCCGTGATCGGTCATCCGAATTAAATCGCAAAAACGACACGAGCGTTACCATTCAAGGCTAATAAGTAAGGTTAACCGCTCCTTTACAACTTGCTGCCACTCTGCGGCTTGCTGATTCAACCCTGCGGGAGGTCACCAGGCCTCCCTGCGGCACGAAAGGACTAAGCTATGAGTCGTGCAAAAATCTTCGGTCTCGCCGGAGCGGCCGCGTTGTTGAGCACCGCGGCGCTCGCTGCTGATCTGCCTCCCCCGCTGCCTCCGCCTGTCTATCGTCCGCCCGTCGTGGTGAACGATTGCGTGCAATGCGGCGGCTGGTATCTGCGCGCTGATTTCGGCATGGGTATCCAGCACTTCTCCGATTTTCAGCAGACTCAGACAAATCCGAACTTTGTCTGGCCGGCGAGCTGGCAAATCGTTCGACACGATATAGGGGATACGGACTTTATCGGCTTCGGCATCGGCTATGCCTGGAACAATTGGCTCCGATTCGATTTCACCGGCGAACACCGTAAGACCGCGGATCTTAAGGTCATCGGCCAATATTCCGGCCAGGCGGATTTCTGTCCGCCGCCGGGCGTCGGCCCCGATCAGTTTTGCCAGGACCTCTACCAGGCGCAGCATTCGGCCTGGGTGGTCATGGCGAATGCGTATGTCGATCTCGGCACATGGTGGTGTCTGACCCCGTTCATCGGCGTCGGCGTCGGCGCTGCCCGCCACCAGTTCAGTGGTATTACCGATACGGGCTTTCCCTTCGGGTTCAGCGCGCTTGGATTTACGCTGGATAATGACAACGGCAACTCAAAATGGACCAGCGCGTGGGCGCTGCACGCGGGCGTGGCCTACAACGTTACAAATAACGTCAAGATCGAGTTTGCGTACCGCTACCTCAATTTCGGCAATATCGATACGCCGGTCATCCGCTGCGGTCCGTTTGGGTGCAACAACCCCCAGGGGAATCCCCTCGCCTTCTATACGCTCACCAAATTCAACTCGCAGGAGCTCAAGATCGGAATTCGGTTTTTGCTGCAGCCGGAGGCACCTCCACCTCCGCCGGTCTTTGTTCCGCCGCCTCCGCTCATGCGCAAGGGCTGAGTGCCGAGCAAGAAGGTACACACAAGAACAACGCGGCGCGGGATCTTCCCGCGCCGATTTGTTTTTGTCGGGCTACGCCGGAGCTAACCGCTCATTAAGGTTAATCATTCATGATCGGCCATTGCGAGCAAGGAATTTGCCGAAATCAGAGGCCGTCATGCGCTGCCTGCCTGTTGCTGTTGGCCTGCTCTTTCATCTGACGGTCGCGGTCGCGAGCGCCCAGGCGCAGGATTACGACATACCCACGCTGCGCGGGTCGGACGGTTATGTACCGGCGCCTGATTCCGTATGCTGCGGCCGGTGGGGCGGGTTTTATTTCGGCGGGCAGCTCGGCACCGGATTCTCCAGCGTCGACTTCAGGCGATTCCACGCAGGGACTCGTCGCGCACATGCTGCGCGAGACTGCACTCGAAAATGACGGTGCAGCCCTCGACCTGGACGTCGCTGGGCAAGATCGAGAAAACCGGCTCGAGCTATGGCGCGTTTGGCGGCTACAACAGCCGCTGGGAATCGCTGATCCTCGGCCTCGAGCTGAACTACAGCCACAGCCCCGATCTGCACGCCACTGCTCCGGTTTCTGTCATTGAGCGCGTCACCGCCGCAGGCGGCAACATCTACGACCTTACGCTTACCGCGAACGCCTTTCTCAACATCACCGATCTCCTCACACTACGCGCCCGCGCCGGATGGGAGGCGGGGAGTTTCCTCCCCTACGTAATGCTCGGCGTGGCGGCCGTGCGCGCCGATGTAATGCACGCCGCCACCGCATTCGGGTTTCAGAATCCCCCGCCGGTCACCTCGCCGCCTACGCCCTGCGGCCCGCCGCAAACGCCGACGTGTTTGCCGTTCTCGTTCACGGAACAAGAGAGCAGGAATGGCGCATTCCTCTGGGGCTGGTCCATCGGCGGCGGCATCGATGTGATGGTGATGCCGCACGTTTTCTTGCGCGCCGAATACGAATTCGTCGGCTTGGCGTCGTGGTGGAACATCAGGCCCACCATCTCCACCGGTCGCGTTGGGCTAGGCTACAAGTTCTGATGGCAGATAACGGAGCGTAGCCCGCATGGAGCCACCGGGTCGGCGCAAGGCGCCGCCCGATGACAGGCTCCGCGTAATGCGGGGCAACCGGTCCCGGATTGCGCTGCGCTCCATCCGGGCTACTGGCCTCCGATCCTCCCTTGACGGCGCCCCTCGAGTTCCTTAATTGCGGCGGCGGGACACCCTTCCCCACCGAGGGGCGGCTATCTGCAAGGATAGACAAATGAGCAGGCCAAAGCCCGTCGTGCGGCCCGCCGTTCCGCACTTCTCGTCCGGCCCATGCGCCAAGCGGCCAGGCTGGAGTCTCTCGGTCCTCACCGATGCAGTGCTCGGGCGCTCGCACCGATCGAAGATCGGCAAGGCGAAGCTCAAACGCGCCATCGATCTCACGCGCGAAGTTCTCGCTGTTCCCGCCGATTACCGCATTGGCATTGTGCCGGCGTCGGACACCGGTGCGGTCGAGATGGCACTGTGGTCGTTGCTGGGGCCTCGACCGGTTACCCTGCTGGCATGGGAATCGTTCGGACAAGGTTGGGTAAGCGATGTCAAGAACGAGCTCAAGCTCAGGAATGTGACGGTGCTTGACGCGCCCTATGGGGCGCTCCCCGACCTTCATCGCGTCGATGCGGCCTCCGACGTGGTGTTTACCTGGAACGGTACCACTTCCGGCGTGCGGGTACCGAACGGTGATTGGATTCGCAGCGATCGTGACGGGCTGACCATTTGCGACGCCACCTCGGCGTGCTTCGCGCAGGCGCTCGATTGGCGGAAACTCGACGTCGTAACCTTCTCTTGGCAGAAAGTGCTGGGCGGCGAGGCAGCCCATGGGATGCTGATCGTCTCACCGCGCGCCGTCGAGCGCCTGGAGACCCACAAGCCGTCCTGGCCCATTCCCAAAATCTTCCGCCTGACCAAGGCCGGCAAGCTCAGCGAAGGAATTTTTCAAGGCGAAACCATCAACACGCCCTCGATGCTCTGCGTCGAGGACTATCTCGATACTCTCAATTGGGCGAAATCAATCGGCGGTCTCGATGCCTTGATCGCGCGCGCCGACGGCAATGCAAAGGTAATTGCCGACTGGGTGGCGGCAACGCCGTGGATCGATTTCCTCGCCGTCGATCCCGCCATCCGCTCGAACACGTCGGTATGCCTGAAAATCGTCGATCCCTCGGTGGCAAAGCTTTCGGCCGATGCACAGGCAGCATTCGTGAAGAAGATCACTTCGCTCCTGGAGAAGGAGAATGTTGCCTACGATATCGACGCCTATCGCGACGCGCCTCCGGGCCTGCGGGTCTGGTGCGGCTCAACCGTCGAGCGCGGCGACATCGCAGCGCTTACCGCCTGGCTGGACTGGGCGTACGCGGAGGTCAGGGATCAGATGTCAGATGTCGGAGGTCGGATGTCAGACGTCAGTGATCAGAAGTCCGCAGCGAGATTAAAGGCATGAACTTTCGAAATCTGTCATCTAATCTCCGACATCTGATCTCTGAAACCTGACATCCGACATCTGGCATCTGGAAAATCATGTCCCCCAACGTTCTCATTTCCGACGCACTCTCACCGGCCGCGGTCGCGATCTTCAAGGATCGCGGCCTCGCGGTTGAGTTTCAGCCCAAGCTCGGCGCCGACAAGGAGCGGCTGGCTGAATTGATCGGCGGCTTTGAAGGGCTTGCCATCCGTTCGGCTACCAAGGTGACGTCCAAGATTCTCGCAAAGGCGACAAAGCTGAAGGTCATCGGCCGCGCCGGCATCGGCGTCGACAATGTCGATATTGCAGCCGCGACAGCGAAAGGCGTGATTGTAATGAATACGCCGTTCGGCAACTCCATCACCACTGCCGAACACGCCATCACCCTGATGCTTGCGCTGGCCCGGCAAATTCCTCAGGCCGACGCTTCCACCCAAGCCGGCAAATGGGAAAAGAATCGTTTCATGGGGGTAGAGATCACGAGCAAGACGCTCGGCATCATCGGCTGCGGAAATATCGGCTCGATCGTCGCCGATCGCGCCATTGGACTGAAGATGAAGGTGATCGCCTACGATCCTTTCCTCTCGCCGGAACGGGCGGCCGACCTGGGCGTGGAAAAGGTGACGCTTGAAGAGCTGGTGCGGCGTGCCGACTTCATCACGTTGCACGCCCCGTTCACCGAAAAGACGCGGCACATCATTGACGGCAAAATGCTCGCGGCAATGAAAAAGGGGGTTCGCGTCATCAATTGTGCGCGCGGCGGCCTGGTCGACGAGCAGGCCTTGCGCGCGGCGCTCGATAGCGGTCACGTTGCGGGCGCCGCTTTCGATGTTTTCGTCGAGGAGCCGGCGATCGACAACCCTCTATTCGGTCATCCCAACGTGGTGTGCACGCCGCACCTGGGCGCCGCCACGACCGAGGCGCAGGAAAACGTCGCCCTGCAAATCGCCGAACAAATGTCCGACTATCTGTTGCGCGGCGCGATCACCAACGCCGTGAATTTTCCGTCCATTACGGCGGAAGAAGCGCCGCGACTGCGCCCGTTCATTGAGCTCGCTGAAAAGCTCGGCTCGTTTGCAGGGCAACTCACCGAGAGCGGCGTGAAGACGGTCAAGCTGAGTTACGAGGGCGAAGTCGCTGGAATGAATACCAAGGCGCTGACCTCGGCGGCCATTGCCGGCCTTCTTCGCCCCATGTTGCAGGAGGTCAACGTCGTTTCCGCGCCGGCGATTGCCAAAGAGCGCGGCATCGTCGTCGAGGAGACCACGCGCGCGGCTGCTGGCGATTACGAGAGCCTCATCACGGTCACCCTGGTGACCGAACGGCAGACGCGCTCCGTGTCGGGCACCGTGTTCGCCGACGGTCGCCCGCGCATCGTCAATATCAAAGGCATCCGCATGGACGCGGGATTTGGCCCCTCGATGATCTACATCACCAATCTTGACAAGCCGGGCTTTATCGGACGGTTCGCCTCGGTCCTGGGCGATGCCGGCATCAACATCGCAACCTTTCACGTCGGCCGCGACGCGCCGGGCGGCAATGCGATTGCGCTCATTGAGATCGACGGGGAGCTGCCGCCGGCTGTGCTCGCCGCCGTGCGCACGCTGCCGCAAGTGCAGCAGGCAAGGCCGCTCAGGTTTTAGCGAGTCCCTCAGCTGCGTGTCCCGGGCGCAGCGCAGCCCGAAGCCCGCATGGAGCGTAGCGAAATGCGGGGAATCTGTCCCGGATTCGCTTGCGCTTCATCCGGGCTACGAAACTGGGCGCTCGCGCGGCCGGGACACGGTGCCGCGATGTTGCCGCGAGATCGCCTTGCAGAGAGCGGAATCTTCCGGTGTGGTTAAGTGCGGGGGCGATGTAACGCGTGAAGTACGGCCGAAAAATCAGGCATTTGGTACGTCTTGCTGTTTCGGGACGGCGGGCGGCTAGGCTTGCTTGAAGCGGTTGCGTGCTTTACCCGTAGAGGGCCGAATTTTGGGGTAAGCCTTTGTAGCTTCGAGACTATCCTGGCGTTCCCCGCGCGGAGGAAAGGCGCCGCATGGCCAATGTGGTCGTCGTTGGAGCCCAATGGGGAGACGAGGGCAAGGGCAAGATCGTCGATTGGCTCTCCGAGCAGGCCGACATCGTGGTCCGCTTTCAAGGCGGGCACAATGCGGGCCATACTCTGGTCATCGGCGGAGTCACCTACAAATTGTCGCTGCTGCCTTCGGGCGTCGTGCGACCGGGAAAACTGTCAGTCATCGGCAATGGTGTCGTGATCGATCCATACGCTCTCATCGAGGAAATTGATCGATTGACGCAGCAGGGCATCCATGTCACCCCGCAATCCTTGCGCATTGCCGAGAATGCGACCTTGATCCTGCCGCTGCATCAGGAGCTTGATGCAATGCGCGAGAGCGGCGACGCGCTCACACGCGTGGGCACCACACGCCGCGGCATCGGACCCGCCTATGAAGACAAGGTCGGCCGACGGGCGATCCGCGTCATGGATCTTGCCGACCCGCTGTCACTCGGTCGCAAGATCGAACGCCTGCTCGCACATCATAACGCGTTGCGCCGCGGAATGGGACTTGAGCCCATCGGCGCTCAGTCAGTGCATGAGAAACTCAAGGACGTCGCACCGCGGGTATTGCCCTATATGGAATCGGTATGGTCGCTGCTCGATCGCAAGCGGCGCGAGGGCAAGCGGATTCTATTCGAAGGTGCACAAGGGGCGCTCCTTGATATCGACCACGGCACTTATCCCTACGTGACTTCCTCGAACACGGTGGCGGCTCAGGCGGCAACCGGCACGGGACTGGGACCGTCCGCGATCGGTTATGTGCTCGGCATCTGCAAGGCCTATACGACGCGGGTGGGGGAGGGGCCCTTTCCAACCGAGCAGTTGAACGAGATCGGGCGCCTTATCGGAGAACGCGGGCGTGAATTCGGCGTGGTGACCGGCCGGCCCAGGCGTTGCGGCTGGTTCGACGCGGTGCTGGTGCGCCAGACCGTGCGCACCTCCGGCATCGATGGCCTTGCTCTGACCAAGCTCGATATTCTTGATGGGCTGAAGGAACTCAAGATCTGCGTGGCATACCGCCTCGACGGCCGCGAGATCGATTATCTTCCGGCGGGCGAGCGGGCGCAGGCCGAGGTGGAGCCGGTCTATGAGACATTCGAGGGTTGGCAGGCCAAGACGGCCGGAGCGCGCTCATGGGCGCAGCTGCCCGCGCAGGCGATAAAATACGTCCGCCATATCGAAGAATTGGTCGGCAGTCCGGTTGCGCTGTTGTCGACCAGTCCCGAACGCGAGGACACCATTCTCATGCGCAACCCCTTCGAGAACTGAAAACAGCATAGCGTTCAGATGGCCGATTATTACCCGCTTATTTCGCGTGCCGTCGCCAACCTGGAAAAGAACAATGGCGAGAGCCGCCGCGTGCTTTATGAACGCGCGCGCGCCGCGCTGCTCGGGCAATTGCGCGGCGTCACGCCGGCGCTGAATGAATCCGACATCACGCGCGAACGGCTGGCTCTGGAAGAATCGATCCGCAAGGTGGAAGCGGAATCCGCGCGCAAGTTCGTCGAGCCCACGCGGCAGCCGCCCGCTCCCAAGATCCGCGCCGTCGAAACGCGTCCGCGCGAGGAAGCAGCGCGCCCGCGCGAGGAATCGAAGGCAGAACCTTCCTCGCTGCGGCGTTATGTCAATCCGCCGCAACCGGCCGCAGCGGAACCGCGCCTGGAAACGCCGCGCCGGCCGCGGCCGCCTCTGGTCGCGCCTGGGCGCCCCGCGACATCCGAAGCCCCGGCATTGGATGCAGTTTCCGAGAAGCCGGATCGGGCTTCGCCGCAACCGCAAGCGCCGATCCAGCGTCATCTCTTGCGGCGCAGCAATGTGGGCGAGCGCCGTCCGATTTTCGACCCCCCGGTGAAATTCCGTCCTGGCGGTTCCGATGCCCAGGAACATGCAACCCCCGCAGCGCGGGCCGAAAGACCGCTGCGCGATGCGCCTGTTGCGGCGCCGGTAGGCGAACTCGATCTGCCAAGGCGCCCTG
This sequence comes from uncultured Alphaproteobacteria bacterium, assembly GCA_963817135.1. Taxonomy (GTDB): domain Bacteria; phylum Pseudomonadota; class Alphaproteobacteria; order Rhizobiales; family Xanthobacteraceae; genus VAZQ01. The sequence goes on along the minus strand of CAWFNG010000009.1, from coordinate 15,648 downwards.
CGGATCATAGGGACCTCGATCATTTCGAGCCGCGCAGGATTGAAGCGCGCGAGACTGAAGCGCGCGAGGCGGGAGAGCGCAGGCGGGAGGCACGCCAAGATCTGCATCAAGAGCTGCATCAGGAGCCGTATCCGCACGACGACTTTTCCGAGCCGATGCTGGAATCGTCGTTTCCCCTGGACGATGCGCATCCCGAAGCAGGCAAAGTTCGTCCGACACCGCCCGCGCTGGATGACGCGGAATTCGAGGAAGCCGAAGCGCCTGCCCGGCGCTGGCGCATCAGCCCCGAACTCGCCAAAGCAATGGCAGCGGTGGTCGCGGTCATCGCAGTGACGGGGCTGTTGGTTTGGCAATGGCCGAGCATGGTTTCGCTCTATCACGCCGTTCGCGCGCCCAGCTCGGTCGCGAGCACCGCGCCCGATACGCCGGTGCCCGCTTCACGCCAGAAGGTTACCGACCGAATCGAGCCCGGCAGCCAAACAACCAGTGCAATTGCGCCCGTCCCTTCAACGGCCGCCGTCGCGCAGAAGGTCGTGCTCTACGAAGAAGATCCCAATGATCCCAACGGCAAACGGTTTGTTGGGTCGGCGATTTGGCGCACCGAGACCGTATCCCCCAGTCCCGGCCAGCCCCCTGAACTCCAGGTCCGCGCTGATGTCGAAGTGCCCGAACGCAAGCTCGCCATGACGGTTTCGCTGCGTCGTAATACGGACAAGGGACTGCCGGCGAGCCACACGGTCGAGATCGTGTTCAAGCTGCCGGCGGATTTTCCCTCGGGCGGCATTTCCAACGTGCCGGGGATCCTGATGAAGCAGGCCGAGCAGACCCGGGGAGTGCCCCTGGCCGGGCTCGCCGTCAAAGTCACCAACGGGTTTTTCCTGATCGGACTTTCCAACGTGGACAGCGACAAGGAGCGCAACCTGTCGCTTCTCAAGGAACGCTCCTGGTTCGATATTCCGGTGGTTTACAACAACAACCGCCGCGCCATTCTCGCCATCGAGAAAGGCTCGCCGGGCGACCGGGTCTTTGCGGAAGCGTTCAAGGTCTGGAAGCAGTAAACATGTAGCCCGGATTGAGCGCCTTCGCTCAATCCGGGAATCTGTCCCGGATTTCGTAAGAACGAAATCCGGGCTACGGCGCTCAGTCGGCGCTGATTCCGGCTGCGCGGATCGGCACCGCCCAGCGCGCGATCTCATCCGGCAGGAAGCTGGCAAGGTATTCGGGCGTGCGGCGCTCCGGCGCCACGATTTCAAGGCCGAGTTGTTCGAGCTTGTTGCGTACCGCCGGATCATCGAGCGTGTCGCTCATTGCCTTGTTGAGCCTCGCCACGATAGGCGCCGGCGTTCCTTTCGGAAAGAAAAACGCATTCCACACGCTCGCTTCAACTCCAGCGAGACCCTGCTCGCCTGTGGTCGCAAGATCGGGAAGAATCGGCGAACGCTTTTGCGCCATCAAGGCGATGGCTTTGACGTGCCCTTCCCTCGCTTGCACCGCGCCGGTCTGAATGGTGGCGCACATGTAATCGATGCGCGCGCCGATGAGGTCCTGCAGCAGCGGACCTTCGCCGCGATACGGAATGTGCGCGGGATTGGCAGCGATGGCGAGATTGAACAGCACGCAAGGAAGGTGCGTGCCGGAGCCGACCCCGGCCGAGCCGAATTGCAGCCTGCTGTCGTTTGCCTTGACGTAGGCAATGAACGCGGAAAGCGTGCTCGCCGGAAAGTCCTTGCGCGCGATGAGGATGCGTGGCGATTCCGTCATCAGCCCGACCGGCGCGAAGTCGTTCACCGCATTGTAGAGCGGCTTCTTGTAGAGCGTCTGGTTATAGGCGTGCGTTCCCGTATTGCCGATGAGGAAGGTATAGCCGTCGGGCGCCGCCTTCGCCACGCGCTGACCGCCGGCCATGCCCGCGGCGGCGGCGACATTCTCGATGACGATCGATCGCCCCAGCACCTCGCTCATATGCTGCGCCTGGATGCGGGCGCTTACGTCCACGCCGCCGCCTGCTGCAAAGGGCACAATCAGCGTAATCGGGCGGCTCGGCCAATCCTGCGCCGCGCCGGGGCTCGCAGCCGCGACTGATAGTGCGAATGCGGCAACCGTCATGCGCATCCGATCTTCCTCCCGGGCCTATAGTCGCATGTAGCCCGGATGCAGCGAAGCGAAATCCGGGGCGTCCATCCCAGATTACGCTGCGCTCCATCCGGGCCACGAGGCGGGGAAAAGAGCCGCTGCAACTACCCGCATACGGAGCGTCCGCGAGGACGTGCGAGTGGTCCGATTCCGAGTTCGCCAGTACTCGCGGTACGTACTTCAAATTCACCGCACGAGTGCGAATTGCGCGGCAATGCTTGCCGCAATCGCGCGCATCTTGCTGAATGCCCGCCACAGGCTTGGCGAGCGTTTGACAAAACGCTTGCCGCGGCGGAACGCGCCCAGCGCCAGGACGAAGAAAGCGCCTATCGGGGTCGCCGGCTCAAGGTAATCGTACAGCTCGATCTCGCTGTCGCACCAATCGCGCTTGTAGGGCTCGTCGCCAACCGTGAAGTCGAAAAAGGCAAAGCCGCGGTCGATGGCGCATCGCATCAGCTCGTTGAGGTGAGCGCGTCCCGGCCCGAAACGGGCAAGCTCTCCATCCGCGTAGCTCGACAGGATGAGATGGTAGCAACCGCCGTGCGCAAGCCCGATGCTTGCTGCAGCAATTGTCTCGCCAACATCGAATCGGCTCAGATGTGCGATGCCGCGCAATGCGGGATCGTTGACGATCGCAAGGAAGAACTCGCGGCGGCCTGGTTTGGCGAGAATGTCCTCCACCCCCATGCGGGCGAAGGACCGGGATTTTTGCTCGATCAGCACAGCCATGGTGCGGCACGCCTCTGCCGCATCCCCGACTTCCCGGAAACGCGGTTCGCCGTACTGGGCGAGGCTTTTCAGCTGGCGCCGCTCGCGTTTGCGGGTCGATGGCGAGCGCTTCGCCGCGTAGAAGCTCTCCCACGCCTGGCCGAGCTTGGCGAGGTAAGCGCTGCTCGGATGCGCGCGAACGCCAAGGTCGAGAAACGGATTGCGCTGGTCGCCGATAGAGCCGGGCATTTTCACGAGATCGATCCAATCGAACCGGCATCGCTCCTCGCGGCGAAGGAGCCTGACGATATCCTGCCACAGGAGACGAAAGCGATCTGCGCTTACGCGATCGGAGAACCGTTCGGTCAGAATGGGAGCGTTGTAGTCGCCGAGTTGTGCGCCAAGCCAGGTCAGGCGTCGCCGGCCAAAACGCCGTTCCACGGCCAGCGGCAGGATGAAGAGGAGTTCTCCATCCTCGTCACGACCGACAACGATGGCCGGCACGGTCCCTTGCCGCACGCCGATATGGCGTTGCCAGTTGGCAAGCCAGGCAAAGGACTGAAAAACGCTGCAGTCGGCCTGCCGCTCGAAGGCTTTCCATTCTTCACTGACTTCCTCGATCTTTTTATAGGCGTGCAAACGGATGCCCGACCGGGAACTTTTTTCCAGTGCCTGTGCAGAAGCCATGCCGAGCGGCGGGCTCACGGCCAACGGAAGCGCGTCTTTCTCCCAGCTAAGGTCAAGGCTCGCCTTGATTGGCGGAGCGGCTGTATCGGCGTGGGTATCCGCCGCATCGACGGGAAATGCGAGGTTCTCGATCGGCATTGTTGCGCGGGTCTCTTCTGACGGATCTCACGCGCAGTGTTGCAACAATTCCTAAAGAAATGGTGCGTCGGGTTCGCCTTTCAGACTTCATTAAGTCTTTGCCGTGCAAAGATTGCTGACTTAAGCGGGCGGGATGCAGTCATGCGGGCAACCGATATTGCAATTGTTGGCGGCGGTCTTGCCGGCTCGACGGCTGCCGCCATGCTGGGACGTGCAGGAATCGATGCCGTCCTGGTCGACCCGCACCCATCCTACCCGAACGATTTTCGCTGCGAGAAGCTCGATGCATCGCAGGTCGAACTGCTGCGCAAGACGGGGGTTTCCGCAACGCTCCTGCACGCGGCAACTCGTGACCGGCAGGTGTGGATTGCGCGCTTCGGCCGTGTGGTCGAGAAGAAGCCGAGTGCCCAATACGACCTGATGTATCCGGACATGGTCAATGCCATGCGCGCTGAGCTCAAGGCAGATGTCGCCTTCGTCTGCGCCAAGGCGACGGGGATATCGACCGGCGCAGACCGCCAGCACTTACGATTGTCCAATGGCGAGGAAATCTCCTGCCGCCTTGTCGTTCTGGCCAATGGACTCAACATCGCGCTGCGCTCGAATATCGGCATTGAGCGCGAGGTGATCAGTCCGTGCCACTCCATCAGCATCGGCTTCGATTTGAAGCCGCGCGGGCGCCCGGCATTCGATTTTCCCGCCTTGACCTATTATTCCGAACGTATCGCGGAACGGATCGCCTATCTGACGCTGTTTCCAATCGGCGCGCGCATGCGCGCCAACCTCTTCGTCTACCGCGACATGCATGATCCATGGCTGCGCGACATGCGCCACCGGCCGGAGCAGACGCTGTTCGCCGCCATGCCGGGATTGCGCGCAGTGACCGGCGAAGCGGAGATTTCCGGCGTGATCATTCGCCCGGTAGACCTCTATGTGAGCCATGGACACCGGCAGGCCGGCATCGTGCTTGTCGGCGACGCATTCGCCACGTCGTGTCCCGCGGCCGGCACCGGCTGCAACAAAGTGTTCACCGACGTCGAGCGGCTCTGCAATGTCCATATCCCGGGCTGGCTTGCAACGCCCGGCATGGGGCGCGACAAGATTGACGCTTTCTACGACGACGCGGTCAAGCTCGCTTGCGACACTTTTTGTGCGGACAAGGCATTTTACTTGCGATCCTTTTCCATCAATCGCGCGGCGATCTGGCATGCCCGCCGCCTCGGCAAGTTTGCCGCACAGCTTGGACGCGGCAGCCTGCGCCGAATGGGCGAGCGGCTCACGGCAAATGCCGACGAAGGGGAGGGAGCGGCCGCTCGACGCGGGACCGGCTGAATTTTAGTCGCCTGTTAACGCAAATGGGCGCATGCTGTTTTTCGCAAGCTTGCGCTTCATGCACGCTTCTTTCCCCGGTAGCTCAGCGGCAGAGCAGACGGTTGTTTCCCGTCCGGTCGATGGTTCGAATCCATTCCCGGGGAGCCATTAAACCAAGCACTTAACCCATCACCGCTGATCGGTAATATCAGCATAGGTCCGCGGCTCTGCGGCGGCTCCTGGTGCGTTTTTCGGCTCGGTAACCAACTCATCGAGACATGAAGCGCCCGCCGGAAAGCAGATCGGTAAATTAGACGGTCTTTAATCCGGTGGCGTTTATTCAGGCGGGCGCATGTAGACCGGCTTCTTCGTGCTGGGCTGCGTCACAACACCCACGGGGCAAGATTCCCTTCCCAGGTGGATAGCCGCCAGCAGCCGTCGGCAGAACTCGTTGTCTTGCTCCTGAGAACGAAGCATTGCTTCCACACTGCCTTCATCAAAAACTGTTGTGTCTCGTCTCGGCATGACGCTCTCCCCGATGAATATGAGTTGCCAATCGCGCGGAGGAGCGAGTTAAATCCCGAAGCTTTTTTCTGAAACTCTCCCCGCCCCTCTTGAATTTCAGCGAACGATATAGGCGCTTTTGCGGCTGGAATGAGAAAGTCTTGATGCGCTTGATGCCCGCCGAACCGCGCGGGCTCCGCTAACCGGCCAATGGGAATGCATCATCCGGTTTGAGCGGCCGCAGCACTGAAGGCACATATTGACGCGCTGTGCTTGCCTGAAGACGGCGTATACCTCAACATGTTCGGCGTGGTCCTCGGCTCGGAGAAGAAGCCCATGCGGCGGCGCGACTTCATCATGCTGCTCGGCAGCGCGGCAGTTGGGTGGCCGCTTGCAGCGCGCGCGCAGCAAGCAAGTAAAGTGACCCGGATCGGCTATCTGGGCGCCTCCTCCGCGTCATTGGAGCGCCAAGTCGTCGATGCATTCCGACAGAAGCTGCGCGAACTGGGTTATGTCGAGGGTGAGAACATCGCCATCGAGTATCAATGGGCAGAGGGGGAGGATGAACGACTGCCGAAGCTAGCGGCGGAACTGGTGCGCCTGAGGCCGGAGATCATCGTGACAGCGGGCACTCCCGGCACCCTCGCTGCCAAGGGTGCCACCAACACGATCCCCATCGTGTTTGCGTCGAGTGGCAATCCCGTCAATACCGGGCTGGTGGCGAGCTTTGCTCGGCCAGGCGGCAATGTTACCGGATTTACTATTTCCGGACCGGACCTGGAAGGAAAGCGTGTGCAGTTGCTGAAGGACGCAATTCCACAGCTTTCCCGGATCGCCATCCTTTGGAACCCGGCTAATCCGGCTATTTTTGAATTTTACCAACAGACGAGAGCGGCGGCCGCAGCCTTAAACCTGACGATACAGCCTGTAACAGAGGCTCGTCACCCAGCCGATTTCAAAAATGCCTTCTCGACAATTGCCAGCGCGAAACCAGACGCGTTGATGGTGCTTGTGGATCGCTTCCTGCTTGCTCACCGCATGGAGATCGTGGATTTCGCGGCGGCCAATCGGCTGCCGGCGATGTACGGATATCGTCGTTACGTCGAGGCTGGTGGACTCATCTCGTATGCGCCGAGCGACATCGATCAGTTTCACCGCACCGCTGTCTATGTGGACAAAATCCTGAAAGGTGCGAAGCCAGCCGAGCTTCCCGTCCAGGAGCCGACCAGGTTTGAGCTCATCGTCAACCTCAAGACCGCCAAAGCACTCGGCCTGGAAGTGCCGGTGCCGATTCTCGGTCGTGCCGATGAAGTGATTGAGTGATAGGTCTCTCTAACTGGACTGACTGCCGGAGTAGTCCGACGGCCTATTACAACGGATTAAGCGATCACAATTGACCAGATCCAGATGACGCTACCGCCTGCGAAACCAAACGAACAGCCGACCAGCGTACAGACGCCATTTTCGAAGACTCTCAAATTCTCCAAAAAGGGGCTGGCTCTTGCCTTCGCTATTGCAGGCATCGCCGATGCGATCGGAGCTTTCGCGACCCCTTTACCGCCGATCGTGTGGGCGCTGGATCTTGGTACAGCGCTGCTGCTGTTCATGGTACTGGGCCGGCAATGGCTGCTGTTGCCGGGACTGGCTCTGGAGGCGATTCCAGGCCTGGGCGTACTTCCATTCTGGCTGCTGGTAGTTGCGGCGGTCGCTGTCCTGGGCACTCCTCGGCCGAAGTTTGAACGCCACTGACGAAACGCGCACCACCCGGATTCTTGCTCAGCAAGACAGAGACTCTGTAAGTGCCGATAAACTCAGATTCCTCACCGATGAGATGATGGAATAAATGACAGGCCAATGATCGGTTCCGGCGCACAGCAGGCCAGAGCCTGCGCAGCGGTTTGTCCGGTGCTGGCGGAAGCTGACATGAGGGCCCAGCCGGTGAGGTCGTGGTTTGACCCGGAGCTGTCATGGGGTTGCTCGATATCCCGCATTGCAGCGAGCCCCCTGACTTGACCGTTACCGATGCGTTATGCTGTTACGCACTCCCCGGCTAGGCGGGCAGAACATGCAATTCGGTCAACTGAAACGGCGTGAGTTCATATCGCTGCTCGGTGGCACTGCGGCAGCGTGGCCGCTCGCGGCGCGCGCGCAGCAGCCGTCGACGCCGGTCGTTGGGTTTCTTCATAGCGCATCGCGTGGCCCGTTCTCGCGGGCTGTTGACGCGTTTCGTCAGGGCCTAAACGAAACCGGCTATATAGAAGGTCGGAACGTAGCTGTCGAATATCGGTGGGCGGAAGGTCGATACGATCGACTGCCGGAGCTTGCGGCCGACCTCGTCCGCCGGCAGGTGTCGGTCATCGTCGCGATTGCAACTAATGGTCCGGCGCGGGCCGCCAAGGCCGCGACCACCAGCATTCCCATTGTCTTCGTCACCGGCGGCGATCCGGTTTCGGGCGGAATAGTTGCAAGCCTCAACCGGCCGGTGGGAAACATTACTGGGGTGACCTGGGTTGCAACGGCACTCGTTCCCAAGCAACTGGAGTTGCTGCGTGGGTCGACTTGCAACCCGGTACTGATCGGAGCACTGGTGAACCCGAGCCATTCGGATCACGATGTCCAATTGCGCGAGCTTCAGGAAGCAGGAGCTACGGTTGGGAAGAATATCTACATCGTGCAGGCCACCACGGCGCCCGAAATCGACAGGGCATTCGCGTCACTTGTCCAAAAACGTGCCGATGCACTGATGGTGGCAAATGACCCATTCTTCATTAGTTGCCGCGATCAGATCGTAGCGCTTGCAGCTAAATACAAGATACCGGCAATGTACTTCACGCGTGAATTTACAGAGGCAGGTGGCCTGATGAGCTACGGTGCCAGCCTGATCGACGCTGCGCGTCAAGGGGGCGTCTACGCCGGCAAAATTCTCCACGGCGCAAAGCCCGCCGACTTGCCAGTCATGCAATCCATCAAATTCGAATTTGTCATCAATCTCAAGACTACCAAGGACCTCGGCCTTGAAATTCCACCAACAATGCTCGCACTCGCGGACGAGGTGATCGAGTAAATTATTGCGACCCCCGCACGACTTTTGTTGCAGCGCAAGAGTCCGCAATTGGCAGATATTGTTGCAAAACTCCAAAAATTGCTCGGTGATGATTTTTCCGCCATCAGACGATCCGACTGACGACCGCCGATCTGTGTAGCCTCAATCGCGTTACCGAGGTCGCCCGTGAGTTTATCGTCAGGCGATGAGGTCCCCCCACATCTTTACACGAAAGTCGCGTCTACAGCCCGGATAATTTTTGATCACCAGTGCAAAAAGACTTTTGCAACAATATCTGCACACAAGAGGCATCTCAGACACGCTCGCTAATGTCTGCTAATTGGGGAGCACCGGACTAAATTGCGGACATAGCTTTCGGACTGTTCATGACCCACAGCGATCAATAGGCAGGCCATTTTGCCGCGATGCACAACACCGCTGTCGCCCAACGATATGCTAGGGTGTGGTTCCTCGACCTGGGCTAATCAATGAGGCGACGGGAGTTCATCACGCTATTCGGCGGTGCTTTGGTCGCATGGCCGTTCGCTTTGCGCGCGCAGCAGGCGGACCGGATGCGACAAGTCGGCATGCTTCTGTCGGGCACGGCGGACGATGCGGTATTCCAGACCTGGGTCGGCGCGTTCCTACAGGGGCTGGCCCAATCAGGCTGGGTCATCGGCCGCAATGTGAGGATCGAGACGAGCTGGGCGGGATCTAAAGCCGATGACATTCGCAGGCACGCGCAGGAATTGGTCGCACTGGCGCCAGACGTGATCCTGGCGCATGGTGGTTCGACAGTGAGGCCGTTGCTGCAGTCGACCCGCAGCATACCGATAGTGTTTACGATCGTGACCGATCCAGTCGGCAACGGGTACGTCGAGAGCTTGGCGCGGCCCGGCCGCAACGCGACCGGGTTCATGAACAACGAATACAGTCTGAACGCGAAATATCCGGAGCTGCTCAAAGAAATTGCGCCGGGGATCGCGCGAGTGGCGGTCCTTCGGGATCCCAGCCAAGGGGCTTCAACCGGCGATTTTGCCGTCATACAGGCTATGGCGCCATTGCTCAGGGTGCAGGTAACCCCGATCAACTTGCGCGAAGCCGGTGAGATCGAAAGCGCTGTCACGGCCTTCGCGCGCTCTCCGAATGGCGGACTGATCATGCCGGGGAGCGCGGCCGGAAGGCTCTATCGCGATCTCATCATTACACTTGCAGCGCGGCATAAGTTGCCGGCGGTATATTTTGAGCGCCACTTCGCCGCCGCTGGCGGCCTGATGACGTATGGACCTGATTTTATTGACCAGTACCGCCGTGCTGCTGCCTACGTGGATCGCATCCTCAAAGGGGAGAAAGCCGCCGATCTGCCGGTGCAGGCGCCGACGAAATACGAGCTGGTGATCAATCTCAAGACCGCGAAGGCGCTGGGCCTTGAAATGCCGCCGATGCTGCTCGCCCGCGCCGACGAGGTAATCGAATAACGGTGCGATTTTGCTGCGATTGCTCACGGCCGCTAATGGCACAAAGTGTGAGTGTCGCCTTGTCCCGGTTACGGCTGCTTCCAGAAGTGAAGCGGCCGGCGCTGTTGCGATGCGGTAATACCTGCAAGTGTTGGAGGATCTGATGAAACGCATTGAATTGTCGCGTAGAACCCTGACGGTCCGCGCAATCGGTGGACTGACAGCCTTGGCCGTGGCAAACAAGATTGATAGCGTGATCGCTGCGCCACAGATTGTGGCCTTGCCCGACGAAGGCGGCGAAGCACCTTGGGACTACTGGCTCTCCGAAAAGTCGGCCGGCGTTGTCCGGATCGCATCGGCCGGAATTCTCTCGGCAAATCCCTACAATACACAACCTTGGCTCTTCAGGCTCAACGACGACCGTATCGAGGTATTGGCGGACCTGAACCGCAACCTCGCCGCGCTCGATTCCCTACGCCGCGAACTCTACATCGGGCTTGGATGCGCGATCGAGAATGCAAGCGTTGCAGCGCCTTCTCAGGGGTTGGCTGCCAATGTTTCGCTTCGGACGGACGCACAGACCAACTTGGCGGCGATCATCAATTTGGGGCCGTCGAAGACCGCTAAGCATCCGCATCATAATGCAATTGCCCTTCGGCACACCCATCGCGGGGCTTACCGTCAAGACCGAAACGTCGAGCGCGAAACTTTAGACGCGCTGATGCGTCAGGTCTCTTCCGCAGACACCCGCCTCCTGCTGATCGACGCCTCCACGCCGGACGGTAGGTCTCATGCTGACCTCATCAATGAGGCGACAGAAACCATTATAGCCACGCCGGATCTACGCGACGGCCGTCACATCGGAATTCGAGATTCCATTCCGCGTACCACCACCGACCTCGAAGAGGCATATCGGAACGCCGACGCCGCTTGGGTTCGCGTAAACCATACGGTAAGTTGTGCGACAGCGGTTATGTTTGGCCTAATCATGGTGCGCGGCTCGCGGACCAATCATATTCTGCATATGGAAGCCGGCCGGCTTTGGCAGCGCCTCCATCTGGAGGGCACGGTCCGCGAGTTGGCGATGCAGCCGATGAACCACCCGATGGAGGTCATCGACTACGACGCGTTCTTGCAGCGGCCGTCGACTTTGAAGTCCCGGATGAACCTGAAGAGCGAGTGGGATGGATGGGAGCCGATCTTCGGATTCCGTTTTGGTTACGCCAACGCGCCGGCGCCGCGCAGTCCGCGTCGCCCACTTGCAAAGGTCGTAATTTCGTAGACCTCGAAGGTCGACGCCTCCAAGCCTAATCCACAAGTTAGGCGCAAGCAGACATACAATCGCGCCGAGGAAAAATTTGACCATTACGAAGCCATCCTCGACGAAGGCGTCGTGGAACCGGCGATGAGGCTTGGAATGCGCTTTTAGGCCGAAAAAAATCTCAGGTCGTTAAAAGTCCGAGATCATGCCTGCTATTGAAGGAATAGCGGATTAGTTTCGCCCATAATCAAAACCGCCGGTTATGACCCCGAGCCGACATAGGCTGGCCCCACATATCGCATTGCAGTGACCCCCTAACTTGATCCTCGCCAATCCGGTATCCTGCCACGGACGAGGGCACCGGATGCAATTCGGTCAACTGAAACGGCGCGAATTCGTCACGCTGCTTGGTGGCGCGACGATAGCGTGGCCGCTGACGGCGCGTGGTCAGCAATCGGGCAAGGTTTGGCGGATCGGAATGCTCGATATGATCGCGGCGACGGTGAACTCCACCAATCTCGCTTCTTTTCGGAACGGCCTGCGCGACCTTGGATATATCGAAGGACAGAATCTCGTCATCGACTACCGCTCAGCGGATGGCCACAGCGACCGCTTCCCGAGTTCGCGACCGAGTTGGTTCAGCTTAAGATCGATCTCTTCGTGACGAGAGGAACACCGGCTGCGCTAGCGGCCAAAAATGCAAGCGAGACGATACCCATTGTCATGGCCGCGATTGCTGAACCGTCTGTCCTTGTGACCAGCATTGCCCACCCGAGCGGCAATATAACTGGGCTTAGCAGCCTTTACTCTGATGTAACTGCAAAAAGATTTGAGCTACTCAAGGACATGTTGCCGGTCCTTTCTCGTGTTGGGTACCTTGCCGATATTGGGAACCCTGCCGCCACCCCCAACTTCCGCCGGGAAGTCGAAATTGCAGCGCAGTCCTTGGGTATTCAGTCCCCACTTCTCGACGTCCGAAAGCCCGAAGATATCGCCCCTGCATTCGATGCCGCGAGCAGCCAGCGAATGGACGCGATCATCGTGGACCTAAATACCGTAACGCAAACAAATCGACAGTTTATTGCGTTGCTCGCTGCGAGCCATCGCCTGCCGGTAATTTATGCATCGAGGGAATTCGTCGAGGCTGGCGGATTGATCGCCTATGGCGTGAGCTACCCGGACCTCTATCGCCGCGCGGCAACCTTCGTCGACAAGATATTTAAGGGTGCCAAGCCAGCCGATCTGCCGATCGAGCAACCGACAAAGTTTGAGCTTGTAATCAATCTCAGGGCTGCCAAGGCTATTGGCTTGACCATCCCCGAGGTATTCCTGCTGCGCGCCGACGAGGTGATCGAGTAACGACTTTTTGCAGCGCACGAGGCCGGAAGTGGCACGGACCGACAGATGTCCGGCCGCCGAGTTTACCGCCGCTATTGAGGGAGGTGCGGACCTGCCACGCCATCTTGAATACGGGTCAAAAACGGCGCGAATGACCCAACCCGGTCATCGGGGCCTAGACTTTGCTGTGATGCAGCATACCGTATTCACTACCGCGATGTGATAGGGTGCGATCCTCGGACCGAGGGCAGCAAGTGCAGCGGCGCGAATTCATCACACTGCTCGGCGGCGCTGCGACGTGGCCGGTTGCTACGCTCGCGCAACAGCCAGCAATGCCAGTCATCGGGTTCCTCGCTCCGGTATCAACGGACGAGGACCAGCTGCGCGGATTCCGGCAGGGCCTCAAGCAAGCGGGCTTTGTCGAAGGCGAGAACGTGTCGGTCCTATACCGCTCAGCCGAGAATGAAATGGATAGATTGCCAGCGCTAGCCGATGATCTGGCTCGCCGGCGGGTCGCGGTTATCGCAGCCACAGGTCCGCCTGCGGCGTTCGCGGCGAAGGCAGTCACCGCGACGATCCCTGTCCTTTTCATTACGGGAGAAGACCCGGTCAGGCTCGGTCTTGCCGCCAGCCTCGCGCGGCCCGGCGGCAATCTGACTGGGATAAACATTTTCGCAGTTGAGCTGGTGACGAAGCGGTTGCAGCTCCTGCGCGAGATGGTGCCCGCGGCTGCCCGTGTGGCGGTGCTTGTCGATCCGACCAATACGACAAATACAAAGACGACGTTGGAAGAAGCGGAATCAGCAGCGCGCACCATGGGCCTGCAAATCCAGGTTCTCGATGCCAGGAACGGCCGGGAGATCGGTGCGGCCTTCGCTGCATTCGAGCGCGAGCGGCCCGACGCACTTTTCGTCAGCGTCGGGCCCTTGTTCACCGTCCGGCGCGCGCAACTTGCCACCCTGGCGGCACGCCACATGATTCCCATGACATCCGCTAACCGCCAAATTACCGAAGCTGGCGGACTGATGAGCTACGGAGCCAATATTGCGGAAGCGTTTCGCCAGGTCGGCGTCTACGCCGGCCGCATCCTCAAGGGCGAGAAAACTGCCGACTTGCCGGTGATGCAGGCGACTAAATTCGAACTCATCATCAACACCGAAACCGCGCGGATACTCGGCCTCACCGTGCCGCCGACCCTGCTTGCGACCGCCGATGAGGTGATCGAGTAGGGTGCTGTTCGCTGCAGTGCATCGGTCCGCAATTGGCAGATTTTGTTGCAAAACTGCCTGATGAGGATGATGAGTAGCCGCCGAAGCGGATTTTGAAATTGATTTGGAAGTCTATCTGTCCGCCGCTTGAGGCGGCGATATCGTTACTCCAGTGTTCCTTGTTTCTGCAACACAACCATATCTCGAAACTTAGGTGAGGCTCACGCAGGGCACGCGATCGATACGATCGGCGGAGGCCGTGCGGTCAACTTGGCAAGCTTTCGCAGGTTCTGCGCGATCGCGGCCAGCATGAATTCGAACTGTGCGCCGCGAGGCCCACGCAAGCGCAGACGGCCGAGCCGCAGGATGCGCTTTAAATGTGCAAACAGCATCTCTATACGCTTCCTGTCACGGCGTGATTGCTCGAACATCTCGGTCTTGGCCAGTGCCCGGGCAATGTCACGGGACTCCTCGTAAATGCTGCGTGGAATCCTTCGCGCGGGCATATTTGGACAGCATCGCGGCTTGAGCGGGCAAATACGACAATCGCGCGTGCTTGCGACATAAAGAAGCGTCTCTCCATCGTTGACTAGATTGCCCGTCGTTGCGAGGACTTTGCCCGCCGGGCAGATGTACACATCACGCTCCTTGTCGAACGTGAAGTCCTCCCGACTGAAGGTCCCATCCTCGCGCTTCGATTTGTCGATCACCGGGATGTGGGGAGCGATATTCTTGTCCTTGACAAGCCAATTGAGGTTTGCCCCTGAACCGTAGGCCGTATCGGCCGCGAGCCGATCGGGCTTGATGCCGAAGCGCTCCTCAGTGCGCTCAATCATGACCTTGGCCGCACCGACCTCGGCCTGGCGAATGGCGCGCGATGCTTCGACATCCATGATGACCCCAAACTTCACGTCGATCAGATAGTTGTCGGCATAGGCGAAGAAGGCAGGTCCCCGCATCGCGCCTGTCCACTGTGCAGCGGGATCGGATGGCGACACGAACTTCGGGGTGACGTCGCTGGCCGCACCGAATGCCGCGTCATCGAGTGTGGCCAGATACTCCTTGGTGGCCCGGCTCACCTGTTGCGGGTCAAGCTCTTTGCTCCATTGCGAACCTGGGATCGAACGCTGCTTATTGGCGTCGGCAACTATCAGGCTGGCGTCCACCGCAAACCCCTCTCCGCCGACAAGGCCAGCCCCGATGCACGCGCCCACAACACGCTCGAATACCCTCCGGAATATGTCGCTCTCGCTAAACCGCTCGTTGCGCGCACGCGAGAACGCTGAATGATCCGGGACCTTGTCTTCGATGGAGAGCCCACAAAACCAGCGATAGGCGAGGTTTACTTGCACATCACGGCACAGCGCCCGCTCCGAGCGGATCGCAAAAACGTAGCCGATGATGAGCATCCGGATCATGAGCTCCGGATCAATCGAGGGTCGACCCATCTTGGGATAATAAGGCGCGAGCTCAGCATGGACCCACGACAGGTCGAGAACCGCAGCGATCTCGCGAACCAAGTGATCGTCTGGAACAACCTTTTCAAGACAGAATGAATAAAAAAGCTGGCTTTGATCGTGATTGAGCCGCCCCATCATCGCCTGCCTCCGCAGCGAATTGCATCAGAGCAACGGAATCATGGTTTGCCGAAATCATCAAAGACTTTTGCAACAAAATCGGCACACAGCTGTCCAGAGCCAATGCCGTGGTATGTCCGCAGCTGGCGGAAGCTGACGTTACATCGTGGGCTGATGTATTGGTCAGCCGAAGCTTATTCCCGGCGATAGTTCGATATCGGAAACCCGTGTGCCCGCTCGAAATTGACGCAATGCAGGCGGACAAAGCTCGTTTAGGAACTTC
>CAWFNG010000008.1:0-285844 GCA_963817135.1 uncultured Alphaproteobacteria bacterium | reverse complement strand
CAATCCTAGGGTGACCTAAGCGCTTCGAGACAATGAGGGCTGCTCAGCGGGCTTTTAAGCCGGCATCTGGTCCGCGCGGAGACCGTTCAGGGGCTCGGCCTTGAAGTTCCTAAAGGCGAGATTTGCCGGGTCAGCTTTTCAAAAGCGGGCACTGAAGGTCGGAAATCGAGGCGTTTTGCGGAGCACGCTTCGCCGCAAATTTTTTCGCGCGCGAAATTTTGCGGTTCTGTGGTCTTCATAAGTACCCCCTACGCGCCCTTCGTTGGCAGCGCGTTACACGTCACGCAGCGAAAGCAAACTTTTTAACTTTTGCCCTCTGGGGGGCTGTCCCTGGACGCAATTATCAGGCTTGCCATAGCGGAAAGCGCTTCTTTGCCGCCGCTCCATCTCGGCTCGGGGCACCTTAGTCGATTGAGTTCGTTCCCCCTGGGTTTACCTATGGCTCGAGCATCGTGGGGTCAAATTCATTTGTGTGACCGGGTGCGAACCTTCCTCCCACGGCAAAACGAGCTTTGCTGTCTTTAGAACTCCGTCGCTCGAACACCCGCCGTGATCCGTTGCTGGCAGCTTCGATCACCGCCCAGTCCGAGTGTCCACTCGAGGAGTTTGCCGCCGGCTAATGTCCACACCAGACCCGCACTACCGGGGTGCACGAGGGTGCCGCGGCGGCTGCATCCAAACAATCGCAAAGCGTCCCATTCCCAGCCGAGCAGCGCGGACTGCCCATTCAGTTTTGGCGACGAAACGATCCCATCGATGCGCTGGCACGTCTCCTGGGCGACGCTGATGCGCCAGATCAGCGATGCCCTCGGCCCAATCAGGAGGGACAGCCGCTTCCACCGATTTTGGTCCGGATGAACTGATCGTCACACGGGCTTGCGGTAAACGCCAGCGCCAAGCGCTGGCCCCGAAAGCCGGTTCGTATCGAGCGGATGCCAAGGGCCTTCTTCGCCGCCAGAAAACGCTTCGAGCGCGTGATCGACTGCCTTTGCCGAGGTGTCCGGCCGTTCTCGCGATCTCTCGAGCTCGTGAACGGCTACGGGATATGTTGCCAGGTTCGTTCGCAAGAATTCAGTTATCGCGTCGGCTCTTTCACAGAGTCAGTTGTCGTGCAGTAGAGTTTTTCATTACGCCCAAATCGATAGGCGAGAGTGGTTACCCGAAGGTTGATTTTGGGCTGGACCTATCGCTCCGATCTTGGCCTCGCTCTATGCCGCGCTGCGGACGCGACGCTACACCCGACCGATATGCCGCAACGGATTGCCTGGTGGCCGATTCGACCGCGATCGGCACCTGCCATCTCGATGACGGCCCACGCGCGGCGCAGGTCGGTCGCCTTTCTATTCGGGGACGACGCGACGGGAGATTGCCGAATGCAAGACGGCCCAATGGAGCCGCTTCTCGGTGGCGTTCGTGATATCTTCCGCAGCTTATCCTGTGGCACTTACGATTTTGCCGCTGGTTTCATTTGCGCTGGCTTATAGAGCTTGCTTACCCAGACGAATTCATACCGACCAGTTCGCTCGCTCCATTTTCTTTGACCTGAACCTGATCGTAGACGGTATCGATCCCCGTCGAATTTGCTGCTGACCTTTTCGCGGCACGGCGTAGCCTGGGTAACCATATTCCACAGCACGTCGCTGTGCCTCGTTGAGATGAATGAGATTGGAAGGTTTCATAATCAGCCACTATGCGAATCAGCTCGCAACGAGAATGCGTCCACAAGCGTTCGCAGTCCAATGAGAATTGATAAGCTCAACAGCCCGCGAGGCATAACGGAGGTCGCGCCTTAGGCTTCGTCCCTCCAGAACCCTTTGAACCGATCGGGTGCCATTTCCGTATAGCGCACCGTGTGTTGGATATTGCGATGCCCAAGCCACGCTTGCAGCGCTCGCGTGTCATGGCCTGCATTCGCAAGTGCGTAGCCGCAAGCATGTCGCAGCATGTGTGGGTAAATCGGAAATGGCATCTTTGCCCGCTCGCCTAGGCGCAAGATTAGCGTGTGGAAGCTTTTTGGTGCCATCGGGCCTCGCGCTCAGTGGCGAAGACATGCGGTCCAGGCGGTTGCTCGCGCTGAAGACGTCGCAGCGCGCGAATTTCATCTCCCTGCACGGGATGCACGCTGGGCGTCCCCCGCTTGGCCCGGCGAACGTGGAAGGCGCCCGGCGGCCAATTCGACCTGATGCCATTGCAGGTCGCACAGCTCCGAGGCGACGCGCAGACCATGCCGGTAGGCGATCAGGATCATCGTCGCATCGCGGTGGCCATAGCGGCACGACTTCCGCGCCGTGGCCATCAACCTCTCGATTTCGGCTGGCGTGAAGTATTCCCGCGTCCTGGCAACTGAGGAATTTACGATGGTTGGCGACGTGCCGCTGACTGCTCCCGGAAGCCATAACAATCCGTCTTCTCTTGGTTGGCCGCTCTGGGAGAGCGTGGGTAGAGCACATTGAACGTGTGCTTCCGTCGGTCTGCGCGATGGCAGCGATCCTGTGGCTAGGTGGTTGCTCGATGCCAGCCGAAGGCCGCTCGTGACGCGGCCATGAAACAAAATTGAAATACTGCGGAAACAGCCGGCTGCTACGCTACGGACATTGGCGGCTCCGGCCATGCTGAAACACGGATGCTGTCCACGGGGCCGCCGCAGGGGCGGCCTCTGCTATTTCGGGGTGGCATCATGAGTATCCACCGCGGGTATTGGCTGGATTATGATTCCATCGCGCTTGCGGCGCTTGTCACCGGGATCGGTATTGTCATGCTACTTGCATTGAGCATGTGACTCTCGGAACCCGAAGGGCATTTGAGAGCGCGCAGCACAGCGTTCCTTGTGCTAAACGGGCAACACTCGGCCATAATTGATCGGCGAGGCGCTTTCCCAGGAACGATAAGACGCTTACGCTTGCGCGGCAGGCTTGTCGGGGACGTGGCATGCGGGGGGTATTGTCGGTCTGTGTTTTGTTGTTGATGGGCGTCAGCGCCCATGCACAGATTGCACAGATGCGCGGCGATGATACTGGCGGCAGCATCCCATGGTCGGCGGACAATGAGATCGGGGCCCATCAAATTGCTGCCGAATACTGCGCGCGCTGGCAGAAAGATCACCGCATCATCAGCGTCCATCGTCGTAATGGCGATTTCATCAAGTTTAGCTGTGTGCCCAACATTGATCCTTATGCACAGCCGGGTCTTCGCACTCAGCGCTCAGATTTAGCGGAGGCCCGCGTCTCCGATACAAACCCAACTCGGCGATCGGCCAGCGCACAGCCCGACCTACCCGCAGCCGACCCGATAGCGGAACTATCTACGCAGTTCCGCCAGATGCTGGCTACGCTCTCAGCCGACTGGGAAGGCGCAACCAATTTAATAGCGGAGTTACCTGCGCAATTCAGCAGTGCGCTGGGGACTCTATCTACCGCTGCGCAACCCGAGATGCCCGAAGGCGAGAAGAAGCCGCCTAAGGCGTCGAGCCGCGCCCCAGTCAAAGGCGAGAAGGAGCGGCCTAAGCCGCCGGGCCGCGCCCTGGTCAATTCCTCCGCCAAAGAGACCGATCGCCCTGTGCTCGTCGATACGTCGAGCACCTATGCTCAAGCGCAGTAGCCCGGCAATAAGCGCTATTTCCCCCCGTCCTTGGCTGCATAGCGGCTGACGTGGACCGTATGCAGCGCGAACTGATCGCGCTCACCGGCTTACCCCTCATTCGTTGGTGTGCTCGTCAATTTCTCTATTGAGTGGCTTAAGCGCCCACAACTTAATCGGTGTCGTGCATCACAGCAAATTGGCCGCTGATGTCAGAGATGGGTCATGAACAGCCCCAAAGCTGTGTCCGCAATTTAGTCCGGTGCTCCCCCAATCAGATGGGGTAATCGGCCGGCAGCGTGTGGATAACTGAAGATTTTGGGTGCTGCGCTTCAGGCTGATGGTTCAACGAGGTCCGCATTCGTGGCCTCAAGCATCAGAAGGAGAAGCGCAGCATGGACCATTTTGCTGGACTGGACGTTTCGGTCAAGGAGACCAGCGTCTGCATCGTGGATGACACGGGCAAGATCGTTCGGGAAGTTAAGGTGGCGAGCGAACCTGAGGCGCTGTTGGCAGTGCTGAAGGACCCCACCTACCGCTTCAAGCGGATCGGGCTGGAAGCCGGGCCACTCTCGCAATGGCTCTTCAGCGCACTCGCTGAAGCAGGCTTGCCGGTGATCTGTGTTGAGACACGACACATGCAGGCGGTGTTGAAGGCTCAGATCAACAAGACGGACCGCAACGACGCGCGCGGCATCGCGCAGATGATGCGGGTGGGGCTTTACCGTCCGGTGCATGTAAAGACGTTACGCAGTCAGAAACTGCGGATGCTGCTGACCCACCGCAAACTGCTGCAGTCGAAGGCCATCGCTATCGAGAACGACCTGCGAGCCACGCTACGCAACTTCGGCCTCAAGGTCGGAATGGCCGGAAAGGTGAAGTTCGAGATGCGCATCAAGGAGCTTGTCAAGAACCAGCCTGACTTGGTAGCTCTGGTCGAACCGCTGCTCATTGTCCGGCGAGTGCTCCGCGAACAGACTGTCATCCTGCATCGCCGCTTGCTGGCCATCGTCCGAGACGATGATGTTTGCCAGCTCCTGATGACGACCCCCGGTGTTGGCCCCGTGGTGGCGCTGACCTACCGCGCCACCGTTGACGTGCCAGCTCGCTTCCGCAAATCCAAGGCAGTCGGCGCCGTGTTTGGACTGACGTGCTCGAAGTATCAATCGGGCGAGATCGATCGAACCGGCAGAATATCACGTTGCGGAGACGAGATGATGCGGACGATGCTTTACGAAGCAGCTCAGAGCATGCTGCTGCGTTCAACAAAGTGGTCCTGGCTCAAGGCATGGGCGATGCAAATCGCCAGGCGGCGCGGGATGAAAAAGGCGATCGTGGCGTTGGCACGCCGGTTGGCCGTGATCATGCATCGCATCTGGGTTGACGGCACCGAGTTCCGGTGGACCCGGGAACAAGCCGCAGCAGCATGAAACCCGTACAGGATCAAATCCGATAGGAGGAAACTTCGAGCTCCACCGAGCGGTGGAATGATGTCCCTCACGGGACGATGGATGAGGTGAGTTCGCATGTCCGCTTGGACCTGCCGTCTGTCTGACGGCAAGGCCGCCAATCAGATTGTTCCGCCTCGTTCTCGAACCCCATGATGGAAGGGCCTTGGTGCCGATTCCGAAGAGAAGCGCGAGCCCGTGAGCGACATCGACACTGCTGTGGTGGATAGTCTGAAAGCGCTTGACCCGGAATGGCCGATTAGAGAAGCAGACATAAGCTTGCGCTGAAACCGCCCGGTAAGACATCGGTTTTAGCCTGCTTGCTTTTGAAGCAAGACTTCACTCTGAAACTCCTCTCGCGCGATTTCCTCGCAATCGTCGGGATCGCAGATCGCGGCGTCAAAGCCTTCGCTTTCGCCTTTGTGTCTTAGCGGAACGTCCAATGTTTTCGTGCCTTGGCCCCCCGGTTTTGGCATCGTCTAATCCCATTTCAACACGTCATCAGCGGTTCGCTTGCGCTCGCCTCTCTCAAATCATACCTGAAATCTCTTTCCGACTTTTCCGCAAGTTCACCACCATCGCTTTTGACAACAGCACCTTCCGGTGGCTCGAGATCAACACCCGATTGCCACCTCGTAGGGCCCTCCTTCATCTCTTTTACAGTTACGCACCGCCATGTGGACCGGCGTTACTCGTGACACAATGCCACCAGCGGTCATAAACCGCACTCATTCGATCACTTCGTCGGCACGGCCGAGCAGCGAAATTGGGAACGTAATCCCAAGCGCCTTGGCAGTTTTGAGGTTGAGGACCAGCTCCACCTTGGTCGACTGTTGGACTGGCAGATCAGCCGGTTTATCACCTTTGAGAATGCGAGCCGTATAGATGCCGACTTGGCGATACGTGTCGGCTTGGCTTGATGCGTAACTCATCAGCCCTCCGGCCATTGCCGCCTCACGCCATGGGTAGATGGCAGGCACCGAATGGCGTGCTGCCAGGGCGACAAGCTGATCGCGGCGACTGAGAAAAAATAAATCGGGACCGACCACAAGCGAGCCGGCTCGCAGACGGAGCAACGTTGCGAAGGCAGGATCGAAATCGATTTCCGTGCTGGCATGTAGGAGATGGAGCTTTGATCCGAGTGTGCCGGCTGCTGCTTCCAAATCTTTCAAGAAAATGTCCGAATAGAGGGGATTGGTCTGGTTCAGGAGAAAGGCAATATTCCCTGCTGTTGGCACCACTTCGTGCATCAACTGCAGCTGCTTTGGGACTGTCGCCGTTAAAAGTTGGCCCACGCCGGTGATGTTACCCCCTGGCCTGTTCAAGCTCGCGACAAGTCCTACCTCGACCGGATCGACCCCCATCTGGAAAACAATCGGAATGGTCGTAGTTGCAGCTTTGGCCGCCAGCGCACCGGGAGTGCCGCCCAGCGAAACGATCACCGTCACCTGACGACGAACTAGCTCGGCGGCGAGCGCTGGAAATCGATCGTATTGGCTCTCCGCCCAGCGGTATTCGATCGCGATATTCTGGCCCTCGACATAGCCTGCTTCCTTGAGAGCCTGCCGGAAAGGAATCAAGCGAGCATCAGCTTCTCTCGACGTGACGCCGAGAAGCCCGATGATCGGTGTCGACTGCTGCTGCGCCCGCAGGCCACGGGGCCACACTAAAGCCGTACCGGCGAGCAGGGTGACGAGCTTGCGCCGATTTAGTTGATCAAATTGCATACTGTCCCACCAGCCAAGGCCACGCATAGCAGGATATCAAACCGGTGATGGTCGGTCAGCGGTGAGGGCAACGGATTCCGCGCCGTCGCAATGCAGAACGCGCCACCCGCGTTGGTCGAGGCAATTCAGGGCCCGGCCCATTCACCCCATAGCCTTGAAGCGGAAATTGCCTGCAGCAACGCGGAGATGAAAGCGCAGCCAGCCGCTCCAAAATTCAATCGCGCGATTTTCTTCAGCGCTTTGTAGAACGGCTCAAGATTATCAATTCCTGCATACGCCGAGCCAATTACCGGCACATTAACCAGGGCGGACCAGCCCCATAACGCGGCGGCCAATAATGCAAAGCCAACACTGATCCAAGAAACCTGAATAGCCGTCATTTTGCACCTCCCGTTTTCCCATTAAACAATCACCCTTTGCAGATAATCAATCCGCTTCCCCTGCCACTTAAGGCCGGCCTCATGACATGCGCCGCCGCTGAGACTCAAGCTTTCGGCGAGGCCCTATTCGTCTTCGTCTGGTTCCCGGATGACCGCCGGCTCGCGGTCATCGTCCGCTTCGTCGTCGTCCTCTTCCTCGTCATCATCATCGTTGGGGTCTCGCGGCGGCACCGAGTTACCGACGAGGCTCAACAAAGCGAAAGCGCTCTCGGGGATTCGCGGGATCATGTCGGCCTCCCGTTGGATGTCACGACATTCACGGACGGATGTTAGCGCGCGAGCAAGTCTCTACCGTAATTCGGCTTGAATCCCATCGGGTCTCCCTCTCATGCGTCGGGTTGATTTCATACCTCATGACCTTATATGTACGGATGGCACATATATATGCAGTTGTTCGAAAATTGTCTGTCCCGCCTAGGGCTTTTCCCAAGAGGACGTTGAAGTCGGTTGCGCGCTTCGCGAGACGCCGGGTCGGCGTAACGGGACATCAGGCCCGGTGCTTAGTACCGGGGTATCCATCGTTGAACAAGGATGGGAAACCACAATGGCACGCAAGCCAGCAACGCGAGTTGAATTCACTCTTTTCGACGTTGTTTACGAAGACGGTTCTCAGCGATCCAATCGCAGAGTGCCGAGCGAAGTCCTGAGCGGCCTCGATGGCGATGCCCCTGCGCGCACCGTCATCGAAGAACAGGACCGGCTGATCGCAGAGAAATCAGGCATTCCGGCCATCGCCGTGAAAAGCATACATCGATCCGGCGCCAAAAAGGCCGACGAAGCCATGCAATCGCTGCGTTCCGCGTGAGCATCGAATTGACGACGGCGCTGCTAATCAACACGGCCATGGCAACACGGCAACAGCGTATCAGCGCTTTCATTCATGAAGGCGATCCACCGGCTGACCAGCCACTTGAGCTCCTTTGCGAGGATCATGTCGGCACTTATGTAATTCCGTTCCTATGCCGATTGAGTAACGGCGCATGGCAAAGCGTGGATACGGGCAGCCGCATCGAAGCAACCGTGATTGGCTGGCGACTGCGTTGATCGGCTCTCGTACCGCTGCCGCTGTGATATGGCTTACGTGTCCGGCGACTCCGATCCCTACTAGTGCGGTGAATTTGAAGTTTCTATCATAACTGGCCACACGCTCGTTTAGGAACTTCAAATTCAAAACCGCACTAGAAATCATAGAGTTGCTGGTGGTCCTTAAATTCCGAAGTTCGCATCTGAACGTGCCGCGAGTGGTGGCGAACTTCGGAATCGGACCACCAGGTTAAGCTCAACGTTCCTCTTACCCGCCCTTAGCACCGGAGCTGCATAAAGGAGGGTTACGCGAATGCCCAAAATCCATTGGAAACAAGGCAGCAGCGGTCAATTCAATACAGCATCCAACTGGAGCACGAACACTGTACCGGGTGCGAATGACAACGTCTTTATCGATGCAACCGGAACCTATACCGTTACTGTTTCGACAAACCATACAATCAGAACGCTCGACATGGTGAGCACCGCAACACTTGCGATCACCGGCGGGAAGTTCACCATAACGAACGGTACCAGGACCGGCACCAATGCCGGCACAATCAGCGTCGGCGTCGGCGCGGCGCTTGCGATCGGCGGTGCATTCAACAACAGCGGCAGGATCGAGCTCCGTTCCGGTTTCGGTGTCACCGATCTCATCGTCGCATCGAATGTGAACCTCACCGGGGGTGGCGAGATCACGTTGAATGGTCATAGTGCGATCGTCGGCAGCAACCTACCTGTCCGTTTTCCGTTTCCTTTCCATTTTCCCTTTTTCCCTTTCAACTTTCCGCCCGTCGTTACACTTACCAATACAGATAATACCATCGAGGGCACCGGCAGCATCGGAGCCGGTCTCGCATTGGTCAACGCGGGGGCGATCCTCGGCAACAGCTCCCTTGCGCTGACGCTCAACACCGGCAGGCACACCATCATCAATTCCGGGGTGATGGAAGGCACCACACCCGAGGGCCTCGTGATCGTCAGCAGCGTCGCGAACAGCGGAACGCTGGAAGCGGTCGGGGAAGATGCGCGGCTCGTCATCGACGGCACGGTGACAAACTCGGGACCGGGCGCCAATGTAACGGCGTCGGGGAGCGGTGCGCACATCGATCTGTCCAGCGCGGGCATCAGGGGCGGCGCGCTGCACATCGGGGAAAGCGACATCGTTCAGTCGATCGCGGAAAGCGGACAAAGCCTCATTTCCGGCGTGGCGGTGACGGGCGCCGGCACTCTGCAAGCCAATGCAGCCAGTGGGCTGCTTCTCACCAACAGCAGCATTGCCGATAGCATCACGCTGGCGTCGAACGGTAACGATAGCCTGCTGAGCACTGACGCAACTCTGGGCACAATCGCCGCCAGCATCGACGGGGGCCAGATCGAGTTCAGAGGTCCGTCGGCTGCGAACGTCACTTTTGTCCCCGGGCAAGTCGGCACGCTGAGGCTCGACTCCACCTTCACGGGCACCGTCTCCGGGCTTGCCGGCAACCTGCCGGTCGCCTTCACGAACTTCTTTGCCTTCGGCGACAGCACCGTCGATACCGGCGCGCTGCAATACCTGTCGCCTTTCCTGCCCTCGCCGCCCAATCCGGGTCTCACCACTCGACTGCAGAACGCCCTTGCCAACGGCGGAACGGATTCCCCGGTCGGCGTTGGACTGATGAACACGCAGATCCTTGCGAGCTATTTTGGCCTTTCCGCCAATACTGCCTACACCACCGGCGGAGTTGTGGGTGGTGGAGGCACCGATTATGCCATATCAGGCGCGCTCGACGCCGCGGTGTTTGAGCAGGGCAACGGCAATATCAGCAACATCAACCAGGCGCAGAAGCCGAGTCCGGACCCGCGTCTGCTGTCGACCGTCGCCCAGATGAGCACATATCTCAATTCCGTCGGCGGCCATGCCGATCCAGGGGCGCTTTATCTCATAAGCTCCGGCGGCAACGATATTTCCTATGCCAGCCAATTCATTGGCGCTGCGGACCAGGACACTTTCCTTTCCACGCAGGCACAGAGCCTAGCCTCGGAGATCGTACAGCTCTATCGCGCTGGCGCCCGGCACATCATGGTCAACTCCGACATGAATAACAGCCAGCTGGCACTCTTCTATTCGCAGCAGCTTTTTGCGGACCTCGATGCATCCGGAATTGCGTATATCAGGAGTGACGTAAGCGCGCTGGTGCAGGACGTCATGGCCAATCCGACCGCGTACGGCTTTACGCCAACGACGGTCGGGCGCGGCGTGCTTGGTCCAACAACCCAATCGGCTCTCATTGAACTCGACACCATGCATAATCTGCACGGCTGGGGCCTGTGGGGAGCAAATACGACGGCGCCGGAAACGACCACGCCGCCCACACCAACCAATCAACAGTATTCCTATTTGAGTTCGCCGAACGCGGAGCAAACGCATTTCTTCGCAGACGACCAGCATCTTTCGGCGGCAGGCCAGCAGATCCAGGCAAACTTCGACTATAACCTGCTTGTCGACGATGCAATCGACCTCACAACCTTGCCCTACGTACCTGGCGCGACTACCGCAAGCTTTAGCGGCAATACGGCCAACGGCACGCTCATGGTAAGCAGCGGGACAGGCGCAAATATGCAGAGTGTAAATATCACGCTGCTTGGCAATTACATGGCCGCCTCATTCGTGACAGCGAGCGACGGCCACGGCGGCACCTTGGTGATGGAGCAAACAAATCCGCCGCAGCAATTCCTGGCCACGCCTCACAACTGAGCGCGGCAACGATGCGGACCAGCAGCGGAAGCGTTATCTAGCATTTATTCCCCAAACAACTTAACTCGGCTGATCATCAGGTGATCGACGACCGCGCCCACCCCCGGCGTGGCTTCCGCAGCGACCCGCGCAGCTCGCTTCTCTGATTCCGATTCGACGATTCCCCAGAGTTCGATATTTCCATCGTTGACGATAACATTGACTAGCGCCGGCCGGGCCAATTGTACCGAATCTAGTTGGTCGACGACTTTCTCACGAAGCGCCGCGTCGCTCACAGCGCCCTGCGTCTTGATCGTCTTCCCTATCGTTGCAATGGCCTGCAGCAAATTAGCCCGGCTGACGATCCCAACGAGCTTGCCATCCGTGACCACCGGCACACGCTTGATACCGTTTTTTTCGAGCACGGAGGCGATATCGCCGAGGGGCGTGTCGGGCGACACCGTCAAGACATCAGACGTCATGATATCGGTTACCTTACGGGAGTGTGACTTCACGTACTCGTCCCGCAGCGTAAATTTTGTGGTCAGAAGCTCAAGCCACCAGGAGCGGTGCCGTTGGGTACCCGACTCGACACGCCTAAGCAGATCGCCTTCGCTCACGATGCCTAGAATTTTCCCTTGCTGGCTGAGGACCGGAACCGCACTGATCCTATTCCTGAGGAGGATGTCTGCCACCTCCTGAACGGTCGCATCCGGACCGACGGTGATCACAGGCGATACCATGACGTCGGCAGCGTTCATATCGGACCCCTATTGGCGCTGATCGTATTTGAATTCGGCACGGCTCATGATTGGTGGCGAGCGCCGGCAGGCGGCTGTAATCGCCTGAACTCGCGCCGTTTTTGATCGCATTGCACCCCATTTCCCTACGACGAGCCCGGGGGCCGCACCGCAGGATAGCAAATTGGCCGGGATTAGTCAGCGGCTTTGGCGGTCTTGAGGTTGATAGCCAACTCGAACTTGGCCGGTGACTGAACCTAATCAAGCGAAGCATTTTTCAACCTTGCTTTGGCTCTGAGCAGATCCGTCGTGTCAAAGCCCTCGCTAAAAGATCCGTAAATCTCGCCGAGTTGCGAGCGATATTTGTCAGCGTTTTGTCTCAGCTCGTACAGGTCATAAATACTCAGGCAAAGTTTAAGTTCCAGGGATTTGGCTTTCTGTTCGCGCGCGATCTTAACGCCCTTCCGCAAATAATGCTCTGCCTGATCCAGATCTTGCCGTGATCGCAGATATGCTTCTCCGAGCAAGCGATATATTTCAGCCGCGTAAAAGCGTTCGCAGTTCTCTTCATCGAGCCTCAATTGCGCCTGCTCCAAAAAGTCGAACGCCTGCCCGTAACGTTCATTCTTTAAGCATGCATCCGCCAGTAACCCCAGAGTATACGACTCAAACAATAAGGCGCCGGTGCTCCGTTCTTTTTCCAAGCCTTCCTGAATCTCGGCAATACCTTTCTCAAACTCGCCTTGCTGGGCATTTGCCCATCCGCGCAAAATCGACGCCATGGCTCGATAGTGCACAAACTCATGCTCTTCGCAGAGTGCGATTGCCGCGTTAGCCTGGGCTGTGACAACGGTGGCCTCACCGCGAAACTGATGCACCCGGAGGCTTATCGTTCGTGCCATTGCCGCGCTGAACGGATGTTGAGATGTATCTGCATAACGGCGGGCCTCAGCGCAAATCCGCAACGCCTGGTCGGGATAGCCGAGCAGCCACAGTGCCATGCCATCGTATAACCTTACATGAACTCGCGGATCTTGCGCTGACAGGTCAAGATACGCGGCGGCCTCGCTGGCTTCACACATCCTAATGCTGCGTTCCAGCGCCGCGTGGGCAGCGGCAAATTTCCCCTGTGCAAATAAGGTAAACCCCAGAGCTTCGTGAGCAAGAACCTTGTAAGCCGAGTCATCTACATTCTCGGCTGTATTCACCAAATGTTCGGCAAGGGCTTGAGCTTCACCAAGCGCTGCATGAACGAAATTCCAGGTCCACAATCCAAACACCGCAGGCAAGGCATGTTCGTCAAACCCACTCTCTTTGCACAGCTGGAGTGCTCGCGTATACGCATGCTTCACACTGTCCGTGCTCCAGCCCTTAGTCGCGCGAAGAGAATTGCCAAGCGACGTTTGCAGCAGCAACTCCGACTTGTTGCGTCGCATCGGGTCGCCGATATTGGGGAGGAGCTCCAAACCACGAGCAAGATGGTTTAGTGCCTCAGCATTGGCCGAGCGTCGGGCTGCCTGCTGCCCGGCCTTGAGCCAGTAATCGATGGCGGATTCAGCAAGGCCGGCTTCCGTGAAGTGGTGTGCCACGATTTCCGGCTGTTTTGCCACGATGTCGGCAAACCTCTTCTCAAGTGCGCGCGCAATTTGGCCGTGCAATTGCTGCCGGCGGCTCTTGAGCAGGCTCTCATAGGCCGCATCCCGCACCAGCGCGTGCTTGAAGCTGTAGACGGCTTCCGGCGGCTCGCCGCGGCGGAACACGAGTTCCGCCTGCTCGAGTTGGGTGAGTGCATTCTTCAATGCGGTCTCGTCGCGTTCAACCAAAACGCGCAGCAAGGCATAGGAGAACTCGCGCCCGATGGCGGCGCCGACTTGGCCGATCTCCCTCACTGGCGCCAGGCGGTCGAGCCGCGCCATCAAGAAGTTCTTGAAGAGTCGCCGGAATCGCCAGCGGCGGCAGGGGCCCGTCTAGCCGATAGCCCTCGGCGTCCTCGACTAGGATGCCCGCTTCCAGCACCGCTTTGGTGAGTTCCTCGATGAACAGCGGGTTCCCATCGGTCTTGTCGACGATCTGGTTCATCACTTCGGCGGGCAGCGCGCGGCTGCCGGTCACCCGCGCGACCATGCTTTCAACGTTGTTGCGGTCGAGGCGACCGAGCGTCAAAGTGCCGACGTTGGGGAGACCAATCCAGGGCGGCTCGAACTCCGGTCGGAAGGTGAACAGTGCAAGGACCGGTAGTTGGAGCACCCGCTCGACAGTCAGATCGAGTAGCTCGAGGGAGGTGGCATCCGCCCAGTGTACGTCCTCGAATAAGAGCAGGATCGGTTGCTGACGGGCGAGACCCTCGAATTGATCGAGCAATGCCGCGAGCGTCCGGCGGCGCTGCCGTGTGGGGCTGAGCGACAGCGGCGGATACCGCTCGCCGAACGGGATCGACAGCAGCGCTGCAAAAAGGGGCGCTACGCCTTCAATCCGCGAGGCGCCCATATCGAGGACCGCTGCCAACTTGTCGAGGCGTTGCTCAGACGTATCGTCTGCCTTGAAACCTGCCGCTCGCTCCAACTGGGCAATGAACGGATGAAGTGCGCTGTTGGTGTGGTAAGGCGAACATTGATAGCGCAAGCGCGTATGCGGCTCACCGGCGATGCGCTCGGCGAGAGCCGCCGCAAGACGGGACTTGCCGATCCCCGGCTCGCCCGAGATCAGCACAATCTGCCCTTCGCCCTTCCAGGCGAGGCGTTGGCGCTCCAGCAGGAAATCGAGTTCGTCCTCGCGGCCAATGAGATCGGTCAGACCCGCCGCGCGGACGGCGTCGAAGCGGCTCTCGGAAGTCGACACGCCTTCGACCGCCCACCCCGCGACCGGCTCGGCAATACCCTTGACCTCGTGCCGGCCAAGGTTGCGCAGGCGGAAAAGTTCGCCGAGCAGCCGACGCGTGGAGGCGGCGACCACAATCGTCCCAGGCTCGGCCAAGGCCTGAAGGCGGGCTGCAAGATTCGGCGCGTCCCCGACCACGGCGTGCTCCCGCAAGGCACCCTCGCGGCCGAGGTCGCCGATCACCACCAAGCCGGTCGCGATACCAATGCGGACCGCGAGCGGTTCCGCGGCGCGCGTCTCGAGGCGGGCAACGGCGGCAATGATATCGAGCCCCGCCCGCACGGTGCGCTCCGCATCATCTTCGTGCGCGCGCGGATAGCCGAAATAGGCCAATATCCCGTCGCCCCGGAACTCGGCGAGGAAGCCGTCATAGGTTCGCGTGATCCGGGCGCAGGCGGCGTGATAGGCATCGATCACGACGCGCATGTCCTCCGGATCGAGTTGGGCCGATAGAGCAGTCGAGCCCACCAGATCGCAGATCATCACGGTGAGGTGACGGCGTTCGGCCTCGTCGCGCAACATCGGTTCGGTTGCTGTTTCAATGCGTGCAGGAGCGACCCCATCGAGCTCCGCGATCGCGCGCTGAATTTTGCGGCGATGCCCCAGCAGAACGCCGAGGTCCTTGAGATCTTGCTCTGTAAGATCGCGGATGACCGAGAGGTCAATGGCGTTGTCGGCGAAGCGTTGGGCATATTCGGACAAGCCGAGCTTTTCGAGCCAGTCCGCGATCTGCTGCATCACGACCCCTTCCCACGGATTTACCGCGGCCTGACCGCACTTTTGGACGAGGGCGATAGAATAGAATAGAGAATATCCGAAAAATTCCCCGTGAGTGCAGTTGCGGTTTGGCTTTATATTGGATTGTTGGAGGATAACGCACGAGAAAGCGGCATGAGGATGATCAATCCGACGATCGCGACAACGATTACCATGACGACCACTTTTGGGTCGCTGAAGCTTTGACTCGCGACCACGAGTGCGGCGGCAATATTGCGCTGACCAGTACCGAGCGCCATGACCCGTCTCGTGTCGGCGTCAGGTCCACCGAGCAACCAGCCAATCCCAAAGCCCAATGCGATAAACAGAAGTCCCGCAAGGATCCCTCGTGTGCCGAAGACTTGTAGAACCTTGTCGATGTTCGCTGCGGTGATCAGCAATACCAGCAGGATGAGGCTGACGTTGGAAATCCAGTCGAGCATGGGCTTCACCCGTGCGGCCAAGTCCTCGTAACGCGCCTTCAGGGCAAGCCCGATGGCGAGCGGGAGCAGCATGAGCAGGACGAGGGAGCGAGCAATCTTCCACGGATCAACAGTGACTCCCGGGAGCATCAGGGGCAGGACGATAGGCAGGTAGCCGACCGTGACGACCATCAGCAGCACCATCGCGCCAACGGCAAACGCGAGGTTGCCTTTGGCAAGTTCAGCGAGCTTCGGCAAGAACGGCGCACCGGCCGCACAACCGAGCAGCAGCAGTCCAACCCCAAAGGGTTCGTCGAGCCAGAGCACCCTCGTGAGCACGACCGCGCCAAGGGGCATCAAAATGAAATTGGCGAGCAGAGCGAGCAGGACCAGCCGGGCATTGCGCAGCGGCTCGGAGATCTGAGAGACCGTGAGACCTGCACCCATCGCGAGCATGCTCGACACGACAAAGCTCAGCATGGCGACAGTCGCTGCCTTGCTCAACAGTTCCATCAGCATTGATGTCTCCCGTATCGGGATTTAAATGGCTCATGCGCCTGTCGGCGATTTGGTTCGCCGTGCCAAGGCTCTCTTCCAGCAGCCACTGCGGGCGTCCACGGTGCCGGCGTTCATTTCATCAGGGCGAAATTCTGCCAGAAGTTTTGCAGACTCTCCGTGCCGCCGAAGAGTGTGGTAAAATTGGTTGAGTCCACCAGCACGATGTCTCCGGCACGCTGCTGATTTGGCGGCATCCAGAGCAGACAATTGAACTCCGTGCTGCCGGCTGCGGTGAAGGGGTGTGGACGATCGAGATCAATGGGCTGACGTGCGAGCAAGTGCACCGACTTGGTGTCCTTGGAGGTCAGCTCATAGTGCGGCAGGTGCGGATGGAAATTCAGCGTAGGGACGTTGTTGAGCAGACCCAGCTTGTCAATGTCCCGGAATGCCGTCAGCGGCGCGATCTCCTTCGTGCCTTTGACCAGCGCCGGGCGGAGCCCGTAGGTATTGTGCACCGGGACATCGAGCGCCTTCATCAGCGAGCGGGTATATTGCCCAAAGCGCTGCTGGCGCGGCACGAGCCGATCGCCGTGGTGGAGGTATTCCATCTGGCGCTGCTTCAAGTCGCTGGTGAAGCCGACATCGTGATGCGGCGCGAGCAGGAGGCAGGTGCTTTCGCGCTTGAGCCACTCGCGAATAGCGGCGATTTCCTCCGCTGTGGCTTCCTGCTCGGAAAGAAGGTGGTCCAGCCCGAACACCAAGAGCGTATCGGTGTCAGCCAGAATCCGTTCGTCAATCGGCAGCTTGTAACCCGCCTGGTCGATGCGCTGGAACACGGCGACCGGGTGGCCCGTGGCTTCGCCGGCAATTTGCTGGAAGCTGAGCGTGGAGCGGTGAAAAAGCTCCAACGTGCCGGCGATCCCCTGAAGGAATTGCGCGGCGCTCCACTCCGGCGTCTCGTAGGCCGGCCACAGCACCGTGCGGACTTCGGTCATCGTCGAGAAGCGATTTTCCATCGCGGCGGGATCGCGCTGGGATTCCCATGGGTAACTCCACGTCCAGTAGATGCTCAGGCGGCGTTTGCCCGCCGTGTATTTGCGGGGGATGTGGTTTTGGTTGTACGTGCGTGCCGGTGTTAGTGTGCGCATGGCTGTTTTCTTTTCCCTTATTTTGTTTCCTCAGAATTGATGAGAAGCGCTCTCTGCCTGATGCGCTTGCCAACTCACTTTCAGATTGAGTTCGCGTGCCGCGCTGGCCGCCACGCGAGCGAGTATTCCTGCGTAGGTGGGAAACGAGAGCGGGATGTGCGCCAAGTCGTCCACCCGCATTTTCGCGGCGATGGTTATGGCCGCCACCTGGGTGATCTCCACTGCCCGCTCGCCAACAACGTGGCAGCCCAATATCCTGCAGGTCGTGCGGTCGACGATCAGCTTGCAAAAACCCATCTTGCGCCCGTCAATGATTGTGCGCGTAGTCGAGTTGAAGCGCACAACCGCGACCACGACATCGTGTGTTTCACGGGCCTTCGCTTCGGTGAGGCCCACCTGGGCATATTCCGGGTCCGTGAAGCTGCCGATAGGACTCACCGGGTTCCCAGTCGTCATCGTCGGTCCTCGCACGGCGTTGGTAGCCGCCACGAAGCCCTCCTGTATCGCCTGCGGAACCAGCATCTGGCGACCGGTAATGTCCCCGGCGGCGAAGATATGGGGCGTTGAGGTCCGCAGATACTCATCAACCTTCACGAACCCCCGATGATCGGTTTCGACGCCCGCCGTAGCGAGGCTCAGCCCTGCAGTATCGGCCACCCAGCCCACCGCCACGACCGCAAGCGTCGCCTCGGCGCTGTCCCGGCCGCCGTTCTTGGAGAAGATCATTCGCACCCCAGTCGGGGTCTTCTCGAAAGACTCGATCGTGCCGAAGTTCTCATGCACCACGATGCCCGACTCGCGGAAAGCTGCTGAAACCGCTGCCGATACATCTTCATCCTCGCTCGGCAGGATGCGTGGGCCTGTCTGGAAGAGCTGGATACGTGACCCGTATGCGTTGAAAATCGAGGCGACCTGCACCCCCGTTGCCCCAGCGCCAACGACCAGCATCGACGGCGGTACGGAGGTTAAACGCCACGCGTCGCTGTGGGTACTTGCCAATTCGAAGCCGGGAACTGGGAGCCGCCGGCTCACGCCGCCAGTGCAAATGATGATCTTTTCAGCCTGAAGCCGTAGGCCGCCCTCGGTTTCGATGGTGTGCTGGTCGGCGAAGCGTACGACGCCAGCGTGCTCGTGGACGGTCACTCCCAGGGAGTTGATCTGCTGGCGCAAGGAAGAATGCGCACGCGCATCCTTGACCACCTCGCGCACGCGCGCAAGCAGCCGGGGATAATCCAGCACAGGCTCGCTCACGCCGATGCCGTATTGACCCAGCTGTCGAGCTTCGCGGATCAGGCGCGCTGCATGGGCCAGGGTCCGCACCGGAACTGGTCCGTCGTTGGCTGCCATACCGCCAAACTCAGCACGAGTTACCAGCATGGTACGCGCGCCCAGGTCCGCAGCGCGGAGGGTGGCTAGTACACCCGCGGGTCCGGCGCCAATAACGATGATATCGATCATGCCTGGCTATCTCGACGATGAACGAGACCTATTCCGTTTCAACGGACATCATCCAATGTCGCGAGGTATCGAAGCGCCTTGATGCCGGGGAGAAAGAAGTAGGCGCCGCCTCTCACGGTGGTAAAGGCCGGCAAGCCGGTGATTTTTTTGCGGATTGGGCGCTTGGGGATTTTGTATTCGAGCGTGCCGTCCTGAGTACCGATGATCGGGTCGCGTTCGTTGCCGAGCTCGTGAAAATTCCGGTCGTTCGCCCAAACGTTTTGCGCGAACTCGAACTGGCGAATGAGGCTCGCGCAGATTACGAATGCGGCGATGCCGCGCTCCACCCCGTCCTCCGGCGCGTCTTCGGGCAAATGCGGACCGTAGGTGGCACCGCGGCGGATCATGCGGCGGCGGTTCATGTTCGCCGCCGTGTCACGCGGGTTCATTCGGCGCATGTGCGAGCCGAGCGGCACCGCGTAGCCGTGCGGATCCATCTCCTTGTAGTTGAAGTCGTTGTTCCGTTGCAGGTCGGCGCCTAATGCGGGATCGTCTCTCTCGGGCGCCAGCGTGAGCGGTGCGCCGCTGCGCCAGCGTCCCATGAGCTTCGCTGCGATCAGCTCCTGTTCTTCGCGTGTCTTGCCGTGCTCGCGCAGGAAATCGCGAAACCTGCCCACATGCTCCTGCAGGCAGCGATAGGCCATGAAGCTGCCGTTGCGGGAAAGAATTTCGGGTTGCGGCAGATTGGCGGGCGGTCCGTTTTCGTCCGGATATCCGAGAATGAATTCGCCCGGCTTGAGCGGCGCGCCGGTGCCGGGCGTGGGCACTTCGCCGGTGCCCTCGATGACCGGCTGCGAGAGCCGGTCGCGGTAACCGAAGTGGTCGTGCGCATAGTCAAACGGCGGCGTGGCCTCGAGGTCCAGCGTCGAGAGCACCTCAACCCCTTCGCACTGTGCGACGAGCCGATCGTGCTCGGTCAGGCAGCGCGCGCGCTCGGCGGCGTCGCGGGCGAACAGGATGACGATGGCGTGAAGGTGGGGGCTGGCGAGGCCTCCCACCCAGTTGTCAGGATGATTTTCTCCGGTATCGCCGAGCATCTCCGCGCGGGCAACCATGCCTTGCTTGAACTCTTCGGGGAACGTGGCCAGCGAACCCGCATCGACGCCGAGTGCGCGCAGGCCGTTCCAGGTGAAGGCCACCGTCACCCAGCGCTTGTCTTTTTCCACCGAAGCCATGGCTTCCGCGGCGGACTGCGCCTTTTCACGAATTGCCGACAGCCAGGCCCGCCCGCCCGCGGCGTTGCGAAACGAAAGAAATTCGTATCGCCCCGTGAGCGCGGGCGTCCGAGTCAGCAGGATGTGCTGGATGTCTTCGTTTTCAAGCATAGCGCGTCCTGCGGTGGATCACTGCATCTGGTCGAGCATGTTCGAGAAGGACGCCTTGACCTTGAGCGCTTTCTTGATTTCGTCGGAACTCACGTAGGGATACTCACCGTATTCCAGGAAGCTCGGACACTGATGCTCGCGGACGAACCTGACGAACGCCGCGGCATTCGTCTTCCAGTCCGCAGGAAAGCCCTCAAGGTTTTCGAAGACGGTATTGATGCCGTACTTCGAGAAGAGGGCCACAGCATCCTCGGTGTATTTGTCAAAGTCGGTGTCGAAGATGCCCTGATACATGAAGTAGGTCTCCCCCTTGATCGGGAAGAGCACCCAGCGCAGGTAGTGCAGCTTGAGCACTGCGAGGCAGTCCGGTTGGTCCGCTACCGCCTTCTCGATGTTCTTGGCGTACTCGTAGAATACATCTTCCCTGCCGGGGATGATCTTGGCGATGATCGTGAAGCCGTAGCATGCTGGACTCTGGGAAAGATCGGGCCGTATCTGCCCTGTTGCACCTTATCTTTGAAGACCCCCCCTTTCGGGATCGCCATAGCCGCCGGTTTGGTCCAGTCGCCCTGCTGGGTATCTGACATAGCTGCGTCCTTTCCTTTGCAAGACATCGATGTGGGTGTAACCGCGTTGTCGCTATACGAAGCGAGTTCATCACAAATGTGATCCGGGTGACGTAAGATTTGCAGTCCTGGATCGAGTTTACAATGTTTGCGGGAGTGCCTCGATACCGTCCGGAATGTGGCTGGAATTTGCGCTGCGGGAGCGGCCATGACACTCCCAAGCTACCACACCTGATCGAATGGCATCCGAATGACCTCAATCCAGTCCGGCAAGCGCCCGCATTTGATACTAAAAATTAAGCTAAAAATTAAATCGACACCGATTGTAACGATCGCGGTTACTCGACAATGGCATTAAGGAGAAGAATGCCGCAAGGAGACAACTTTCATGTTGGTGCGCAAACTTAAGTTCGCAGCCGTGGCTGCAATATCCCTGTTCGGCCTCTCATTCGAAGCCACGCCGGCTACAGCAGGTGGATGCGGGTACGATGGTTGCGGTAGTGCCGTCATCGTTCAGCCAGTGCCCGTCTATTCATCTTGCTCGTGCTGCAGCTGCGGAGCCGCAAGCTATGGGCTGGGCTACTACGGTGGCTATGGTGGTGGCTATGGAGTGGGCTACTACGGCGGCTATGGTGGTGGCTATGGAGTGGGCTACTACGGCGGCTATGGTGGTGCCTATGGGCCGGGCTACTACGGCGGTGGCTATCGTGGCGGTCTCTATCGTCGGGCCGCCTATGGAGGCTATCGTGGCGGTCTCTATCGTCGGGCCGCCTACGGAGGATTTCGTGGTGGTCTCTATCGGCGGGGCTACTAGCTTAACGGCTCTCCGCATATAACGGTGCAGCGCTCTTTCGCGTAATTCCAGGCTGAGAATATTGCACGGTCATCCGTACCGTCGAGCACCACAATGGACGGATCATCGCCGAAGCTGGTGTATCGATCGTACAGAGATTCAGCCGAGATACCGGCCCTGTACTCCTCCTTGAGCGACTTATCGACAAGTCCACGGCAAACCGTGAGCGCTTCTTCTACTGTTTCGTAAACACCTTGCTCGCGGCGCTCATGCGGGTCCTGATAGTGGAAGTTGTCATCGACTATCACCTTGTAGCGAGGCATTTTGGATTACGTCCCTGTGCGTCGATTAATTTGAAGTTCCTAAATGAGCTTGCGGCCAGTTATGATAGGAACTTCAAATTCACCGCACTCCAGTGTACTTCGGTCCGGGTGCCTCCTCCGGCAGGCGAACGATCTCTTCTTCGCTCAACACCACCGGTATAGTCCGCAAAGCGCTGAGGCTACAGATGGCGCCCTCTCCCCTTGCGGGAGAGGGCGCATTTACGACCGCCTCGCTTCCCACATGCGATGCCCTGCCTGCCCTGCCCTGCCTGCCCTGCCCTGCCCTGCCCTGCGGGGAGGTGAAGAACGGCTGGGCCAATCGCACAATCAACACAAAACGCGACTATCCCCGTTGCGGTCCGAGCACTGTAAACGGGTCGCACCGTGGCACGAACGATTGGCCATATTCTGCTTGCGCTGACAGGCCTTGCGCTTGCCGGCTTTACGCTGCTCCTGCTCCTTGGTCTCTGGGACCGCTACGAACAACAGACCGCAGCTTCTTCCAACAGCCGCAACTTTCGCCCAGGCGCCGAAGCCGAGCGCACGCGGCAAGGAGCGGTCAGTCGAGAGCAACTCGCGCCAAAACTGGTGGGCACCGGCGCGGCAGGCCTGAGCAATCAAGGAATGTCCGTCGCGCTGTCGGCGGACGGCAGCACCGCCATCGTGGGCGGGCCCGGTCCCAATAATGCAGATCGCGATCGTTCGGCTTCCACCGGACCTGCCGGGGCTGCGTGGGTTTTCACGCGCAGCGGCGCTCTGTGGACGCAGCAGGGAAAGAAGCTCATCGGAACCACCAGCGAAAACGGCGGAGGGCTGTGGTCGCAAGGCGCGTCGGTCGCCCTCGCCGCCGACGGCAACACTGCCTTGGTCGGCGGGCCGAGCGACAACGCAACGACAGGAGCGGCGTGGGTGTTCACCCGCGCCGGCGGTGTGTGGGCGCAGCAAGGCAACAAGCTGGTCGGCACCGGCGGTTATGGAAGCGATGAACCGCCATCGCCGCCGGGCCAAGGAATGTCCGTCGCGTTGTCCGCCGACGGCAACACCGCCATCGTCGGCGGGTGGCGCTCCGAGGGTGCATGGGTATTCACGCGCCGCGAAGGTGCGTGGAGGCAGGAAGGCAAGAAGCTTGTCGGCAGCGGCGCGGTGGGAAGCGCGCGCCAAGGGACCTCCGTCGCATTGTCCGCCGACGGCAATACCGCCCTCGTGGGCGGATGGTCCGACAACGGCAAGGTCGGGGCGGCGTGGGTATTCACCCGCAGTGGCGATCGCTGGACGCAGCAGGGCAGGAAGCTTGTCGGCAGCGGCGCCGTGGGAAGCGCCCGCCAGGGCACTTCCGTCGCCTTGTCGGCCGACGGCAGCACCGCCATCGTCGGCGGCCCTGGCGACAATCCCTGGGATCTATCGGTGCCCTTCGGCCTTGGCGCTGCAGGGGCTGCGTGGGTTTTCACCCGCAACGGCAGCGCCTGGACGCAGCAAGGCAACAAACTCATTGGCAATGGCGCGATGCGAAACGCCCGCCAAGGCACGTCCGTCGCCTTGTCCGCCGACGGCAACATCGCCATCGTGGGCGCGTTCGCCGAGGATGCGAGCGTGGGGCCCATATTGGTGTTTACCCGCAGCGGCGGCCGCTGGATGCAAAGCAAGGAACTGGCCGGCGCCGGCGCATTGGCAAAGTCTGCATCTTCGGTCGCGCTGTCCGCCGACGGCAGCATCGTCCTGGTGGGTGAAGCGAATGACAATGGGGGCATCGGCGCAGTGTGGGTGCTCACCCGCCGCCCAGGCCAGCCGACGATGTAATCGAATAACGGTTTGCGGCTCCCCCGCATGCGCGAGATTTCCCGTCGCGACTTCCTTAACGGCGTCGCCCTGACAATTGCGTCGGGGCTCACCCCTGCTGCCCAGATCGCAGCAAATCCCGCAAGCTATCCGCCTGCATTGACCGGGCTGCGCGGCCAATATCCCGGCTCGTTTGAAATTGCGCACCAAATTGCGCGTGCGGGCAGACGTTACCCGGTCGATGATTTGGCCATCGCGGAAAACTACGATCTCGCCGTCATTGGCGGCGGCATCAGTGGGCTTGCTGCAGCCTGGTTCTTCCGCCGTGCCGCCGGACCCGATGCGCGCATCCTCGTCCTCGACAACCACGACGATTTCGGCGGCCATGCAAAACGCAATGAATTCACGCTCGAGCAGCGCTTGATCATCGGTTACGGCGGCAGTCAGTCGATCCAGTCGCCCATGACCCTCTATAGCGACGTTGCAAAGGGTCTGCTGCGCGAGCTTGGAGTGGATGTCGCGCAATTTGCAACGGCATTCGATCGCAGCTTCTATGCGTCGCTCGGACTTTCGCGCGGAGTTTTCTTCAACCGCGAGGCGTTCGGCCGCGACGTGCTGGTGCAAGGCGACCCAATGGCAAAGCCGGCGGCTGCGCACAGGAACAGCATCAATGACAATAACCTCGACGCGTGGATGGCACAAATTCCGATTTCCGACGCGAGCAAAGCGCAGTTGCTTCGGCTCTACGACACCACGCACGACCCGCTGGCCGGCAAGTCGATTGCCGAAAAGCTAAGGCTCCTTAAAACCACCAGCTACCGCGACTACCTGGTAAGGTTATGCGGATGCAGCGAAGAGGTGGCGAACTGCTTCCAGGGCCGCACCCTTGGTTTCTTTGGACTCGGTTGCGACGCGGTCCCTGCCGCAGAGGTGCGGGCATTTGGTTATCCGGGCTTTGCCGGTCTTGCCCTGCCGCCGAACTCGCATGCGGAGTGGAACGAGCCGTATATCTATCACTTCCCCGACGGCAATGCCTCGCTTGCCCGCCTCCTCGTCCGCGCACTCATCCCGGGCAGCGCGCCCGGGAGTACAATGAACGATATCGTGCTCGCGCGGTTCAATTACGATGCTCTCGACCGCCCCGGCCAAAGCACTCGCATTCGCCTCAACGCGACCTGCGTCGATGTGCGCAATGCGCCCGACAAGGTCCTCGTCAGCTATGTTCGCGCCGGAAGCGCGCAGCGGATCGAGGCCAAGTGCGCAGTACTTGCCTGCTTCCACATGATGGTTCCGCACATCGTGCCGGATCTGCCGCAGGCGCAGGCGGCGGCATTGGCGCAGAATGTCAAGACGCCGCTCGTTTATACCAACGTGCTGGTCCGCAACTGGCGGCCCTGGGTTGACCTGAAAGTTCATGACATTTCCGCACCGATGTCGTTTCACAGTCGCGTGGCGCTCGACTACCCTGTCAGTCTCGGCGGCTACCGTCACTCCCGCGATCCAGCCGACCCGATCGTGCTGCATCTCGAACACGTCCCCGGTGCCCCCAATTCCGGTCTCGATGCGCGCGACGCAATTTCGCATCGGCGCCGCAAAGCTCCTGACCATGACGTTTGCGGAGTTCGAAGAAATAATCCGCGACGAGCTCGATCGGATGCTTGGCGCCGGCGGATTTTCGAGTGCCCGTGACATTGCGGCGATCACCGTCAACCGCTGGCCGCACGGATATGGCTATGTTCAGAACTCGTTGTTCGACGCCGACGATTATGTGCACACGGTAGAGCTGGCGCGGCGTCCCTTCGGACGGATAGCCATTGCCAACTCCGACGCTGCGGGAGATGCTTACGCGCATCTTGCCATCGACCAGGCCGAACGCGCCGTGCGCGAGGTACTGGCGCAATGACTAACCGCCAGCGCCTCGCATGATCGTCAAATAGTTCAGCGTCTCGATGGCACCCGCAACAACTCACTGACAAAAATCGCTGCCATGACGGGAATTGCACTGGTCATTTCCGACGTCGACGGCACATTGGTCACGCCGGATAAGCAACTGACGGATGCCAGCGTGCAGGCGGTGAAAAACCTGCGTCTGCACGGCATTGGTTTCACGATTGTCAGCAGCCGACCGCCCAAGGGAATGCGGATGCTCGTCGAACCCTTGTCGCTTGCACTTCCGATCGGTGCTTTCAGCGGCGGCGCCATCGTCAGCCCGGACTTCGACGTGATCGAACAACACATGATCCCGGAATGGGCGGTACGCCGCAGCATCGAGGTGATGCAAAAATTCGGCGCCGATATCTGGCTCTTCACCGGCGATACGTGGTTTGCGCTCAATGCAGATGGTGATTACGTGCCGCGCGAAAAGCGAACCATCGAAGCCGATCCCTTGGTTATCGACGATTTCGGCCCCTATTTGGGACAAGCCTGCAAGATCGTTGCCTCCAGCAAGGATTTCGCCCGGCTCGCAGAATGCGAGACCGCGACGCGCGAAGCGGTGAACGGGCAGGCCTCGGTCGCCCGCTCGCAGGCATATTACCTCGACGTGACACCGCCGAACGTCGATAAGGGCACTTTTGTGAACGCGCTGTCGCGACGGCTCGCTATCCAGCCTGAGGCGATCGCTGTTGTGGGCGACATGGGAAACGACCTCGCGATGTTCGCCAAAGCCGGCCTGTCCATTGCAATGGGGAACGCCAGTGCGGAGGTGAAGCGACAGGCAACGTGTGTTACTGCCTCGAACGAGGAAGATGGCTTCGCCCAGGCCATTGCGCGCTACATTCTGAACCCTGCTACGCGATGGATTCCATAGAACTGCTCATATAAACGTCTTGTCATTCCGGGGCGCTGCGAGGCGAAGCGGAGCGGCGAGCCCGGAAACCATACTCCCGGCTGGGCTTATGGATTCCGGGCTCTCGGCCTTCGCTACGCTTCGGCCTCGCCCCGGAATGACAGGATACCGGAAGGAAAACGCATGCCGCATGTAACCGCCGACGACGGCACCAGACTTTATTATGAGGAGACGGGGACCGGCAGTCCGGTGATCTTCGTCCATGAATTCGCCGGCGACTATCGCTCCTGGGAGCCGCAGGTTCGCCATTTCGGAAAATTCTATCGCTGCATCACCTTCAACGCGCGCGGCTATCCTCCCTCCGACGTGCCCAAGGGCGGCGAACGTTATTCGCAGGAGCGGGCGCGCGACGACATTCGCGTGGTGCTCGACGGCCTCAACATCGACAAGGCGCATGTGGTCGGGCTGTCGATGGGCGGCTTTGCCGCCTTGCATTTCGGCCTGCGCTATCCGCAGCGCGCTCGCTCGCTGGTCATTGGCGGCTGCGGCTATGGGGCGGCGCCCGATCAACGCGAGCAGTTCATGCGCGAGTCCGAGGCTGCCGCCCGCCGCTTCGAAGAGCTGGGCATGGCAAAAGCCGCCGAGGGTTACGCGCTTGGCCCAACCCGCGTGCAATTTCAGAACAAGGACCCGCGCGGATGGGCGGAATTCGCAACTCAGCTGGCCGAGCATTCGACCGAGGGCGCGGCGCTCACCCAGCGCGGAGTGCAGAAGCGGCGCCCGTCATTGTTCGACCTGGTCGAGGAGATGAAGACAATCTCGGCGCCGACGCTGGTCATCACCGGCGACGAAGATTGGCCGTGCCTTGAGCCGGGCCTCCTGATGAAACGCACCATCCCGACCGCGGCGCTCGTCGTCATGCCTAATTGCGGGCACACCATCAACCTGGAGGAGCCGGCCGCATTCAATGAACATATCGCTGAGTTCTTTCGCATCGTCGATGCGGGCCGATGGCCGCGGCGCGATCCGCGCGCCATGACCGGCACGATTCTCGGGCGGTGATTTGGCCGGCGCATTCACAGAGCGGCCCGCAGGCGCGCACGTTCAAGATGGCGGGCGCCGTGTATCAAGCGTCACTCCGACAGCCCCGCGGCGGCGCGGCCGAGATAAGCCTCGCGCACGCGCGGGTCATCGCGCAGCATGGCGCAGGGGCCGCTCGCGATGATGCGGCCGGTCGCCAGCACGTAGCCGCGGCTCGCCGTCGCCAGCGCGTAACGGGCGTTCTGCTCGACCAGGAGCACGCTGATGCCGGCTGCGTTGATGTCGCGAATGGTGCGGAAAATATCCTGCACCACCATGGGTGCGAGGCCGAGCGAAGGCTCGTCCAGGCACAGCAAGGCCGGCTCCGACATGATGGCGCGGCCGAGCGCCAGCATCTGCTGCTCGCCGCCGCTGAGCGTGCTGGCATTTTGCGAGGCGCGCTCGGAGAGCCGCGGAAACATGGCGAAGACCTTATCCAGCAAGGTTCGCAGCTTGCCGGCGTCGCGGCGGTGCTTGAAGCCTCCCATTTCGAGGTTCTCGCGCACGCTGAGATAGGGAAATACCCGCCGCCCCTCGGGAACGAGCGCAATGCCGAGCCGGGCGCGCGCGTAGGAGGGCAAGCGCGTGATGTCGGTTCCGCGCAAGCGGATCGAGCCGGCGCGGGGAATGAGCGCACCGGCGATGGCGCGCAGCGTCGTCGATTTGCCGGCGCCGTTGGCGCCGAGCAAAGCGACGATCTCGCCTTCGGCGATCTCGAACGAGATGCCGTGACAGACCGCGGCTGCGCCATAGGAAAGCTCGAGCGCGTCCGCGACCAGCAGCGGGTTCATCCCATCTCTCCGCCGAGATACGCCGCAATCACCCCGGCATGCGCCTGCACTTCGGCGGGCGCGCCCTCGAACACATATTGCCCATAGTCGATGACCAGCACGCGGTCGGCGATCTGCATGACGAGGTCCATGTTGTGCTCGACAATGAGGACGGTAAGCCCGCTCTCTCGCAACATCTCAATGCGCTGGAGCAGCGTCTCGACTTCCGCGGCATTGAGCCCGGCGGCCGGCTCGTCGATCATGATGAGGCGCGGCGCCGTGGCAAGCGCGCGGGCGATTTCCAGCATGCGCTGCTCGCCATAGGAGAGCGCGCCGGCCAGCATCTGCGCGCGCTCCTTGAGGCCCATGAACGCCAACAACCGCGCTGCCTCCTCGCGGCAGCGGGCCTGGTAGCGCCGGAACGCTCCGCCGTGAACGACGTACTGCCAGGCCGCCAGGTCGCACCGGATGTGAAAGCCGGCCAGGACGTTGTCGCGTACCGAGAGGTGCTTGAACAACCGGATTTTCTGGAATGTACGGGCAATGCCGTGGCGCACGCGCCGGTGCGCGGCGAGCCGCGTGACGTCGACGTCGGCGAACAGCATTGTCCCGGCATCGGCCGGATAGATACCGCTGAGCAGATTGAGCAGCGTGGATTTGCCCGCGCCGTTCGGCCCGATGATCGCAAATATCGATCGCTCCGGAACGGCAAGCGAGATGTTGCGCACCGCGTGCACGCCGCCGAAACGCTTCGACAGGCCTTGCGTACGCAGCAGCACGCCTGCGAGCTGTGCACCTGCGCCGGCGGGCGTCATATCTTTTTTCCGAGCGCCAATCGCGCCGCCTGCACAATGCCGCCGGGCATGAAAAGAACGACGAGGGTGAGCGCCGCGCCGTAGACGACGAGACGCAGGTCGCCGATGCCGCGCAGGACCTCCGGCAAGAGGGTGAGGAGGATTGCGCCCCATACCGGCCCGATCA
Source organism: uncultured Alphaproteobacteria bacterium (assembly GCA_963817135.1). Taxonomy (GTDB): domain Bacteria; phylum Pseudomonadota; class Alphaproteobacteria; order Rhizobiales; family Xanthobacteraceae; genus VAZQ01. The sequence goes on along the minus strand of CAWFNG010000008.1, from coordinate 256,574 downwards.
GCGTTCCCATTCCGCCGACTACGACCATGGCCAGAATGGTAAAGGACTCGGTAATGAAGAAAGCATCCGGCACCAGGGTCCCGACGAAGCCGCCATAAAAGCAGCCCGCGACACCGGCGACCGCCGAGCCGATGCCGAATGCAAACACCTTCCAGGCCGCACAGTTGATGCCGAGCGAAGCGGCCGAGATTTCATCTTCGCGAATGGCGGTCAGCGCCTCGCCGATGGGCGAGCGGATGAGCTGATCGAGAAGCCAGTAGCTTATGAGCGCGAAGCCTCCGATCAGATAGAACAGATTGCCAAGGTCACGGAAAGAAATCGCGGCGCCCCCGGGCAGCGCGAGCGGAGGCGGCGGCGCAATGCCGTAAATTCCGAGCGGCCCCTGGGTGAGGCTGATCCAGTTGAGCAGTATCTGATAGGTGATGACGGCAAAGCCCAGCGACGCGATTGCGAGATAATGGCCGCGCAGCCGCGTCGCGAACACCGACAGCGCGACGCCGGCAAGGCCGGAGAACGCTACTGCTGCGGCGAAAGCGATCCAGAACGGAACGCCGAGCCGCACGATCAGCAAGGTCGAGACGTAGGCGCCCAGCCCATAGAACGCCGATTGCCCGAGATTGAGCTGCCCGGCATAGCCGAGCACGAAATCGAGGCCGATCGCCAGCATGACATTGAGCGCGCAGACGATCAGGTTGGTGCGCCAATAGGTGTCGGTGAAGAGGAGCGGCAGGATCGCGATGATCAAGGCGGCAGCGAAATAAGCGGCGCGCCGCGACAGCAACGGTGCTCTAAACATTCTCTTCGCGTTTTTCCGCGATCAGACCGGTCGGCCGGACGGCAAGCATCAGCAGAAGGAGCGCAAACACCACGATATCGATCATCCCGGGACCGAGATACTGGGTCGTGTAGCTCTCGATCAGACCCACGAGCAGCCCGGCTAGGATGGTGCCGTCGATATTGCCGAACCCGCCAATGATGACGATGGCGAATGCCTTGACGATGACCGACGTTCCGGCGAAAGGCGTGAGCACCAGCACCGGCGCGAGCATGGCGCCCGCCATACCGGCGAGTGCGGAGGCGATCACAAAGGTCAGCATCACGAGCTGTTTGGGGTTGATCCCCATCAACCCGGCAGTTTCCCGGTCCTGCGAGACGGCGCGCAGCGCCTTGCCGAGGAAGGTGAACTTCATGAAGCCATAGAGAGCAGCGATGCTGAGAAATGATACGGCGATGATCAGGATATTCTGCACGGTGATGAAGATGCCGGCGAACCGGATCACGTCGTTGCTCAACGGCGACTCGAAGGCATAAGGGATCGGCCCGAACCAGGCGAGCATGGCGTTCTCCAGCATCACCGACACGCCGATGGTCGCGATCAGCGGGAGCAACTCGCTGCCCCGTTCCTGGAGCGGGGCGAAAATCGCGGCGTTCATGAGAAAGCCGAGGATACCGCCCACGGCCAGCGCGACCGCGATGCTGGGGATGTAGCCTGCATCCAGGCCGTGCATTGAGAAATAGGCGGCGAACGCGCCGAGCGTCACGATGTCGGCATGCGCGAAATTGATCTGGACGAGCACGCCATAGACAAGGGTCAGCCCCAACGCCACCAGGACGTAGAGGCTGCCGAGGACGAGACCGTTGATGCCCTGCTGCAGGACGACCGTCATGTGACGGCTAATTTAGTTCCACTTCAGCGCCTTCCACGAGAGATCCGGGAGCGTCTCCATGTAATGGACGGTATCCATGCGGATGTTCTGGTTGGTCTTGTCGAACTCGACGCTGCCGGTCACTCCGGAGAAATTTTTGGTCGCCGCCAGCGTATCGCGAATTGTCTGCGCGTCCTTTCCCCCGCGCTTGATCACGTCGGCGATGAGCGCGATCTGATCGTAGGCGTGGGCATGCAGATGCGTAGGCTCCTGATTGTATTTCGCCTTGAAGGCCGTGATGAAGTTGCGAACCGCTGCGCGCTCGTCGGTCGGGTCGAACTGCACGATCCTGATATAGCCCAGCGCCGCCTTGCCGGCTTTCTGCTCGAAGCCGAATGGCAACCAGATCGTGCCGAGCTGGATCGCATGTCCGCCGCCGCCCTTGGTGACGCCGGCCTGAGCGAGCGCCTGGGTGATCTTCAGGCCCTGCCCTTCGAGCGTATAGGTGGGGATGACGTCGATCTCGCCCACGCCGGCAATGCGGGTGGCGATGGCGGTGAAATCGTTGATGTCGCGGCCGAAGCCGATGTCGCTCAGGATTTTTCCACCGAGCTTGGTGAAGGTCTCGTTGAACACCTTGGCATTGCCGATGCCGGCATTGGTGTTTTCGTAAAGGAGCACCGCGTTGCGGGCATTGAGGCGCTTATAGGCATTGGTAGCGATGTCGACGCCCTGCATCACCTCGTTCGGCATGATGCGGAAGGTCCAGGGGTTGCCAGGCTCGGTAATCTTGATGGAGGAGGAGCCGGCATTGAGCAGCGGCACTTTCGACTGCTCCATCAGCGGCATGACCGCAAGCGTGGCGTCCGAGCATTCTTCGCCGATCACGATATCCGGCTTCGTTTGCTCAAGGAGGCGCTTGGCTGCCTGCGTTGCCGGCAGCGGGCTGCAACTCGAATCCTCGTATTTGACGTCGAGTTTATACCCGTTGACACCGGACTTGTTGATCTCGTCGAGCGCAAGCTCGATACCCTGCTTGTCCTGCGCGCCGAAATAGGACCCCGGCCCGGAGATCGGCAGCAGCGCGCCGATCTTGATCGTTTTGTCCTCGGCGCGCGCGCCGGCACTCGCGGCGAGAAGAAGCATTACGGCAATCGCCTGCGCGGCGAGATGGCGAATTCGCATGACCATGGTTTTGCTCCCTGGCAAAGTGCGGGCAAGCTTAATGCAGCGCCCCCGCGCGCGCTACCGATCGTTGTCGATCGCGGCGCCGCTTGCCTTGATCGGCGCGGCCCATTTGGTGATTTCATTCTCGACGAACTGTCGCAGATAATCCGGCGACCGCCGCTCGGGCGGCATGAGATCGGCACCGATCTCGTGCATGCGTGACCGCACCGGCGCGCTTTCGATAGTCGCGACCGTGGCAGCGTGCAGCCTTTGCACGATTGCCGCAGGCGTGCCTTTCGGGAAGAAAAAGGCAAACCAGTTCGAAGCGTCGAAACCGGTCAATCCCTGCTCATGCGCGGTTGCCTGTGCCGGCAGGCCCGCCGAACGATCGCGCGTGAGGATGGCGATCGCCTTGACCGTTCCGCTCTCGATCTGCGGGATGGCAATCGGGGTATCCGGGCATTGGTAATCGATGCGGCTGGCGATCAGGTCCTGCATGGCCGGCGCTGCGCCGCGATAGGGAACGTGCGTGACGTTGATGCCGATGGTCGCGTTCAATAGCGCGCAGCCGAGATGGCTTGCCGACCCGACCCCGCCCGAACCGTAGTGCATGTTTGCCTGGTTTGCCTTGGCATAGGCGATGAACCGCGGCAGGTCGTCGGCCGGCAGGTCCTTGCGCGCGAGCAGCACGAGCGGCGTCTGCGCAATCAACATCACCGGCGTGAAATCGGTTGCCGCATTGTAAAGCGGGGTCTTGTAAAAGGTCTGATTGGCGGCGTGCGTGCCGAGATTGCCAAGCACCATCTGGTAGCCGTCCGGAGCGGCCTTGGCCACCCGGGCGGCACCGGTCATCCCGCCGGAGCCGCCGAGGTTTTCGATGACGACCTGCTGCCCCAAAATCTCGGAAAGCCCCGGGGAAAGAATGCGCCCGACCGTATCGGCCGGACCGCCGGCGGCGAACGGCACCACCATGGTGACCGGCCGCGCCGGCCAGTCCTGCGCCAGCGCAGGCAGCGCCAATGCCAGAGCGATCGCTGCAACAGCTGCCAATTGCGATAGTCTTGGCATTATAGGTTTGGCATTCGCTTCACACGCTGATGATCAGGCACGGAAATCGTTTTTACAAGAGAGCCTTTGCGGGCAATGACGGCTGATCATTCAACCGAACCCGTAACGGTCGTCGCCGTCGTGCCTACTGTTTTGCCGACCCCGGTCCGGCGGCGGATCGTCATCTATCTCGGGATGTTGATCATTCTCCTGGGTTTCGGTTCGCCTTCCGGCGGCCTGATCGATATTCCGATAAGCTTTTTTCTGAAAAACAAGCTGCACCTGACGGCACACGAGCTCGCCCATTTCCGGCTGGCAGCGGCCATCCCCCTCTACCTGTCCTGTATCTTCGGATTCATCCGCGACACTTGGAATCCCTTCGGGATGAAAGATCGAGGGTTCATGGCATTGTTCGGCGCGGTCACAGCCGGCCTGTACGTGTTATTTGCATTCACTCCCGCGACATATGTCACGCTGCTGATTGCCGTCGTGCTGCTGACGACATCCTTCCTATTCGTCTCCAGCGCGCAGAACGGGCTCGCCTCCACCATCGGCCAGCAGCATGTGATGTCCGGCCAGATCAGCGCGGCGTGGAACATCTTCATGTCGGTGCCCACGGTCGCGGCGCTCCTCATCGGCGGCATTCTCAGCGGCCTGCTGGAAGAAAGAAGGATCGACGAGGCCGCCCGCACCCTGTTTCTCATCGGCGCCGCGACCATGGCTGCGGTCGCCGTTTACGGTTTGTGGAGGCCGGCAAGCGTGTTTGACAATGTGCACGACGAACATGCGCCCGCCGCGCACCCGCTAAACGACGTGAAACGGCTGCTGCGGCACTGGCCGGTTTACCCGGCTCTGCTGGTATGGCTCCTATGGAACTTTGCGCCTGGCTCGGCCACGCCGCTTCAATACTTCCTGCAGGATACATTCCACGCCGCCGACGCGCAGTGGGGAGCGTGGAACGCCATTTTCGGCATCTCTTTTGTTCCGACCTTCCTGCTGTTCGGCCTTCTCTGCCGAACCTTCCCCTTGAAGACCCTGCTCGTGTGGGGGACCATCGCCGCAATTCCGCAGTTCGTTCCCTTGCTCTTCATCCATTCGGTGACAGGAGCTTTGCTCGCGGCGGTGCCGATCGGGCTGATGGGCGGCGTTGCCACCGCATCGTATTTGGATCTGATCATTCGCTCATGTCCGCGCGGCCTGCAGGGGACGACGCTCATGATGTCGAGCGGGCTTTATTTCGTCGCTTCGCGATTTGGCGATGTCCTGGGGACGACCCTGTACGACAACTACGGCGGCTTTGCCGTTTGCGTGATTGCGATCACGGTTGTCTATGCCCTGATCCTGCCGGCCCTCCTGCTGGTACCGAAGCAGTTGATTGCCACGGCCGACGGGCAAATACAGCCAACCGCTTCCCATTGACCCTGGATGCGGCTTCACCGCCGCCGTATTGCGAACGGTAGTGCACCATTCTACCATCGACGTGGGACTTGCGGCCGCGCCATCGCCGCCGTTCAAGGAACGCAGTCGTCAGATTCGAATCTGAACGCGGAAATGCATGCGATCGTCGACTCGATCGCATTGTTCAAAAAAAACATCCGGAGGAAGCGATGACCAAGGCAAATGTTTCGCGCCGGACTTTCGTCGAAGGCGGACTCGGGCTCACGGTTGCGAATTTCATCCCTGGCACAACCCCGCTCGCGCTTGCAGAATCCATGGAGGAGCGCACCGTCGCTGCCGCCAAGGCAGCCGGCGCCGCCGACGTCAGCGGAATGATCTGGTCACCCTACCTGGTGCCGATGCAACCGGTCATTGCGGAGTTCAAGAAGCAGACCGGCATCGGCGTGGGAGCGGTGCAGGACATTTCAATCTTCGACGCGCCGCAGCGGGCGATGGCGGAAGCGCTGTCGCGCTCGCCGCAGTTCGACTTTATTCACATCGATTCCAACATGATCCCATCGCTCGCCTCGGCCGGCTATCTCGAGCCGCTCGACGACTACATGAAAAAAGCCGACTTCAAGATCGAGGCGGTTGCCGACTACGCGACCTTCATGACCTACAAGGGCCGACCTACGGGATTCCGACCGACGGCAACGTGCATATCGAATACGTACGCAAGGACCTGCTGGAAGACGCCGACAACAAAAAGAAGTTTGCCGACAAGCACGGCAAGGAGCTCAAATTCCCGACGACCTGGGAGGACGACCTCCTCATCCAGGAAGCGTTGATGGATCCGGCAAAGGATCTCTACGGGTCAGGCAATCTGCGCAACCGCGCCAACGGCCCGACCTGGTGGTACATGATCTTCTACAGCGCGGGCGGATTTACCTTCGACGACGACATGAACCCGACGCTCGAAACGCCGGCCGGGCACTACGCGGTGGACATCTATCTCAAGGACAAGAAGGTGGCGCATCCCGAATCTGCCGGCTGGGGCACGCCGCAGATGATCCCGCGCATCGCGCAAGGCCATGTGGTGAGCTGTCAATACTGGGACGGAACGGCCAAGCTCAACGAGAACCCGGAAAAATCGAAAACCACGGGCAAGTGGCTTTATGGCCTGGTGCCGGGCTCGGACTTTTCCGGCAAGCGCATGCGCCGCTCCATCTCCTCGCCGCTGGCAGCGCTCCTCGTCAACAAATACAGCCCGCGCAAGGCGCAGGCCGCCTATCTCGCGCTGTGGCTCGGCTCCGGCAAGAACAGCATCCCGATCGTGTCGGACCCGGTGAACACCTTTCACGATGTATGGGCAAAGGAGCAGCTCACTGCGCCGCAGGTGATCAAGGCCTACAGCCCGGGCGCCATCAAGGCGATCGAGGCGAATTTCCAGGTGGTCTCGCCGCCGACTTATCTGACCGGATATCTGGAGTTCCAGGACACGCTGGGCAAAAATCTGTCGGAGGCTTATGTCGGCCAGCTCCCGGCCAAGGATGTGCTCAAGAAAACGCAGGACGAGTGGAGTGCCATCGTCCGCCGCATCGGCCGCGCAAAGCTCAAGGACGAACTCGCAAGCTACAAGGCGCTCATGCCCAAGCGTGACCTGCCGGCGTGATCTTTGCCATGAGCGTGGCCGCCATTCCGGCCGCTTCCATTCCCTTGAACGCTTCGCCGCGCGAACGTTCGCGCCAGCGCGCCATCAGGCGGTTTCGCTGGTCGATCCTCGGTCCGCTGATCGCTCTCCTTGTCTTCGTATTGCTGCCGGTGCTGTTCCTGCAGCTCTACTTCTCGTTTCACCAATGGACGGTGTACCTCGGCAGCTGGTGGGATGCCGAATTTGTCGGCCTCGACCTGTTTGCGGAGGTGCTGACCGACCCGCGCTTCGGCTGGGCGGTGGTGCGCTCGCTCCTGTTCGCCACCGGCTCCACGCTCGGCTGCTTCCTGATCGGATTCACGCTTGCCTATTTGATGCACAAGCCGTTCCGCGGGCAGGCACTCTATTACACCATCTTCATCCTGCCGATGCTCACGGTACCGGTGGTCGTCGCCTACACGGCGGAAATGCTGCTCTACCAGAGCGGGCCGATCAATGATCTCATCAGTCGCGCGACCGGCATCGAATTCAAGCCGATGTGGCTCACCAATCCCGACATCGCGCTGCCGACCGTGATGCTCCTGGAGATCTGGAACTGGGTGCCCTTCTCCTTCATCATCATGCTGGCCGGGATGTCCGCCATCCCTAAGGAGCCGATCGAAGCCGCCAGCATTCTGGGTGCCTCGAATTGGCGGATTTTCTGGGAGGTGCGGCTTCCGCTTTTGCGGCCGGTCATTGTTTTGGCGTTGGTGCTGCGCTTTCTTGAAGCGATGGCCGAATTCCCCAAGACCTGGGCTTTGCTGCAAGGCGGCCCTGGAACCGCGACGGAGACTTTGCCGGTCTACATCTTCCTGACCACCTGGCAATATTTCCAGATCTCCAAGGGTGCGGCGATGTCCTACATCGTCATGCTGCTGATGGTCGTCATTGTGCTCATCGCGATCAGGTTGCTGCGCCGGGAAAAGAGATCCCTCGAGGCCATCTACGCGCAGGCTGCGGCCGAGTAGTGTGGCGGATTTGACGTTCCTATCAGCGTTGCAGCAAGTCATTCATAGGAACGTCAAATCCAAAGCCCCACTACAATTCATATGCTTGCTAGTGTCCCCTTGGGTTCCAACGTTTGTACAGGTGGGTGCTGCAACGTGATACAAACGTCGGAACCAGGGACACCAGGAGGCCCCCGCATGATACGGCGATCGCGGCGGCGGCGGATATCCACGTTCGTGCGCTATTGCGTGCTCACGGTCTGGGCCGTCATCGCGTTCTTCCCGATCTATTGGATGGTCGCGACCTCGTTCAAGCCGGACACGCAATGGTTCGCATGGCCGCCGGTCTATTTCCCGCATCCGCCGACGCTCGCGAACTACCGCAATGTATGGCTGGGCGCGGAAGAATACGCCGCCACGCAATATGCGATCTCCTCGCAAAAGCCGTTCATCTCGCTGATGAACTCTACCATCATTGCTAGCGCCTCGACGTTCCTTTCGGTGTTGTTCGGATCGATGATCGCCTACGGTGTCTCGCGCTACCGCATCCTTTCCGAAACGCGCATGTTCCAGCTCCTCATGCTGCGGATGATCCCGCCGATCGTGATCGTCGCCCCGCTGTCGCTCTACTATTCCGCCCTTGGTCTGCTTGACTCCAGGACCGGGCTTATTCTGATCTATTTCCTGACCACGCTCCCTTACGCGGTGTGGATGACAAAGAGCTTCATCGACGAGGTTCCGCGCGAGGTCGAGCAGGCAGCGGAGATTCTCGGCGCAACGCGCTGGCGAACCCTGTTCGAGATTGTGCTGCCGCTCATTCGCTCCGGGCTGGTTGCGACCTTTTTGTTTATCCTGATCCTCACCTGGAGCGAATACCTGCTCGCGCTGATCATCACCAAGACCGAGGTGACCACCTTGCCGGTCGAGCTGTCGAAATATCAGGGCACGACCGAAGGTCGCGTGTACGGACGCCAGGCAGCGCTTGCCGTCGGCATCACGATTCCACTGATGATCGTCGGCCTCGTTATTCGCAAGCATCTCGCACGGGGCTTTAGTTTCGGGCTAGTGCGGCGGATTTGACGTTCCTACCAGCATTGCCGCGAGTTATTAGTAGGAATGTCAAATCCAAAGCCGCACTAGAAACAGATATTTGCAAGTATCCCTTTGGTTCCAACGTTCGTATGCGAGCGTGCTGCAAAGTGATACGAACGTCGGAACCGGGACACTAGTGCGGAGATAACCATGGCCCGCATTGAGCTGGTCGGGCTGAACAAGGTGTTCGGCGGCGTCGTCGCGGTGAAGAACCTCAGCTGCGCCATCGAGGACGGCGAGTTTGTCGTGTTTGTCGGGCCGTCCGGGTGCGGCAAGACCACGACGCTCCGCCTGATCGCCGGCTTCGAGGACCCCAATGCCGGCGAGATCCGCATCGACGGCCGCGTGGTCAATGACCTCGAACCGCGCGAGCGCGGTCTCGGCATGGTGTTTCAGACGCACGCCCTCTTCCCGCATAAGACGGTCAAGCAGAATATCGAGTTCGGACTGCGCATGAAGAAAATCGCCGCGGCAGAGCGGGCGCGGCAGGTGCGCGAAGTGGCGGAAATGGTTCGCATCTCGCACCTCCTCGACAAGATGCCGGGCCACTGCTCCGGCGGCGAGGCGCAGCGGGTGGCATTGGCGCGCACCCTGGTTACGAATCCCTCCACGTTCCTGCTCGATGAACCGTTGTCGAGCCTCGATGCCAAGCTGCGGCGCGAGCTGCGCGCCGAATGCGACCGGCTGCACCAGGCGCTCAAGCGCACCTTCATCTACGTAACGCACGACCAGGAAGAAGCGATGACGCTCGCCGATCGCATTGTCGTCATGCGCGCAGGCGAGATCGTTCAGATCGGGTCGCCGATGCAGATCTATTCCAATCCGGTCAATTATTTCGTTGCTGATTTCTTCGGCTCGCCGTCGATGAACCTCCTCGCCGGCGAGGTCGTGCAGCTTGACGGCACCGCACGGTTTCGCGCCGCGCGCTTCGATGTGCCGTTGCCCGCGCAATTCAGGGCGGCAAAGCCCGGGGCCGCCACGCTCGGCGTACGGCCTGAACATGTGACTGTCGGCAGCAACGGCGGGGTCGAGCTTCCCGTGCGCCTGGTCGAGCCGCTCGGCAGGGACACGCTCATCTATTTCGATGCCGGCGGCGAGCGGGCGCTCATTGCGGTGAGCGAAGGGCTCGACCGGGCGGACATGAAGGTCGGAGCGCGGATGCCGCTCTCCTTCAACACGCAGCGGCTTTATCTGTTCGACAGCGACGGAAGAAGAGTCCCTGGAGATGCGATGTCATTCCGGGGCGAGGCCGAAGCGAAGTGAAGGCCGAGAGCCCGGAATCCATAGTCCCTGTCTGTGGTTATGGATTCCGGGCTCGCCGCGTCGCTGCGCTCCGCGGCGCCCCGGAATGACGGACCATTTGCAATTGATCTACTGATCAGCGCTGAGAGAGAAGACAGATGGATTACCGCGAGAAAAGTGAAATCCGTGACGGCATGCGCATCGATTGGGACATGCCCATCGCCGTGGACGACGGTCTCATCTTGCGCTGCGACATCTACCGGCCGATCGCGGACGGCAAGTATCCGGTGATCATGACGTACGGTCCCTATGGCAAGTGGCTGCATTTCAACGACCTCTACCACGATCAATGGCAGCGCATGTGCGCCGACCATCCCGACGTGCCGACCGGCTCGACCAACAAGTATCAGTGCTGGGAAGTCGTCGATCCGGAAAAATGGGTGCCTGACGGTTACGTCTGCATTCGCGTCGACAGCCGTGGCGCCGGTCGCTCGCCCGGCGTGATCGATATCTGGTCGCTGCGCGAGGCGCAGGATCTGGCAGCGTGCGTCGAATGGGCCGGCGTGCAGCCATGGTCGAACGGCAAGGTCGGCCTCAACGGCATCTCGTATTATGCCGAGAACCAATGGCAGACGGCGGCGCTGCAACCCAAGCATCTTGCCGCGATCTGCGTCTGGGAGGGCGCAGCCGATTTCTACCGCGACATGGCGCACCATGGCGGTATCTTCTGTCGCGGCTTCGTGCAGGACTGGTCGAAAGCGCAGGTCTACACCGTGCAGCACGGGCGCGGCAGCCGCGGCTTCAAGAGCAGCATGAACGGCGACTGGGTGTCCGGACCGGAGACCTTGTCGCAAGAGCAGCTCGGCGAGAACCGGCGCGACTTCTACGAGGACTGCCTCTCCCGCAAGCTGGACACCGACGAATACTGGCAGTCGCGCATGCCCGACTGGAGCAAGGTCAAGACGCCGCTGCTCTCGAGCGCGAACTGGGGCGGCCAGGGCCTGCATCCGCGCGGCAATTTCGAAGGTTTTGTGCGTTCTGCGTCAACCGAGAAATGGCTGGAATGTCATGGCATCGAACACTGGACGCATTTCTACACAAACTACGGCTTGCAATTGCAAAAGAAGTTTTTTGGCCATTTCCTCAAGGGCGAGGATACCGGCTGGAGCAAGCAGCCGAGGGTGCTGCTGCAGGTCCGCCATCCCGGCGAAAAATTTGTCGAGCGGCATGAGCGGGAGTGGCCGCTTGCGCGCACCCGATGGACCCGCTTTTACCTTCATCCAGCCGATATGCGCCTATCGACCGACGCGCAGGAGACGCAGAGTTCCGTCACCTATGCGGGTCTGAGCGACGGCGTCACGTTCCTGAGCGAGCCGCTTACGGAAGAAGTCGAGGTCACCGGCCCGATTGCGGCGAAGCTGTGGGTTTCTTCGGCAACGCAGGATGCGGACCTCTTTCTGGTGCTGCGCGCGTTCACACCTGACCTGAAAGAAGTCACCTTTCAGGGCGCGCTCGACCCGCACACGCCGATCGCACAGGGATGGCTGCGCTGCTCGCACCGCAAGCTCGACCCGAAGCTCACGCTTCCCTATCGACCCTACCACACTCACGACGAGGAGGAGAAACTCACGCCGGGTCAAGTCTACGAGGTGGATGTTGAGTTATGGCCCACCTGCATTGTGCTGCCAAAGGGATATCGCCTGGCGCTATCCGTGCGCGGCACCGATTACGTATTTCCCGGCGAGCCGGGTGCCGGGGTGGAGACATTGGGCAAAGTGTGGACCGGCGTCGGTCCCTTCACGCATAACGATCCGCGCGACCGCCCGCCGGCAGTCTTCGGCGGAGATGTGACGCTCCACGCGGGAGGGGATCGCCGTTCCCACGTCCTGCTGCCGATCATTCCCGCAGCATGATCCCGAAAAAAGCCCGCCCCGGATTTGATCCGAGGTGGGCACCGGCTTTCGGAAAAGAGCTGCGCAAATGAGTGAGGAAGCATGAGCTATCGAGAAGTAAGTGAGATTCGCGATGGCATGCGCATCGACTGGGACATGCCCATCGCCATGGACGACAGCGTGGTGCTGCGATGCGACATCTACCGGCCGACCCGCAAAGGGCGTTGCCCCGTCATTCTCAGCTACGGGCCTTACGGCAAGTGGCTGCACTTTGCCGACGGCTATCCGACCGCATGGAAACGCATGGTGGAAAAGCACCCGAGCGTGACGGCCGGCTCGACCAACAAATATCAGAGCTGGGAAGTGTGCGACCCGGAAAAATGGGTGCCCGACGGCTATGTCTGCATCCGCATCGATTCACGCGGCTGCGGCCGATCGCCCGGTTATGTGGAGCACTGGTCGCCGCGGGAAAGCCGCGACCTCTTCGCGTGCATCGAGTGGGCCGGCCGGCAGTCCTGGTCGAACGGCAAGGTCGGTTTGAGCGGCATCTCCTATTATGCCATCAACCAGTGGAAGGTCGCGAGCATGCAGCCGAAGCATCTCGCCGCAATCTGCGTCTGGGAAGGCTTCGCCGACTTCTATCGCGAGCTGAGCCATAACGGCGGTATCTACAACACCTTTGCGCAGAACTGGTACGACATGCAGGTCAAGACCGTGCAGTACGGACTGGGCAGCAGAGGCCATAGGAGCCGCATGAACGGCGATTGGGTGTCGGGCCCGGAAACGCTCACCGACGAGGAGCTGGGCGCCAACCGTTACGACCTCGGCAAGACCTATTTCTCACATCCCATGGACGACGAATATTACAAGGCCTTGTTCCCCGATTGTTCGAAGGTCAAGGTGCCGCTTCTATCGGCGGCGAACTGGGGCGGACAGCCGCTGCACCCGCGCGGCAATTTCGAAGGCTTCTTTCGATCGGCATCGAAGCAGAAATGGCTGGAAGTGCACGGCATCGAGCACTGGACCCATTATTATACCGACTACGGCGTCGATCTGCAGAAACGGTTCTTCGGCTATTTTCTCAAAGGCGAGAAGAACGGATGGAACAAGCAGCCGCGCGTACAACTCAGCATCCGTCACCCCGGGGAGAAATTCGTCATCCGCCATGAGGACGCATGGCCGATACCGCGCACCCGGTGGACCAGGTTTCATCTCGCAGGCAATGCGCAAAAACTCCTGCGCGAAGCTCCGAAAGCTCCCGCCCAGGTGAGCTTCGATGCGCTCGGCGACGGGGTCACCTTCCTCACCGAACCGATGCGTGCGGCGACCGAGACCACCGGACCGGCCGTGGTCAAGCTTCACGTGTCGTCGTCGACCGAGGATGCCGACCTTTTCGTCGTCCTGCGGGTATTCGCGCCCGACATGAAAGAGGTGGTGTTTCAAGGTGCGCTCGACCCGCATACGCCGGTCGGGCAAGGCTGGTTGCGCGCCTCGCACCGCAAGCTCGACAAGAAGCTCACCTTGCCGTTCCGGCCCTATCACACCCACGATGCGAAGCAGCCGTTGCGGCCGGGCGAGATCTACGAGCTGGACATCGAAATCATACCGACCTCGATCGTGGTGGCGAAGGGCTATCGCATCGCCCTGAGCGTGCGTGGGCGCGATTACGTTTATCCCGGCGGTTCCGGCGGCAGGCTCTCCAACATGAAGAACGAGTTCACCGGCTGCGGTCCGTTCCTGCATGACGACCCGCGCGACCGGCCGCTGGCGATCTACGGCGGCAGGACGACCATCCACATCGGCGAGGGCCGCGAAAATTTTCTGCTGCTGCCGATCATTCCCGAGCAGCCGCAAGCGAAAGCGCGAAACTCGACTCGGCGACGGAAATCCTGAGCAGTTCGGCACGGCCGATGGCTTTTGCAGTTGAATGTCCGCACCCGGTGGAAGCTGACATGCGATCGCAAAAGACCGACTCTCGTTTTGACCCATCAGCGACATTGGCTGTGCACTGCGGCAATGATTTTGACGCCGTTTTCAGCCCCTATCAAATTACTCGTTTGAGCCGATACAATGCTGGCCCCTAAGCTTAGGCGAGGATATGCGGCGACGTAAGTTCATCAGCCTTCTCGGCGGCGCGGCTACGTGGCCGCTCGCAGTGTACGCACAACAGCCGGCGATGCCGGTGATCGGCTTCCTCAATGCCGCATCGCCCGGACCGTTGCGCCGGCAGGTCGCGGCGTTCCACGAGGGTCTGAAGGAATTGGGCTATGCCGAAGGCCAGAATGGGACGGTCGAATATCGTTGGGCGGAAGGTCAGTACGACCGACTGCCGGCACTGGCGGCCGATCTGGGCCGGCGGCAGGTGAGCGTGATCGTCTCGGGCGGGGGCGCTCCAGTCGTGCTCGCGGCCAAGGCGGCGACCACGACAATTCCCATTGTCTTCACCACCGGCGCCGACCCCGTCGGGTTGGGTCTCGTCGCCAGCCTCAACCGGCCCGGCGGCAACATCACCGGGGTCTATATGTTCACCTCGCGGCTTGAGGCCAAGCGGCTCGGCCTGTTGCACGAGATGGTTCCCAAGGTCACGACCATCGCTGTGCTCATCAATCCAAATTATTTGGACGCCGAAAACCAGTTGCGCGACGTGCAGGAGGCGGCGGTCCGCCTGGGCGTACAACTCGTTGTCGTGCGTGCCAATGCGGAAAACGATTTCGACGCCGCGTTCTTGACCGTCGTCCAACAGCGGTCTGGGGCGCTCCTGGTCTGCGCATCCCCATTCTTCAACTCCAGGCGCGAGCAACTTGTTGTGCTGGCGGCACGTCATGCGTTGCCGACGATCTATGAATGGCGCGACTTCGCCGCAGCCGGCGGTCTAATGAGCTACGGGACCAACCTTGCCGACGCCTATCGTCAGGCCGGCGCCTACGCCGGCCGCATCCTGAAGGGCGCCAAACCCACCGACCTGCCGATCGTGCAGGCGACCAGGTTCGAGTTCGTGATCAATCTGAGTACCGCGAAGGCGCTCGGCATTGAAGTATCGCCGACCCTGTCGGCGCGCGCCGACGAGATAATTGAATGAGCATGCAACCGCGCACGTTCTTTGCTGCGGTGCAAGAGTCCGCAGCTGACACTTCTCGGGCAAGACGATCAGCTGAAATAACGTCTGTTGATTGGGGTCAAGCAGACCTAATGCGAGAGTGTCAAGAACCCCGCTGTTGATCCATCTCCGACATGCGCGGCTATGATCGAAATAAGTTGCCGGTGGTCCTTGCCGTAGGAACAGGAATAAACACACCATACATCCGCTATTCCGGCGTCAGCTAAAGCCCAAGGCGAATGCGAAACGGATTGTTGGAGGTCATCGCTTCCTCAGCCGATAGGGCTCGACTGTCGTGGCCCCAGAAAATGGCAGTAGGAGGAAGCCGTGAGTGTTCCAATCGCACAAGGTGACGTGGCCAAGAATCTTGTTGGTGCCTGGCGTTATGTCGGCACTCGAATCAACGGTGCGAACTGGGATCGCGGCGCCAATCCGAAGGGCCTGATTTACTACGGTTTGCATGGCGAGATGGCGGTGCAAATCGCGCCCGATGTGGAACGCAAGAAGGCCGGCCCGGTGATGACGCCGGACGAGGCTTTTGCTGCCGTGAAGGACTACATTGCTTATTTCGGCACCTACAGGATCGACGAGCGGGCTGGGACCGTGACGCATCATCGTCACGACTCCCTCCAGCCAGGTGACAAGAGCAATCTGGTTCGCCGCTACGAATTCGTCGGCGACCGCTTGGTGCTGCGGCCGCCCAATTCGACCATGGAAGTCACCTGGGAGCGGATCAAGTGAGCGAGGGAGTTGAATGGCTAGCGAACACGAAGTACCGAGATGCAACAGCAAGGCCGGATGACTGAGGTGAAGCAGACCTAATGCGAGCGCACTGAGCACCCCTATGACCCGAAGCGCACAATTGGCCTATACTGGTCTACTTCAATTTCTACGGTGGAGAAAAGCGCATGAGGTTCCTGGTAAAGGTTTCGTTTCCCGTCGAGGCGGGGAATGCAGCAGCAAAGAAGAACGGCTTCAAAGTAATTCAGAAGATTCTCAAACAACAAAAGCCTGAGGCGGCTTATTTCATCGCCGATGGTGGACGGCGCACCGGCATTCTGATCATCGATATGAAGGATGCGTCCGATCTCCCACGTATCGCTGAGCCGTGGTTTCTGGCATTGAACGCAAGCATCGAGGCAACCCCGGCAATGATTGCCGAGGATTTGCAAAAGGCGACGCCGGCCATTGAACAGGCAGTGAAGACCTTTGGCTAAGCGGCAAAGCGCTCCGCCTCGAAATTTTTCCGCTACTCGCCTGCGCCGATGAGGTGGTCGAATGAACCGACGCGAGTTCATCACGCTCCTCGGCGGTGCAGCGCTTGCGTGGCCGCTCGCTGCGCGCGCGGGAGCCGCCGGCGCTCACGTCATGCTGCGTTGCAAAGACATTGGTGCACCGCCGCGAACATGCCTCTCATGATCAGGATCTGGGTTAGGACAGAAGCAATTGTCTTGATTACGTCATCAGACGGGTGTCTAGTACGTGACCTCTCGACAGCAAGAACTGTGTTGGTGGCCCTAAGAAGCGCGCCGTTTGCAGCCTATGACCCAGTTGAAGGAAGCGCGAATGAAAACGCCGGCAGCATTCGATTACGAGGCAACTGCGGCCATAACAGAGGCCTACGATAAGGCGAGCCAGTCCATGCACGATTGGGGGCAGCCTGACACCATCAAGGAAATCATTTCCAAGCGGATCATTGAATTGGCGAGCAAAGGTGAGCGCGATCCCGACCAACTTTGTGAGCAAGCCCTGAAATCGTTTGGCTTCAGCGAGAGCCCCAGATTGCAGCCGGGCGCCTCTGATACATGAGGAAGACTGGCGTCAAGACGGTCTGTACTTTCGCAGACAGGCAATGTGCCGCTAGCCCAGCAATCAACCTCACGACTGCGAAACTGCTCGGGCTCGATCTGCCGCCCTCGCTGCTGGCCGCCGCCGGGTACCGGAGCCTTACGCATGGCTCTTTCCGGTGCTGCGGATTCGCGCCAGGACAGATTCGAGGTATTCAATGTCCGGCTTTAGCCTGGCTACTTCCTCCTGCGTAACATCTCTGCCGTTTAGCAAAAGCTTCATCGATCCCGATTCGAGTGCACCCATAAGACGGCGCAAACTGGCCAATTCGTCGTCCGGGTGCATCGTCACCTCTCCTGTCTCTTTGCGCTCCGCTAAGCATACAGGACATTTCAAAACTGACCCACTACGCGTTTATGGACCGACGGCGTTGCAGGCTTTTCTCAAACCGCCTCAACTAGCCGCGCAGGCAAGTCTTGCCTTGGCCCATTCCATTTATTGATCTTAATCAATGCGGTGCCTTACCTCCTTTGCGTACTTGGTTATGATTTCCTAGGAGGGCTACATGCGGGTCTTGGATTTCGTTCAGGAAATACTCGCCAAGGCAGCAAGCATAGGCGCGAAGCGACGGCACTCTGATTTTACCTGCAGTGATTGCGAGCGGGTGGATCGATGCGGGCTTCCGCCGAGAGACGACTGCATCGAGAAGGCAGCGCAGATCGAACGCGGTTGGCATAGACCGAGTAGATGGGTCAGCTGGCGGTAAATTGTGATGCAGCTTGACCACAGTGCTTCGGGCTAAGCGGGCGCTTTGCACCGATCAGCTTGCCCCTATTCCAGGCAATGCGGTTGTGACTGGCTGAAGCAGGACTTTGAGAGTCTTCCATGATGGTCCTCCTGAATTAGTGAGCGAGGCGGCCATCACGGGACGGTAGTCAGCTTTCAGTCCATTCCTGCCAATCGAATTTGGCACCACGGCTCGAAAAAAGGCAGGTCATGGCACGAAGTGTGAGTGCCGCCTCGTCCCGATTACGGCTGCTTCCAGAGGTGAAGCGGCCGGCGCTGTTGCGGTGCGGTAACGGCGAGAAATGACCCGCATGTCATTAGCTGGGTCGAAATTGTGCGCTGCGGCAAGCCCCTGACTCGATGCTCGCCAATCCGCTATGCTGCCACTCTGGCTAGCGCAGCGAATGCAATTCGATCGACTTATACGACGCGAGTTCATCACGCTCCTCAGCGGCACGGCAGTCGCTTGGCCTTTTCCGACTTACGCGCAACAGGTGGCGAAGCCGTTAGTTGGTGTTCTCGGCGCCATAGCCCCTGAGGCCTTGACCACGCGTTGGCAGGCATTTCGCGACGGCTTGAAACTGGCAGGTTACACCGAAGGTGAGAACGTAGCCCTCGAATATCGCTGGGCGGAGAACAAGCTTGATCGGTTGCCAGCTCTGGCGAACGATCTTGTTGAAAAACGCGTCGCGGTCATCGTTGCAACCGGCGGCACCGCTCCCGCCCTCGCAGCCAAGGCGGCGACATCGACTATTCCGATCGTATTCACAATCCCCGATGATCCTGTCCGGCTTGGACTTGTTGCGAGCCTCTCACAGCCCGGAGGCAATCTCACAGGCGTCAATCTCCTGGTCGGCGAATTGGTGCCAAAACGACTGCAGCTTTTGCGCGAGCTAGTGCCCGCAATGACAAGGGTCGCCGTTCTGGTCAATCCGGCAAATCCTGCGCGCGCGGAGTCCCAAACGAAAGAGGTGGAGTCGGCGGCACGTACATTGGGGCTGCGCGTTCAAATCTTGAAGGCTGGCACTAGCCGCGAAATCAATGCCGCCTTCGCAGCCCTTGAACACGATCGGCCAGATGCGCTTTTCGTCAGTCCCGATCCCTATTTCGTAGTACGTCGGGTGCAGGTTTCCACTCTCGCGGCACGGTATGCGATACCTACCTCATTTTCGGTGCGCGAACCGGTCGAGGTCGGCGGTCTAATGAGCTACGGAACCGACCTTGCGGAGGTTTATCACCAAGCCGGCCTGTATACCGGACGCATTCTTGGGGGCGCTAAGCCAGCGGAACTGCCGGTCGTGCAAACGACCAAGTTTGAGTTTGTGATCAACGCGCAAACTGCAATTATGCTCGGCCTCACTGTGCCGCCGTCGCTGCTCTCCATCGCCGATGAGGTAATTGAGTGAAACGTCGCCAATTCATTTCGCTGCTTGGCGGCGCGGCTGCAGTGTGGCCGCTCGCAGCGCGCGCGCAGCAGCCGGCGATGCCGGTGATAGGATTCCTTGGCAGCTCGGCGCCAGTCGATCGTGCACGATATTTGACCGCATTCGGCCAAGGCCTTCGTGAACCCGGCTACGTCGAGGGCCAGAATGTGGCGATCGAGTATCGCTGGGCGCAGGACCAAGCCGACCGACTGCCCGACCTCGCAGCCGATCTGATACGCCGTCAGGTGACGGTGATAGCTGCGCATGACACCCCCTCGTCAATTGTAGCTAAGGCTGCGACTACGACGATCCCGATCGTCTTCGCAAGCGGCGGCGACCCGGTTAAGCTCGGCCTCGTCGCCAGCCTCAACCGGCCGGGCGGCAATGTCACCGGTGTCACGTTTGTCGTTGCTGAGCTTGGGGCAAAGCAACTTGGGTTGTTGCATGAATTGCAGCCGGGAGCCGTGCGCGTTGGCGTGCTGGTCGATCCCAACTTTGCCCTCACACAGTCCTTTGTCTTGGACGTTCAGGCTGCGTCCTTGTCCATCGGGAAGCAAATCGAAGTCCTCGAGGCCCCAACCGGGCGTGACATTGATACGGCATTTGCGAGGCTTGCCCAAAAGCCGATTGATGCGCTGTTGGTAGGTCCCGGCCCGTTGCTCGACAACCGTCGCGTTCAACTCGCTACGCTGGCGGCTTACCACAGGGTGCCTGCGATCTATCCTTTGCGTGTCTTTGCCGAAGCCGGCGGCCTGATGAGCTACGGAACAAGCATCACCGACGCATATCGCCAGGCCGGTGTGTACACCGGCCGGATTCTCAAGGGCGAAAAGCCCGCCGACCTACCGGTCATCCAGTCGATCAAATTCGAGTTCGTGATCAACCTCAACACCGCCAAGGCATTCGACCTCAGCTTTCCGCCAGGGCTGCTCGCTACGGCCGACGAGGTGATCGAGTAAGTCTGGCTTCTACACATGCGCGTTGCTGCAATTGCTCACGGCCAGTTGTGGCACTGAGCGGCCCAGAGGCAATGCGCCGGTATGTCCGCAGCTGGCGGAAGCGGAAATGCGTGCGTCTAAGAGGGGTTCGGGTTTTGGTCAACCATCGCTGGTCTCCTCTCGGACCATTCAGAGCTTCGACCGCAGCCGATCGGCAACTCGGCGGGCGATCCCTGCCGACGCCTCGTCGGGGATCGGGAACACCGAACTGACGTTGATCTCGCCAAGCACGTAGCTGTCGGTCCCGTCGGCGCCGGGCGGGCCGAGCATGAAGTCCGCGTCCCAGATCATCGGTAGGTCGCGCCGCGGGATGTCCAGCAAGGAGGTCAGCTGCGGCGCCCACTCGTCTTCCATCAACCGGCGCAGGTGCTGGAAGCGCGGGTCGGCATTGAAGGTGTAGAGCCGCGGTCCAGCCTCGGCACGCGCGGCCGGTGCGTCGACCAGAGCCTTAACCTTCTGGTGGCCGAAGCCGGCGCAGCGATCGCCAGCCATGTAGCAGCGCACCACACCTTCGCTCAGGCGCGCCTGGAACGGTTGATCGATCACGCAGCCGTCTTCGAAATACTCGATGCACCGCTCAAGAAACTCGTCCAGCGCCAGCTCCTCCGATGCGTCCTTGGTGGCATCCAGCACGCGTACCATCGGCCGGTTGCGTCGACTTGCCAGCGTCTCAACCTTCCAGACGCCCTGGCCGCCGTTGCCGCGGTTACGCTTGATCACGCGCGGGCCAGCGGCGAGCCGCGCCGGCAATTCGACGCGCATCGCCTCGGCCGTTCGATAGAGGGCTGTGTCGCAGCCCCAGCTCATCGTGCGGGTACGATGGAGCACCTCCTTGGTGCCCATCTTGTGGATCATATCGGGATGGGCGCTCACCCAGACGCCACGCGCCGCGACCTCGCGCAGCAGCGCGTCGAGATTGGCGCGGTTGTGCCCTTCGTGAATCGGGTTGACCCAGACGAGCACGCCATCGAGCGTGGCGAGCTGTGCGCGCACGGCGTCGAGGACATCGTCCTCGTAGACCACCGGTTCCGCATCGACGCCGACATCGGCGAGCGCCGCGAAGACGGCCTTGAACCGGCTCGTGTCTGGTGTGGCACTGCGGCGCGCCGCTTCATCGCCCCGCCATAGGATAGCGATGCGGCCGAGGCGAGCTGTGGGCTCAGACATGGAAAACGGCTCCGCATTCATGATCGCGCTCGTGTCCGCGTGATCGCGCGGACCGCGAGCTTGGAGGGTAAGCGGACCACGCTCGGATACGCCATCCGCGAGCTATTGCAGCGCTAACCCGCGAGTTACATTATGGGCGGATCAGGCGGTCGATCTTGCCCACACAGCAACCAGGAGGGGGAGATGTCGGACATCGTGATTTTGGTTAGCCGGATACTGATGTCGGCGGTGTTCATTTTGTATGGCTCTCTGAAATTCATGGACGTGACAAGCATCATCAACAACCCCGGCACCAAACGTTTCATGGATTTGGTCGCCTCAGGCGCTGCGGCGCCGACTTGGCTGGGCTATCTCATTGCCGCGATCGAATTACTCGGCGGTTTGGCGATTTTGATCGGTGTCAAGACCCGCTGGGTCGCCTGGGCATTCGTCGTCTGGGTCATCATTGTAACCGCATTGGGTCATCCATTCTGGACGATGGAAGGCGCGGCGCGCGCCGCCAATCAGGCGAATTTCTACAAGAACCTCGCCATTATGGCAGCATACTTGCTGCTCGCAATCACGGGAGCTGGCCGCTATTCGCTGGACCACCGCCATGCGTTGGCGCCGTCTAAAGCGGCGGCGGCTTCGGCTTAGGCGCAGCAGCAGCGCCAGTCATCTGCCGCCCAGTCGGAGACCAAATGACGGTTCTCTCTGCTGCACTGCATGAGTCCATCTCGGTAACGCGATTGAGACCACACAAATCGGCGGTTGTCGGTCGTATCGTTTTAGGGCGAGAAAATTATCACCGGGCAATTTTGGAGTTTTGCAACAATATCGGCCACAAAGTGTAAGTGCCGATGCGCGTCTGTTTGACTGAGGCGAAGCAGACCCAACGCGGGCGCGCTAATTACGCCGTTGTTGACCCCCTAAGCGGTCTTTGGGGACCGCGCCATTAAGGCGTGGTATTCTCCATCCGTTGCATGAGCATGACCCCCGTGGGAGGGTCTCATGGCAATCTGCATCGGACGGCGAAGATTTATAGCCACGCTCGGCGGCGCGGGAGTGTGGCCGCTTGCGGCGCGTGCGCAGCCGAAGCCAGAGAGCATGCGCCGTATCGGGATAATATTCGGCATGGACGAAAATGATGATCTCGGCCACTCCCAGCTTGAGGCCCTTCGACAGCGATTACAGGACTTGGGGTGGATCGAGGGCCGCAATATTCGAATCGAGTGTTGGTGGGCCGGAGATGATCCCGGACGCATTCGCTCCTATGCCGCCGAACTGGTGAAGCTCAAACCCGCCATTATTGTTTGCCAAAGCGGATTAGCATTGCCAGCGTTGCAGCGTGAGACCAACACTATTCCCATCGTTTTCACGGTTATCGTTGATCCGCTTGCCACTGGATTTGTGACAAGCCTCGCGCATTCCGGCGGTAATATCACTGGCGTTGCTAATGCCGAACTTGCGACCGCTGAGAAAATGCTGGAAGCACTCACGGAGATTGCACCCAACATCGATCGAACGACCGTCATCCTGAATTTTGATCAGGCCGCTCAAATCGGCATGTTGCGGGCTATTGAAGACAAAGCTCCAAAGCTTCGTGTGACTGTGACGCCTGCAGGCGTGCGTGATGCGACGGATGTTGCTCGAGCCATCGAGAAAGTCGCACAGACCGCGAACACTGGGCTGATCGTATTACCAAATACTATTACCTATCGTCATCGCGATCTCATCATTAGGCTGTCCGCCCGCTACCTAATCCCTGCGGCGTACCGGTATCGTTACTTCGTTGCGGCAGGAGGAACTCGTCTCCTACGGCGAGCGATTGGACGACACCTTTCGCGGGGCCACGTCCTACGTCGATCGAATCCTGATGGGCGAAAAGCCAAGCGACCTACCGGTCCAGCTGCCGACTAGATTAGAGCTGGTCATCAACGCGCAGACCGCCAGGATTCTCGGCCTCACAGTGCCTGCCGCACTGCTCGCGCGTGCCGACGACGTAATCGAATGACCCGTCGCGAACTCATCGCGCTCCTCGCGAGCACGGCAACGGTGGAGTGGCCGGCGGCGGGATGGGCACAGCCGGCACCCACGCCGGTGATTGGACTTCTCGGTAGTGGCAGCCTGCGAGATTCTAGCTTGATCCGTTTGGCTCCGTTCCTCGAAGGTCTACGGGAGACTGGTTATGTCGAAGGTCGCACTGTGGCGATTGAATACCGCTGGGCTGAGGAGCAATACGATAGATTGCCGGCACTGGCGAGCGATCTGGTTAATCGTTACGTGAACGTCATCATCACGATGTCCAACCGTCCTGCCGCATTGGCCGCGAAAGCAGCAACCACCACCATCCCGATCGTCTTCGTTGTCGGAATTGACCCTGTAGAGGCCGGACTTGTTACACGCCTGCACCGGCCGACTGGCAATCTGACCGGCGTGACCTTGTTTAGCGTCGAGCTTGGGCAGAAGAGGCTGCAGTTGATCCGCGAGCTGGTCCCCGGGAGCACTATTTTTGTTCTCCTCGTAAATCCTACTAATCCGATGAGTGAAACCGAATCGCAGGACCTTCAACGCGCGGCCGGTGCATTAGGACTGGAGCTTCATGTTCTCCACGCGAAAAACGAACGCGATTTCGATCAGGTATTTGCGACAACGATCCAACTGCGAGCAGGCGGGCTCATAGTCGGCGCGGATAAACTATTCGTGAGCCGAAATGAAAAGCTTGCTGCGCTGGCGGCAAGTCATGCGATCCCCGTGATTCACCAAATTCGCGAGTTTGTAACCGTCGGAGGATTGGCGAGTTACGGCGCTGCAGGAAAAGACGCTTTCCGTGTGGCCGGCATCTACACCGGCCGCGTTCTCAAGGGCGATAAGCCTGCCGATCTGCCGGTGCAACAAGCAACGAAGGTCGAGTTGATACTCAACCTCAAAACCGCACGCGCGCTCGGCCTCACTGTGCCTCCCACTCTGCTCGCCCGCGCCGACGAGGTCATTGAGTAAATTGGGTGGGCCTTCTCGGGAGCATCTTGCTGCACCTGCTCACGTCGGCTTGTGGCACGAAGCGTGAGTGCCACCTTGTCCCGGTTATGACTGTTATCGAATGAGCAGCGGACTGAGCGCGGACATAGCCCTTTGGGCGGCCCACGACCCGGAGCGGTTATTGCGGTTGCGGCGCACCACCGGCATCCCGGTCCTTCCGAACCTGAAGACCGCTTGCCCGCGGCGTGATATGTTTCCTCTCTCACTAGGCAGCCCTCGCACAGAGAGGGGCACATGCCAGTCAACATCGGACGACGAGAATTCATCGCCACGTTAGGCGGCGCGGCCGCAGCATGGCCGCTCGTAGCGCGTGCGCAGCAACCACGGCGAGTCGGCGTGCTGATTTCGCTTTACTCGCAGACCGACCGTGAGGGTCAAGCCAGCATCGCGGCGTTCCTCGATACGTTCCAGAGGCTGGGCTGGACCGATGGCCGCAACGTGCGGATCGAATATCGCTGGGGTGACGGCGATCCCGAACGCGCAAAGACCATGGCTGCAGAATTGGTCCGCTCAGCGTCCGACGCGATTGTGGTCGCGGGCAGTCCAGCCTTGGCCGAGCTTCAGCGGCTGACTAGCACGATCCCGATTGTCTTCGCCCAGGTCGGCGATCCAGTCGCTGCTGGATTTGTGCACAGCCTTGCGCGGCCGGGTGGCAATGTCACTGGCTTCCAAGCCTTCGAGCCTGCGATGGGCGGAAAGTGGCTGGGAGTGCTCAAGGAGGCTGTGCCCAACCTGAGCCGCGCTGCAGTACTGTTCGGTTCGGACTCCGGTCCAGTTGTAGCGTACCTGCGCACGGCCGAGACGATTGCGCCATCGCTTGGCGTTGCCGTGACGCCCGTCGATGTCCTCGACAGCGGCGGGACCGAGCGCGCGGTCGCCGCCTTTGCCAGCCAGCCTGACGGCGGCCTCATCGTCCTTCCACATCCCAACACTTGGGCGAACCGTGGATCGATTATCGTATTGGCGGCGCGGTATCGCTTGCCGGCAATCTATCCGTTTCGGATTTTCGCAACCGAGGGCGGCCTGCTCTCCTACGGCTTCGATCAGATCGATTCATGGCGAGGGGCGGCAACCTATGTCGATCGTATTCTACGCGGCGAGAAACCGGCCGACCTTCCGGTTCAAGCACCGACCAAATTCGAACTGATAGTCAACCTCAAGACCGCGCGGGCGCTTGGGTTGAGCATTCCGCCTGCATTTTCGCTCCGCGCCGACGAGGTAATCGAGTGAAGTAATTTTTGCTGCACTGCATTAGTCCGGAAGTGATGCTGTGGACGGCTCCTCCACCGGCACGCGAGTGCCATAGACATGGGAGCTGCTAAGGCTCCCACGATTCGGAGGAGCTGGTTATGCAAACGATCACGACAATCGGTCTCGACATCGCCAAGTCAGTGTTTCAGGTGCACGGGGTTGATGCTGCTGGCCAGGCGGTGATCCGTCGGCAGTTGAAACGTCGGTATGTGCTGGCGTTTTTCCAGAAATTGCCGCCTTGTCTTGTCGGTATCGAAGCGTGCGCATCATCGCACTATTGGTCACGCGAGCTGCAGGCGCTTGGCCATACCGTACGCCTCATGCCGCCGGCTTATGTGAAGCCTTACGTCAAGCGGCAGAAGAACGATATGGCTGATGCTGAGGCAATTTGTGAGGCAGTCACCAGAGCCAATATGCGGTTCGTGCCGACCAAAACGCCTGAGCAGCAAAGCGGCTTGATGCTTCATCGCACGCGCCATCTATTCATCCGCCAGCAGACCGCCGTGATCAATGCGATCCGCGCTCACCTTGCCGAGTTTGGCGTCATCGCGCCGGTCGGACGCAAAGGCGTCGAGGAACTGTTACGTGTCGTTGCCGATCCGAACGACAACCGGGTGCCTGAGGTTGTGCGTGGATGCCTTGCCGCACTGGGCAGCCAGCTGCTCAGCCTCAAAAAGCAAATCTTAGACTTTGATCGAATGATCATGGCTTGGCACCGCTCCAATCAAACGAGCAAGCGCCTTAACTGCATTCCTGGCGTCGGTCCGCTGCTCGCCACCGCTCTGGTGGCAAGTGTCGCCGATCCCAAAACCTTCCGGTCAGGTCGCAACTTCTCGGCCTGGATCGGGTTGATACCGAAGCAGCACTCAAGCGGAGGTCGGGATAGGCTCGGCAGTATCAGCAAACAGGGTGACCGCTATCTGCGCAGCCTGTTCGTGGCCGGCGCCCTCGCCGTCATCCGTTATGCCAAGATCCACGGCACCAAGCATCGGCCCTGGCTCACAGCGCTGCTGGCCCGACGGCCGACCAAGGTCGCGGCCATCGCGCTTGCCAACAAGCTCGCGCGAATGGCCTGGGCCATGATGGCCAAGGGCGAGCGATACAATTATCCGGTCGCGCTAAGGCCGTAGCCAGATCGCGCCGAGACCCGGCGTGATGTGAAGGTTGGGAGGGCGAACAGCACGTAATGCAGAGCCGGTCGATCCGGCGATCAGGACAACCCACTAGTGCCACCGCATCTTTGAATGCGCGGTTTTGACCGGGACCTGATCCGCGGAGGGCATTATGGCCAGCGGTCATGTGAACCGCACTCAAAGGCCGAACACATGGCTGCACCGACCAACCTGCGTGCGTGAAGAAAGTCCTTGCCAACTCGGAGCCGTCCACACATGGCACAAACCCGCCGCACCGATGCGCACCGCCAATGTCTGTTGATTGAGGCGAAGCAGACCCAATGCGAGCGCGCTAATTACCGCCGTTGTTGACCCGTCTGAGAATTTCGGTTGAGCCACTTCGTGAAATTGGTGGCGAGGAGCCTAGCAAGATGATCTAGTAAGGAGCCTCCGGCACTCGCGCTGAATGACTAGACACTGCAACACGTCCAAAGGAGGAAAAGATGAAAATGTTACCCCAAGTCTTGTTTTGGTTGGGACTAATTTCTATCCCGTTCGCATGGCTGGTATGGTACTTTGGGCCACAGCTTGAAGTCCTAAGGCCAGTCCTTGCCGGTATTAGCGATCCTGCTTTAAGAGCGGCTTTGCAAGAAGCCCACGCAGAGCGGTTGGGAATTTGGGTCGGTGTTTGGCCAGTATCACTCCTGGTGTTGAGTCAAATCCTGGAAAAGAAAATGCAGGGATAAAAACGCCTTCAGGGTCCGAGCCGCCAGTCGTGCGCACATCTTGCTTCCATAAGGCGACCTCGTCCACTTCGCTGGTTCCCCCACCTTTGTTGTCCTCAGAGATTAACCGGCGTGCTCATGAAGTCGCGCTTGCTGAGCGCGACTCCGCAATGGCGCAGGATGTCATATGCCGTTGTACAGTGGAAATAGAAGTTCGGCAGGATGAAATTTTGCAACAGCCCGTGCCCCGTGAACTTGCGCTCGTTGGCGCCGAGTTTGATGGTGATGTCCTTGTCCTCGGTGCCGTCGATCTGCGCCGGCTTGAAGGTTTTGCAGTAATCGATCGTCTTGGCGAGGCGCGCCTTTAGCTCGGCAAAGCTTGCTTCCGTGTTGGGCATGTTCGGCATCTCGGTGCCGGCAAGCGCGCTACAACATCTGGCGGCGTGAGTACTCGCCTGCTGAACCTGGCGCACATACGGATACATGTCGGGAAAGAGCCGCATGTTGAGAAAAAAGTTGGGGTCGAGCTGCTTTGCCCCAATGTGCGCTACGGCCTTGTCGATACACTCAGACTGGGCAGTCAGAAACTGCACGAAGATCGGCACCGACACCTTGTACATGGAAACCATCATGGGATGGGGTCCTCTCCTGGAGCAAAACTCTGGAACGGGCGTGGAACGATAGCAGACGGCAGAGTTCCCAGGAAGCAAGAGCCGGGCCGTGCAGACCTTCCACACGCGATCTTCTATTCGTTAACTTGACCAAGTGAAGTGGACTTGCGGGAAGGATGACGGCACAACGATGCTATCCCGGTACGCGCCGTCGTGCCGTCGGCCTGGTACACTGCTGTCCAAAGCCAATGCGGTGGCATGTCCGCAGCTGGCAAAAGCTGACTTGCGATTGATCCAGAGTGAGGCGGGTTTTGTCCCTCAACCGACATAGGCAAAAGTATTTTGCCGCAATGCACAGGCGCCCCCCTCGGTGTCGGGTGATGTGCTAGATTGTGTGGCCTCATCCGAGGCCACCTCATGCGACGGCGCGATTTCATCAAATCAATCGGCGGGGCTGCCGTGTCGTGGCCGCTAGGGGCACGCGCGCAGCAGCCGGCGATGCCGGTGATCGGGTTCCTCCACCCCGCATCGCCTGAAGGGTTAGCGGACCGTCTGCGCGGATTTCGCCAGGGCCTCAAAGACACCGGCTATGTCGAGGGCGAGAACGTAGTGATCGAATACCGCTGGGCCGAGAATCAAATCGATCGGCTGCCGGCGCTGGCGGCCGAATTGGTCCACCGACAGGTCGCCGTGATCGCCGCGGCCACAGGTGCCGCTCCGGCGTTGGTGGCCAAGGCGGCAACCACGACGATCCCCATCGTCTTCTCCGTCGCCGAAGACCCGGTCAGGCTTGGGCTTGGTCTTGTCGCCAGCCTCGCCCGGCCGGGCGGCAACCTGACAGGCATCAATGTTTTCATTGTCGAATTGGCGGCAAAGCGGCTGGAACTCCTGCGTGAGCTGGTGCCCGCAGCCACTCGTGTGGCCGTGCTCGTCAATCCGACAAATGCTGCCAATACCGAAACCACGTTGAGAGACGTGGAAGCGGCTGCTCGCGCCCTCGGACTGCAAATCCAGGTCCTTAACGCCAGCACCAGCCGCGAGATCGATGCGGCCTTCGCAACTCTTGTGCGCGAGCGCCCCGACGCCCTCTTCGTTGGCCCCGACCCGTTTTTCACCAGCCGGTGTGTCCAATTGGTCCACCTGGCGACGCGCCACGCGGTCCCCGCGACATATGCGCTGCGTGACTATGTCGAAGCCGGCGGGCTGATGAGCTACGGAATCAACATTGCGGATGCGTTTCGTCATGTCGGCGTCTATACCGGCCGCATTCTCAAGGGCGCCAAGCCAGCGGACTTGCCGGTGGTGCAGTCGAGCAAGTTCGAGCTGGTCATCAACGCGCAGACCGCCAGGATGCTCGGCCTTACCGTGCCGCCGACGCTGCTCTCAACCGCCGACGAGGTGATCGAGTAGCTTGGTATTTGCTGCGGCTGCTCACAGCCGCTTATGGCACTTCCTGCCTACAACTTCGATGCACCAATTAATTGAATTTGCGTCCGCTTACTGAGTACTGCTGTCATAGCTTTGTCGGGCGGCTATGAGCTGGGTCGTCTCAAAGTGACCCGTTGCGGAAGTCGGGTGGGCCGAAATGCTGTGATGCACAACACGGCTTTTTCAACGATGTGGTAGGGTGTCATCCTCGGCCGAGGGCAACGCCCATGAAGCGACGGAAATTCATCGCGTTACTTGGCGGCGCAGCGGCCGCGTGGCCGCTCACGGCGCGCGCGCAGGAGCCCGAGCAGGCGCGGCGCATCGGCGTGCTGATGGGGCCTGCCGAGAGCGACCCGCAAGGACAGTCGGAGATCACCGCGTTCCGGCAGGGGCTTCAGACGCTCGGGTGGACGGGCCGCAACGTTCGGATCGCGTATCACTGGGCGAATGGCGAAGTCAATCGCATGCGATCCTTCGCCAGAGAGCTGATTGCACTCCAACCAGACGCCGTCTTGGCCGTTACCACCCCCGCGGTCACCGCCCTGGTGGATGAGACCCGCACCGTTCCGATTGTGTTTGTACGAGTGTCCGACCCACTGGGCTTCGTCAGAAGCTTGGCGAAGCCCAGCGGTAACGTCACTGGGTTCAGCAATTTTGAGCCATCGCTGGCTGGAAAGTGGCTCCAACTTCTCAAGGAGATCGCGCCCGTTGTCGCGCGTGTCACCGTCATGTTCAATCCAGCGACGACCCCCAACAGCGGATTGGATTTCTTGCGTTTCGCCGAGGCTGCTGCGCCATCGGCCGGGGTGGAGATGAGCACCGCCCACGTTAGTGACGCAGCCGAGATCGAGCGTGTGATTGCCGCGGTCGCCCGCGAAGGGAACGGCGGCCTAATCAATCTGCCGGACGTTTTCCTTGTGGTCCATCGGGAACTGACCATCGAACTAACGGCGCGCTACCGCGTGCCGACGATCTATCAATATCGGTATTTCGTCACTAGTGGTGGTCTGATCTCATATGGGACTGACGCGTTGGACCAATACACCAGAGCGGCGCAGTATATCGATCGCATTCTAAAGGGCACGAAACTGTCCGACCTTCCGGTTCAGAACCCGACCAAGTACGAATTGGTGATCAACCTCAAGACCGCCAAGGCGCTCGGCCTCGACGTGCCGCCGACCCTCCTCGTCCGGGCCGACGAGGTAGTCGAATGAGCAGAACTTTTGCTGCGGTGCAAGAGTCCGCTGCTGGCAGATATTGTTGCAAAAGTCTTTTTGCACTGGTGATCAAAAATTCTCCGGGCTGTAGACGCGACTTTCGTGTAAAGATCTGGGGGGGCCTCATCACCTAACGATAAACTCACAGGCGACCTCGGTAACGCGATTGAGGCTACACAGATCGGTGGTCGGCGGTCGTATCGTCTTAGGGCGGAAAAATTATCACCGGGCAATTTTGGACTTTTGCAACAATATCGGCACATTGCTGCCCCAAGGAGATGGGGCGACTTGTCCGCAGCTGGCGAAAGCTGACTGGCGCCCCCGGAGCGCGCGTCGGTCAATCGATTGAAATTTACTGATAGCATGTTCGACGATACTGACGTAGTTCGGTGCAGCGAACTCGGAGAAGCTCGCCTTCCTTGCCCTGAGCAGGAGATAAAGCGTGCCCGCTCCCCTTTGTTGAGCATGATCTTTGTCCGAAAAGTGGTGCCCACTTTTCGGGATCATGCTCTACAGCCCCAGGCGCGCCATCATGGGTGCGGGATAGCGTTCCCCCTGGGTGACGCCGGGCTTGAATGTTTGCTCGAGCGCATCAAGCGTTGCCTGCGCGGGACGAAGTTTGACGGCGGCGGCATTTTCGTCAAGCCACTTTCGCTTGCTCGTGCCGGCAAGCGGCACCACCGGTGGCCGGCGCGAGAGGAGCCAGGCGATGGCGAGCTGCGCCGGCGTGCAACGCTCGTGCCCGGCAAGCTCCCGCAAGGCAGCGACAAGTTTCTGATTGTGCTGCGCGTTGGTGCCCTGAAAACGCGGCATGTCCCGGCGGCGGTCATTCTGCGGCAGCGCGTCGCCGGTCGGAACCACGCCGGTGAGGAAACCGCGGCCGAGCGGGGCATAGGCAACGAACCCGATGCCGAGTTCGTGGCAGAGCGGGAGGAGTTCGTGTTCGATGTCCCGCGTCCACAGCGAATACTCGGTCTGCAGCGCGGCCATGGGATGTACCTTATGGGCGCGACGGATGGTGGCAGGCCCCGCTTCGGAAATTCCAAGGTGAAGAATCTTGCCCTGTTCCTTAAGCCGCACCATGCCGCCGACCGTGTCTTCGATCGGCACCGTCTCGTCCACCCGATGGATGAAATAGAGATCGATATGGTCGGTGCCGAGGCGCTTGAGGCTCTTGTCGCACGCTTCCGACACGTATGCGGGATTGCCTCTGGCGCCGGGCTTGCCGTCGGGGAGACGGATATTGCCGAATTTGGTTGCGAGAATGTATTTCTCGCGCCGCCCCTTCAGCGCGCGGCCAACCAGTTCTTCATTGGCGCCACCGGCCCCATAGGCATCGGAGGTATCGATGAAGTCGATACCGATTTCGGGGGCCCGGTGCAGCGTCGCGATCGCCTCCTCGGTATCGGGCACGCCATAGATCGGGGTCATGCTCATGCAGCCAAGCCCGATGGCGGAGACTTCCAGAGCGCCGAGTTTTTTGCGATCCAGCATCAAGATACTCCGATGTGTTTATTATCCCTAGGTGCGGTGAATTTGAAGTTCCTATCATTACTGGCCGCAAAGCTTGTTTAGGAACTTCAAATTCAAAACCGCACTATAATCATAGAGTTGCTAGTGGTCCTTTGATTCCGAAGTTCGCATCTGAACGTGCCGCGAGGGCTTGCGAACTTCGGAATCGGACCACTAGTGCCCCGCTTTCGAAGTTCGCGATACATGGCGGCACCCTCTGACACGAACTTCGAAAGCAAAGGGGCACTAGCAAGCCTATGATTCTAGTGCCGCTTTTCGATTTGAAGTTCCTTCATGAGCTTGCTGCAACCGCTGTAGGAACTTCAAATCGGCGGCACTAGTGCGGCGGCTGCGGATTGTGCGCGGGGTCGGTATCGTATTTGAACATTTTCGCGACGATTGGGCCACCCACCAGCGGCTTTAGCTCGGCCTCCAGCGCATCCGCTTTGTTCTTGTCGTAAACCTCATCGCCGCCGACATAGAGCGAAAAGGACCTGGTATATTTCGCCTGCTTGGCAGGGTCCTCGATGGTCCTTTTCGTCCATTCATACAGCGGATAATTCTCGATCCCGTTGGCCTCTGCCTCGCTGACATAACCGGCGAAAGCATCGTACTGACATTGCAAGGCTGCATCATGCCGTTTCAATACGTCGGTGAGCGGAGAGATCGATTGATCTGCCGGACTGTTTCGCGCCGTTTGCGCGTATTCATCGTGCAATGTCAGCCGCAATTGGAATTTCAGCTCATTGCTCATGCGGTGCGCTCTTAAGCTACGACGATCTACGCAGCAACGAAACTGCCGGCTCGGATCATATCATCACGATGCTTGCGTGCCAGAGCGCCCTCGCCGCCGGCCGTCGCGTGATAGAGATCGAGGGTCTGAAATTCCTCGTCCCCCGGTGGAGTTATCGCAAGATCGGTATAGGTCCAACGGTCCCGAGCGGCCAGGACTTCATCGAGGATGGATTTGCACTCCCGATAAACCGACCAATAGCGCCACGCCTTGCCAAGCGTCTCTGCGAAATAGCGAGGATAGAACACGAGGGGATTTTCCCGCCGCAGCCCAAAACGACGGTCGCGCCGGAATTTCAGCCGCAACGCGCCGCCTTCAAGCGGGTGGACGCCTTCGCATGCGCTCACCAGCTTGAACCACAGCAGCGTCGATAGGGTAGTGCTCGGCCGGCCACGCCGGCTCGCCGCAGCACGGCGCAGGATGGTCCGGATATGTTCCGGCGTATAGAAGGCCTCCCACGCCGAACGATAGGCATCTTCCCACTCCGTATCGGACATTTTGGGATGATGGGACACACGGTGGTTGAGGTCGTATTTGTTCATATCGGAATCCATCCAGACCTGCTCCTTCCAGAGCGTCTTGTGGTCTTCCGAACCGGGTAACGGCGTAAGAAAGAACAATTCGAGGATGTCGAGCGGCAGTTCGCGCTTGATGATTTCGATGTCGCGCAGAATCGAAGCCTTGCTGTCGCCGGCAAAGCCGATGATGTACCCGGCGCAGGTGATGGCGCCGTGATTGCGCCATTTCTGCAGCATCTCCCGGTAGTCTGTAATCTTGTTCTGCCGTTTCTTGGCGGCGATCAGATTATCCGGGTTGATGTTCTCAAGCCCGATGAACACCCGGCGGACGCCTGCCTGTGCGGCCTTCTCGATAAAGTTCGGGATCTTGTGACATAGCGTGTCGACCTGAATGGTAAAGCCAATCTTCGGGCAATCGCCCTCGCGCAACTCGATCATGCGATCAAACAGCGGTTCCCAATCCCGGTTACGGGCAAAATTGTCATCCGTAATAAAGAACCGCTTGATGTTCTGGGCATAGTTCTCGCGAATGGTCTTTTCGAGATCGTCCGCAGAACGGAATCGGCTCTTGCGCCCCTGCACGTTGATGATCGTGCAAAACGAGCATTGGTAGGGACAGCCGCGTCCCAGATCGACGCTGGAAAGCGACCCGCAGGTTCGGCGCAAGTGCTTTCGCGGCAGGATAGGAGGCGGCTCCCCATGCAAATCAGGTAGCTTATCCATGTAATTGTACAGCGGAGCGAGCTTGCCATTCGCGGCGTCGCGCAGCACCACATCGAAGCGGCCCTCTTCGGCCTCGCCGGCAAAAAGTGAAATGCCAAGCGCCTGAGCCGCGCGGATATCCTGCGGCAGCTCCGGCAGCATGGCGATGCAACCCGATACATGGAATCCGCCTATGCAGACCGGCAGACCGGCGGCAAGAAACGGCCTTGCCAAGTCGACGGCCCGGGGAAACTGGTTGGACTGGACGCCGACAAGCGCGATAAGGGCTTTGCCGCCGGTCTTGCGGATCAGCTGGATGATCTGCTCCGGCCGGATGCGCCGATTGGTTTCATCGTAAGTGTGCAGGCGCAATTCAACGTTCCGCCCGAGCAAGTTGCGCGCGCACGCATCCTCTGCCAAGGCATTCAGGCATGCGAGCGTATTGGACGGAATTGCCGATCGGAACCACTGGATGGGATAGCCGTCGTCATCGTAGTGCGTCGGTTTGATCATCACGAGATGAAACGGCCGCCGATCACCGGGGGGCGAACTATCGATCGCTTCGCTACTGAAACCACGCATCAATTCGCCTTTGCTTTCCCCGTTTTAACGGTCACATCCCCTGCGCTTGAGTGGATCGATAGCACACATTCATCGGGCCTTCGGAGAATTTTTCCCGTAAAAGGACAGCGGCCCAGAAGTCGAACGCCTCAACGCACCTGGAACACGAGCTTGCCGCGAAAGTGGCGGGATTCGCTCACGCGATGGGCTTGCGCGGCTTGCGCGAGGCGATAAAGCTCGATCTCCGGAACTCGGATCGCCCCCGATTTGACCAGTTGCGCAATGCGCTCCATATGGCGGCGGGCGCGGCCGACCGGGGGACGCAGCGATGTCACGTCATTGCGCGTGGGCTTCGGCGCCTGAGGTCCGGACGCGATGAAAGCCGCCCGCCCGCCCGGTTTGAGCACGGCGAATGACCGTTGCGCGACGTCGCCGCCGACGGTATCGAACACGGCATCGCAATTTTTTACGACCTGCGTGAAATCCTTGGTGTTGTAGTCGATGACTTCATCGGCACCGAGACCGCGCACATAGGCATGGTTCGCGGCACTCGCGGTGGTGATCACCCGAGCGCCTATATGCTTGGCGAGTTGAATGGCGAAGCTCGCGACCCCGCCCGCGCCGCCCTGGATCAGGATCGTCTCGCCCGGCTTGAGCTTCAACGTATCCTCAACGGCACTCATTGCGGTGAGGCCGGTGAGCGCCAGCGCGGCGGCGTCCGCGTGGGACAAGTCCGCGGGCTTCTTGGCGACGATCGCTGCCTTGACCGCAATCTTCTCGGCGTAAGCGCCCTCCTGGCCGGCCTCGCAAACGCCGAAAACCGCATCGCCGGCCTTGAGGTCGTGAACGCCTTCACCCATGCCGCTGACGGTTCCGGAAAAATCCCGCCCGAGAACGATGGGAAACTTCGACTGGCCATAATGACCCAGCCGCACCTTCCAGTCGGCGGCGTTGACGCTCGCGGCAACAATATCGACGAGCACTTCGCCCGGCCCGGCAACGGGATCGGGCAAATCGCCGTACTTTATCGACTTCGGGTCCGCCAAATTGTTCAATGTATGCGGCTTTCATTTGTGTCGTTAGCCTCCGGAATCGGGGGGATCGTGTTGCGGGTCCTTCCAGTCTGCATTACGCTGATAGCCTGCTTATATCTAGCTTATCCAGGAGATTATGAACTCTGAAACTCGGTGGCGGAGTGAACGAGGAGTCGCAAAAACAAGCCACACATAACCGGGGAGGAGGCGAATGATTCATTTGCAACGGTCTCTTTCGTTACTGCTCGCGCGCTCGATGCTTGCCGCGGTGGCGGCGGCAGCGATGCTTGCAGCGGACGCCGTGCAGGCGCAGCAGCCGCCCGCCCCGCCTTCGAAACTGCCAATGCCAAAAGCAGATCCTCCGCCGCAGCGGATCATCACGCAGGGCCTGGCGAAAACGGTTATTGAAGATCTCATTCCGTGCGCCAACACCCAACCGGGCATGAACGTTCGAAAGAATCCGGTCGGGGAAATTACGGCGAAGGACGGCACGAAGTTCATCGTCCCGACCGCCAACCATTTCGAGACGGCTCCCAAGCTGCCGGATCTCTACAATGAATGCACGGGCGTGACCCCGAAGGACATGTCCGAGGTCGACCTGACCAAGGTGCCGATCGTAGAACTCGACAAGGACGGAGAGGTTGTGACCGGCTTCATGGTCGCAGATAATTACTTTGAGCTTTACATCAACGGCAAGCTGATTGGCGTGGATGCGATCCCGTTCACGCCATTCAACTCCCATGTGGTCCGCTTCCGCGTGAAACGGCCATATACCATCGCCGTTCTGGCGCAGGACTGGGAAGACAAGCTTGGCCTGGGG
Source organism: uncultured Alphaproteobacteria bacterium (assembly GCA_963817135.1). GTDB lineage: Bacteria > Pseudomonadota > Alphaproteobacteria > Rhizobiales > Xanthobacteraceae > VAZQ01. The sequence goes on along the minus strand of CAWFNG010000008.1, from coordinate 219,912 downwards.
ATGGAAGTGTTCCGGGGGAACACCTGGCACTCGGGTGACGGCGGGTTCGTCGCGAAGTTTTCCGATGGGACGGCGACGAACAGCGGTTGGAAGGCACAGTCATTCTACATTGCGCCCCTCCAGCATCCTGACGATGTCGTTGAGTATGGATACATCCACGACACTTCCCATCTCGGCGGGCGCATTCACCCGCTGGCAAGGCTGCCGACCTGCAGAGAGCTTTGTTTTGCGATACACTATCCGATCCCGGATGGATGGATGAATCCGGGTTTCGACGATGCCAGGTGGCCGCAGGCTTTCGAGTACCTCGATCAGGAGGTCGGCATCATTGGAGTGCCGGGCTACTGGCGATATCCCGAGGCGTTCATGGGCTCGCGCTGGATCTGGACTATCAACCTGGTCTTCGACAACACGGTCCTCCTGCGCAAAACTGTGCAATAAACCATCGGTGATCGCCGACCGGACCGATTCCGAACGTCGCCAGTACGCGCGGCATGTTTAGTTCGCCATCAGCACTGGCAGTGTCGCATTGGCCAGAACGTAGCGGGTGGTGCCGCCGAAGATCATTTGCCGCAGCCTGCTCTGCGTGTAGGCCCCTTTGATGAGGAGGTCGCAGCCCAATGCCTTGGCGTGGGCGAGGACCGCCTCGCCGGTGAGGCGGCCATCGAGACCGACGGTCATCGGTTTTGCCGGCACCTCGTTTAGTTCCAGATAGCGGCATACCTGCTGGGCGGACGGCCCTGGCACCGCCGCTCCGCCTTCGACGGTCAGCACGACGACACGGCTCGCTCGCTTGAGAATGGGCATGGCGAAAGCGATGGTGCGCGCCTGCTCGGTGCTGCCATTCCATGCAATCAAAACATTCCTGCCCATCTCGGACGGAGGCGATGGCGGGGCGATCAGGACAGGCCGGCCACTATCAAACAAGCCGGCTTCAAGCGTGGCCATGCGCGGGCCTTTCAAATCGCGTCCGGGCCTGCCCAGAACAATGACATCGAAGACGCGGCCATGACTGCCGACAAACTGGTCGCCCTCGGGGGCATCGGGCACCCAGCGGCTGGACAAGGCTTTTGCGTAACCACCATGCGGCACGCCGTGTTCCTGCATGAAATTTTCGAAAAGCCGGCGGGTCTGTTGCTCCTTTTCCACGATTTCCTGCTCCAGTTCGGCAGGCATCGGTAGAGCGCCCACCTCCCCGATTGCGAAGGCGGCGGCAATCTCGCCGCGCAGGGCGAAGCCTTCCAGGTAGCTGTCGAACTTGCGCGCGAGAAGGAGCGCGGTTTCCAGCGTCGCGTTCATGCGATCGTGCTGTTCGGTCGGAATGAGGATGGTCTTGAAGGCCATGGCAACCTCCCACTTCGGGTTTACCCAAGATTCTATGCTCAATTTCTGATGAGCGCAGGGGGGGATGTGGGAGGCTAGTGCGGTGAATTTGAAGTTCCTATCATAACTGGCCGCAAGCTCGTTTAGGAACTTCAAATTCAAAACCGCACTACAAATCATAGAGTTGCTAGTGGTCCTTAGATTCCGAAGTTCGCATCTGAACGTGCCGCGAGTGGTGGCGAACTTCGGAATCGGACCACTAGGCCGGCGCCGCGGCTTGCCCGGCTTGCGTCATCGGCCGGTCCGCCGCGCGCCGCCGAATTACTGAACAGGGCATGAACGCGTCAGCCATCAACCGTTCCGGTTCGCTGCGCTATGACGGATGCAATCAGTGGGGCGCGGCTATGCGAGGCCGAACTCTGCAACTGAGACAATGAACGCCCGCTCGGCTTGTGCCGATCTTCGCATCGAAGCAAGCCTCGGGGGCAACCACAAGGAACTCATCCATGTCCATCCATCGCGTCCTGCTCGCTGCGGTGACACTTGCGGTCATCTCCGCTCCGGCCCTTGCGCAGGACAACAAGCCGTCATCCTCGCCTGCTCCGACTGTCAATTCTGCCAGCAAGCCGGCGACTACCGGAACCTCGACGGCGCCGGTTGCGGCCAAAGTCAATCTCAACACCGCCACGGCGGCGCAGATCGACAAGCTTCCGAAGATGACCCATGCGCAATCCAAGGCCATCGTCGAGGCGCGCGCCAAGGCAAAGTTCAAGGACTGGGACGACTTCGTCGCGCGCAAGCTCGTGCCTGCGAATGAGGCAGCCTCCATCAAAGATGTCGTGACCTTCTGACCAGCGTCCAGGTTACATCCACCACACTAGCGGGGAACAGAAGCAGGTCGTGTGCGCCGTGGAGGGTGGACAAGGGCAATTTCGCATTGTCCACCCTCGCATTTCTCTTGATTGCGCTGCACGCCCTTGCCGGCTAGCAAACCGGTATGCGAGTGCTTCCCAACTTACTCCTTCTCTTCGTCTGCGCATTTCCCTTTCCCGCATCCGCGGAATATCCCGATAAGCCGATCAGGCTCATTGTGCCGCAGGCGCCGGGGAGCGCCACCGATACGGTCGCGCGCATTCTCGGCGCCGAGCTTGGCAAGGAGCTGGGGCAGCAGATCGTCGTCGATAATCGTCCGGGCGGGGCCCTCACCATCGGGCTTGACCTCACCGCCAAGGCCGAGGCGGACGGTTACACCATCTGCATGGGGCCGATCGGGGCATTGGCGATCACCCGGCACATGGTGAGCAAGCTTCCCTATGATATCGAGCGCGACTTCCAGCCCATTGCGCTGGTCACGCGCGGGCACCTCCTGCTGGCCGTCTCTCCTGCATCCCCTTTCACATCGGTGCTCGAACTCATCGATTACGCAAAGAAAAATCCGGGCAAGCTCCTGAACGCCTCGTCCAGCAACGGATCGCCCGGCCATGTCGGCGGCGAACTGTTCAAATATCTGAGTGGAACGGAGATTGTGCATGTCCCCTATCGTGGCGGAGCCGCCGCCATCAACGATCTGATTGCGGGGCGGGTGCAACTGATGTTCGAGAGCTTGAACTCGATCGCCCCGCACGCGCGATCCGGTACCGTGCGCGCGCTTGCCGTGAGCGGCGCGCACCGCTCGCCGGCATTTCCGGATTTGCCCACGGTGGCGGAAGCCGGCGTCCCCGGCTATGCAGCGCCCACCTGGAGCGGCGTCATCGCCCCCGCCGGGATACCGCGGCCCGTGGTCGACAAACTCAATAGCGCAATCAACCGCGCGGTCGCCTCGCAGAGTTTCAAGGATCGCTTTGCGGCGATCGGCGACGAGCCGGCCGGCGGCACGCCGGAAGCCTTTGCCGCGCTGATCGCGGCTGATTCCGCCAAATGGGCGGAGGTCGTGCGGCGCTCGGGAGCACGGCTCGATTAGCCTGGGTAGCGTCTAGGCAACCATGAGCCGATTGCGTAGGGTGGGCAAAGGCGCAGAGCACCGTCTCTCCGCGTGGGCAAATTCTTCGATAGCGCCGTGCCCACGCGAACCGCCGGGCCAACGAACTTGCCCACCCTACAACTACGACGCGGGCACGCGACCAACGAGAACCCATCATGATCTCCAGAACAGTTCTGATTGGCACGGCCGCCGCGCTGGCATTGCTTGTTTCTCCGGCCGCGGCCAAGGACAAGGTCAAGGTTTCATTCATCGGGCCGTTGACCGGCGGCACCGCGGCGAACGGCATCGGCGGCCGCAACTCGGCCGATCTCGCGGTGAAGCTGCGCAATGCCGATGCCAAGGCAAAATACGAATACGAGCTCATTGTCCTTGACGATGAATGCAAACCGAACGTCGCGGTGCAGGTAGCGACCAAGGCCGGCGCCGATCGCAGCGTCATCGGCTCGATTTCCCATTACTGCTCGGTCGCCGCCATTGCGGCGGTGGAAACCTACAACCGGCTGGGGCTGCCGATGGTGGTCTGGGGAGCGGTGCTGCCCGACATCACCTACCGCAACAAATTCCCCGAAGTGCATCGCATCAACGGCACCATGATCAACCAGAACGAGGTCGCCGCGAAGCTCGTTACTTCGCTCGGTTTCAAGCGCTGGGTCAGCATTCACGACACCACCGACTACGGCAAGGCTCACAACCAGTATTTCTCGCAATACGTCAAAGCCGACGGTGGCGAGATCCTCGGCACCTATGGCGTCACCGCCGACCAGCAGGATTTCACCGCCGAGCTTACCCAGGCAAAGGCGCTCAACCCGGAGGTGATCTATTTCGGCGGACTCACCCCGATCGGCATTCGCCTGCGTTCGCAGATGGACAAGGTCGGGCTCAATGCGGTGTTTCAAGGCACGTCCGGGATCAAGTCGGACGCCTACATCCAAGGCCTTGGCCCGCTCGCCGAAGGCTCATTGAGCTTCATCGAGGGCGGTCCCATCGAGAAACTGCCGGGCGGCAAGTTCTTCCAGGCGGAATACGACAAAGCCGGCTACAAGGAGCCGCCGGAGGCGTATGGCGCATTTGCTTTTGCGGCAATGAAGCTCATCCTCGACAAGATCGAAGAAGTGGGACCGGACCGCAAAAAGCTTACCGATGCGCTCGGCAACGTCGTGAATTACGATTCCATTGTCGGGCCCGTCACCTTCGACGACCACGGACAGAACTCGGTACCGCTGATCTCGAAATACGTGGTGCAGGACGGAAAGTGGGTGGTGTGGGAGGACAGCGAATACGGCTCGGGCAAGCGCAGCCTGAAGAAGTGAGCATTACCTGACCTGCACGAGCGAAGTTCGCCCGTGCCTGCCGCAAGCGCGGTTGCGGACTTTCTGATGTTACGCGCAGAAACAAAGGACTGCGTCAGTTTGACGAACGCCCGCGGCCGCTCGCGTGATAGTTCACTCAGGGCGCGCTAGCGTGGACATCGCGCTGCAATACCTCATCAACGGACTGATGCTGGGCATCATGTATGCCCTGGTGGCGGTGGGGTTCACGCTGTTCTTCGGCGTTCTCGATGTCATCAAATTCTCGCATGGCGACGTGCTCACGGTCGGCGTGTTCACCGGCTTTGCCACCTATCTCGGCCTGCAGGCGGCGCATTGGGGAACGCCGCTCATCCAGCTGATTATTCTTTCGCTCGTGGCAATGCTCATGATGGCCGCGCTCGGCGGGGCGATTGCGCGTTATCTGGTGCTGCCGCTGCGCGGGGCACCGGCGCTCAACACCCTCCTGATTACCTTGATGCTGGGAACGGTGCTGCGCGAGAGCGTGCGGCTGCTCTTTCCGGATGGCGTCGAACCCGAAGCCGTTTCCGGCGCTCCTTCCCGCGCACGCTTTGCACTGGGGCCATTTGACGCTGCGCCTCGACAGCGTGATCCTGCTGTTGGCGGGGTTGGCGATGATCGCCGTCGTGCAATTCGTGATCACCAGGACCAAGCTCGGCCTCGCGATCCGCGCGGTGGCGCAGGACGGCGAGACCGCGCAGGCCATGGGCATCAATTTCAATTTCGTGGTGCTGACCACCTTTGCGATCGGCTCGGCGGTCGCCGCCTTTGCCGGCATCATGAACGGCCTCTATTACAACGAGATCAATTTCAGCATGGGGCTGCTGCTCGGGGTGTTCGGCTTCAGTGCCGCGGTCGTCGGCGGCCTCGGCAATATCTACGGCGCGATCCTCGGCGGCTTTTTGTTCGCCGGGCTGGAGACCATCGGCGCAATCGCCTTGCCCTTCGCCAGCGCCTACAAGGACGTATTCGCGCTGGCGGTGATCATCGCCATCATGACCTGGCGGCCGACCGGCTTGATTGCGGAGAAATCGAGCGAGCGGGTGTAGCCCATGGCACGCCGCTCACCATGGCCGGCGCTTGGCTTTGCGGCTGCGGCCACGCTCTACGCCATCCTGTTCCTGGCTGCGGAGAGCGAGCGTGCCGTCGGCGCGCTGCTTGCGCTTGCCGCCGCGACAGTCATGCTGGCGGCGCGGCTGCGCGTGGCGGGGGAGGTGCGCGCCAGCATTGCCGAGAACGAGCGCAGCTTCGATCTCGCCGCCATTATCGGTTTCGTTGTTGTCGCCTGCTGGTTCCACGAGGAGCATTTCGTCATCCTGATGATGACGACCGCGCTCCTCCTGATGGTCGCCGCGCTCGGGCTCACCATTCAGTTCGGCTATGCCGGCATCGTCAATTTCGCCGGCGCGGCCTTTCTCGGCATCGGCTGTTACACGGCGGGAGTGATCACCAAATATACGGCACTCCCCTCGGTTATGACGCTTCCCCTCGGCGGCGCGATGGCCGCCCTGATCGGATCGATCCTGATACTGCCGGTACTGCGCACGCGCGGGCACTACGCGGCGCTGGTCACCATCGCCTTCGGCATCCTGTTCAAGGTGTTTCTGGAGGTCAATGACACGCTCGGCGGACCGCAGGGCATTCAAGTCAAGCCGCTGGTGGTGTTCGGTTGGAATTTCAACAGCACGATCCGCATCGGCGGTTTCACCGCTTCGTTCTATTTCTCGTATCTCATGCTGGCGCTCCTCCTTCTGGCCTTTAGCTTCGAGTTCGTGCGACGGCTCGAGCGCTCGTGGATCGGGCTCAGCATGGATGCCATTCGTCTCGATGAGACCGCCTCCGCCTGTTATGGGCTCAACGTGGCGCGCTGGAAGGTGCTCGCCTTCACGCTGGGAAACTTCTTCGCCGGGATTGCAGGCGCAGCCTACGCGCATGTCCTGGGGTTCATTGCGCCGAACAATTTCACTTTCGGCGATTCGCTTGTTCTCGTCTCCATCGTGCTTCTCGGCGGCATTGGCAATCCCTGGGGGGTGCTGGTAGCGGCAGCGTTTGTTGTGCTGCTTCCGGAAAAGCTTCAGGTCATTCAGGAATACCGTTTCGTGCTGTATGCCGGGCTCGTCATCATCATCCTGCTGTTTCGGCCGGAGGGACTGCTGCCGCGGCAATTGCGGGAATATTTGCCACGCGGACGGCTGCGTGCTGCGCCGTGAGGGAGCCGTTGCTTGCATGCAGGGAAGTGACGCGCCGGTTTGGCGGGCTGATTGCGCTCGACCACGTCGACTTCGCGGTGAACGAGGGCGAGATCGTCGGGCTCATCGGACCCAATGGGTCGGGCAAGACCACGCTCTTCAATGTCATCACCGCCATCTACGGCGCCGATTCCGGCGCGATCAGCTTTGCCGGCGCCGACATTACCGCGGCAAGCCCGCAACAGGTCTACTGGGCCGGCATCACCCGCACCTTCCAGCGCTCGCGCATGTGTCTGCCGCTTTCCGTGTTCGACAACATCATGGTGGGGAACCACAAGCGCCTCACCCACGGTCTCGCCTTCAATCTTCTGCGGCGGCAGGCTTTTGCCGCGGAACTCGTCCGCTGGCGGCAACAAACGCGCGAGCTTGTCGCCGTGTTCAGCTCCGAGCTTGCCGGACGCATGGACGAGCCGGCTGCCGTGCTGCCGATGATCGATCGCCGGCGCATCGAGATATGCCGCGCGCTGGTGAGCGAGCCGCGTCTGGTGCTGCTCGACGAGCCCTCGGCCGGAATGACCCATGACGAAACGCGCAACCTCATGGACGACATCATCTCGGTACGCGATCGCCTGCCCAGGCTCACGATCGTCATCATCGAGCACGAGATGGGCGTGATCGAGCGCATCACCGATCGTTGCGCGGTCCTCAACTACGGGCGCAAGATAAGCGAGGGGAAGTTTGCGCAGGTCGCCGCCGACCCCGGCGTGCAGGAAGCCTATCTTGGAATTGCATGAATGACGGCTGCGCTTGAAATCGAAGACATCTACACGGGCTACGACAAAGCCGACGTGCTGCAAGGGGTTTCGCTCGCCGCCGCGGCCGGGAGCATTACCTGCCTGCTCGGCTCGAACGGTTCGGGCAAGACCACGCTCATTCGCTCCATTCTGGGGCTCACCCCGCCGCGCCGGGGCCGCATCGTCCTCGGCGGGCGCGAGATCACGCGAATGGCCCCCCACAAGGTGATTGCTGCGGGGATTGCCTGCATCCCCGAAGGCCGCAAGGTGTTTCCCCGCCTCACCGTCGAGGAGAATTTGCGGGTCGGCGCCTATCAGGAGCGTTCCGCGGCAGTCGCCCGTGCGCGCGCCGAGGAAATCTATCGCATCTTTCCCCGGCTCGGCGAACGGCGCAGCCAGATCGCCGGCACGATGTCGGGCGGCGAGCAGGCCATGTTGTCGATCGGCCGCGGGCTGATGCGCGCGCCAAAGCTCCTTCTGGTCGACGAGCCGTCGCTTGGGCTCGCGCCGCTCCTGGTCAAGGAGAATTTCAACATCATCCGCGAGATCAACGGGCGCGGCATCACCATCTTTCTGGTCGAGCAGAATGTGCATCAGACCCTTGCCGTTTCCCACTATGGCTACGTGCTCTCCAAGGGCCGCGTCGTGGCGGCGGGGCGGCCGGACGAGCTTGGCGCACGCGACGAGGTGCGGGAGGCCTATTTCGGCTGAGCGAGCCATGCGGCATGTAACCTCCCCCTGACGACACGTCATTGCCAATGCACCGATCCAAGGTATATTCAAACGGTCGTTTGAACGGATCGGGATAAAGATGGCGACACGTCCTTCCAAGGCAACGCGCGGCAAGATCATGCGCGCGGCAATCCCTGTATTTGCGGAGAGCGGCTATGACGGCGCCAGCATTCGCGCCATCGTGGCCAAGGCCGATGTCAATCAGGCTGCCATCAATTACCACTTCGGCAATAAGGAGGGGACTCTACCGTGCCGTGCTGAAGATGGCATTGCAGGCGCTTGCGGCGGGCGACGCCTCGGGAAAGACCACCGCGGAGGCGCCCTCGCCTGAAGCGGCATTGCGCGGCTACGTCGAACGTCAATTGCGTCCGCTCACTGCCAGTGACGAACTCAGCCGGTACCTGCGCATCTTCAACTGGGAGACGGTACGGCCGACGCCGACCTTCCGCCGCTTCATGGCCGAGGAGGCTTCCCCTTATCTGGCTGGCGTTACGGGCCTGGTGAAACGGTTTCTTCCTGCTGAAACGAGCGAGCAGCAGGCGGCGATTGCCGCCCTTTGGCTCCTCGGCCAGTGCAGTATTTTTGTGCGCAACGCCGAGCAATTGAGCCGGCCGCCCTTGAATTTCAAAATCGATCAGTCGTTCGTGGAGAGCCTCGCGGGCACAATCACAAAGTGGGCCGCCGCCGGGCTGAACCAAAGACCCTAGTGTGGCGGATTTGACGTTCCTATCAGCATTGCCGCGAGTCATTTGTAGGAACGTCAAATCCAAAGCCACACTAGAATCAAATAGTTGCTAGTGTCCCTTTGGTTCCGACGTTCGTTTGCGAGAGTGCTGCAAAGTGATACGAACGCCGGAACCGGGACACTAGTGAATTTCCCCAGCATTTCCGTTTGACTGCGGCTTTTCTGCCGTGCTTTAGCCTCAAACGGGTGTTTGAAAAACATTCAGACGTTTGAATTCGGGAGGGGAAGGGATGCTGGGCCGGTTTTCCAATTTGTCGAGGTTCGCCATCAAGCTTATCGAGGTCGCCGGCGCGGGCTGCGCCAGCGCCATTGTCGCCTTCGCGCTGGACAACTCGCGCCATCCGCCGATCGTGCCGGCCGTGCCGCCGCCGGCGGTCGTCCGGCTCGCCCCCGCGGATGCGCAAATGATCGAAACGGTGCGCAGCGAAAGCGTGGCTCTCGCGCATCTGCGCGGCGAATTGGAAGCGCGCGCAGCGCCCGCGCCGCTCCCACCGGCGAAGCCAGTGAAACCAGCCACATCGCCGGCGGCAAAACGCGACCAGAAGCCTCCCCATCTGCAAGCCGCCGAGGTCAAGCAGCGGGTGCCTGAAGCAAAGCCGGTGCAGATCGAAGCAAAGCCAGGGGTGCTTGAAGCAAAGCCCGTTCTGAATGTGGTCCCCTATCCTGACCCGAGTGCGGTTCCCTACCCCGCTCCACCAAGCCCAACAACGTCAACCGACAGCGCGGATCGTACCAGTGCGGTGACTGCCGGGAAGGATCAGGGCTTGGCTCCCCCGGCGCCGCGATCGTCGAGCTGGCTTGCCCGCCTGGGCAGCGCCGCAGACATCCCGCGCCCGCCGGCCGCTGTCGGGCAGTTCGCCGCCAGCGATGTAAATTAGTTTGGCCAGTAATGATAGGAACTTCAAATTCACCGCACTATGGCGCCGACGCGTCGCTGTGACGGCGCGTCATAAAGAGGTCCATGGGAAGCTCGGTGCCGAGCTTCTTCGCGCGCGCGACGTCGAGGGCGCGCTTGCAGACCGCGGCGAACTGGTTGCCCATGCCGCCGTTGTTGTTGTGATAGGTGATCTGCGCGCCGGCAACGCGGCCCGCGACGCGGCCGCCGCACAGGTCGGCAAGCTCGTGAATCCTCTCCCAGGCGACCAGCCCCTTGCGTACCGGCTCCATCAGCTCTGCCTGGTCGTCGATCTCCAGCTGTGCCTTCAGGTTGACGACGATCAGGTCGGCGCGCCGCGCACACTCGTCGTCCAGCTCGCGCTGCGGATAGAACCGCGTGGAAGACTTGATCCCGACGATGTGCGCGCCGGGCGAAAGCCACCGCCCGAAAAGAATCGAATCGCTGGCGTTGGTGGCGGCGACCGCGATGTCGGAATCGCGCACCGCCTGCTCCGCATTATCGACAGGTGCGGCCTGCAAGCGAAACCTTGCGGCCATCGTCTCGGCGAAGCGGCGCCGGTTGTCGATCGAAGGCGAGAACACCTTCAGCTTGCGGATGCCAGGCCTGACGGCGAGGAGCGCTTCGACCTGAGCCGCAGCCTGCTTGCCCGAGCCAAGAATCCCCAGGGTCCGGGCATCGTTTCTCGCGAGATACTTTGCGGCCACTGCCGTGGTTGCGCCGACGCGCAGGGCCGAGATGGCATGATCGTGCACGATGCCGAGGAGCTCGTTGGTTGCCAAGTCCCACACCAGCACGAAACCGGAGAAGTCGCCGCGGAACTCGAGCCGCTCGCGGCCGTCGCGAACCGGCTTGGCCATGTGCGCGGCATCGACGCGCAGCGCGATCACGTCCTGGCAAGGCAGGACGCCGGCGATGACGTTCAGCATCGACCAGCGTTTTTCATCGGGATGGGAAATCGGGCTATGGATGCGCCGGCGGGGCAGAACCTGCGCGGCGGCGTCGCGGTACGAGGCTTCGATCAGCTCGATGGCCTCGGCCATCGGCACCAGGCCGCGGGCATCTTCGGTGGTCAGCACCAGCGTGGTTGCGGTCACGGGCTAGTCGAGGCTGATGCCCGATTCCCTGACCAGCCTGCCCCAGCGCTGGAACTCGGCGTTGACGTAGTCGGCAAACGCTTCGGGCGTGCTGCCGAGGGGTTCGGCGCCGAGATCGACCAGGCGCTGGTGCACTTCGGCCGTGCCGAGCGCAGAGCGCGTCTCGACGCTCAGGCGATCGACAATCGGCTTCGGCGTTCCGGCCGGGGCGAACAGCCCGAACCATGCCACCACGTCAAAACCCGGCAGGCCGGACTCGGCGACCGTCGGCAGATCGGGTGCAGTGGCGATGCGCCGCGCGCTGGAGACTGCGAGCGCACGCAACTGGCCGCCGCGCACGTGCGGCAGGATGCCGATGGTGGTGCTGAACATGAAGGGCACCTGTCCGCCAAGTATTCCCTGCTGCGCCTCGCCGCCGCCCTTGAACGGCACCATGGTGATCTCGACGCCGGCCATGCGGCGGAAGGTTTCGAGCGATAGGTGGGGCGTGGTACCGATGCCGGCGTGACCGGCAGGCGTTCCCGGCTTGCTCTTGAGAAACGCGATCAGCTCCTGGACACTTGCCGCGGGGGTTGATGGGTGAACCACCAGGACGTCGGCTGCCGCCGCAACGCTTGACACCGGCGTGAAATCCTCCAGGCGGTAGCCGACTTTTCGCATGATGTGCGGATTGAGCGTGTTGGCGATCGAGCCGAGGAGGAGGGTATAGCCGTCGGCAGCGGCTTGCGCGACGCTCGCCGTGCCGATGTTGGTGCCTGCACCCGGGCGATTGAGCACCACCATCTGCTGTCCGAGCTGCTCGGAGAGCCTGCGCGCAACGATGCGCGCAAGCACGTCGGGCGCGCTGCCGGGCGTCGAAGGCGCTACCAGGGTGATGGGACGGGAAGGGTAGTCCTCCCCGTGTGCAACTCCATGCAGCGCCAGAACCACTGCAAAGAGACAAACACCCCGGAAGACTTCTCCATGCTTGCGGCCATGCCTGTTGGGCAGCTTAGGCGCCTTCGCGATCTGCATGTTGATACCGCTGTGTTCCACAACTCTATAGTACCGGCCAGCGAGACTTGGGCTTGACGTTCGCCCGCGCCGCAAGCTTCGGGGCCAGTTCCCGGCAGCGCGCGTGCACCTCGGCGAGGTCAATTGTGGTGAGCTGCCGATTTTCCATCAGGATGCGTCCGTCAACGAGCACAGTCTCGACGCTGTCGCCGCTCGCAGTATAGACGAGGCTATAAACGTAATTGTAGGTCGGCACCCATTCAGGCCGATCGACATTGATGACAATGAGATCAGCTTTCTTGCCCGTATCTAGCGAACCGAGTTCATCCTGCCAGCTGACCGCACGATAGCCGTCGAGGGTCGCCATCTCGACAACCTCTTCGGCGGTGATAACCTCAGGATCGACTTTGGCGTCCTTTGGAAGCGTTGCCGCCAAATACATCGAGCGAAACATGTCCTTGTGGTCAGCAGAATTAACGCCGTCGCAGCCCAGGCACACGGTGACGCCTTTGGCACGCATTTCCAGAAAGCGGCTCATTTGCGTCGTGCCCTTGGCGAGCTTCAACGCTGCAGGCGGGTTCTGACAGACCTTGGTATTGGTCTCGGCCAGCATGTCGACCTCGAACGGGTCTACCGCAGTCATGTGATTGAGATAGACATTCGGTCCAAGGGCGCCGATGCGATACATGTGCTCGACCGGCCGGTGGCCGGTCGCCTTGAGTTCGCTCGCAACCTCCTCACGCGAACTGGCCTTGTGCATAAGTGTGAACGTACCAAACCTGTCGGCAAGAGCCTTGGCGCCGAGCATTAGTTCGTCGGAGCAGGTCCCGACCCCCTCGATGGTCGCAAAACACTTGATACGCCCTTCCGCGAGGCCATCATACGCCTTGATGTTGCTCTCGGTGAGGTCGAGCGCCTGCTGCAGCGTCATCTTCTTGAAGTATTCGGGACATTTGTGGCCATCCGGGCCTGCATGGTCCCAAACCCAGCTCCCGGTGGTAGCCCGCATTCCGCTCTCCTGGATCGCCTTAATCGTGCTCTCAAGCCACATGCAGCCGGGCTCGACGAAGCATGTCGTGCCGGACCGGATCATTTCCGCCATCAGGCACTTGGCATACCAGTACTCATCCTCTGGTGTAATCGCCGCCATGTACGGATAGCACCAGAACTTCAGCCAGTCGCTTGTGCGCAGAGTATCGGGGATCAAGCCGCGAGCAATTTCGCCGAGATGAGCATGGCCATCGACCAAGCCCGGCATGACCAGCCGCATGGATGCATCGATGGTCTTCTTGCCTTTGAATTTCTCTCGTACATTTGCTGTCTTGCCCACTGCAACGATGCGATCCTTGCGTATGGCGACTGCACCATCGGTGATGATCTGTCGATCATTGTTCAGCGTGAGCAGAGTTCCATGCTCGATCAAAATATCAACGTTCTCCATAGCTCCACCTTCAGTTACGGCGGCTGTTATACGGCGGCATTCGTAACAGGTTCAGGTGCGAAGCTGAAGCAATCCAGCCGCCCGGATCGATTGCAGGCGCCGGCGCTATTTGATCGGCGAGAACGGGGCCGGAACCAGTATGCGGGTTTCCATTTTCACGATGATATCGGGTGACTGCTTGAGATATTCTTGCCATTCCGAATCGGCAGCAAGCAGGGCGCGTCGACGTTCGCGATCGGCGAGCGATTCGTATCCCCACAAATGAACGATCTGATTGAGTTCGCCGATTTCGGTATGAAAATAGCCAATGAGATTGCCGAGGATGCGCGTCTGAATTTTCAATCCCCGCGGATCATAATCCTGGTAGTAGAGCTGAACAGTTCCGGGCTTGACCGTATAGCATCGCTCTTCGACGATCATAGAGATCTCTCCTGATTGACCTCGTCCTTCCTGCGATATCCCATCGTCTCAAACCATGACATCGCCGCCTGCCGGGCAGAGCGTTTGTCCGGTAAAAAAATCGCCTTCCCTGGTAGCGAGAAACAACGCGGTGGAGACCACGTCTTCTACTTCCCCAACGCGGCCGAGCGGATATGCACCGACAATTGAGTCGCGTACATCATCCGGCATGAAATTATAGAGGTCGGTTCGAATAATTGCCGGCGCGATACAGTTCACGTTAATCCCGTCGTGTCCGACTTCTCGTGCCAGCGCCCGGGTAAACCCGATCATGCCCGCCTTGGCGGCCGACATATGGGTGAATTCGGCGCCGCCGCTCACGCCGAAGGTGCCGCTCATATTGATGATTTTTCCGCTCTTTTGCTTGAGCATGTAGGGGATTGAAAGCCGCGTGCACAGGAACATTCCCCGCAGATGGACCTTGATCATGTCATCCCACGTCTCCACCGACATGTCTGCGAGCTTGGACGAATTGAGCATACCGGCATTGTTAACGAGAACATCGATCGTGCCGAACGTGTTGACGGCGGTATCGATCATGCGGGTCACATCTTCGACCTCGCCGATGTTGGCGCGTACCATGATCGCGTCGCTGCCATTTTTCCTGATGGTCTCGACGACAGCCTTGGCCGCGCTCTCGTCCTTCAAGTAATTCACGACGAGCTTGGCGCCTTCGGCGGCGAACCCTTCCGCAATTCCACGGCCAAGGCCCCGACTGCTGCCCGTGACCAGAGCGACCTTTTCCGTCAATCTTCCTGCCTTGCTCATGGCCCGCCTCCCTCAAATGAACCTAGCTCGAACATGCGCTTCTCCACTTGCTCCACAGGCCGCGCTCGACAGCTGCAAGGAATCTGAACACTATCTCGTTGAAGAGTGCCGGCTCTTCGAGATTAAGGAGATGACCCGCGCGCGGCATGACGCAGAGTGCAGCGTCGGGCAGTGTGGCCTTGAGAAATATGTTCGGTTCGAGACACGGCGTGTCCTCGTCGCCAATGACGAGCAGGATCGGCAGATCAAGGCGGCGCAATGCATCGGTAAGGTGCCAGAGCGATGGGCGCTTTGCGAGCACTCCTCGCAAGGTCATTGCCATCCCGGTGACGGAATGTTCGCCGAGCTGTTCGACGAAGCGAAGCCAGCCCAGCTCGTCTTTGGCCCGCAGGCATTGCGCGTAACTGCTGTCTGCGAGCTTACGGGCATAGGCTTTCATGCCGATCGCTTCGGCGTGGTCAGCTTCTCGGTGCATGGAGTTACTATATTCCGCTCGCTGTTCAGGCTCAGCCCCATAACCAACCCCGGCAATTACCAAGGATCGGGCGAGTTGCGGATGGCGAAGAGCAAAATGCAGGGCAGCAAAGCCGCCCATCGACAGCCCCACGACGTGAGCCGGGCCATCAGAGACCGCGCGCACCACATCGGCGACATCCTCGGCCGCGCGTGTC
Source organism: uncultured Alphaproteobacteria bacterium (assembly GCA_963817135.1). Taxonomy (GTDB): domain Bacteria; phylum Pseudomonadota; class Alphaproteobacteria; order Rhizobiales; family Xanthobacteraceae; genus VAZQ01. The sequence goes on along the minus strand of CAWFNG010000008.1, from coordinate 204,496 downwards.
TGATCATAGGCTCCCAGCGCCGGAGGCACATCGGAGGGCGGGTAGCCGCGCGCGCAATAGACCGTGCAATGATAGTATCGAGAAAAGAAACCTATTTGCAGATCCCAGCTGCGCACGTCGCCGGAAAATTCGTGGACGAATACAAGCGGTGTGCCACTCCCCGCCGACCGAACGTGCAGCTTGATTCCATCGGAGGTGCCGATCATCGTGGGCCTTCGCACGCGTTAGGTCGCCACAATAGGAGGTCGATGGCGTTCCCGGAATGCCAGCGCGGTCTCGACCTGTTCGGCGAATGCCAGAACTAGTGCGTCGCTGCCCCAGGGTCCGACGATTTGCAATCCGACCGGCATGCCGTCGGAGGCCAGGCCGCAAGGGATCGAGATCGCCGGCTGCCCGCTGATGTTGAAGGGATATGTATATGGTGTCCAAGTAATCCATGGCAGGGGCGCGTCAGCCTCCCCGTTCGCGGGCACTTCAGAGGCCGCGTCGAATGCGACGATCGGCATCGTCGGCATGATAGCGAGGTCCATGGAGTCGAACAGCTTGAACGCAGCCGAGACGAAAGTTCGGCGCTTCACGATAGCGTCGAAGAACTGAGACAATGAATAGACTTCTGCAAGCGGGCCAAGCCGCACCAAGCCTGGATCCATAATGGCGGCGTGCTGCGCGAATAGCTTGGCAAAACCAATACCGCGTCCGGTAACCCAAAACGTCTCGAACACATCGCGAGGCAATTGAGCATCGATGGTCGTATCGCAATATTGCGCGCGGATATGGCCAGTGATCTCCTTGAGCGCCGCGGAGATGACTGTCTCGACCGCGCTGTCTGGGTGTAATCCAAAAGGGGCCGTAATAATGCCAACCCTGAGCGCGCTGCTGCGAAAGCGATCCCAACGGTCGGCATCGCCGGGGCCGCTTGACGCGAAGGATAATGGATCACGGCTGTCCGGGTGACCTGTCAGATCGAGGGTGAGAATAGCGTCGTCGATAAAGCGGGTAAGGGTGCCCGCATGCGACAAGGTTTCCGTCACCGTGCTTGGCCACACCGGAATGCGTCCGAGCGTCGGTTTCAAGCCGGGTATGCCGCAAAATGCGGCCGGGATGCGGATCGAACCGCCGGCATCGGTCCCAAGTGCAATCGGAACTGCACCTGCAGCAACGCTCGCTGCAGAGCCTGCGCTGGATCCTCCCGAATTGCGGTCTGGATTCCACGGGTTTCGGGTAACCCCGGTTAATGGCGATATGCCGGTGCCCTTCCAGCCGAATTCGGGCGTGGTTGTTTTCCCGATGATCACGGCACCCGCGTCGAGCAGACGCTGGAGCATGGGCGCGGTGTCATTCGGCAGGTAGCCGGGATCAGTGTGCGAACCGCGCGCGAGCGGAAAGCCTTTCAGATAGAAATTGTCCTTAACTGCAATGGGAACGCCGTGTAGAGCGCTGCGCAGCCGCTCCTGCCGAGCCTCCTGCTCCCGCTGGCGCGCGACACTGATAGCCCACGGGTCCAGAAACGAAACATAAGCGTTGATGCGTGGCTCCGCAGCTTTTGCGAGCGTGAGAGCAAGCTCCGCGAGCTGTACCGGCGAGACCCGTCTCTGCGCAACCAGTCGTCCGAGAGCGCGTGCCGAGAGCGCGGTGTATTCGTCGGCTTTCAGCTCGACGAAAGACATGGATTCGCTGGCGCAGCGCTCAGGCCGGCTGAAGGATCTTGGCCGCAGTCAACGCGTAAATCCGAGTTGCGGCCTCGATGTCGGTGAGAGCAAGGGATTCATTTGGCTGATACACCGGCTCCCCTCCGGGACCAAAAATCACAGTTTCGCACAACTGGCCGAAGCTCGCGGTGTCCCCCAGCCAAGAGCCGCCATGAAATCTAGCCGGTTTCCCCATTGTCGTTTCCCAAGCGGACTTGAGCGCGACCACAATCCTCGTGTTCGGATCCACCATGAAGGAATTCTTGATATCGGCATCGACCATTTCGATGACGATCTCGGGATCACGAGCCTTCGCGCGATCAATAGCTTTCTTGATGATCGCTTTCACTTCCTCAATGGGAACGCCGGGCTGAGGCCTGGTATCGACGCGAATGGTGCATCGATCAGGTATCATGGACGGGCCGCCGGGAAATAACCCGCCGTAAATACGACCGACGGCAATATAGAGTTCCGGTCCGACGAGCTCCTTCATCGGTTCCGGGACGTCTGGAAAGTATTTGAGCTTCGACAGTTCGTCGATCACCGGCAACATCTTCTCGATCGCATTGATCGCCCGGTACTTGTGGCAGGTATGGGCAGAACGACCGACGGTCGAAATGTCGAAATAGTATCGACCGCGATGGGCGATATAGATTTGCATGTCGGTCAGTTCGGCGAGCACGCAGTGGTCGAATTGGTGCCGGCGGAATAAATCGATGCTGCCGGTCTGCTGGCCCATGTGGTCCGCGACCGCGGCGAATGTCAGCTTGCCTCTGAAATCCACCCCGCTGTTGACCAGCGTCATGATGCCGCCGATCAGCGAGCCCAGGCCTGCCTTCATATCCATGACGCCGTGGCCGTACAGCCGGCCGTTCTCGATCACGCCGTCGAATGGATCGCGTTGCCAGCCTTCGCACACCGGCTTGGTGTCGAGATGTCCGGTGAACAAAAGGTGAGGACCAGGTTTTCCACTATCCACTTCCCATAAGGTGTTGAAACGACCTTCATAGGTTTTTTCGCACCAGACCTTGCCGACCTCAAGAGACTTGAGTTTGGCCTCGAGTTGGCGCGCGAGCGCTTCTTCCTTTCCATTGGTACTGTCGATACGCACCATCTCCTGCGTGAAATCAATCGCCGCCTGTGCCGACGACGACGCGACAAACTTCTCTAGTACCGGAGCATTCATGCTTTTCTCCCGCAGTGCATGGCCTTGCGCTGGTAAGCCTGAAAATGATGCGTTGAACACCGTGCAAGATTGCTTCGCATATTCATAGTGCTCCTGCGACAAGGCGACCGCCGACGAGCACAGCACGATTAGTCGTGCCAGTGGCAACCAGATCATCTATGTCTTCGCAGTCGGTGATCAGCAGGTCGGCGCGAGCGCCTGGCTCAATTCCCCACGTCTTCCCGAGACCGATCATGGACGCCGGGTTGGTCGAAATCAGCTCGAAAGCTGCAGGAAGATCGGCCAATCCAAGGTGGCCCGCTGTGAGGGTCCAGCGCGCGATCTCCAACAGGTCTCCCGATCCGATCGGCACGAAGGGATCCTGGATATTATCGGACGCAGCCGCAACGGGGACTCCCGCGGCAAGCAGTTCGCGCACACGGGTGAGGCCTCGCGGGGGTAATCGCGCGGCCTCGCGGCCCTGGAGAAACAAGTTGGCGGCGGGAAGAGTGACAACGGAAATTCCCGCTTCGGCGAGTCCGACCACGATGCGTTTTGCCTCATCCGGCGTAGCCGCACTCAATGCACAGCAATGACCGGCTGTAACTCGCCCCTGCATCCCGTGTGCGCGTGTCCGTTCAATGACGGCATCAAACAGAAGCCGCCCGGCATCGAGATGCTCATCTATATGCATATCGAGAGGCAGTCCGCTTCGTTCGGCGAACTCAAAAAGCAGGTCGAGGAAGGCCAGCGGCTCGTCGGCAAACTGCGGAACACCTCCGATCACATCAGCCCCAGCTGCGATTGCGGCCGCAAGCCATTGCCGGGCGGCATCGAGCTTACGTGGAGCGTCGCTCGTCAAATGCGCCACGACCTGCAAAGTCATGCGCTCGCGGCAGCGCTGACGCAGCTCGACCATCGCTTCAATTCCGCGAACTCCGCTCTGGGATTCGATATTGGTGTGGCTGCGGATGGCAACGGTTCCATAGCTGAGGCAGATGTCGAGCGTGCGCTCAGCTCGCACGATAATGTCCTCGCGAGTGACTGCGCCGGCAAACCTGCGGTAGGCAGCAGAAGCGCCCTCGAGGGTTGCCGTCGGATTATCGACCAAGCGCCGCGTGCGCGATTTGTCCATATGCTGGTGAGCGTCTACCAAGCCCGGCACAACGAGCCTATTGCCAAGATCGACAATTTTCTCTGCGCCCGCGTTCCCGATCGTTGGCGCCACTGCAACGATGCGGCCGTCCGTCCCGACCGCAACATCGAGCAGTTCCGGCCGTTTCGCGCCAGATCGCAGTACACGACCCCGCGTCAACAGAAGTGGTACGCCGGTCAAAATCGATTCCTGAAACAGTGGCGCATCGGCGTAGTGAAATGGGCGCGCATGACCCCGACCCCGGCAAGCTATTGTATACGAAAAGTGCTTGCCGGTATAATATTTTACAGTAATGCCTGGCCGTAATGAACGCTGCCCGGTGTGCTCTCCCGACCGAACAAGGGGGCAACTATGGTCGACAAACGTTTTATTGACAGGCGCAGCATTGTTCAGGGAACGCTCGGCTTGGTCGCCGCCAGCATCCCTGGATTGCGATCCGCACCTGTTCTTGCGCAAGCCACGCAAGGCGTGACTGATAGCGAAGTCCTGATTGGAGCGCTGGGGCAGCTAACCGGTCCGTTTGCTTTCATCGGCGCGCCGGGGCGCGACAACATCCAGCTTGCGGTCGAGAAATTAAACGAAGCAGGTGGAATCAATGGCCGCAAACTCCGGCTGATATTCGAGCATGCCTCGACGCCTGCCGAGTCCGTCGCGGCCGCCAAGAAGTTGGTCGAAAACGACAAAGTTTTTGTCTTGGTAATCGCCAGCGGCAGCACAGGGGCGGCAGCCGCAGCAGATTATGTTCGCAGCGCCCAGATCCCAACTTACAATACCGTAGGCGCAACGCCGATCATTCGCGATCCATTCGCGCGCAATGTCTTTCACGGCACCATTCCGCCGGCGAGCGTGACCGGGCAAGCCATGATTGACATTGGTTTCCAGGCGGTCCCGAACGCGGCCAGGGTCGGCGTCCTGGCCGGGACTTACGCGTTTCCGCAGTCGCATCTGGCAGAAATCAAGCCACGTCTAGAGAAGCGCGGGGGTGTTGAAGTCGTGATCGAGCAGTTCGACGCCGCAGCGAGCGACTTCACGGCCCAGCTCGTCTCCTTCGTGCGCCGCCGCGTCCAGGTGATATTGATACTCGGAAGCTTCACCGAGGCCGGCTTTGCCATCAAGCAGGCGCCGGAGAAGGGGCTCACCGATGTAATGTATGTGCTCGACGGCTCTGCCGTGAACAATGCGATCATTCCGGTCATCGGTGCGGAGAACACAAAGAACGTGTGGGGATATTTCAACGCGCCTTATTTCCCAACCCAGGATGACCCGCCGATTGCAAATTACCGAAAGCTGCTGATCGGCAAAATTGGCACGCTGCCGCAGGGACGACCCAACATCTACGATTTGATCGGCTATGGTTCGACCTACATCCTTTCACAGGTTTTGAAGAAAGCCGGTCGCGACCTGTCTTGGCAGCGACTGATCGAAGCCTGGGAAACCCTCCGCGACGCCAAACCCTCCGATATGGGAGGCTATGACGTCATCTTTCCGGAAACGGTGACGCCGACAGATCATCAGGGCAACAAGAAAGTGGCGAGCGCGCGCATCATAAACGGCTCTTGGCGGGTGGTCGGCCTAGCGTCCTAAAGCGACGACGCCAAGTGTTTGCCGAGTTCGTGATGATCGTGGTGGGTGGTCTGAAGTTCGGCGCCATCTACTCCCTCGCGGCGCTCGGGATCGTCGTCATCTATAAGGCCACGCGCATCGTAAATTTTGCGCACGGCGCGTTTGTGCTGGCGGGCGCGTACGTCACGTATGGCGTCGTCGAGAAAATCAATCTTGGTTATTGGCCGGCATATGTGCTGGTCCCGATCGCAGCCGGCCTGCTCGCGTGCGCGGTCGAGTTCACCATCTTGAGGCCGATACGTCAGGCGGACATGTTCGCTCTGATCACCTCTACCATCTTTATCGGCATTGGACTCTCGGAGGTCTATCGACTGTTTCAGAACACCGAGATGCTTGGCGTGCGCAATCCGGTCCCGGGGGCACCGATTTTCCTCGGCGACGTGATCATCACCAAAGAGCAGCTCTGGGTTTTTTCGGGCGCAATCCTGAGTTCTCTGATCGGGCTCGCCATCTTCGGCTATGCGCCGATCGGCCGGGGTCTTCGAGCGACGGCGGCGAATGCCCGGGGAGCTGTGCTTTGCGGCTATTCGAGCGACCATATGAACGCCATGGCCTGGTTTCTTGGCGGTGCGCTTGCAGGACTTGCCGGAGTTTTTGCTGCGCCGAGCAAAGGCATTTCGACTGAACTTGCCATTTCAATGATTACCGCAGGTTTTGTGGCCGCCGTTATCGGCGGCTTCGATTCGCTTCGCGGTGCTTTGTTCGGAGGGCTGATCCTGGGTGTCGCTGAGACTTTCGCGGCCGCTTACGTGTCAAGCGCTATGAAAAACGCGGTGAGTTTCCTGTTGCTTTTCATCGTGCTGCTATGGCGCCCCGAGGGACTCTTCCCGGAGGGAAAAATCCGGGATGTCTAGCGAGCGGGCACGCGCCATTACCGGAGTTCTGGCGCCGAGCGCCGTCGTGATCGCGGTGGCAGTGCTTGGACTGCTCTTCGACACCTACTGGCAATACGTTTTCGCGATCTCGATCAGTGCGGCCGTGATAGGTGGCGCGCTGGCGATGCTCGTCGGCTATGCACGGTGCATTACACTCGCCACGGGTGCCATGCTGGCAATTGGTGCTTATGGAGGCACGATTGCCGTGGTGCATGGCGAGTTGCCGTTTTTGATCGCTGTCGTGTTTGCCACTCTGTTGGGCGCAGTCGCGGGACTGATACTTGCGATTCCCGGAGTTCGCTTCCGCAGCCACAATCTCGCGATGGTCACCCTGGTGTTCCAGGCAGTCGTGATCATCGTACTGCGCGAAAGCAAGTCGCTGACCGGTGGCGCGGAAGGCATCCACGTGCCGCCGCCGATTATCTCGGGCATTTCATTCGAGAACGACGCAAGGTTCCTGCTGCTCAGCGGCGCGCTGTACGCGCTCAGCATTTTGCCCATGACCATTTTCCTGGCGGGACCATTCGGCAAAAACTTGCGAGCCATTGCCTCAAATGAGAACGCTGCCCGTGCGTTTGGCATCGACGTGCGGCATCACCTCATCGCGGCCTTTACCTGGAGCTCAGCGCTGATCGCATTTGCGGGTGCGGTATCTGCTCCACGCTTCCGGATCATCGATCCGGACAGCTATGGAATTTTAACCTCCATATTCACCCTCGCGTATCCGATTATCGGCGGGATGGGATCAATCTGGGGCGGGCTCGCCGGCGGCGGTATCCTGCGCGTTATTCCTGAACTGCTGCGGCCATTGGCAGACTACATCGAGTTGATCTTTTGCGTGCTGGTAGTTGCGACCTTGACATTCTTTCCCGACGGCTTGGCTTCGGCGCTCTGGAAACGGCGACCGCAACGCAGCCTCGCCGCGATTGGCGTCACAACGCCGGACATCGGCATGGCACGCATTACCGAACTTTTCTCGGCGACCGAATTCTTCGGGGCGGTTGCGCCGCAAGAGCCTTGCGACAGCCCAATTCTTGAACTCGAGGGGATATCCAAATCGTATGGAGCGCTTCAAGCCGTAAGCGGGGTGTCGCTCACGGTTGCAGCCCGCTCTCTTCACGGACTCATGGGACCGAACGGAGCGGGCAAGACGACGCTGTTTAATATCGTGTCTGGTTTCACTCCTGCCGACAGTGGACACGTGCTCCTGTCTGGTGTGCCGCTCGGCAAGGTACCGATCGAGCGGCGAATTGGGCTCGGTATGACACGAACATTCCAACATGCCGCAGTGTTCGAACGCTTGTCCTGCCTCGACAACGTGATCATCGGGCTCGGACGCAACAAGGTGATGCAGGGGACGCTGCGCAGCATTGGGGCCGCTCTCGACAGTAACGGTATCCGCGCCGAGCGCCGGGCGGCGCTGGCCGCACTTGAGGCGGTTGGCCTCGGCACTCGCAGGTACGAAGTGGCCGGAGCATTGTCACTCGGTGATCAGCGCCGACTCGAAATTGCCCGAGCGATCGTTTCGCGGCCGCGGATCATCTTGCTCGACGAGCCGGTTTCCGGCGTTTCGGTCGAGGAGGCGAAAAGGCTTCGTGAGCTGCTCTTTGCCATCAACTGCGAGCTCGGCATCGCCATGGTGGTGATCGAGCACAATATCGGATTCTTGGCATCGCTTTGTCAGCGTATTTCCGCGATGAGCGACGGACAGATTATTGCCGAAGGCGAGGCCGCGGCCATTATCGCTGATCCGCGTGTACGCCGAGCATATTTCGGCGAGCAGGAGGCGGCGGCCTGATGCTGGAAGTCTCGGGACTGCGGGTTGCCAGCGGGGCCATGATCCGCGTTGACGGTTTGGATCTATCGCTGCCGGAGCGGGGCTGTACCGCTCTGCTCGGACCCAATGGCGCTGGAAAAACGGCGAGCGTCGAAGCGATTACCGGCCTCATTCGGAAGGCGGCTGGCCGGGTGATATTCGACGGCACCGACATCAGTAGCGTCGAGCCTAGCAGAGTGGTTCGCCGCGGCTTGGTGCTGGTTCCGCAGCTGCGCGAGCTTTTTCCCAATTTTTCCGTTCACGAGACGCTACTGGCGGGAAGCCACGCCGCGCGCGGCCGTCAGACAGTTCCCTTCGATGCAGTCTACGATCTCTTTCCCCGTTTGGCGGAACGGCGCACCCAGCTTGCCGGCTCATTGTCGGGCGGGGAGCAGCAGATGCTGGCGATCGGACGCGCGCTTGTCACCAATCCGAAGGTGATGCTGCTTGATGAGCCGTCTTCGGGACTGGCGGTCGGAATCGTGCGCGCGTTCGTCGATGCCGTGAAACGCATACGTGACACCGGGGTTGCGATTTTGCTGGTGGAGCAGAATCTGGAAATCGCGGCTGCTCTCGCTGATTCCTGTGTCGTACTCGCCGCGGGACGCGTCGTCTGGCGCGGTTCCGTTCGTGACGCAACAAATAGCGAAGCGATACGGCAAGCTTATTTCACATAAGGCTCACATCCGATTGGACCGTTCGCGTGGAAGCCAGCTGCGCGCGTTGGCAGGCGGCAAGGACGCGGTCCGGCTTAAGAGGCAGCGAAAACAGCGGGATCTCGTGCCCGGTTCGAACAGGATCGATGGCGCGTGCAACGGCATTCGTGAGCGCTGCCGCCACTGGAATGATGCCTCCCTCGCCGACGGGGCGAGCACCCAGCGGATTTGTAGCTGAGGGGGCGTCGACGTGCATTACTCTGATGCGAGGAATTTCGGGCGCGGTAGCCACAAGGTAATCGGCAAGCGACCCGGTCAACGGCTGCCCGTCGGCATCGTAGATCATTTCGGAGAAGATTGCACCGCCGATGCCATCGGCAACCCCGCCGACAATCTGTCCCTCGACAATCATGCGATTAAGCGCACGTCCGGCATCGTGAGCGACTACGTAATCAGCAATACGAAAAAATCCGGTGCAGGGGTCAAGTCGTATTTTCGCGACGTGAACGGAAAAGCCGCTGGTCAGAAGCTGCTTTGCCTCGTAGACATAGCCCGCTTCCAGCGAGGCTTCTCCCTCGAAGAGCGCACCGCCGGGCGCAACTGCACGCGCGATATGGCCGATTGTCAGATCAGTCAGACGGCCGTCGCTGTATCTGATCTCGCCATTGGCTATTTCGAGTTCGGAGACACTGCATTGCAACAGCGTAGCGGCGTGTCCGAGCACCTTCGACCGTAAGCGCTGCGTCGCTTCGAACACGGCGTTGGCCCCGATCACGGCACCGCGGGCGGCGAATGCACCGCGGCCAAAGGGAACAAGATGGGTATCGCCGAGCCATACCGACACGCGATCGAGAGATACGCCGAGCGCCTCGGCGCAGACCTGCGCGTAGGTCGTGAACTGACCCTGGCCCTGGGAAGACATCCCTGAGGCAACCGATACAGTCCCGTCGGGATTGATTCGGACATGCGCTGATTCGAAATTGACTAAACCGCCGGTCTCAATTCCGCAGCCGATCCCGTAGGCGATGCGATCACCGTTGCCGGCGATTTGCACCTTTTCGCTGTATCCACTCGCCTCGATTGCGGTTGCCAGCGCGCTTGGAAAATCCGCGTTCTCGTATGTCATTGGAATTTCAAACAGTGACGTGCCGGTGCGGTAGGGCATCTCCTGCGGGCGTACCAGATTGCGGGTGCGAAATTCCGCGCCGCCCAATCCAATTTCCTTGGCGAGCACCTCAAGCAGACACTCCATGGCAAACGCGACTTCCGGCTGCCCGGCGCCACGGTAGGTACCAATCGGCGTCTTGTTGGTTCCGATGCAACGCACGCTGATCGCAATATTCGGAAACCGATAGGCGTTCACGATGTGCGCGGCGGCGACCTCCGCGGTGGCTATCCCGCTGGTAAAAACGTAGGCTCCGATGTCGACGAGGATCTCCGCCTTCAATACCGTTAGGTGACCCTGCATGTCGCAGCCGATTTCGAGAGCGATATCCATCGCTCGCGAATGGGTAGTCGCCTGGAAATTCTCAAATCGATCTTCGATCCACTTCACCGGCCGGCGCAGAGTGCGGCTTGCATGCGCGACAATGATCTCCTCCGCATAGGGACGGGATTTGGAACCGAAGCCGCCCCCCACATCCTCGGCGATCACACGAATGTTCTCCTCCGAAAGGCCAAGAAGGCTGGAGAGATTTTGCCGCACGTTGTAGTGCGGCTGCGTCGAGAGCCAGATCGTCAAACCTCGCCGGTCGGCATTGAAATCCGCAACCACGCCGCGCGGCTCAAGTGGAACGGGCGCTTGACGAACAAAGCTGAATTGTCGGCGGGCGCGGTGCGCACAATCCGAAAGCGCACGCGCAGCATCGCCATGATAATGTTCGAAGGCCGCAGCGATGTTCCCGGTCCATTCGGGGTGCAAGAGAGCCGCGCCTTCGGCTATCGCATCATTGATACTCGCGATCACCGGCAGGGACCGGTACTCAACTTCAACCAGCCGCGCGAAATCCTCGGCCAGGTAGCGGTCGCTCGCCACAACAAAGGCGACTGGGTCACCAACGAAGCGTACTCGTTCTACCGCGAGAAATCTGGGCAACCCGTTGCGGATGCTTGGATGCCAATAACGCACAATCCAAGACTGATCATTGAACTGCAGATCGGGGCCGGTCAGAACGGCAATTGCGCCGGCGGCGAGTGCACGGGATGCGTCAATGCTGACAACTTCCGCATGGGCGACCGGACTGCGCACGAATGCCCCTTGCGCCATTCGATTGAGATGAATGTTGTCGACGAATCTGGCACGTCCACGTAGCAGCCGTGCATCTTCCTTTCGCAACGGAGGCGGCGCCGGATTTGACATCATTGGCAAAGGAGCTCTTGCAGACCGTCCTGCAGGAGACCTGACATTACTTTGGTCCCACGCAAGAAAGCCGATTGCGCTGCCTGCCGGCTGCGTCAAAATTCTCAGGCGACAGCCAGTTCTCAAACCGCGCCTTGCGCAGCGGCCATTCGTGATCGAGCATGGAATACCAAGCTGTGTCGCGGCTGCGGCTTTTTTGAATCATGTGCTGGCGGAATACGCCTTCGAAGGAAAATCCAAGCCGAAGCGCGGCGCGGCGTGAAGCTTCATTGAGCGCGTTGCATTTCCACTCGTAGCGGCGGTAGCCAAGATCTTCAAACACGTGTTTTGCCAGCAAATACATGGCTTCCGTCCCGGCTGCGGAGCGCGCGAGAACGGGCGTATAGAATATATTGCCGACTTCGATCACCCGATGCTCCGGCGTGATCCGCATGTAAGAGGCGTGTCCGGCTGCTCTGCCGGTTGCATTGAGAATTATTGCAAACGAGAGCGGGTCATCCGACTTGGCACGACTTTCCAGATAAGCGCAAAAAGAGGCCCAATCGGAAAAGGGTCCCTCTGCAAGATAGAGCCAAAGCTTGTCCTGGTCTCGGCCGTGCGTACCCTCATAAAGGGCTTCCGCGTGCCCGGCTGGATCGAGCGGAGCAATCGTTACCAACTGGCCGCGCAAGATGGTGCGCGCTGGCCGTCGCGAAGGTGAGGCATCGAGTTCCGGCCCGATTGGCAAACCCGATTGCGAATGTACGATGCTATTGAGCGCCAATTTTGTCATTTCAGACCGGCTCCGCGGGGTAAGCAGGCATGCCGATTGATTATTGGGACATCAATCGGCATTAGCCAAGCTGAAAACCACTTCAGCCAAAACCCGTGCTCCGTCTGCGGCATGTTCCTCAAGCACGCTTTCCGATGCGTTGTGACTGATGCCATTCTTGCAAGGGATGAAGAGCATTCCGGTTGGACAGACGTTATGAAGATAGCGGGCATCATGGCCGGCGCCGGATGGAATATCCATCCAGGGAATACCCAGAGCAGATGCAATTGATCTGAACGCACCGCGAACTGAGACAGGGAATTCGAGCGGCGGTTCATGCAAAAGCTCTACCGCTGTCACTTCACATCGACCGGCAGAATTTCGACAGATGGTCGGGATGCAGTCTCCTATCCGGTGGAGCGTTGCCGCGTCCGGGTGCCTCACATCGACAGAAAAAACGACGCGTCCGGGAACGACGGAAGGTACATTGGGGCTGACCGTGAACATGCCGATCGTGAACCGGACAATGTCCTCGCGGTCCCAGATCGCCTCTTGCAAGGCACGTACGACATTCAAAGCGGAAACAAGTGCATCCCGCCGCACATTGCGCGGCGAAGTGCCAGCATGATTTTCCTCGCCATCGACCTGAATCCGAAATGTCCGTTTGCCTTGAATTCCGCTGACGACCCCGATGATCTTGTTTTCGATTTCGAGAATTGGGCCTTGTTCAATGTGCGCTTCCAAAAATGCGGCCGGGGTCGTTCCAAGCGGTCGCTGCGGTAAGCGGGGCTCAGATGCAAGGATTTTGCGCAGCTCGGAGTCCACCGTTATGCCGGCGTAATCGGATATATGCAAAATATCTTTGAGGTTTCGCGCGCCGGAAAAAACAGCTGATCCCATCATCCCCGGTGCGAAGCGCGATCCTTCTTCATTCATCCAGGAAACTATATCGATTGATCGGCGCGGACGCATCCCGCATGCGATAATGGCTTCGACGCTCTCCAATGCGGCCAATACGCCGAATGCGCCATCGAACCTGCCTCCGCTCGGTTGGGTATCAATATGAGAGCCGACCAATACCGGGGGCAAATCGGGATCGGTCCCGCAATAGCGAAGAAAAAGATTGGCGACCGTATCAGTCGATGCTTCAAGCCCAACGGCCCAGCCCCAGCGCACAAGCTGAGCCCTGGCGTCCATTTCTGCATCGGACAGTGCTTGACGATCGACGCCGCCGAGATCTGTCGCTCCGAACTGAGCAAGTGCCGTCAGACGATTCCACAAACGCTTGGCATTCACGTGCTTGGCAACACTTCCTACGGTGATTTGCGCGCGGTCCGCCATCGTCTGAGGCCGTTTTTAACCTGTTTGGGAGTTGCGCTTGTATTACGCAACAGGCGAGTTGTATACAATGCAAGTTTCTGCGTCTTGCTTGAAGCAATCAGGAGGAATTCTTTGGATCTTGAGTTGACTGGGAAGTCTGCTTTGGTGACAGGAGCTTCCAAGGGCATTGGTCGCGCGACCGCCCTCACCCTGGCGGCCGAAGGATGCTCGGTTCATTTGGCGGCACGATCGGGGGACGCACTCGAGGCGTTGCGCAAAGAGATCCTCGCAAAGCACAAGGTCAAGGTCGATATACACCCCGGCGATTTGTCGAGCACGCAAAGCATGCTCGGTCTCGCCGAACATGCGGGCAATGTCGATATTCTGATCAATAATGCAGGGGACATCCCCGCGGGAACGGTCGAGGCACTTACCGACTCTGACTGGCGTCGCGGCTTCGATCTGAAAGTTTTCGGTTATATCAACTTGACGCGTGAAATTTACAACCGGATGAAAAAACAAGGTTCCGGGGTGATCATCAACAATATCGGCAATTCCGGCGAGAACTGGGATTACAATTATGTCGCCGGCAGCACGGGAAATGCCGCCTTGATGTCGTTCACCAAGGCAGTTGGCGGCGTCAGCCTCGACTACGGAGTACGTGTGGTTGGCGTAAATCCGGGGCCGATCGCCACGGACCGCATGACCCGGATCATGAAGCGGCGCGCTCGCGACAATCTCGGCGATGAGTCACGTTGGCAGGAATATCTGACCGATTATCCCGGCGGTCGGATGGGCACGGACCAGGAGGTAGCCGATGTGATCGTGTTTCTCGCATCACCGCGGGCAGGGTATATGACGGGTACTGTCGTTACGATCGATGGCGGCATCGCGGGGTATGGCTCGGTTATAAAGCCGCGGCCAAAGCGTCAATGAGCAGCTTCGAGCAGCGTAATACTCATTTCGATCGCCTCTTTGCCACGGAAAATTTATTCTGGCTCGGCCAGAATACCAATCACCTGCCGCTGCATCCGCTGGTGCGGCAAGCACTTATTGACTCGATCCAGGCGGAAGAGTTTCATGCCTACGCACCCCCGGGCGGCTTTACGGCGCTGTTGCACGACATCGTCGAAGATCTTGGCCTGCCGCACGAGACGACACAGGCGCTAGTTACCGACGGCGCCGTTGCGGCGCTCGCGACCGTGTGCCGCGCTTACTGTGAACCGCAGACAAATTTTGTCACAACCGATCCTGGCTGGAAATGGCCCATGCAGTTCGCGCGCCAGGCAGGCGCGGAGGTTCGCGAGATTCCCATTTACGATGCTTCCGTGGGATATCGGCTGACCCCGCAAAAGCTGGCTGAAACCGTCGATCGGAATACACGAATTATCTATTTGGTCGATCCTAACAACCCGCTTGGAGTTTGTTATACCCGCAAGGAGATCAGTGCATTTTGCGACAGCGCGCGTAAAGTCGGCGCTTACCTGTTGCATGACTGTACCTATCGCGATTTCGCCGACGATCATGTGCTGGCCGCGCGCTTCTATCCCGAGGGCGCGATCACAATTTACAGTTTCTCCAAATGGCTCGGCTTGGCGGGCCTGCGCATCGGTGCAGTCGCGGCCAACCGGAACATTATTGAGCGGCTTGCTGCTTACTCAACGGCAACGCTCGGCAGCAGCGTTATTGCCCAGCGCGCTGCACAAGCGGGACTTGCGATAAAGAAAGAATGGATGCAGCACATTCAACGCATTCAACGCCGCAACCAAGCAGCCATAAAGCACGAGGTGGACAAAATTCCCGGTTTATCAATCCCGATTTATCCATCGCAGGGAAATTTCGTGATCATCGAATGCGCCGCGCTTGGGTTAAGACCCGAGGCATTGGCAGCCGTCTTCGCCAAACGCGGCATTATGATCCGGCAAGGTTCCTATCACACGCCGCGTTTCGGATCGCGATTTGTCAAGGTCAGCACCACAGTGCCAACCGACTGGGTCGACGCGTTCTGTCGAGAATTGCCGGACGCTATCAATGCCGCACGCGGGCTCAACGAGGTACCAGAACTCTTCTGACGGAATCCGGAGCGCAGCGCTAAATAGTGTATCGGCAGAGCCGTCCGAGGGAGCGGGCAGTTACTTCTTCATGTCGAGAAGGACAGCCGGCGTCTCGGTCCGCTTGTCGCGCAGCAACCAGCGGCCGCTCTCCACCTGAGTGAAGAAGTCCTGCACCGCGAAATTGAACAGCGCCGGCTCTTCTAAGTTGATGGTGTGACCAGTCTTGGGAAAAACCATCAGCCCGGCAGACGGAATCGTGCGCTTGAGAAACGCGCCGGTGCCAAGGCACGAGCGGTCCTCGTCGCCGTGGATGATCAACGTGGGGAGCGTCATCTTTTCCAGTTGTGCAACGAGCTCGAACGGAGAGGGACGCCGCGCCTGTACTCCGCGCAGCGTCAGCGCCGCGCCCTTGGCTGAATGCTCCGAGAGCTGGACGATGAATTCCTTGAATCCGCGCGGATCCTTAAGCTCCAGCTGCTCGCGGCCGGGTCCGGAACCGTAAACCGGGGCAAACTTTTCTGCGCCATCGGTCTCCCAGCGTCTTGCCACGACTTCGACTTCTTCCCGGAACTGAGCCGTCTTGTCCGGCTCGGCGCCCATGCCGGCGGCGCCCACGACGATCGAGAACGCCCGTTGGGGACAATGAATGCCGAACTGAAGGGCGGCGAATCCCCCCATTGAAAGCCCAACGACATGCGCCTTTTTGATGCCGAGGCGGTCTAGTACGTCTACCGCGTCGTCGACAGCGCGCTGCTGCGAATATTTCTCGACCGAGTCCGGCACCTCAGACGGAGGATAGCCCCGGGCATTATACGTGATGCAGCGATAACGCCGAGAAAAATAACGGACCTGAGGCTCCCACGCACGATAGTCGCCGGAAAATTCGTGAATGAACAGAATTGGCCGACCGGCTCCGGTATCCTCGTAGTAGAGTTTCACGCCGTCATTCGTGGTCACGTAGGACATGAGACTTTCCGGCTCCTTCTCGCTTTGCTGCCTCCGAGCTATTCACCTGTAAAGTGCGGCTTGTCCTTATTGAAGAATGCATCAAGCCCTCGCTTGAAATCCTGGCTGCGAAAGATTTCTGCATACCAGGGGGCGCCAGATGCAACGGTGGCGCTGGGCGCGGTCATTGTTTCCACGATCTGTTTGGTTGCCTTGATCGTCAACGGGGCATTAGCCGCCAGCATGGCGACAAGGGCATCGACCTTCGCCTTGAGGTCCTCAGGCTCGACGACCTGATCGATCAGGCCGATCGCCTGAGCCTCCTGCGCTTTGATAAGCTCCCCGGTCATCAGCAACCATTTGGCCTTGGCCGGCCCGACGAGTTGCACAAGGCGCAATGTGTCCGGAACGGGGGCGAGGAAGCCGAATTTTGCCACCGGGATCCCGAACCTGGCGGTGGAGACAGCAATTCGAAAATCGCAGGAGGCCGCAACAATCGTGCCGCTACCGACGGCATGACCCTGGATCATCGCGATAACCGGCTGCGGCGCCTCGCGTAGCGCCGATTGAAGCTGCTCTGCCGCCGCATCGTAGCTCAGTGCGCTCTCAGGCGTCGCCAGGTGGTCTCGAAATTCGCGCACGTCAGCGCCTGAGACAAAAGCTCGGTTTCCGGCGCCCGTGAGGACGACAACACGCAGCGTACGGTCGCGCGACAAATCGCGCACTGTTTGTGCGAGGCGCTGGGTGATCTCAAGACTAAGCGCGTTACGAACTTCCGGACGGTTGACCGTCAGCCACGCCACTGGGCCGTGCCGCTCGACAATCAGCTCATTGTTCATTCTGCGATCTCCCCGGATATCGGATGTCAGAGATCAGATGTCGGACGACAGATCACAAATCAATCTCATCGCTCATCTCTGATCTCTGACATCTGACAGCTGCATTGCGGCAAAGGCAGCCTGCACCTCGTCTTCAAGAAGCGCAGTGATGCGGCGTCGGATCGCATTGAACTCGGGCGATGTGACATCGCGCGGTCGCGCAAGGCTGATAGCGACAATCTCCTTGATTCTTCCGGGGCGTGCGGTCATCACAACCACCCGGTCGCCCAGCAGGACGGCTTCTTCGATATTATGCGTAACGAATATCGCGGTGCGCCGCTCGGCGCTCCACATCTGCAGCAATTCCCGCTGCATCATTGTACGCGTCTGAGCATCGAGGGCGGCAAACGGCTCGTCCATGAGAAGAGTTTTCGGGTCGTTGACGAGCACCCGCGCAAGCGCAACCCGCTGGCGCATGCCACCCGATAGCTCCTGCGGGTATCGTTGCTCAAAGCCGGAGAGGCCGACCGAGGCGATTTGTCGGCGCACGCGCGACCGCCGTTCGGATTTGGGCACCCCGCGCTCGCGCAACCCGAATTCGATGTTTTGCTGCACCGTGAGCCAGGGAAACAACGCATAGTCCTGAAACACAACGCCGCGATCGGGTCCGGGTTTTTGCATGACCTCACCGTCGAGCCGCACCTCCCCACTTGTCACGCGCTCAAAGCTGGCGACGATGTTGAGCAGTGTGGTTTTTCCGCAGCCGCTTGGGCCGAGAATCGTGAGAAATTCATCGTCCCCGATCTCCAGATCGATGTTCTCGAGTGCGACAATCTCCTCCTGTCGCGCGATGTCGATAAATCGTTTGTGCAGCCCCCGCAGAACAATGCGTTGTTTCTTTTGGGGTGATGACCATTGCAAACGCGGGTTCACTCATAACCCTCGGCTCCATCGCAGGAAGCGGCGACCGATGAGCCGAATCAGCAAATCACTGAGGAAGCCGAGTGCACCAACGCTCAGCATAGCCGCAATTATGATGTCCAAACGCAAAAAATAATAAGCATCCCACATCGCGAAACCGAGGCCTGATTTGACTGCCATCATTTCCGCAACAATTACCAGAACCCAGGCGAGACCCACGCCAAGACGCAGTCCGGTAAACACGAACGGCATTGCAGCAGGCAGCACGACCCGCGGCAGAAGCATGTAGCGGCGGATTCCCAGCATCCGCGCGGCACGCACCAGCAGCTTCGGCGTATTGGCAACGCCGACCGCTGTATTCACCACAATGGGAAAGAAGGCTCCCAGCGCGATCAGAAAGAAAGCGGACCCGTCGCGAATACCGAAAAAGATTACGGCAAAGGGCACCCAGGCCGTGATGGGTATCGGGCGCAGAATCTGGATGATCGGATCCAGAAGATCGGAAAAAAGCCGAAACCAGCCAATCAAGCAGCCAATCACCACACCCGTCCCGGCGGCGAGTAGAAAACCGACGAGAACGCGGTACGTACTGTTGGCCGCGTGCATGAACCAGGTGCCCGAATAGGGGCCCGCCCCGACTTGCCCGAACATCCATTCCTGCAATGCGCCCAATACTGTAACAGGTGAGGGTACAAAGCGTGGATCGACCCAATGCTGAGTGGAGGCAAGGTGCCACAGCAGAACGACAACCGCCGGACCGGTGATCCGGCGCAGAACGAGATGGACGCCCGCGAGCAGGCGAGCGCCTTCCCAGCTGGTTGTTGAAGTTGCGACCGGGACGGCGGTCACTTTAGTCCTTATGCTCACTCGCCACCGAGCTGTCCCTTCGACTTTCCCGTCGCCTCGGTCAGCAGCGAATAGTCAAATTGCTTATCGATTGCTCCGGATGTGTCGATCTTGGTGAGCTTGGCGTCGTAAACCATTCTCAGCAGCGCCTTGGCTTCTTTGGAATATAGGTTGTAATCGAGCTTACCGTGCGGAATTGCTTCCTTGATGACCGGAAGCGACGATCCGGTGCCCTTCATCGCGACGTCAATATATTTGTTGCTGTCCTGATTGAGTCCGTTGGTCGCATCGATGACCGCACGCACGACGCCCAGCACGGCTGCCCTGTGGGTTTGCAGAAAGGCAGAATTGACTGTCAGCACGCCGTTGATGTTGCGGGTCGGATTGTCGCCAATATCAAGCGAGCTGTAGTAGCCATTCCCGGCAACGGCGGCATCGGCATTGTTGGGCTCCCAAAAGACGAAGCCGTCGATCTGACGGTCCTTTAACGCCGCAAGCACCGGCGGTCCTCCGGCCGCAAAGCTAATGGTTTGGATTTTCGCGAGATCAGCTCCGCCGCGGCTGGCACTCGCCTTGAATAGCAGTTCGGAATAGCTGTTCGGGGCTGTTCCGAGCTTGAGGTTCTCCAGGTCCTTCCATTTCGTCGCCTTGATGCCGTTGGCTAGGGTCAGACTCTGCCCACCGGTAAAGACGCCGGCAATGGCACGATAGTCGCGGAAATCCTTTTCTTCCATCAGGCCGACGTTGATGTAACCCACAACTGCAACATCAACTTGGTTGGTCATCAGCGCCAACTGTTGATCGGCATATCGCCGCATCGGTACAGGTTCGATCTCGATATTGTACTTTTTCGCATAATCCTGAAGAACCATCATGTTGGCCTGATGGACCTGGACGGTATATGCGAACCGAACCTTGTCGGCCGCCCGTACCGGAGTGGCGAATGCCAGCCCGGTTAACAAGAACGCCGCGATTACCATTTTGCGCATCGTCATCTCCCGCTCGATTCGCGCTGCTGCTCCCCTCCACCATGTACCTAAGGCACTAGCGCGGTGAGTATGCCGTAGGTATCGGGCCGCCTGTCCCGGTAAAATTGCCAAGCACGCCGGCGCTGCGTGATGAGATCGAGATCGCAATCGACGATAAGGACTTCCTCATCCGGACCCGCTTGGGCCAGCAATTCGCCTGAAGGATCAAAGGCGACGCTGTGGCCATAATATACGTAGGCACCTTCCTTGCCGGTGCGATTTAACCCGGCGACAAAGTATTCATTGAAGATGGCATGCGCGCATAATTCTTTCTCCCAGACCTTACGGGACAAACTCTTGTCAGGCGTGGCGCTTGGTATGAGCACCATCTCGGCGCCATTAAGCGCGAGCGCGCGCGCTCCTTCCGGATAATGCCGGTCGTGGCAGATCAATAATCCGATTTTCCCGTAGCGGGTATTGAACACGGGATAGCCGAGATTGCCCGGTTTGAAGTACAGCTTTTCGTAGAAAATCGTGTTCAGCGGGATGTGGTTCTTGCGATAGACCCCTAGCAAGCGGCCATCGGCGTCAATCACGGCTGCGGAATTGTAATAAACGCTGCGATCGACGCGCTCATAAATGGGCGCCACAACGACAATCTCAAGCTCGCGCGCAAGCTGCTGCATTCTGTCTGTGATGGGTCCCGGGATGGGTTCAGCCATGTCGAAATAGCGGCTGTTGAGATCGGTGATAAAGAACTGCTCGTGGAAGACCTCGGGAAGCAGCAGAACTTCCGCCTTTTTGCTGGCTGCCTCCCGGATCATTTCCTCTGCACGCGCCAGATTCTGCTCGCGTGCACCCGAGCAATTCATTTGCAACAAAGCCAAGCGAACCGCCATTTCAAACCCGTATTTATTTACCCGAATTCAACCTAGAAATATACAATACACTAAGCTCGACCTCGGCCAGAACAGGGGAGTCCTTGCGAGCGCTGCCTATTCGATGGGCATCGGAATACTCGCTCAATGTGCCATCCTGGGGAGGCCATCCTGTGCCTGCAAAAGCCCAAGAGGGCAATGGCATGAAAATTCACCGTCGCAAATTCCTGCATCTGGCGACAGGCTCTGTGGCGCTGCCAGCCGCGGCAAAAGTTGGAAGAGCGCAGGCCTACCCAAACACGACCGGTGCGCTTGATCGTCTGCTTTGCCGCCGGCGGCCCCTCAGATATCGCCGCACGGCTGATAGGCCAGTGGTTGTCGGAGCGGCTCGGTCAGCCTTTCATCATCGAGAACAGGCCAGGGGCTGGCGGAAATCTCGGCACCGAAATGGTCGCGCGTGCGCGAGCGGATGGCTACACGCTGCTCGAAGCGACGTCAACGAACGCATGGAACACGGCACTATACCACAATCTTGCTTTCGACTTTATCCACGATCTCGCGCCAGTCGCGGGAGTTTGCCGCTACGCCGGCGTCGTCGTCGTAAATCCTTCCGTTCAGGCAACAACCATCCCCGAGTTCATTGTCTACGCCAAAGCCAATCCGGGAAGGATCAACATGGGATCGGGTGGCGCTGGAACTCCCTCGCACCTGTATGGAGAGCTGTTCAAGAAAATGACTGGCGTCGAGCTGCTGCATGTGCCCTATCGTGGCGGTGGGCCGGCGGTCATCGATCTGCTCAGCGGACAGGTGCAAGTGTTCTTTGGCACTGTATCGGTCTCGATCGACCATATCAGGTCTGGCAGGCTGCGAGCCTTGGGAGTGACGACCAGCACGCGCATGGATGTGTTACCGGACATTCCGCCGGTGAGCGATTTCGTCCCCGGCTACGAGGCAAACGGGTGGGAAGGCATCGCCGCGCCCAAGGGCATACCTGAGGAAATCGTCAATGCGCTCAACAAGGAAATCAATGCAGCGCTCGTTGATGCCAATTTCAGGTCGCGGCTCACCAATTTGGGAGTGGAACCATTCGCGACCTCGCCCGCCGAGTTCGGCGCCTTCATCGTCGGCTATGCAGACAAATGGAGCAAGGTGATCCAGGCGGCCGGCCTCAAGGCGGAATAAAACCCCAGCGCCATTTGCTCACCCAGCGTCCGCTGCAAGCGCCTGAAAGCGTGGCGGATCGTAAATTGCGAAAATGACCATATAAGGCGGCGAAGTTGATATTGAAAAGTTTAGAGCGCATGCAGCGTCGCTGCACGCCGCTCACTGGCAGGTGGTGACGGGCTGTGGCAGCAGGCATTGACCGAATGCCGCTGCTTGGGGTTTTCCCGGACCTGAAAGGAGGCGTTTGCATTCTGCGCGACTGACCCGCACGCAGCTATCGCGAATCTTGAACCCCGCAACGGAGCAAGCCGTCATGAGTGCGACCGACGCATCGTGCCTATGCCCCGAGCCCGTCAGGTGCCCGAACTCGTGAGCCCATAGGAGATGGTCGGGATAATTGGGCAAGGGATTGCCGTTCCGATCCCTATGGAGCTTGGGGTGAACAACGATGATCGAACGAGAATCAGGAGAGAACGAACATCCGTCATATCGTTGTCCAGTTCCTATCTCCGGCCTGCAGAACCTGATCTCCTTGACGATCTTGACGTGAAAATCGCCCGTAACACTGGAATTGACGTCATGGACGTCCTCGATATTGTCCTCGTCTACAACCGCCGCACCCGGTAGCGTGAAGGTGCGGACGGGGCCCTTGAGCGTGAAGCTCACATCGCACGCCATATCGTCGTCATCGTGATGACTGGCATCCTTTTTCAGCATCTTCGACGCTTTGGCCAGGATAGTCGTCACTTCCGCCTCGCTCAGCGCCGGAACATCACGATGACGGCTGACGCTCAATGAGTACGTCGCCGCCTGCGCGCTCGCCGTGTCGGCCCACATCAGCGCCGCAAGAGAAAGCATGAGGCCCGCGATGTCTACGATGCCACGCATTCGAACACCCGCTGGAAATCTCCAAGCAGCCGCCCGCTGGCGCTCGCGCTGAAGAGATGTGGGTTGTAGACGCAAGTGCCCCCTCAGCCCGCGTGCTCCATCGTGCAGCATCAGGATAACATCGAAGGTTCCGATCGTCACTAATTTCACTCCGCCTTAATGCCCGCGGATTTAAAAACCTTGCCCCACTTCTCAGTTTCGTCGACGATTAATTTGCCGAATTCGGCGGGGGTCATCGGCACTGGCACGGTACCAAGCTGGGCAAATCGCGTCTGGATCTCGGAATCGGCGAGACCGGCTATAATCGCCTCGTTGAGTTTGTCGATGATTTCGGCAGGTGTGCCCCTTGGGGCGCCAATACCATTGAGCGCAGTTGCCTCGTAGCCCCGCACAAATTCGCCGACAGTCGGGAGCCCCGGCAAGGCCTGCGAGGGTATCGCGCCGGTCACTGCAAGGGCGCGCAGCTTGCCCGCCCCGATCTGTTCGATCACCGTAGGTATCGGACTAAACGCGGCCTGCACCTGGCCGCCGAGCAGATCGGGAACGTAACTACTGCGGTACGGCACGTGAACCAAGTCGACGCCAACCATAAACTTGAAAAGTTCGGCAGCGACATGTGGCAAGCTGCCGATCCCTCCCGACGCTACGTTGATTTTACCCGGATTAGCTTTGGCGTAGGCGACGAACTCGGGGAAGGTCTTGGCTGGGAACGACGGATGGACCACTAGGACACCCGGCGTACGCGAGATGCATGCAACCGGAGCGATGTCGCGGATGAAATTGAAGCTGAGATTGTCGTAGAGCGTCGCGTTCCACACGTTGGCCGACGCGACGCTAAGGAGCGTGTACCCATCGGGGCGCGCCCGGACAACCATATCAGTAGCGAGATTGCCTCCCGCACCCGGCTGATTGTCGACGATGACCTGCTGCCCGAGCCGCTTCGACAGCCATTGTGCTGTGAGACGCGCAACAATGTCCGACAAGCTGCCGGCAAAGTACTCAACGATCAAGTACACCGGTCGCGTCGGGTAATCGATCGCCGATGCAACGCGTGTTGTAACCGGCAGCATAGCGGCGCCCGCTGCCAGACGCAGAAATCTGCGACGAGGAAATTTCATGATCACGACCCACAATTTGTATGCTTACGCAAATGCAGAAAAAACTCCAAGTCAAAGTCGATTTGTTGTCGGCTGGTTCGCTCCGCCGCAGGCCTCCGCGAGGAGCCGCTGCGCTTCTTCGATCTCCGGAACTTCCGGCCCCGCGTTGAAGCCGACGAGGGCCGCAACGAGCAACTCACTCGCTACCTTTTCCCGACCGGTGGTCTGACAGAGCTTTGCAAGCGACAGTGCAGCCCGCAGCTCGAACGTTCGCGTGTGTTGGCTGCGGGCGATCTCGATGGCGCGTATGAAAGCTGACTCGGCGGCAGCAACATCAGGTTGCCGCAGTTTCAGGAGAAGCTCGCCGCGCACGCGGTGCACCTCGGCAGCGAACCAGCGCTGACCGGTCTGCTCGATCGCGCCGAGCTGCGCATCCAACGTGGCGAGTCCAGCTTCAACCCGGCCTGCTTCTGCATCTCGCTCTGCGAGCAACGTCCCGGTCATTGGCGCGAATAACTGAAAATCCATCTCCTTCCATAGTGCCAAACCTTCGCGCATTCCTGCTTCTCCATCGCCATAGCCGTCGCACCAGCGTGCCCAGCCACGATAAAATGAGCAGTCCGCCAGCCGCATCGGCAGTCCGTGCTCGTGCGCTAGCCGGAGGAGTTCCTCCGCATGAGGTCTGGCCTGCCCGGGTTTGCGGCAGATGCCTGCGAAACGGCACTTGTAGGCGTGCGCCCATGCGAGCGTCGGAGGATGACCGCTTTGCTGCGCGAGACTAAGTGCTCTGTCCAACAGCCGAGTCGCTTCATCGACTTCCCCGAGAGGCCAAAGGACTACGGCTAGCCAGCCCGTGGCAACGACTCTGTCATCGAAAACGAACCGAGGGGAAGGATGGTGATCCCGTTCGTGGTCATAGACGGCGAGAGCCTGTTCAAGGTGCGTCCGCGCGCCGACATAATCGCCCTGGAACCAGGAAGTTACGCCAAAGACGTGAAGTGCCCGGCCTCTCCCTGCTCCTTCGGGCGAGCGCTGAGCGTCATGCAGGAAAGCCAGCGCCACCTCACGCATCGGTGCGAGATCGGCGCGAACAAAACTTCCCTCCCACATGCCGTAATAGGCCGAGAACCTCGCGGCGCTGTCTTCGATCCCCGCGGCAAGTTCGCGGGCGCGTGCAAATGCGGCGATCGTCTCCGGCTGGCTGTGCCCTCTACCGTGAAGTAGTCCACGACCGTACGTGGTCTGCAGCCGCATTCGCAGGAGTTGTTGGGCAGAACCATCGGCCAATTCCTCGGCTAGGCTGATTGCCTTTTCGAGATGGGCGATCGCCTCGTTGTTGGCGGATTTGTCCAACGCCCGCTCACCCGCCTTGCACCACCATTCGATGGCAGCTTCGCTGAGCCCCGCCTGCGTGAAATGATGGGCGATGATCTCCGGCTGGATCTCGGCTATTGTCTGGAAACGATCTCGCAAGGTGTCGGCAATGCGCCGGTGCAGCACCTGCCGGCGGCTCCTGAGCAGGTTCTCGTAGGCCGCATTCTGCACCAGCGCGTGCTTGAAGGTATAGATGGCTAGCGGGGGATCGCCGCGGCGGAACAGGAGCTCCGCGTTCTCGAGCTGGTCGAGCGCGTTCTTCAATGCCGTCTCGTCGCGTGCCACCAACGCGTGCAGCAGAGAATAAGAGAATTCGCGGCCGATGGCAGCGCCAATCTGGGCGATCTCCTTAACGGGGGCCAAGCGATCCAGTCGCGCCATCAGCGAGTTGTGGAGTGTCGCCGGAATGGCGAGTGGCGGCAGGGGTCCATCGAGCAGATAGCCCTCGGCGTCCTCAACGAGGATGCCCGCTTCCAGCACCGCCTTGGTCAGTTCCTCGACAAACAAAGGATTGCCGTCAGTCTTGGCGACGATCTGTTGTGTCACCTCGGCTGGCAACGGGCGGCCACCCGTCACGCGCGCGACCATGCTTTCGACATTGGAGGCGTCGAGACCTCCGAGCTTCAAGATACTGACATGGGGTAGACCAACCCACGGCGGCTTAAACTCCGGCCGGAAGGTGAACAGCGCCAGGACTGGTAGCTGGCACAGCCGCTCGATCATCAGGTCGAGCAGTTCGAGTGAGGTGGCATCGGCCCAGTGTGCGTCCTCGAAGAGGAGCAGGACCGGTTGCTGCCGTGCGAGACCTTTGATTTGATCGAGCAGTGCCGCCAGTGTCTGGCGGCGTTGCTGCGCGGGGCTAAGCGCGAGCGGCGTATACCGTTTGCCGAAAGGGATCGAGAGCAGCGCGGCAAAAAGTGTGGTCGCAGCTTGAACGCGCGATGTATCCACGGCGAGGATCGCTGCAAGTTTATCGAGCTTTTGCTCGGGCGCATCGTCGGGTGTAAATGCCGCCGCTCGCTCGAGCTGGGCAATGAACGGATAGAGCGCGCTGTTGGTGTGATACGGCGAGCATTGGTAACGCAAGCGCGTGTGCGGCTCGCTGGCGATGTGCTCAAAGAGAGCTGCCGCAAGGCGGGACTTGCCGATCCCCGGCTCGCCCGTGAGCAGCACGATCTGCCCCTGGCCGTTCCAGGCAAGGCGCTGGCGTTCTATGAGAAATCTGATCTCGTCGTCGCGGCCGATGAGATTGGTTAGACGGGTGGTGCGGACCGCCTCGAAGCGGCTCTCGGAATCCAATATGCCCTTGACCGCCCACGCTGCGACAGGCTCGGCAATACCCTTGACTTGGTGCCGGCCCAGATCACGCAGGTCAAACAGATCGCCGAGCAGCCGACGCGTCGAGGCCGCCACCACGATCGTCCCAGGCTCGGCTAAGGCCTGAAGGCGGGCTGCAAGGTTCGGCGTGTCTCCAACCACCGCATGCTCCCGCAACGCACCCTCGCGGCTGAGGTCGCCGATCACCACCAAGCCGGTCGCGATGCCAATGCGGACCGCGAGCGGCTCGGCGGCGCGCGTCTCGAGTTGGGCAACGGCGGCAATAATATCGAGCCCTGCCCGCACGGTTCGTTCGGCATCGTCTTCGTGCGCGTGGGGATAGCCAAAATAGGCCAATATCCCGTCGCCCCGGAACTCGGCGAGGAAGCCATCATAGTTGCGTGTGATCCGGGCGCAGGCAGCGTGATAGGCATCGATCACGGCACGCATGTCTTCCGGATCAAGTCGGGCCGACAGGGCCGTCGAGCTCACCAGATCGCAGATCATCACGGTGAGGTGGCGCCGCTCGGCGGTGTCCCGCCGACCCGGTCCAGTGATCGCGTGTGGCGTTGTGAGCACTGCCCCATCGAGTTCTGCGATCGCACGCAGCATCTTTTTGCGATGCCCCAGCGGGATGCCAATTTTTTCGAGATCCTGATCCGTCAGATCGCGTAGCACGCTCGCATCGATGCGGTTTTCCGCGAAGCGCTGGGCGTACTCGCTCAGACCGAGCGACTTTAGCCAGTTTGCGATCTGCTGCATCCCGACTACGCCACTCTGGGCGCAATACCCTTCTGATGCTGCTCTGGGAAGATCAAGACAGCATACTTTGCGAATCCTTCTTTAATTGACATGAGGTCGGCGGCGTCGATCTGTCCCGATAAGTCAACGTCGCCAATTTCGGCAGCGAAGCTTGGCGTGACCGGATAAATCGTTATGGCCATGTCATTGCCCTCCAAGCACAGGTTCTTTGGGAATTTACCGCTGGTATCTGCAAAGGTGCAACGCAGTTTTCAGCCGGAACCTGAGTTTTGTCCACCGATGGTAACAATTGGCTGGAGGGATTAGAATTAGGCGTCATTACGAAAGCGTCGGCACCGGGGAACAATGCGAGACGAGCCTTCCGTAGGCAGAAAACTCACGTTTCGGTCTTCCTGCCTTCCTCACCTGCTCCAACATCACGCAAAGCGCATTCCCGACGCGCCGGCGATTTTAGCTCCGGGGCGAGTCCCACTGACATATAGTCGTCTTTATCAGCACATCGAAAATACAGGGCATACGCTGCGGGCCATGGGGATAGGTCGGCATGACCGGATCGCCGTGGTGCTGCCGAATGGCTCAGAAATGGCGGTGGCGATTCTGGCAGCGGCAGCAACCGCGGTGTGCGCGCCAATGAACCCGGCCTATGAGGTCGCAGAACTCGACAGATATTTCACTGCTCTGGGACCTCGTGCGTTGATTACGCAGGCGGGTATCGATTCGCCTGCGCGACGTGTTGCACTGTCCCATGGGGTGCGTGTCATTGAGTTGTCGGCCGTGTCGGATGCAGAGGCCGGTCTGTTCACGCTCGCTGGAGATCGGCAGTATCCGCCGGCTCATGAATTAGTTAGCCCCGAGCACGTCGCCGTGCTGCTGCTCACATCCGGCACAACGGCGCGACCAAAGATTGTCCCGCAGACGCACGCCAATATCTGCGCGTCGGCCTACAGCTCCGCAGGCGCGTGGGCGCTAACTGAAGCGGATCGTTGCATAAACATGCTGCCGCTGTTTCACGGCCATGGCCTGCACAACACGCTGATGGCCTCGCTGGCGGCCGGTGCCAGTGTCGCATGTACACCTGGTTGGGACGTCAACAGCTTCTTTGGGTGGCTAAACGCGTTCCAGCCGACATGGTACTCCGCGGTATCCACCATCCATAAAGCAATTCTCGCTGAGGCTCGGCACAATCAGACGCGATTGGCGAACTGCGTTCTGCGTTTCATCCGTTCCGGATCTGCTCCTCTGCCGGCTCAGGTCTTGATGGAACTGGAGTCGACCTTCAAAGCGCCCGTGATCGAGTACTATGCGATGACGGAAACCACATCCACGCCGATCGCAAGCAATCCGCTGCCGCCGGGCCAACGCAAGACCGGCTCGGCCGGTATACCAGTAAATCTCGACGTCGCGATTATGGACGAACGAGGGGCTTTGCTGACCAACGGCAAGACCGGAGAGGTCGTCGTCCGCGGCGCGGGCGTGATGCGCGGTTACGATCGGGATCCCATGTCGACCAAGGCCGCCTTTGCCGGCGATTGGTTCAGGACCGGGGATTTAGGTTACTTCGATGACGACGGCTACCTTTTTCTCGCAGGCCGCGCTCGCGAAATCATCAATCGCGGTGGGGAGAAAATTGCCCCGCTGGAAGTCGACGAGGTGCTGCTCCGACATCCCGCGGTGGCAGAGGCGGTAACCTTTGCCGTCCCACATGTCACGCTGGGAGAGGACGTCGCTGCGGCGGTCGTGTTGCGGCCCAACTGTGCCGCGACGCCGAAAGAGATCCGTCAGTTCGCCATCGGCCGCATCGCCAACTTCAAGGTGCCGCGCCAGGTACGCATTGTCAGTAAAATTCCAAAAGGCCCGACCGGCAAGGTGCAGCGTATCGGCTTGGCAGCCAGACTGGGTGTTGTGGCCAGCCCCCGCCTCGCCTTCGCCGCGCCGCGAACGCCACTCGAGGAATTGCTGAGCAAGCATTGGGCGGAGGTCCTGCAGGTGCAGCAGATCGGCATCCATGACGACTTCTTCGTGTCGGGCGGAGATTCTCTGCTTGCAACACGCGCTCTCGCCTGCGTCTACAAGCTTACGGGGGTTGGACTCGAGGTCGCGAAATTTTTTGAGGCGCCGACTATCGCAGAGGTGGCGCGCCATCTGGAACAGGCGATGCAGGCCGGCCAACCACCCGGAGCTCGCTCCGCCCTTGCCCGCGCGGCGCGAGTAAAGGGCGCAATGCCGGCTTCGATGGTGCAGGAACGTTTGTGGAAGCTACAGCGTGCGCTCACGGACCTGCCTTTTTTCAACATATTATACGCGCTCCGGATAGCGTCGCCGTGCGACCCGGCGGTCCTGGAGCGAAGCCTCAACGAAATCGTGCGGCGCCACGAAATTCTGCGCACAACGCTTGCGGTTGTCGACGATGGATGCGTGCAAATCATTGCGCCGCAGCGGACCATTGCACTGGCATTTGACGATCTGCTGGGTAAGCCGCCTTCGAAAAAGGAGGCCACCGCACACAAGCTTATTCAAGAAGAAGTACTGCATTCCTTTGACCTCGCAGAGGGGCCTCTCATTCGGGCTCGCCTGCTGCGCCTGACCAAGAGGCAACACCTCCTCCTCATCTCCATGCACCAGGCAATCTGCGACGGCTGGTCGCTCGGCGTGCTCGTCGAGGAGCTGATCGCCGTCTATGATGCGCTCTATGCCGGCGCGGAATCGCCTCTCGCGCCGCTGCCGCTTCAATACGCAGACTTTGCATACTGGCAGCGCCACTGGAAATCGCATGCGGACATGGTTGCGCAGCTCGCCTATTGGCGAGAGCAGCTTCACTCTCCGCTGCCCGCGATGACCATTGCCAGGGGCGGTCCGAAACGCCGAATCGACGACTTGCGTACGGCGCGGCGGCCCTGGGCATTGCCTGCGAGCCTCACGCAATCCGCCAGACGCTTCGCCCAGAACGAAGGTGGCACGCTATTCATGGTGCTCGTCGCTGCCTTGAAAACTCTGTTGCACCGGTACCTGGCTCAAGATGATATCCGCGTGGCCACGAACGTGGCCAATCGCAACCGGCCCGGGACCACCGGATTAATCGGGCCTCTGGCGAATGCGGTGATCCTCCGCACCACTCTGGCAGGCGATCCCACTCCGCGCGAGTTACTGCGCCGGGTTCGTGCGACCACCCTCGCAGCCTTCGCTCACCAGGATCTTCCTATCGACGTAATCGCCAAGGCTCTTGAACGCGAGCACGGCACCAAGCCTGGCGAGTTGGCGAAGATTATGATTTTGCTACAGAATGCGACGTTGCGGCCGATTGCAGGCTCGGGGCGCCAGCTCACTGTCGAGGAGGCCAATCCGAGCATGATGTTACCCTTAGTGACGCCGGCGAATTTCGATGTTATTTTGATGCTGCACGATGGAGCACGCGGGCTGAGGGGCACTTGCGTTTACAAGCCGCATCTGTTCAGCGCGCGAGCTATCCTTCGCCTGCTCCGAGACTTTCAGCAGGTGCTTAGGCGCGTGGTGGCGAAGCCAGACCGGCCGATCTCAACCATCCGCCTTTCGTTGCATGGACGTTAAAAAGGGCAGGTGCATGCTTTGCGTTTTATCCATGCCAACAGGACTTCAACGGAGGGACATGCCATGGCAGACGTAATATTTACAGCCCAAGAATGTAAAGGACTAAGCAAGAAAGATTTTGCGATACTTCATGAGCATGTTCTACACCATATACAGACCTCTCCAGAAATTCGCCGGTTAATCTCCCAGCGGCGCAAAAAGTTCGTGCAGATCCATCCGAGCATCAAGTCGGAATTGAGAAGCAAAGTACGCCCGCTTCTTCAAAGGTTGAACAGCAAGCGACGGCAGGCGCCGCTGGCGCCGGCCGGAAGAAAGAAGAGATAAAGCAGGCACCCCACACAAGCGACTGGCCCCCACCTCGGGTATTGACGGCAGCACACTGCCGTATGCAAGCCAACGCCCTGTGCACCAGCTTGCGGCTGGCGCACTTATTCAATCACCTCGTCGGCGCGGCCGATCAATGACAGCGGCACGTTTATGCCGAGCGCCTTGGCCGTATCGAGGTTGATGATCAGCTCGACTTTGGTTGCCTGCTGGACCGGTAGATCCGCGGGCTTCTCGCCCTTGAGAACTCGGCCGGTGTAGATGCCGGCAAGGCGATAGGCATCAGTAAGGCTCGCTCCGTAGCTCATCAGGCCGCCGGCAGTGGCGAGATCGCGATATGGGAAGATCGTTGGCACCGCATGTTGGAGCGCCCGCGCGGCGAGCTGCTTGCTTCTACTATTGAAGAATTGGCCCCCGCTAATCACCAGCCCGCCTGCTCGCAATTGGATTAGGTTTGCGAAAACTGCATCGAGGTCACGTTCGCTGCTGACATTCAGAACATGAAGCTCCAGCCCGAGACTCCGGGCCGCCGCCTGCACGCCTTGTGTCGTCTTTTCGGAGATGGCTGGATCGGTCGGGTCAACGAGGAGCGCGATGAGCCGTGCCGTGGGAACCAGCTCGTGCAGCAATTGCAGCCGCTTCGGCGCGACCTCAACTGCCAATTGGGCTATGCCCGTGATATTGCCGCCCGGCCGGTTAAGGCTGGCGACGAGGCCGATCTGGACCGGGTCGCTGCCTGTTTCGAACACGATCGGAAGCGTCGTGGTCGCCGCTTTTGCCGCAAGTGCCGCCGGAGTGCCGGTCGCGGCAATCACCGCCACTTCGCGATGAACCAGATCAGCCGCCAATGCAGGCAACCGATCAATTTCACCCTGCGCCCACCGGTATTCGATCTTGACGTTCTGGTCCTCGATATAGCTCGTTTCGCTGAGACCTTTGAGAAAGGCGGACAACATCCGCGCGTAAGCCTGGGGCGAAGCAGCGTTGACGAACCCGATCACCGGCATCGCCGGCCGTTGCGCGTGTGCCGCGAGCGGCCAAGTCACCGTGCCGCCGATAAGCATGATGAAATCGCGCCGTTTCACTGCCAGGGCCTCCCGCGCTTCCAACCGAAAGGATAGCACACCCCAGCACAGCCGGAGACTGCTGGGTGCGGGATTTTAATCCAGCTTATCTCGCCAGATGGGTCAACAACGGCGGTAAGAAGGGCCTCCGCATTGGTCTGCTTCACCTCAGTGATCCGACGTTGATGGTGCGCATCGGTGCGGCGGGTTCGTGCCAAGAGGAGACATTACTCCCAACTCTTATTCGACAGCCTGGTGCGGTCCTAATTACGAACCCGCGCGTGTCCTACCGAGTTTCTTGCTGGTCGTGCGCCTTGAGGAAGTACTCGCAGAGACCCCGACTTGTTGTGGAATGGTAAGAACTTGTAGCTCCACGAACGGGCACAGGAGAAAACGGCCGTCAGTGGCGAAGTCAGCCATGACGTTCCCACCTGCGTCCCACAGGCTGGATATTAAGGGTCCAACGTCGGCACCGACCTGGAACACCACCGCCTGTCGGGCGGGAACCGTGAAAAAATTGTTGTGATAAAGCTGAAATCCTTGAAAAAATTCCCCAATCGCTGCGTCTTGACTGGGCCAACCCTCAGACGAGGTTTCTGCCGGTCCGCTGTCTCCCATCAATACAGACTGGGAATACTCAAACAACGGCGAAGTCGGGGGATCATTCCAGAGCTCTAGAATGTTCAACTTAGCGAAGCAAAGAACGTCGGCATAGCACTGTCCGAACAATGACGAGGCGAAACTACGTAGTAATCCCCTGGCGATGAGCACGCTCGCGGCCGAAATCAAAACATCGTGGAAGGACTCATTTCGCCAGACAAAGTCGAAATTGAACAAAGCAAAATCTAAATCAACGTCTTGATCCCAGTTGACCACGAGTTTAGCGGTGCTATTCCACGGTTCGATGTTCGAGTCGAAAATATCGATAAAAAACGGGGTATCTAAGAATACGCTAGCGGGTTGAGAGTCTGAGGCTTGCAAGTAGCCTCGCGCTTCTACGCCGCTCCTTAATTCCGTAACGAAATGCTCGTGTGGCCGCAGCAACAGTTTTTTTGTCTATCTGAGACGGCTTTTCTACAAGACGAGGCCGCTCACGTTGCTGGCGGCGAATGGTCTCGTTGAGCTTGTGGACATCCACGCCAGCCTTTTCCATTAATTGTGTGAGACGCTTCTCGAACTGGCGGTAACTGGCGGGCGGTTGCGGGCGCTGGATCAGACCCTTCAAGGCGAGATTATCTGATGGTTTCCGCCGCTTAATAGCAGCGATGATCCGTTTTTTCTCAGAAGCACTAATCTGTGTCATTGTTGTCTCCCTTGGGCACATGGCCACGAAGCCGCGCCGCCAACGGCCATCCGGCCGCGAAATTGCATTTGGTCCCCCGCAGCAGGGCCGTCAGGATACCGAATTGGCGCGGATCAGTCAGCGGGTATGAAAGCGATTTTGCAACCGCCAACGCCGCTTATGTCCGAATTGGGTCAATTCCCGCCGTTACCGCGCCGCAACATCGCTGACTGCTCCTCCTCAATCGGCAGACATTCCATGTGGCGGATGGTCATGCGTTTGTGTACCGAACGCGATTTCCTATAACGCTCGGCCATGTTGTTGCGTCCGCGTGCCCTCCCGGCGAGCTTCATCGCACCGTGCCTTCCCTCGCCAGCGCCGCAGCCGCCTTCAGGCGAGCGGTGGCTGTATGAAATCAAAGCATGACGGGTTCCAGGTCATTGCGCGCAAGGAAGGCAAGCGGGTGCAACTCTACAGCCGGCAGTCTTTGCACTTCGACACGATGCCTTCGAGCCCGAGCTTGCATGCGTGGTGAAAAACGATCAGACCATCGTCCTCGATATGCTCGTTAAAGCGAATGCCCGGTGCCCTGCGGCTGAGCAGGACGTCAAGAGTTGGCTTGCGCATTTCGAGCGGATCGCGCCGAATGTCTTCGCCGTCTAGCTCAATCAGATCGAAGGCCCACATGAACACGGCTTCGTCAGTATCCCACCGCCGGATCAGCTCGAAGCAAGCAATGCCGTCCGTCCCGCACGCGACTGCCTCACCGTCGATGATGCAGGAGCGCGCACGCAAGCGACCGAGTGCCTCGACAATTGAGAGGGAAGCGCTTCGTCAGATCATTGCCGGGATGGCTGTAGAGTTTCACCCGTTTGCCGATCTTGCGGGCAATCACCCGAAAGCTGTCGTGCTTGATTTCGTGCAGCCATTCGTTGCCGCTAGGCGGGGCTTTAGATGTACTCGGAAGGCAGGGCGGAACGAAGCCCGCTGGTAGGGTACGCAAGCGCAACGACATGCGCGGCTAAATAGAAGGCGAGCCGGTGCGAGTTGAGCCAGCGCGACATTTTTCCCAGTTCGCGAGAAAGCGTGCCTTGGCTTCCGCAAGTGTCGGCACGCACGGCGATACAGGCTCCCGAATAACGTTCTGTTCACGATAATCGGGCATGTTATCCGCGTGGTGTGAGTCAGTGAGTTGGCGTCATGCGTAATCAGCTTGCCCTATTGGTCGTCGCTGCGATTCTGGCGACCGTGTTCACCGCGATCCTTTGGGCTCAGGTGTCTCTCTCAACTGCCGTCATAGGCTAAAAGAAAAGCGCGTAAACCGGCGCGTTTGCGCTCCTCGATCGCAACGTTGTGCCCATCGTAAGGCTGGAAGGCACCCCTCAGGCGCTCGCGCATGCGTTTCCCGAGTTGGGTTTCGGCCGTCGAAATGGCTCTTCAGGTAACGCGGCGGGCCGCAGGTAAGCATCCCAGCCCCAGGGCTCCTAAGCAATTCTGGGGTGACCTAAGTGCTCCGGGAGAATGGACTGACTGGGGGAGCGTTCGGTTACTGACACAGGGCACCTAAGCAAATCCAGGGTGACCTAAGTGCTCTGAGAGAATGCAGGTGACTGCCTGGGGGTTCTCTGCATGGCACAACGGGGTCTTATTTTGCGGTCCCGATAGCGTCACGTACCTGTTTCCGTTTTCGTTTCCAGTTCGCAGCGCCAGCTGTGGCGACCGTGGCAGCAGGATTTCTGGAGGCGTTGCGCGCTACGCAGTTCGGCGATGCCTTCGATAGTACTAAGTGCCGCGCGGATGGCACGCTCGGCGTCGTCCTCGTGCGCCTTGGGATGCCCGAAATAGGCCATCACCCCGTCGCCGAGATATTGCGCGACGCGTCCGCCGAAGCGCGTCACCGCCTCTGCGCAGCATCGGTGATAGGTTGTGATGAGCGCGCGCAGATCCTCGGGATCAAGCTGCGCAGAGAGCGCGGTCGAGCCCGCGAGATCACAAAACATCACCGTGAGCTGGCGGCGCTCGGCATCCTGGTGGAGCGGCGCGGGTGGCGTCGCAGTCGGGACCTCGCGCTCCATGTCCGCGACCGCGCGCAGGATCCTGCGCCTGTGGCCCAGCAGGACACCCATCTCCTTGAGATCGTCGTCGCTCAGTTCACATAGAACAGATAGATCGACCGCATTCTCAATGAAGCGTGGTGCGTACTGGCCGAGGCCCAGACGATCAAGCCAATCAGCAATGTCGCTCACTTCAGCAACCTCAAGCGCGACGTTCTTACCCTCGATGTAGCCGCAATCAGCCAAGCCCGCGGCGCCGCGGCCAAGGGAGCATGAACCGACGGAACGACCATGTCGCTGCGCCGCTAAACAGCGTGATGAACTCGGGTCGTTTCATTGGATCGAATTGCATTCGGTCCCTGCTGCTTACCGGCACCTCTCTGACCAGTCAGGTCATGCTCGGTTGCCTGGCGCGGAAGACTCTGCCGCTTAGTGCCCGAACTCATGCACCGCAGCAAAAGTCAAGCACGATCACAAAGCGAATTTATATGTGGACGCGAGACCAGTTGTTCGGCGAAGCACCAACGACTCAGTTATTGAGGCGGAGTGGACAAGGGACCGAGATGACAGGCCCACGAGAGAGGATACCAGTCAAAATTCTTTGTCTTTGCTGCGGCGGGCTGGCCCCACAAGACGGCAACGAGATTGCTGGAAATCTGGAGTGTGATTGTGGATCCGAAGTGATGTTCCAAAACAAGGCTTTGTCGAGAGACTTTGCTGAATTTGCCGAAATAATGACGATCTTGAAATCAACTTTGAGAAATAAAACAGTTCAATGAGCGCCGCTTTGGGCTGGCATGCACGAAGCGTGTCTGCTTTGCCTTAGGTCTGCTTCACCTCAGTCATCTGACGTTGGCGGTGCGCGTCGGCACGGCGGGTTCGTGCCCAATAGCTGCCGTGAGCAGATGCAGCAACACGAGTGAGCAAGCAGGAGCCCGGCTCCAGCGTTCATCTCTAGTCGACCACCTCGTTGGCTCGGGCAAGCAGTGTTGGCGGCATGGTGAGGCCGAGCGCCTTGGCTGTCCTTAGATTGATCGCCAACTCGTACTTGGTCGGTGATTGCACCGGAAGGTCGGCCGGCTTCGCGCCCTTGAGGATGCGATCGACATAACCGGCCGCGCGCCGTTCTAGGTCGATCGTATCGGGTCCGTAGGAGATCAGGCCGCCGCCAGTGACGAAGAAGCGCAAGGGGTAGACCGCGGGCAGTTTGTGCCGGGCCGCCAGCGTGATGATCAGATCGCGATGAACGATCGTCAACGCGCTCGCCAACACGATCAGGCCGCCATTCGGGGAGCGCGCGAATGCCGTGACGGCGCGCTCGATTTCGGGCGCGTCGTGCACGTCGATCGGGCGCACCTCCACCCCGAACGACGGCGCTACGGCCTGGATCGCGCCCAACTGGCCGATCCCCTGGGGTACGGTCGCATCCCGAAGGACCGCCGCTCGCGCCATGCGCGGTGCGGTCTCTTTGAGCAGCTCCAGATATTTCCCGCTCATGCCGTATTCCATAGTAGTAAAACCGGTGGTGTTGCCGCCCGGACGCGCCAGGCTATCGACGTAGCCGGCGCCGACCGGATCGGCGGTCTGCGTGAACACGATCGGCACGGTGCGGGTCGCCTGGAGCAACACCCCGACGCCCGTGCCGCCAGAGGCGAGGATGACGTCCGGCGCGAGCGCGATCAATTCCGCCGCGTATTTGCGAACGCGGTCGGCATCGCCCGCGGCCCAGCGCGTGTCGATCCGCACATTGCGCCCGTCGGTCCAGCCCGATTCCTGCAATCCCTGCACAAATGCCACGAGGCGGGCCTGCCCTTCGGGATCGTCTGCGGCCAGAGCCATGAGAACACCGATCCGCCGCATCCGATCGGATATCTGAGCGTAGGCGGCAAGCGGCCAGAGCGCCGCCGAACCAGCAATTCCTATTATAAAATTGCGCCGCCGCATTGCGTCCCCCGGCCAAGGACTACGCTAA
This sequence comes from uncultured Alphaproteobacteria bacterium, assembly GCA_963817135.1. Taxonomy (GTDB): domain Bacteria; phylum Pseudomonadota; class Alphaproteobacteria; order Rhizobiales; family Xanthobacteraceae; genus VAZQ01. The sequence goes on along the minus strand of CAWFNG010000008.1, from coordinate 166,795 downwards.
AAATTTGGCCTGTCGGCATTGTCGCATGTTTCATCAACGTGGTTCCTTGTGACAAATGAAATGTGATCAGGCTTACTTCGATAGTTCCTCCGTCATGAAGAATTGCGTCGCTTGCACCTTCGCCATTAAGGCAGGATCGACGTGAGGCAGAATGGTGCTGGCAAAGGCAAACGCGATTTGCTGGTACTCACGAGCGCAACCGGGCGCTCGTGTCTTGGGCAGGAATTGCGCGGCGAGATCCTTGAACAGGTCAGGCTGGCCTCCGTAACCATAACAGAGAAAGTTGAAGAAGCGTTCCTGACCGGTCGAATGCGGGTCTTTGTAATAGGCAGGATTGGAAGGGAGCGTGAGAACTCCATTTGTCAACGCCAGCCAGCTCCAAGCGACGCCTTTGGTGAGCAAGCGGGCGACGTCTTTGCCGAACTGCATGCTGACGAATGCGGCAATCTGATCGGCTGCGTCCTCTTCCCGCCCGAGAATTGGAAGGTTAAAAAGATCGACCAATGCATGACCGGTCTCATGCAGGATGACGACGACGTATGCGCCGACCGTGGCTTCCAGAGGCGTAAACCCGTCCGGGGTCGTTTGCTTGGGCGCCAGTTTTTCCAGAAGGTCCATGAATTGATAGCACATGTGCATAGCGCGATAGTTCGGGTCATAATACGGGCTGCCCTCGCAATATGGCGTATCGGATAACGCCCAGACTCTGAGTTTTGTCGGCAGCCGCAGCGGCGAAAGAAATCGTGCGTATTCCTCCAAAACGCGCCGTTTTTTCATTCGCTCAAAAGTCGCCCGGTATTTGGGGTCTCTCGGTTCGAAATAATCAATCGCAATCATGTCGGAGCGAAGCTCTTGGCTTCGAGCGGGTGCCGGCGCAACGACCGAACAGGTCAGACAAAATAATAACGGCAAGACACTCAGGAGAAGCTTCATGTCGGCACCTTGTTCGTGCTTGTTGAGCGTCGCCGGTCATTGCTGTGGAGCGGAAGCGGCCAGCCAGCGCGTGCCTTGAACTCTCTTCAGCAACTCCTGATCGATGTGCGGGAGAATCGTCTGACGAAATCCGTTTCCAACCTGTTCATAGTCGTGATCGCAGTTTGGGGCCAACCAGGTCGGAGGGGCGAGGTCCCTCACCAGGAACTGGTAACGGTCATGGTCGCTGGCATAGGCCATGCACAAATAATTATAAAAACGCCGAGCATCCAAATTGCGCGCGACGAGGAAATTTGCACTTACGCCGGTGCCGCCCGACTGCGACAGATACCAGGCGGCGCTCATAAGCGATGTCCATGTCACATCCTTGCCGAACTGGGTCAATATGAAGCCCGCGACCCGATCCGCCGCATCGCTCATGTCACCCCATACGGGCACTTTAAGCAATGTGAAAACTGCCTGCGCAACCTCGTGAAGGGCAAGGATAATGAAAGGACCGACGAGGAGATCCTCTCGTTTTAATTTTCCCGTGCCAACGATGATGCTGGGATCATCAGGCACAAATTCTTCAATTCTGGCGACATATTCATAGCAGATCGTTGCCCTTGGTTCTGCAGTATAGGGCGCCGTGAGCGTCCCGCATTCGTCGGTTTTCACGGTAAGTTTGCCGGGAAGACGCAAGGCGCGAGGAACGCGCGCAATTCCTCGAGAACGTAGCGCTTTTTCAAGTTCTCCTGGATGAACTCTAAACTCAGCTTTCTTCGGGTCCACATACGCGATTTCGATTTGCGGGTTGTTCAGGTCGGAATGTTGCGGGTCCCAAACCGGGGAGCTCGCCGGAAGGAGTTGTGCCCCTGCCTGGTACGAGAGCGCGAAGCAGATGACGGCAAGCAACAGCGCGGCCACGCTCACAATGGCGTTCATTGTCCAATGCTCCGCTCATCGCGAATGCGGCACAAAACTGTCACTGAATGATCTGGGTGGCGCTCACGAGAAGCCTCCGCGGAACCGTGAGACCGAGCGCTTTGGCGGTCTCGGCGTTGATGATCAGCTCTAACTTGGTCGGTTGTCGGACTGGAAGATCACCCGGTTTGGCACCTGCGAGAATCTTGCCGAGATAGATGGTGGCGTCGCGAAGCCCGACTCTGAGGTTGGTGCCGTAGGACATAAGGCCCCCAGCCTCCGCATACTCGCGCCATGGGTAGAGCGTGGGCATCGAGTGCCGTGCCGCCAAGGCGATCAGTTGACGAAATTTGCCGTTGAAGAATGCGTCGTTGGGGATGAGAAGCGCGCCGGCCCGCAGTTGGACAAGGCTCGGGAAAGCTGCCTCAAGCTCGCTGTCATTGCTGGTTTTCAGGATATGCAGCGCCAGCCCCAAGGTGCGGGCGGCGGACAATGCTTCCTGCGACTGGGTGTCAGATGCGGGGTTTTCCGGATTTATGAGCATGGCAAAGTCCGTAGCTTTGTCCACCAGCTGATGCAGCAGCTCTACCCGCTTCGCTTCGAGCCCCCTGCTTGTAGCGGTTACGCCGGTAATATTGCCGCCCGGCCTGTTAAGGTTTGACACCAGACCGAGAGTGACCGGGTCGCCGCCGATTGCAAAGACGATCGGGATCGTCGCTGTTGCTGCCTTGGCTGCTACAGCTGCGGCGTTATCGACAGCAAAGAGCACTGCAACCGGCCAATTGACCAACTCGGTCGCCAGCGCGGGCAGCCGATCCAACCGTCTCTCCGCCCGGCGGAATTCGATTGCCACGTTGTAGTTCTCGATTAACCTCACGTCGCGCAGGCCTTGGCGCAACTCGGTGACAATAAGCGCAAACTCATCGGGCGACCCGGTGCTGAGAAAACCGATCACCGGAATCGCCCGGTGCTGCGCGCGTGCAGCGCCCGGCCACGCGATTGCCGTGCCGCCAAGCAGATTGATGAACTCGCGCCGTTTCATGCGTTTCGCCCCGAATAAAAACCACGATACCATGCCGAGCGGGGAATACACTACATGATGAATTCGCGCGGCTTTTTCGTGCGTAAAACAAGTCCTGCCTTGACGAGCGCCCGATCGTGGCGCCAAATCCGGCATTGGAAGGATTTCGAATTGCGAATGCTAACCGGAGCCGGAATGATGGAGTTGGAGAGCATAACTCTGACGCCGTGTACGCCTCACATCGGCGCTGAAGTCGGAAACATCGACCTGACGAAGTCGTTGAGCAATCGACAGGTGCAGGAGGTTCATGAAGCCCTGTTGAAGCATCAGGTCATCTTCTTTCGCAACCAGCCGATCAACTTCAAGCAGCACACTGATTTTGCAAAATATTTCGGTCGATTGCACATTCACGTTGGAGGCGACGGTACAGCCTCGCAAATCATCCCTGGCCATCCTGAAATCAGGCGCCAACATTTCGACGGGAGTTCGAAGCGAGTTTCGGGCGAAGTCTGGCACACCGACCAATCCTGTGCCGAGATACCCCCGCTGGGGAGCATTCTGTATCAGAAGATCGTACCGCCCGACGGAGGCGGTGACACGTTGTTCGCAAGCATGTATGCGGCCTATGACGCGCTTTCCCCGCAGATGAAAGCCTTCCTCGAACCCTTCACTGCGACCCACGACGGCGCTCTCGCCTATAACAAGGGAGCAACCACGAAGTATCCTGTCTCCGTCCATCCCGTCATTGCCAAGCACCCTGATACCGGGCGCAAGCTTATCTTCGTCAATCGCGGGTTCACCTCTCACATCAATGAGCTGCCGAGAGACGAAAGCGATGCGGTGCTCTCTTTTCTCTTCGACCACATGGCCAAGCCGCACTGGCAGGTTCGCTTCCGCTGGACGGATCATTCGATCGCTTTTTGGGACAATCGCTGCACGCAGCATTTCGCAATCTGGGACTATTGGCCCAATGTTCGCTCGGGTTACCGCGTGCTGATCGAGGGTAAGGATCGTCCGCAAACTGCGTGAGAAAAATCAGTCGTCTGACGAGTTGCGGCTGCCTTCTCATTTCGATTGCGTAATACAGGTTCATCGCGATAATTCGGACCAGCCTTAGTCCCGTTTCATGCCGGCAGCTTTGAGCACGGGGGTCCAGCGGGCGATCTCCGCCTTGAGATATTCCGCCGCCTTTGCGGGGTTGGAGTTGGTGATCGTCTCGAACCCTGCAGCGGCGAGTTTCGATTGCAGCGCCTTGTCCTGCACGGCGTCGCGTGTCGCTCGTTCGATCTGATCGAGGATTGGTTGCGGCGTACCCGCGGGCGCAAACAGACCGATGACGAGCTGCGTCACCAATCCGGGGAAGCCTTGCTCAATCCCGGTCGGCAAGTCGGGCGCAGCGGCAAGACGCTGCTCGGAGGTGACGGCGAGAATGCGGATCCTGCCCGCTCCGTGCAGCTCGATCACGCTTTTTGAAATCGCGGGCGTAGCGATGGTGATCTGGCCGGAGACGAGATCCGAGAGCGCCGCGCTCCCTCCCTTGTAGGGGATGTGGACGATATCCGGTAACCCGGCCATTTGCTTGAGGAGCTCGCCGGCCAGATTGGAGACGCTCCCGACGCCGGCCGAACCATAGTTGAGTCGGCCGGGATTGGCCTTGGCGTAGGCGACCATTTCTTTGAGATCGTGCGCTGGTATCGACGGATGCACGGCTATGACCTCGGTCGACGCCGACATGATCATGATCGGGACAAAATCCTTCACGGGATCGTAGGGCTGGGTCGCGAGCACCGGGCTGAGCACGAGCTCGCTCGTGGTGCCGAGAAGCAAGGTGTATCCGTCGGGCCGGGCGCGTGCCGCCATCATCGCCCCGATCGTTCCCCCTGCCCCGCCGATATTCTCGATATAGGTCGCGCCAAGCGTAGTCCTGACATTCTCGCTCCATTCGCGACCGACGACATCGACCACGCCTGTGCCTGTGCGGGGAACGATCAAGCGGATGGGGCGGTCGGGATATCGCCCATCCGCAGCTTCGGCGCGCACAAGCGTTGCCGCCGCGAGCAATACGCCGACTGACAGCAACATTTCACGACGGTCCATGCTGGTCCGCATCAAGGGTGCACATCTTCCAGAAACCAATCCGTCGGAATCTCACGCCCGCGACCCGCCGCCTGAGCTTTCTCATAGGCCAGCGAGCCGACGGCTGCGAACTGCAGGCCCATTCCGATCGTATTGACAAAGGTTGTCATTGTGCCTGGCCTCGGCCGCTGGACCATTCCAGCCGCAAGCTCGCCGAGGTCGGGCTGCTTGCTCAAATCGATCTCATTTGGCCGCTTGCTGGCACGGGTCCTGGCGATCTCGCCGGTCAGGCCCTCCTCTGGGTCGTGATCCAAGATCGGATTTTCGCCCTTGCCGACGATATAGTTTGCCGGCCGGTCGAGCCGCGTATGAACGACGACGAGTGAGCTGTTGCCGAGAATGCCGTGACCGAGTTCAAGCTCCTTTACGCAGGTGACGTGGGCATGCGGTTCGAGCCAATCGAGTTCAACCACGGGAGTAATGCTGTTAGTGGCCGTCCCGACAATGTCGGCGCCGCGCACCGCGGTTCTCGCGTCCGGTGAGGCGACAACCTTGATACTGAGCTGATTTGCCAGTTCTGTTGCCAGCCGCTCGCGATTGGCCGGCGTCGGACTGTAAACCCTGATTTCCTTCAGCTTGCGCACGGCCGCCATGGCGAGGGCCTGGCCGCTGGCCTGCCATCCCGCCCCGATGAGGGCATAAGTCGACGCATTCTGCGCCGCCATGTACTTGGCCGCCAGCGCGTTGGTGCTGGCAACGCGCAGCCGCTGCACCACCCCATCCGGCATGATAGCTAAAGGTTCGCCGGTTCGCATGCTAAACAGCATGATCAGACCGATCCACTTGCCGCCAGGGCCGGTCGGTTGTTTGTCCTTGCGAATTCCTGCCGGGGTCACGCTCCAACGAACAGTATCGGAGTTTAGCCTGACGGCGGCTACTTCGAACCGCGGCACCATGCCGTCCATGGTCTTGAAGATGTATCGGCCATTATCCCGGATCGGCCCGTAGATGTCGCTGCGCGGCCGGTTCTGCGCCAATCCGTTGCCGAGATCCTGATACGTCTGATCCAGTCTCTCAAGGCATTCGTCTATGGAAACAAGTTCGTCGATATCAACGTTGCTGAGAATGAGCGTCAAATCGTCCTCCTGGGACCTGGAATGCCGCACGGCCGACTAATTAAATTAAACTCTGGAAATCGGTCCGCGTGCCGGTCTACTCACCTGACGGTGCGCGTCCGTATGATGCCGTTACTTTGCGATTTACCTGCTCATGACTAATTACTGCTCCGGCAGCGACGATTGCCACGCCTGTCCGGAACGGCCAAGCTCGTATCCGTATGCAAACAGCGATTGCATATAGCCTGTGTCGAATTCTGTTGAGCCTTTATCCGGGATGTCCTTGGGAAGGTATGTAAGATTGAATTTAAACCCGTTTCTACGCGCAAATTCATATGCCGCAAGGACACTGTTCCGGCGCTCCGTCTTGGTCAGAGTAAAGACAGCCCGGCTGGGGACCTGCAGTAAATTATTCTCCATCACCTCGAAGCTTGGTTCCAGCTTCGTATTGATGAGCATATACATCGATTTATGAGCCGACGCGGAACGCGTGACCCCGAGGCCTTTTAGAATTTTCTCCGGCCCCACAAACATCGGGTCCGTCGCCTCGCCGTCGATATGCATTTCGGTGAACCGGTGCCCGTCTGCTTCGACATCGATGAGCACAGGCGAGAATACCCCCGGATAGCTGGCGGAAGCGGTAAGGACTTCACTGAAAACCGAGGCAGCATCAGGCCTGTCGCTTGCAGCGATTGCGCCCATGTCCCATAGCACCGGCCGCTGCGCGTCAAGATTTGTAGTGATTACGTAGAGACGCCGTCCTTTCCGATGCTCTCGCGCAATATCAGCGAGCACACGCGGGGTTATAAATCGTGAAACAATGCTGCGTGCGCTGTCTGGGCTTATCAGACCTGCGCCAAAGATTACGTTAGTGACATTTACAGCTTTGACGAACTGCTCGGCATGACCTCCCGTATAGATCTCCTTGATAACGTCATCGTATTCAGGCCCGAGAAAGGCAAGTGGAGCCATGAGTGCACCCGTACTTGCGCCCGACACCACGGTGAATTGCGGCCGTTGATGCGTCGCCGTCCAGCCATTGAGAATACCCGCTCCGAACGCACCGTCCGCGCCTCCGCCGGAAAGAGCCAAAAAGACAAAATCTTTTTGCGGATCGAATTTGGCCGGGTCCGTTTCGAGCTTTCGCCCTGTGGAGTCAGCGAACGCTCTGATGTGAGAAAAGCCCGGTAACTGCGCGTTCTCCGCCTGGGCTGCGGTAAACTGAGCCCGAGGCGTAGCACAGGCCGCAATTGCGCCACAGACAATGAAAACGACCGCTGTCTTCAGAAGGATATGTGCTGAAACCGCGGAGGACATCGGAATGTGTTCTGTAGATTGAGTGCTCTGCGCGATCGGCCGTTTGCCAGCGGCGCACGTCCGCTCGCACCTTTACGAGCCGCAGCACTCGGTTAGCGCATCTTCGCCCAAGGATCAGAATTCTTTTGTTCAGGGATGCTACGGAGAGCATCTTTGTAAGCCTGCTCTGCGGCAGCATCCTTCTTCTTTTTGTCTTCGTTCTGCTGGGTAGGTTGCGAACTCTTAGATCCTTTGCCTCAATTCTGGGAATACGCGGGCGCTGTCAGGACGGCGATTGTCGCCAGCGCAACAACTAGTTTTCGCATGCTAGCTCCCCAATCCCTATACGGCTGGAAATAGCCGGTTTCTTCGGCTGAAATAGGGCCGATACGAAGCAAGTGTGGTTCGTACTGTTTATATGAAGTTTATATGCTGCGCCGAGCCAAAACTCGGTCCGAGAACACCGCGCAAATGGCAAACTTGCAAGTTCTGATAACGTGAACAAATTGTAATTTCCGAGTAAGCGCTGTGTAAGCTGCCGGGAGCAAGTTGCGCGGGGGCAACGCGACGTTCGCGAGGCGCGGGACGGGGCGGCACCTTCTCCGACAACGAACCTACAGAGGGGCTTATGCCAATCATCGCACTGGTCGACGACGACCGCAACATCCTGACTTCGGTATCCATCGCACTAGAGGCCGAGGGATACCGGATCATGACCTATTCCGATGGCGCATCCGCACTCGGAGGAATTCAAGCAAGTCCACCTGATCTTGCCATTCTCGACATCAAGATGCCGCGCATGGACGGAATGGAGCTTCTGAAGTGCCTCCGGCGGAACTCCGATATGCCAGTCATCATGCTGACATCAAAGGAAGAGGAAATTGATGAACTGTTCGCTTTCAAGGTCGGCGCGGACGACTTCATCCGCAAGCCGTTTTCACAGCGGGTCCTGTTGGAGCGTGTCAAAGTAATATTGCGACGAGCAACGGCGAAAGATAGTTACAGGGATGGCTATGGGTACGGCACCAAAGGACTCTCCACCAAGGTATTGGAGCAGGGTGACTTGCGGGTCGATCCCGAACGACATGCCTGCACGTGGATGGGCAGACCAGTCACACTGACACTCACCGAGTTCCTAATTTTGCAGGCGCTCGCGATCCGTCCAGGCGTAGTCAAGAGTCGCAACGCGCTAATGGATGCGGCATATCCCGAAAACGTTCACGTCGACTACCGTACGATCGATAGTCACATCAAGCGAGTGCGTAGGAAGTTCATGGCGGTCGACGATGCCTTCGACATGATCGATACGCTCTATGGTGTGGGATATCGCTTTCGCGAAGGAGATCGTCAATTTTGAAATCAGCTGCCGAAGGCCTGACAAGCTACGAGGGCTTGATGGCTGCGGCGGTAAACCAGCTACCGACCATCCTCTCGATCTTGTGACCTGAAGAATGTCGATTTTGAGGGAGTTCCGAGTGTGGGATCGCGTCGAAGTATTTCGACGGATCGGCGTCAGCCACGTCGGCCAACGCATAGGCCTGGCGCAAGTTGGACTAAAACAGAAGTGGGAGAATTTTTTCGTAGCGGAGCGATCTGTCGTCAAAAGGTTTATCGCGGCTTCGATGATGGCGATTATTGGATTTATCCTTACTTTCTATCTTTATGAGGCTACAGGTCGCAACCATCATTTTTCGTCTCTGAGCATAGTTGTGATTGTTTTGATCGCACTCTATTGCGGGCCTTTTCTAGCCGTTTCTTTCGCCGTTATTCTAGCTCTGGCTGCGGACTATAGTTTTATTCCTCCTGTTGGAGCTGTTCTCGGTTCGCGTGCCGGGTACGAACACTTTTTTATCATCGTTGGCCTTGCCATATTTGTGGCCTGCCTCGAATCCTCGCTGCGTACCGCATTTCGCCAGACTATTCAGGCCAAGCGGCAAGCAGAACATGCCTCAATAATAATGGAAAAGGTGCTTGCCCTCGTCTCACATGATATTCGCCAACCTTTAAATGGAATCCATATGGGGTCTGAATTAATTCTTGGGAATTCGGCGCAAACCGACAAGCATAAGCGCATCCTCAGGATGATTCTTCACAGCGTAGAACGAGCTGATGCAATGATTAAATCGCTGCTCGATGTGACTAGTATGCGGGGTGGAAAGACCATCCATCTGGACTTTCATGCCTGTGATCTTGGCGTTGAAGTCGGCAAAATGGTCGAGGAAATATCTCTAACGGAATGTGGCCGCCTCGACTTCACCGCCGATAAATCGATTTGGGGAAATTGGGGGTTAAGTGGGATTCGCAGAGCGCTGGATAACTTGGTGACTAATGCCATTAAGTATGGCGCACCCGACATTCCGATTACCATCAAGCTGCAGCGAAGAAATGATCAGGCAGTGCTTTCCGTTCATAACCAAGGCCCCGAGATTCCCATTGAGGATCGAGAAAATCTGTTTCAGGCATTCCAACGAACTGGGGAGAGCGAAAATAGCGCTATAAAAGGATGGGGTTTGGGATTGACCTTGGTCAAAGGAATTGCAGAAGCACACGGTGGGGTCGTTATGGCAGAGAGCGCGAAGAATACGGGAACGACGTTCACGCTCGATCTTCCCATTCGAAGACTTGAACGAAAGGATCCTGAGCACCGAGGCTATAATCCCTCACGGCCAACCTCTGACCGTTACCCGCCACCGAACAAGAAGAAGGAGACCGTAAAATGACTCCTCCATTCCATTATCGTCTGATCAAACTTGCATTGCTGCTCGCGATATGCGCAGTCATCCTTAGTGCCCGACTTCTATTGAGCTACGCTCATCATGTGGAAACCGTCCCGCCGTCCACGGAACTTGGTGTTTCATCCGGGCATCAGGACGAACTCCCACCGCTGTGGTGAGTCTCAATCGCAATCATTTGCCAGTCGCACGGTGCAAAAAAGTCACTAAGCACAGAATTAGAACGGGCTTACCAGTTTGTAATGTTGCCGTAAGCGTATCGTCAGGTGTCCGACACCAGTATGAAGTCCTGGAATGACAGATAACGAGCGGACATCTCGGTCAATCAGCTGAGCTGCAAAGTATCCCGCTCATGCCGGCACGGTCGATGTTCGCATATCGGAGGGGGAATATGGCAAGGACGGTTGCAGGAACTCATGTTGAGCATCGCCGGTTTGTGTCTTGGGTTTGCGGCTATGCCTGCCACTGCAGCTGATATTCCGGTCGCACCGGGCAACGTCATCAGCACCGTCGATACTTTCACCTGGACTGGAGCGTATATTGGCATTCACGCGGGCTCGGCGTGGGGAAGCTCCACGTGGAGCGATCCGGTTACCGGGTTTTCCAGTGCATTGCCGTCGTCCAGTGGATATGCGATCGGCGGCGGGGTCGGTTACAATTTCCAAAGAGGATATGGCGTCCTTGGCTGCGAGACCGATTTCACCTGGCTGAGCGTAAACAGCAGTACTGCAGATGGATCCGGGGACAATCTCAACATGCGGGTCAATTTCTCCGCAACGTTTACCGGCCGGGCTGGACTGGCATTCGAGCGTTTACTTGTATATGGCAAGGCAGGTGTGGCGCTTGCGCACAACTCCAGCACCGTCACCGATGCGTTTGCCAACGTCGCCACATCTGACGCATTGCGTGTAGGATGGACCGCGGGCGCAGGTGTGGAATATGCAATCTCGCGGAATTGGTCAGCCAAGATCGAGTATGACTATCTCGGCTTCGGCACAGTGTCCCAAACCCCGACGGGCCCGGTGCTGGTGACCGACGCGCTAGACATTGATCTAAAGCTGCAGGAGCTAAAGGCCGGCTTCAATCTCCGCTTCTAGCGATGCCCTACTTGAGGCCGCCATGACAGTCATTCGTTTCAGCACTTCATTGGAGCCTCGCTGGCAGTTTGCGCGGTGCTGACCTACGCCGGAGAGGGGCGAGGACGCGCGGAAGCACTTTGCTCGGCCGTCCTCACCACGCCCCGCGGTGTCGCTTCTGTTTGACGCACGAATGAAGAATCGACCTCATTGTACGGTGTGGCCATCATGATGATGCGTGCTAAAAATACTGCCCACATCTCGAACATCGCGATATGAACGAAGCCTTTTTCGCCGAATTGTCAGCATGGCTGACCCACGCTGGCCTCGCCGGCACGTCAGAAACCGACATCGTGTCTGGGTTTTGCGACCGTTGCGTCGAGGCTGGGCTCCCGCTTGCTCGCGCTCTAGTGCTCATTGACACGCTGCACCCAGTCCACGAGGGCCGCGTGTTCCGCTGGGGCTATGGCCCCACCGAATCGCCACTGGTCGAATACGGCCGCACCAGCCCAGACGCGCTCGCTGCGTCCGGCTCCGATCCGCAGGATGTCGAGGCGGCCGAGCGCTGGAGACGCAGCCCATTCTACAAGATGCTACAAACTGGCGGCTCGTTTCTGCGCCGGCGCCTGAACGCCACAACCAAAGACGAGTTCGCGGTGCTGGCAGACCTGCGCGCAGCGGGGATGACCGACTACGTCGCGATAATCAGCCGCTTTGCCGCTGAAGGTACCATCGGCGAGATGGATGGCGTGTACTCGTCATGGGCGACAAGGGTACCCGATGGGTTCGGCGACGAGCAAATTGCCGCGCTTCAGCGCATCGCGCCATATCTCGCGCTCGCCATCAAATCGGTATCGCTCGCGCGCATGACCGGAACGCTGATGGAAACGTATCTCGGTCGCGACGCCGGTCGGCGCGTGCTCAGCGGACGGATCGTGCGGGGAATTGCCGAGCGAATTGAGGCTGTCATTTGGTTCAGCGATTTGCGAGGGTTCACGCGTATCACCGACACTGCACCGGAACAGGTAATCCCCTTACTGAACGACTACTCCGATGCGATCGTCTCTGCAATTCACGAGCATGGCGGTGATGTACTCAAGCTGATCGGCGACGGTACGCTTGCCATCTTTCCCGCGGAATATCGCACGCACGCATGCGGCGCGGCATTGTCCGCGGCGGTCGCTGCGCGCGAGGGCATTATCGAATTGAACAGGCGCCGGGTGGCCGACAGCAAGCCCATAACCGACATGTATCTCGGTTTGCATGTCGGCGAAGTTTTCTATGGCAATGTCGGAAGCCGCGAGCGGCTGGACTTTACCGTCACTGGCCCGGCGGTGAACGAAGCAAGCCGCATTGCAGCGATGTGCCGTTCGGTCGATCAGCCCGTTCTGATGTCGTCGGCGTTTGCCAATGTCGGCGGCATGAACCGCCGCCTCGTTTCGGTAGGACGATACGCGCTGCGCGGCGTCACACACCCTCAGGAGCTATTTACGCTTGATCCTACTGCACAAGAAGGCGGTCAGAATACTATTGGTTTGATTGCTCGCTAACCAGGATGAGGCGACACTCGCACTTCGTGCCACTGCACATAAGCAGCCCTCAAGCGATCCCGCCGCTTTGGTCAAAGACGGGTTGCTTTTCGATCTTCGGGATGGAACCCAGCTGGCCCAGCCAGCTCTGCGAGATCGATCTGCGCCTCATAGGTGATGTAGCAACAGTGGCAACCTCCATCGATCTTCATGACCCGCTTCCTTCCTACGCCCCCGGGCAACATTATCTCGACTACACGTTGACGCGGCTGGCAAGCTTGAGCCGGTCAGCGGGATATGGATGCCGCAATACCTCCTGCCTACCTCCGCCCAGCGAAAGTCCGCCAAGGGAGCGCGCCCGTTCACTGCCATCAGGCGGGGCTATGCGCTGTCCTTCGGGACGGCGGGCGCGAGCGCTTCGCGTAACCGCTCGGGATGCACGGCGATTTCGACACCGGCGCGTTCCTGTTGGAGGAGCATCACCGAGCGCGAATCGCGGCCGCCCCATCCGCGCGCGAGAGCTTCCGTCATCTCGGCGAGCGCCAGATTGCACATGCGCATGGGCATGCCCAGCTCGCGGCCGAGAGCGTTGGCAAGCGAAACGTCCTTGTGGGCAAGCTTGAGCGTGAAGGCGGGCGGATCGTACTTGCCGGGCAGAAACTGGTCGATCAAGGCATCGAATGTAAAACGACGTCCAGCCGCGCCTTGGCGAACCGCCTGCCAGAGCGCGAGCGGCTCGACGCCCGCCTTCACGCCCAGGCTGAAGGTTTCAGCGAGCGCACAGACGATCGCATAGCCCGACATGTTGTGAACGAGCTTGGCTACCGTGGCGCTGCCGATGGGCCCGATATAGGCGGCCTTGTCACCCATCGCGTCGAGCACAGTCTTGTGCCGGTTGAAGACGCTTTCGTCCCCGCCGACCCAGATCGCGAGCTTGCGGGATGCCGCGCCTGCCGGACCGCCGCTCACCGGCGCGTCCAGCATGTGCGCGCCCTTCTCGGCAAAGGCAGCGTGCAGCTTTTTAACGACGCTCGGCGAATTGGTCGACAGGTCGAAATAGGCGGCACCGGGCCTGATGCCAGCGATGAGTCCGTCCGGCCCGAGCGCGACAGCCTCCACATCGGTCGGCTCCGGCAACGAGGAGAAGATCACGTCGGCCTGGCTTGCGAGCGCACGCGGGCTGTCTGCCCAGATAGCGCCGGCATTAACCTGATGGCTCGCCGCCTGCCTGTGCAAGTCGTGCACGATGAGCCTGAAGCCCGCCTTTTCCAGGTTGGCCGCCATCCGGCCGCCCATGGTACCCAGCCCGACGAACCCCACCACCGCGTTGTGCTTGGACATTTTCTCAGCATCACTCCGATTTCTGATTTTCGATGAAGACCGTATGATTACTTTGATGAAATCGCGGCGTCTCATTGCCTCCCCGAGGCTCAGGACCACGCCAAATGTGGCTCTCAGCTCACGCCATCAAAACAGGAAATAACGACCGGTGAAATGGGGTTCAGGGGTCAAGTTGCGCTGCAAAAATCCTGAACCGCGCATGTCGGCTCGGGATCATTCGCGTCGGAGGCACACCAAGCCGCAAGTCGATTCATGTCCGGAGCACCTCCAATAGCGACCGTCATTTCGATGTTTTTGTGCCTGTAGCGAAGTGCCAAGAGGAGACCTGAGCAGGTGCAGCGAACCAAGGAAGCTTACTGAAGCGCTATGGCCTGCAGGCCACGAGCCAGTGACGGGATGAGCGGCGAGGCTTCTATGACTGTCCGCAAACCACAACAGATGAGGAACTTTTGATTGTCCCACACTGCGCCCACGCTGCTGCTAAGGCGCATTGAACAGCCTGCGCAACAACGGGAACGCGCAACGTACCCCCTCTGCGGGGAAGTCACCGCACGACGGAAAATACCTTCTGCAATACAGCTTAGTACTACGTCCCTTAGACCCTTCTTGAGGTGGTCGCTTAAGTGATGGAGGCCATCCACGGTACACGTCCCTTATCATGGGCTCTTGGCCAGCCCGAGCTCGCGGTGACCCGTAACGCCATAACGGGCGAATTCCTCTGCGATGTCCGGTTGCATCCTGAGTGCTGCAGTCAGGTCCTCGCCGCCGCTGCGGTCTCCCTTCTTAAGCTTGGCGAGGCCGCGTCCGTAAAGCGAAAACGGCTGTTTCGGATCGAGCCTAAGGGCCGCATCATAATCCGCGACCGCTTTGTCGAATTGGCCGAGCTTGAGATAGACGAAGCCGCGGCTATCCAGAGCGTTGGCACTGACAGGCTGAAGCCGCAGCGCTTCATTGCAATCAGCAAGTGCGGTCTCCAGTTGGCCAAGCAGCGCCCGATCCCAGCAGCGTGAATTCCAAGGCGCGGCAAGCGCGGGCGCGATGATAATCGCCTTGCTATACCTTTCGATTGCCGCCGCGAAATCTTTTTTGGCGCTCATCAGTTCGCCGATGAGACTGTGAATGCCTGCAAGCTCGGTTTGCAACTCTGCATCTGCGGGGTGCGCTGCGGCCAGACGCTCTCGTACCGCTAACGAGTCGATGAAGGGTTTCATCGCGTCGTCGGGCTTGCCCTGCGCTTTGATCCCACGACCGACCTTCTCATACATGAGCGCAAGGTCGTGCTGCAGACCGAGGTTGCCGCGATCGTTCGGCGCAATATGCTCGGCGATGGCCAGACCGATGCGGTACATTTCCAGCGCATCGGCAAACTTTTTCTGTTGAAAAAGAATATTGCCTATTCTTTCGTATGAACTGAAGAGAGAATGCTGCAACCGAGGATTACCCGGCTCGGCAGCGACAACACTTTCGCGCATTCTGGCCGCCTCGCGGTGCGCCGCAAGCGCATCCTCATCCTTGCCAAGCGTAAACAGCGCGTCGGCAATCTTGCTTTGAGAAAAGGCCAGGTCCCACTGCCATTGCAGTTCGGTCGGCTCAGCATCAACAGCCCGCTGGATGGCGATCAATCCATCCCTGTATTCGCGCAGCGCATCGTTCCAATTGCCTTGCTGCTGGAGAACATACCCGAGTTGGTTGTGCGCGACCGAAAGACCACGCTGCCATTGCGTGTTTGCTGGAGTGTTGGTTGTCAGCAGTTCCCGGACGGCAACACCGTGCCCGTAAGCATCACGCGCATCGTCCAGCTTACCCTGCGCTAACTGCAGCGCGCCGACATTCTCGTAGGAGCTTGCCAGATCGCTCTGCCAGACAGTATTCGCTGCGTTCAAGGAGGCGAGCCGCTGGGAAATGGCAAGCGCACTTTGATACGCTTGCAGCGCTTCGAGCACCTTGCCCTGGGATTTCAGCACACCCGCGATTTTGTTGTTAGAAGTCCAAAGATCGCTCTGCCAATCGGCATTGCTTGGGTCGGCGGCGACGAGGCGCTCCCATATTGCGTGTCCGCTGCGGTAAGCCACAAGCGTCTCATCGAGCTTACCCTGCGCCTTGAGGATGTCCCCCTCATTGTAGTGGGACACTGCAAGCTCACGCTGCCACTTTGCGTTGTTTGAATTGCTCGCTGCCAGGCGCGTGCGCAGCTCGGTGCTGTCGCGGTCGGCTTTGACCGCGTCGTCGAGCCTGCCCTGGCGACCGAGGATTTTGGCGATATTGGTCAGGGTGACGGCGGTGAAACGCTGCAGATCAGCATTGAAGGGGCCGGCATCACGCAGAGCACTCATGCGATCGAGACTGGTACGGTACTGCCTGAGTGCTTCGTCGAGCTTGCCTTGTTTTAGATAGATATCGCCCAGGCGCTCGTTCACCACAGAGAGCTCGCGCTGCCTTTGCGTGCTGCCCGGGTCAGCCGCGGCGAGACGCTCGCGGATCGCCAGGCTCTCGCCGTAGGCCGCAAAGGCGTCGTCGTGCTTGCCCTCCTTCTCGAGCACGTGGCCGATGTTTTCGTGCGCGAGCGCGAGAGCGCGCCCCCTCTCGATATTGTCCGGATCGGCGGCGGCGAGGCGCGCTGCGATGGCAAAGCCTTGGCGGTAGAGTTGGAGTGCAGCGTCAAGCTCACCGCGGCCTTTCAGGATGTCGGCGATATCGTTGTACATCCAGCGCAGCCGCGTTTGCCATTGGACATTGCTGCCGTCGAGCGCAACAAGACGCTCCCAGATGCCCGCCGCGGCGCGATAGTTCTCAAGCCCCTCCTCGCGCGCGCCAGCGTCGACCAGCATCTTGGCGAGGCCCGAGTAGTTTACGCCCAGGTAGTTCTGCCATTCCGTGTTGCTCGGATCGGCCGCGACGAGTTGCTGGCGAATTGCGAGGCTCTTCTGATAGGTTGCCAACGCCTCCTCGTGCCTGGTGGGATCATCCACCAGCAGGTTGGCGATCCCATAATAGGCGCCCGAGAGTTTCAACTGCCACCTGGGATTTCCGCCCGACTTGGCGACGAGCTTTTCTGCGATGGCGAGGCTGTTGCGGTAGGCTTCGAGCGCCTCCTCATTGCGATCGACGTGCGCCAATTGACGGCCCAGATTTTCGTAGCCAACGAAAAGGTCGTCCTGCCATTGCGCATGATCGGGATCGCGGGCGGCAAGACTCTGCGCCAATTCGAGGCTCTTGCGATAGGCGGCAATCGCCTCGTCCTGCCGATTTTTATCCCCCAGCAGGTTGCCGATCCGATTGTGAGCGATGATGAGGTTGCGCTGCCACTCCATGTTGCTGGGATCGGCAGCAGCGAGGCGCTCCCTTACGGCAAGACTTGCACGGTAGGCTTTCAGGGCGTCGCCGAGCTTGCCTTGTTCGCGCAGCACGTCGCCGATGCTGATCGACCAGTGTTCGAGTTGGCCCTGTCGAACAATGTTGCTCGGATCGGCGGCGGCGACGCGCTCGTCGATCGCAAAAGCGTCCCGATAAGCCTGGAGCGCCTCATCGAGGCGACCCTTGGTACGCAGCACGTCCCCGATCTGCCCGTGGGCGACGGCGGGCCGTGCTGCGCCCCCATGCCGCTGCCTTCAGCGCAGCCATGCGCTCGTTGATGGCGAGGCTCTCCCGATAGGTCCCCAACGCTTCATCGAGCTTGCCCTGCGTTTCCAACACGCTGCCTATTCGGTCGTAGGCTATCATCAATCCTGCGAAACGTCGTCGCTCTCATTGCGAGCGGCCTGGCCTTGCATCGTGAGGTAGTCGCGAAATGCAGCGAGCGCTTCATCCAGCCGGCCCTGCTTCCGGAGCACGTCGCCAATGCGCTCCGTGAACCACGCCACGTAGCGCTGCCAAGCCGCGCTGCTTCGATCCGGCTCGGCCAATGCCCGCTCTAGTCGCCAGCCCCGCGCGATAGGCTGCAACTGCTGCATCGAATTGCCCCTGCTCCCTGAGGACATCGCCGATCGCGAGGTTGGCCGACGCAATGCCGAGCTTGCGCTGGGGGTTGCTGTCGCGCGCGGCCAGCTGCCGTGCTGATGGCAAGATCCTCGCGATAGGTCGCGAGCGCTTGGCCCAGGTCACCGAGCCTTTCATACGTGCTGCCAAATTCATGCAGCATCCCGGCGCGGCTTTGCTGCAAGGAGACATCGTCCGGCGCCGCATCCGCCAGCGTCTCGTAGGTCGTTCGCGCGGTTTCCAGAATTTTCCAAATCGAGTTCATCGCATTCCCGGCTCATCGCGCAGATCGATCGCGATGTCGCGCACCAGGCTGTCGGCAGTCGCTTTCGCGAGCTTGAAGTTGCGGGTCGCGGTATCGCGCTCGGCGAGGGCTTGCTGCTCGGCACACACCGCCTGCTGCTGGCGCGATAGGCGAGGACGCCCGCGCCGGTGGCGCCGGCGGCGAGAACGAGCAAGAGGCCCACCGCCGACCAGGCCAGGGTGAGGGCGCGCCGCTGCTGGCGAACTTCCTGTGACAGCAAATCCTCTTTCGGAATACCACGGATGGCAGCGGCGAAGTCGGCCGCAAGCTCGGTGAGCTTCGCATCGCGCTTGTCCGCACCATCCCGGTAGGCGCGCAGGTCGACCCAACTCGGCTCGCTCGGAAACCGGCCAGCAAGCACGGAGGGCAGCGGCAGATTCCGCCGGGCGGCGAAGTCGCCGGCCGTGTCGTCCCAGAACAGCTCGCCATGGGTGACGCCGATGAGCAGTGTGTCGATGGAATTATGATCCAGCCAGTACGCAACCTCCTTGTTGACCCATTTCGAGGCGGCGGCTTGCGGAGAGGCGAGCAATATGAAGTGGAGCGACTCTTCCGAGCGCCCGCTCGATCGTCGGCCAAAGCTGCGGCGCGGCGGCGAGGCTGGTGTCGTCGCGAAAAGGCGCAGCGCCCTCCTCCGGTACCAGAGCTTGCCGAGCTTCTGCACCGTCGTTTGCAGCGCCGACGCGACGGATTTGTCGTTGGCATAGCTATAGGAGACGAAGGCGTCGTAGAGAGCCATAGCTCAATCCCCCTGAGCGCCGGTTTTGGTGGATCGGTCTTGAAGACTGCGGCAGCTGCACGCGAGCAGAGATGGTTTGACGAGCACCGCAGAGCAAGAGCCGCGTGCGCGCGCTTCCACCCGTGAAAAAATGCGAACCATCATCCGGCCCCCCTCAGTTTTTGGCCGGATAGATACGATTTAGTCGAACGAGGTTGGCGGCGCCGTCTTTGCTCCCGGCAGCGGCGGCCTTCTCGTACCAGGCGCGCGCTGCCGCGCGATCGAGGCGAACAACCCACCCATTCTCGTAAAGCTTTCCCAGATTGTTCATGCCTACCATATTGCCTCGCGTTGCCGCTTTCTCAAACCACTCTCGCGCCACGGCGTAATCGCGCAGGACACCCTTTCCCTCCGCGTAGAGCGCGCCAATCCGGTTCATCGCGAGCGCGTTTCCAAGCGCGGCAGACTTTTCGTGCCAGGCGCGGGCAGCCGCGTAATCGATCGGGACTTCCTGATCCATTGTCGTAAAAGTGACCAATAAAGGTCATTGCATCGGAGTCGCCCGCCGCGGCGGCTTTTTCGAACCACCGTCGCGCCTCGACATAATCAACCGGCACGCCGTGCCCGTATTCGTAAAGCAGGCCGATACTCGCCCATGCACCCGCCATTCCTGAAGCCGCTGCCTTCTCATACCAAAGCTTCGCCTTTGCAAAGTCTTGGGGCACACCTTTGCCCTTCTCGTAGAAGGACCCCAAATTGTTCATTGCAATTGCAACACCGCCTGCGGCGGCCTTTTCATAAAGACGCCTTGCTTCGTCAAGATCGGCCTTCACCCCGTTGCCGTCCGCATAAAGCGCCCCGAGATTGTTCGTCGCCAGGACATGGCCCAGCGCGTCGGCCTTTGCGAGAACGGTGCGCGCGTTCTCGTAATCCTTCGCCGCGTTGTAGGCGCGGCCGAGCTGATAGAGGATGCGGCGATCGTCTGGCGCAAGCTTGACCGCGGCCTCGCACGCCGGCACCGCCGCCTTGGCGTCGATCTTGTTCACCGGCACACCGGGAACGGGAGGCGGCCGCTCGCGGTCGAGATCGCTTGCCGCCAGCCGGTCGCAGGCGTCGATCACGAGCGCGCGCTCCTCCTGCGCGGACGCAACATTGCAGGCATATGCGAGGATAATAAAACCGGCGAACAAACGAACCATGGCCTTCTCCGAAATAACCACAGGATAGTTACGGCAGCGGGCTAAGCAATTAGGTCAAGAATGGGGCCGAACATCCGCACATCGGCCCATGAACAAATATTAATTTTAGCTCTGAGATCGAACCGAGTTCGATGCCTCCTACGACAACTCAATTCCTGGGACACCGTCGACCCGGCTGTTTGCAGAAATCGGAAAATTATTGTTAGCGGAAAACACTGCGGCTCCCTTGCGCCGCAGCAATTAACCAAGCCGGGTGTCGGTTCAGGGTCATTTTGAGACCAAGTCAGTCAGGACTACCGGCCAATTCATTTCAGGATCGCCCCGGAAGCCGACGCGAATTCAACCCTTAGTGCATGCGAGTTGACGATGGCGACAATGATCGGGATTGCGCGCGTTGCCTGCTTGAGCGCAGCAACCGACGAGGTCCCGACGCGACAAACTGTACGCGAGATGAGGGAAATAGTTGATGCCGCAAAACCTCCTGCCCACCTCGCTCGTCGGTTCCTATGCTCAGCCGGACTGGCTGATCGACCGTAAGAAGCTCGCTGGCCGCTTTCCCCCGCGCGTGCGCGCGCAGGAACTGTGGCGCGTCGCGCCGGAATTCCTCGATCAGGCGCAGGACGACGCCACGCTGCTCGCCATCAGAGACCAGGAACGCGCCGGGCTCGACATCATCACCGACGGGGAGATGCGGCGGGAAAGCTACTCCAACCGTTTCGCCACGGCGCTCGCCGGCGTGGACATCGACAATCCCGGCAGCGCGCTCGATCGCTCCGGCCATCCCAATCCGGTGCCGCGCGTCACCGGCAGGGTGCGGCGCAGGCACCCGGTCCAGGTGCGCGACGTTGAATTCCTGCGCAAGAACACCGACCGCATGATCAAGATGACGGTGCCCGGGCCCTTCACCATGTCGCAGCAGGCGCAAAACGATTTCTACACGAACGAAGAGGAGATGGCGCTCGACTACGCGGCGGCGGTGAACGCGGAAATCAAGGACCTGTTCGCCGCCGGGGCCGACGTGGTGCAGATCGACGAGCCCTACATGCAGGCGCGAGCCGAGAAGGCGCGGAAATACGGCCTCAACGCGCTCAATGCGGCGCTTGACGGGGTTACGGGCATGACGGCGGTGCACATCTGCTTCGGCTATGCCGCCATCATTCACGTGCGGCCGGAGGGCTATTCGTTCCTGCCGGAACTCGCGGGCTCGCCGGTGCGGCAGGTCTCGATTGAAACGGCGCAGTCCAGGCTCGACTGCTCGGTGCTGCAGAAGCTGCCGGGCAAGACCATCATTCTCGGTGTGCTCGATCTCTCCGACATGAACGTGGAGACGCCGGAGACGGTGGCCGCCCGCATTCGCCGCGCACTGCCGTATATCGCGGCCGATCGCGTGATCGTCGCGCCGGACTGCGGGCTGAAATACCTGCCGCGCGATGTCGCCTTCGCAAAGATGTGCACCATGGCGGAAGGCGCCAAGATCGTGCGCCGCGAACTGACCGAACCGTCCAGTTGAGAGTGACAAGCGGCATTTAGCTACAGCAATTGGCAGTACGCGTGTGCTTCATGCTGTGCCCTGCGTTCGATTCCAGAAATGCGTGAGATATCCGGTAACGAAGGCCGGCATGCAGGATTCGAAATCCGAGGGGCTGCGCACGATGCGCAGATCCGACAATTCCGGCTGCGGCTGGGTCTTCAGGTAGGCAACGATGCGCCCGCGCACCGCTTGCGCGCTCTCGCGCAAATGGCACAGCTTGATTTGCGCAATGCGAGGACCTGCCAGAACCGTCGTCCATCCGTCGTCGGCCTGGAAATCCCCGGCGCACAGGCCGGTCTCCTCGCCGATCTCGCGCAGGACGTTGCGTGCAAGATCGACGCGTGTGCCGACAACGTCGCATGGATCGGGCACCCCTGCCGGGAAATAGACAAGGCCGGCATTGGCGGTATGCGCGGCCATGACGCCCAGGAGAAACCCGCCGTCGCTTGCGCGAAGCGCTGCCATGGCAAAGCAGTTCTTCATCCGATCGTCGGGAAATCCCCAGTGCCGCCATGCCAGCAGGCTCGCATAATCGGTTTCGAGATACGATCCCTGGAACACCGACGTCGTGATGGAATATTGGTGCAGCAGAAGCGCACGTCCGTTCCAAAGCGTCGGATTGGCCTCCCGCAGCGCGGCAAAATGTGCAGCAATCTCGGCGCGCCGCTCCTCGGCAAAGGGCCATGGTCGCGGCGCAAAAACAAGATCGAGCCGCTCGACCGGCACAACCGTGATCTCGTTCATGGTGAAGGATTAAAGCCCTTCGATCAACCCGGCATCGATCAGCAGCCGATTGAACCGGCGCGCTTCCGCGCCGTCGGCGCAGAAATAAAACAACCCGCGACAGCGGTTAAGGATGCTTTTCTGCTCCGCGAAGGCAGCGTCGAGCGGCAACCCCGCCGCTTCCAGCACTACCACCGGCAAATGTGGAGCGTCCAGCCTTTCGAGCGCGGAAGAAAGCTCGACCGGTTTAAAGTTTACGCCCTCCAATGCGTAGTAGGTGGTGAAATAGCGCGGGTCATGCTGCGCAATCCGCTGCGCAACCTGCGACGGCGCAAGTGCTGGCTCAAGAAGGTGCTTGGCGAATAGCGGCTGGTGATCGCCGAAGCGCACCAGCAGGAATGGCTGGCCGGGAAACTCGCGCGCGAGATTGAGTTTGAATTCGGCATAATCGCGCGCGCTGATTTCCTGCCGGCGCAGATATTCGTCGACCTCGAACGGGTTGCCCGGATTTTTCCACCCGGTCAAGAGGTCGGGGCGATAACGGTAATTCCAGGGAAAGTGATTGAGGGCGAGATAGACGAAAACGAAAACCGGCTCGCCGTCGTGTTTCTCAGCGAGAACCCGCAGCGCCTGATTGTAGTAGAAGCTGTCCGTGTCGGCAGGGCCGGTGTGCAGCTGCCGCGCATCGAGAAAGTGCTCAATGCCGGTCGAAGTATGAAATCCGCGGGCACCGGCGAAAGCTCCGTACCAGGAATACAAGCTGTAGGTGCGGTATCCGCAATTGCGCAGCGCAAAGGGCAGCCCGCGCTTGACGTGGCCGGCGGCAAGTCGGGTCACGGATCCGGCAAAGCGGCCGTACGAGCGTACCGACAACCCCGCCAGGACGTTGTATTCGGTGAACCAGCTTGGGCCGCCGGCGCCTTCGACTACGAAGGAACGTATCCTGCCGTCGGAAGAACGGAAACGATCCCGGTAGTGTGCGGGCAGCACGACATTCGGCAGCACGCTCGCATCGAAGCTCGATTCGTCGAATACCATGATGATGTGCGGCAGCTTGTGCGCCGGCGGGCAGGTCGGACTGGTTGCGACATTCAATCGCGAGGAAGCGGCGGCGTCGGCTTCCAACACGCCGTGCGTGGTGAGCTCGACAGCAGCAACAATTGCCGAGCGTACGAACTTCGATACGTACTGACGTAGCCGGAATTCATCTTCGTGTTCGAGCGGGAGCGCGAGTGACAATCCGGCGAGAGCAACCAGGGAGAAAACGCCAACCGCTGCCGCACGGCCGCGGCGCACTAGAAACGGCTCCAGCCGCCATAGCAGGATCATCAATGGAATCGCGATGACGAGGCCTGCCGCCAGCTTTACCGAGAGGCCCGGTGTGGCGCGCAAAAGGAACGAGAATGTCGAGGCATCGATCAGCATCACATCGACAAACGTCACCGTCATCATCATGACGCCGTACTTGAAATGCGACAGCGCGATCAGCGTGACGGCAAGCGCAAGCGAAAGCGCGCCCGACACCAGTGGACGCTTAAGTAAGATCAGCCAGCAGCAGTTGACGAAAACCCAGGCAAGGAGAAAAGCCGCTTGCGCCGCAAAATCGTACTCGGTGAACAGCAATATGCCGAGCGCGGCAAGATGCAGGACGGCGAAAAGCGCTACGCCGAGCGCGTAGCCAACATCGCGTGATCGAAGCCGAGCTACCGGAGACAGCGCGCTGATCGACATGATTTTCTAGATATTGCCGGCCGCCTTCTTTACGAAACGATCGTCGAAGGTCTTCGCGAGATCCACATTGGCACTCTTGAGCTCTTCGTCGAAGGCGAGCAGCATGTCGGCGGCCGATTTCATGCCAGCCGGGGGAATGATCCCGGTTATGGAATAGACCGGCTTGTTGGCCTTGACCGCCGCGAGATAAAGCGTCTTGTCGCCAAGATAGAACTCCTCCGGCACGGTCGCGGCGATCTGCTCGGGACTTGCACGCTCCAGCCATTTCAGCGTCTTGTAGAAGGCATTGACCAGCGCCTGCACCGTATTGGGGTTGCGTTCGATGAACTCATGCTTGAGGTAGAGCACGGCCGCAGGATTGGAGCCTCCGAAAATGGCGCGCGTCCCCTCCTCCGTTCGGCTGTCGGCGACCACTTTGATGTCGCCGTCCTGCTCGAGCTTGGTGATCACCGGATCGACATTGACCACCGCGTCGATCTCGCCCTTCTTGATGGCAGCGACTGCCGACGGACCGATGCCGACGCCGATATAGGATGCGTCGGCGGGCTTGAGGCCGGCTTTCGCCATCAAATACATGACGAAGAAATGCGTCGATGAGCCGGGCGCGCTCACTCCGATCTTCATTCCCTTGAGGTCGGCGGCGGACCGGTAGTTTGCCGCTTTGCTCATGCGCACGCCGACGACCAGCCCGGGGAAGCGGCCGAGCTCGATCACCGCCTGGATGTCCTGCCCCTTCGCCTGCATGCGAATGGTGTGCTCATAGGCGCCGGTGACGACGTCGACGGAGCCGCCCACCAGCGCCTGCAGCGATTGCGCGCCGCCGCGAAAGTCGTTGATGGCGACGTCGAGGCCCTGCTCCTTGAAATAGCCGAGCCGCTCGCAGATGGTCACCGGCAGGTAATAGAGCGAATTCTTGCCGCCGACGCCGAGCGTGACCTGCCTCTTCTCGATCGCCTGGCCATGCGCCATGCCGCTCAGCGAAAGCACAAGCGCAAGGGCAAACAGCAATGCTGAACGCAGTTTCATCGGCTACTCCTTCGGCAATCTCATGCCCGCAATTCCATCGGCCGCCAGACCAGAAGGCGCCGTTCGGCAAGCGTGACCAGCCGGTCGAGTGTGAGCACAAATGCGGTCAGCACCACCATCCCAGCGAACACGCCCGCCACGTCGAATACACCCTCGGCCTGCTGAATGACATAGCCGAGACCGGCGGCCGAACCGAGATATTCGCCGACCACGGCGCCCACCATGGCAAACCCGATGGCAGTATGCAGCGATGAAAACATCCAGGACAGGGCCGAGGGCCAATAGACATGCCGCATCAGCTGCCGCTCGGTCATGCCGAGCATGCGGGCATTCGCAAGAATGGCGGGGCTCACCTCTTTGACGCCCTGGTACACGTTGAAGAAAACGATGGGGAATACGAGCGTGAAGCCGAGCGCCACCTTGGACCAGATGCCGAGCCCGAGCCACAGCGCGAATATCGGCGCCAGCACGACCCGTGGCAGCGAGTTGGTCATCTTGACGTAGGGATCGAACACGGCAGCGACCAGCGGCTGGCGGGCAAACCAGAAGCCGACGAGAATGCCGGCAACCGACCCGAACACGAATGCCAGCACGGATTCAACCAGCGTAATCCAGACATGCATCCAGATGCGTGCCGTCGGCAAGCCACTTGCCAATACGCAGCGCCACGTCCGACGGGGTCGAGAAGAAGAACGGCGGCAACAGCCTGATCCCGCCGATCGGCACGGTGGTCAGAATGTGCCAAATGAGCACCGCAACAACAGCAACCAGAACCTGAAACGCCAGAAGAGCAGGACGGGACATGAAATCGGAGGACAGACGACGGAGGACAGAGGACCGATGACAGAGGCCTCATTCCGGTAGCAGAACCCACTTGGCAGATAAATAGATACATGAAAGGCTTGTTTCTGTCCTGTGTCGTCTGTCCTCCGTCCTCTGGCGGCTAGCCATCCGTCCTCTGTCCTCCGTCGTCCGTCGTCCGATAGCTCTTGAGCACTTCGGCTTTGAGGACCGACCAAATGTCGCCGTGCAGCTGCTGAAACACTCGCTCGGTCTTGATCTCCGCAATGTCGCGCGGGCGCGGCAGCGGGATCTTCCAGTCTCCGATCACATGCGCGGCCGGCCCGGCCGACATGATGACGACACGATCGGACAGCGCAATTGCCTCTTCGAGGTCATGGGTAACGAACAACACCGCCTTGCGATCGCCGCTCCACAGATCGAGCAGGAGATTGCCCATGATCTGCCGCGTCTGCGCGTCGAGCGGGCCGAACGGCTCATCCATCAGCAATATTTTGGGATCGCGAATGAGGACCTGCACCAGTCCGATGCGCTTTCGCTGCCCACCCGACAACAAATGCGGATAGCGACCGGCGAAATCGGCCAATCCAACGCGAGCGAGCCAGTCATGCGCGCGCGCCCGCGCCTGACCGCGCTCGGTGCCGGCGGTTTCCAGCCCGATTGCAACATTTTCCAGCGCCGTCTTCCACGGGAACAGCGCATCGGCCTGGAACAGATAGCCAGCCTGGCGGTTGATGCCGTGCAGGGGCGCACCGAAAATTTCGATCCGGCCACGCGACGGCGCAATCAGGCCAGCCGCGATATTGAGAAGCGTTGACTTGCCGCAGCCGGTTGGCCCGACAATGGCGACGAATTGGCCGTCGGCAATGGAAAGAGAAGTGTTCCTGACCGCCGGATAGCTGCCGCCGCCGGCAAGCGAGAAATCCACGCTCAAATCGACGAAGTCAATCGCCGCCATCTCGCGCGCGCGAAGGTTAATTGCGGCTGCGGTCCACCAGCGCCCTTTGCTTGATCCACGGCATCATGGCGCGCAGCTTGGCGCCGACCTCCTCGATCGGATGGGCCGCCATTTTCGCGCGCATGGCCTTGAAGGAGGTCTGGTTGACTCGATTCTCCAGCATCCAATTGCGGGCGAAAATGCCGCTTTGGATGTCGGCGAGGATGCGCTTCATCTCCGCGCGGGTCGCTTCGTTCACCACCCGCGGGCCCGAGACATATTCGCCGTATTCGGCCGTATTGGAGACCGAATAATTCATAGTCGCAATGCCGCCTTCGTAGATCAGATCGACGATCAGCTTCATTTCGTGGACGCATTCGAAATAGGCCATCTCCGGGGCGTAACCGGCTTCCACCAGGGTCTCGTAACCAGCCTTCATCAACTCGACCAGGCCGCCGCACAGTACCGTCTGTTCGCCGAACAGGTCGGTCTCGCATTCCTCGCGGAACGTCGTCTCGATGATGCCGGCGCGTCCGCCGCCAATGGCCGCACCATAGGAGAGCGTCAGATCGTGGGCGTTGCCGGATACGTCCTTATGCACTGCCATGAGCATCGGAACGCCGGCGCCGCGCTGATACTCCGCGCGCACGGTGTGACCGGGCCCTTTCGGGGCAATCATCATCACATCGAGGTCGGGACGCGGCTCGATCAGGTTGAAATGAATGTTCAGGCCGTGCGCGAACATCAACGCCGCGCCCTGCTTCATGTTTTCAGCGATGTGCTGGCGATAGATATCGGCCTGCAGCTCATCGGGCGTGAGCATCATCATCACGTCCGCCCATTTGGCGGCGGCGGCAACTTCCATGACGTTGAGCTTCTCGCCTTGCGCCTTCTGCACGCCTTGCGAGCCCTTGCGCAGCGCAACCGCAACGTCCTTGACGCCGGAATCGCGCAGATTGAGCGCGTGCGCATGGCCCTGGCTGCCATAGCCGATGATGGCGACCTTCTTGCCCTTGATCAGATTGATGTCGGCGTCACGATCGTAATATACGCGCATGGTTTATCCTTGCCTCGAAGTGTCTAGCGTTAATGGCGGCGGCCTGCGCCATTCAGAAGGTTAAGCTGCTTGGCACGATCGATGTCAAATGCCGATCACATCCCCTCCGGCCCGCGCCCGATCGCCACAATTCCGGTGCGGGAGACTTCGACCAGGCCGAGCGGCAGCATCAGCCCGACGAAAGTCTCGATTTTTTCGCTTGCGCCGGTGATCTCGAACACGAAGCTCTCGGTCGAGGCATCGATCACGCGCGCGCGGAACGCATCGGCAAGCCGCAGCGCCTCCATGCGATGCTCGCCCTTGCCGCGCACCTTGACCATGGCCAGCTCGCGCTCGATATGCGGGCCCGCCACGGTCATATCGATAACCCGGTGAACCGGCACCAGGCGATCGAGCTGGTTCTTGATCTGCTCGATCACCATCGGCGTGCCGCGGGTAACAATGGTGATGCGCGAGAGATGGCGCTCGTGCTCGGTCTCCGACACGGTGAGCGAGTCGATATTGTAACCGCGGCCGGAAAACAGCCCGATGACGCGGGCCAGCACACCGGGCTCGTTGTCGACCAGGACCGATAACGTGTGCGTCTCCACCTGCTGGGCAACCGGCGCGGCCGGATAATGGGTGGTGCTGTTCAAGTCGCCGGCTCCCTCCGCGCCGGCGCACCCGCAACGGCCTCCGAGATGCTCGCGCTGGTTCGGTCCATTACACCATCACCTTACCTTCCTCGGTAATGGCATCCTCGACGCTGAGCGCGGATTCGCCAAGCAGCATCTCGTTATGGGCGCGGCCCGACGGGATCATGGGGAAGCAGTTCTCCGCCGGGTCGACAACGCAATCGAAGATAACCGCCCGGTCGACAGCGATCATCTCTTCGATGGCAGCGTCAAGCTCACCCGGGCGTTCGCAGCGGATGCCGACGGCATGATAGGCCTCCGCAAGCTTCACGAAGTCGGGCAGCGCATCCATGTAGCTCTCGGAATAGCGCCCGCCGTGCAGCAGCTCCTGCCATTGGCGCACCATGCCCATATACTTGTTGTTCACGATGAAGATCTTGATCGGCAGCCGGTACTGCGCGGCAGTCGACATTTCCTGCATGGTCATCAGCACCGAGGCCTCGCCGGCGATATCGATCACCAGCGAGTTGGGGTGCGCAAGCTGCACGCCCACGGAAGCGGGCAGCCCATAGCCCATGGTGCCGAGACCTCCGGACGTCATCCAGCGGTTCGGCTCCTCGAAGCGATAGAATTGCGCTGCCCACATCTGGTGCTGGCCGACTTCCGTGGTGATGTAGGTGTCACGATCCTTGGTTAGGGCGTAGAGCCGCTCAATGGCATATTGCGGTTTTATCAGCTGGTTCGAGTTTCGGTAGGAAAGCGACTTGCGCGCGCGCCACTTGTCGATGTCGCCCCACCATCGTTCCCGCGCTGCTTTGTCCGGCTGCCTGGGGGTGGCGCGCCACAGCCGCACCATGTCCTCGAGCACGTGCGCGCAATCGCCGATGATCGGGATATCGACCTTGACGTTCTTGTTGATGGAGGACGGATCGATGTCGATGTGTATTTTTTTCGACTTCGGCGAGAACGCATCGAGCCGACCGGTGATGCGGTCGTCAAACCGCGCACCGACGCAGATCATCACGTCGCAATCGTGCATGGAAAGATTGGCCTCGTAGGTACCATGCATGCCGAGCATGCCGATCCATTGCGGGTCGGAGGCGGGGTAGGCGCCCAATCCCATGAGAGTCGACGTGATGGGAAAACCGGTGAGCTTCACCAGTTCGCGCAGCAGCTGACTTGCCTCGCGACCGGAATTGATCACGCCGCCGCCGGTATAGAACAGCGGTCGTTTGGCGTGCTGCATCAGCTCGATTGCCGCCTTGATCTGCGCCAGATCGCCCTTGAGCTTCGGGCGATAGCCGCGGTGCTGGAATTCCTTCGGCTTGGAATAGCTGCCTTTGGCGAACTGAATGTCCTTGGGGATATCGACCACAACCGGACCGGGCCGGCCGCTGCGCGCAATATGGAATGCCTCGTGCAGCACGCGCGGAAGATCGGCAATATTCTTCACGAGATAATTGTGCTTGGTGCACGGCCGGGTGATGCCGACCGTATCGCACTCCTGGAACGCATCGTTGCCGATGAGGTGGGTGGGAACCTGTCCGGTGATACAGACGACGGGGACGGAATCCATCAAGGCATCGGTGAGGCCAGTCACCGCATTGGTGGCGCCTGGCCCCGACGTCACCAGCACGCAGCCGACTTTACCGCTCGAACGGGCATAACCTTCCGCCGCATGCACCGCGCCCTGCTCGTGACGCACCAGAATGTGCCTGAGCTTTTCCTGCTGAAACAGCGCGTCGTAGATCGGCAGCACGGCACCGCCGGGATATCCGAACAGGTGCTCGACGCCCTGATCGACAAGGGCCGCAATCACCATCTCGGCGCCGGTCATCTCGCTGTCCATTATTGTCTCCTATTAGGTTCCTCAGCCCCGCAAAATCAAAAAGGCCCGCAAGGGCCTTTCTGCGCACCGCCGCATTTGCCGATGGGCTAGCCACCGGCGGCGATGCGCCTGCCTACGGTTACGAGTTCGAGTAATAAAATTACGCATTGCAGGCCTATTTGGTCATTTCCTTGCGGGCGCTTATAGGGGATGCGAGGCCGCGGCGTCAAGCAAAAACGTATGAATGTAGCCCGGATTGGGCGTCTTCGCTCAATCCGGGACAGTGGCGCCGAGATTTCATAAGAGATGAACTCAGGGCTACGGCGAAATCACACGATTGATTTAATTAGAAGTGATCTGACAAGGCGGTATGCCATTCGTCATGCGATTTCTCCGCGAACAGTCGGGACACTGGTCCCCGATAAAGATTGCCGCCTTCGCAGCGGCAGTGCTGCCGGCAATCTGGATCGCGTACCAGGCCGCAACCGGCGCCCTTGGCGCTCGCCCGGTGACCGAGGCAATTCACCAAGCCGGCGACTGGGCGTTCCGTCTGCTCCTGGTGACGCTCCTGGTCACGCCGGCGCAACGTATCCTCAACTACCCGCGCCTTGTCCTTACCCGCCGCACGTTGGGCGTTGCTGCGGCAGGTTATGCCGTGCTTCACCTATCGCTCTACGTGGTCGATCAACATTTCGACCTGTTCAAGGTGGCCAGCGAGATCGTGCGCCGGATTTATCTCGTGATCGGCGCGCTCGCTTTGACGGGATTGATCGCGCTCGCCGCGACTTCAACCGATGCCGCGATCCGCCGGCTTGGCGGGGCGCGCTGGAAAAGGCTGCACCGCCTGGTCTACGCCATTGCCCCGCTCGCCGCAGTGCACTTCTTCATGCAATCCAAGCTCAACATCTATCAGCCGGTATTGATGACGGGGTTTCTGCTGTGGCTGCTGCTCTACCGCGTGCTGCTCCGGCGGAACGGCGAGATGACCCCCTATCACCTCGTGCTGCTGGCGTGCACGGTCGCGGCCGCAACCGCTGCGGCGGAAGCAACCATCTACCTGATCACGAGCGGCGTCGACGGCCGCATGATCCTGCTCGCGCAACTCGATTTCGACCTGGAAATCCGCCCTGCTTGGTGGGTGCTTGCAGCGGGCCTCCTCGCGGCGGCTGCCGGCGCATGGCGTTGGAAGCCGCGTCAGCGTTCCAGTGCCGCCGATTTGAAGTTCCTACAGCGGTTGCAGCAAGCTCGTGAAGGAACTTCAAATCGAAAAGCGGCACTAGGATTATAGTTGCTAGTGCCCCTTTGCTTCCGAAGTTCGTATCGGAGGGTGCCGCAATGTATCACGAACTTCGGAAGCGGGGCACTAGTGGTCCGATTCCGAAGTTCGCCACCACTCGCGGCACGTTCAGATGCGAACTTCGGAATTTAAGGACCACTAGCAACTCTATGATTTCTAGTGCGGTTTTGAATTTGAAGTTCCTAAACGAGCTTGCGGCCAGTTATGATAGGAACTTCAAATTCACCGCACTAGTGCCCGCATGATCTCGCCGACTGCGCTTTCGGGAGCGACCCAGGTCCAATCCGGCAGTTGATGCCGGAACCAGGTGGCTTGGCGCTTGGTGTAACGGCGGGTGTCGCGCTTTGCCGCCTCGGCCGCTGCCGCCAAATCCATTTCGCCGCGGAAATGCGCAATCAGCCAAGGCACCCCATGTGCCTTCATGGCGGGAAGCGCCGGATCAAGATCGCGGGCATAAAGCCCCCGTACCTCCTCCAGCGCCCCGGCTGCGAGCATGGCATCGAAGCGGGCATTGATGCGGCGATAGAGTTCATCGCGATCCATCGCGAGGAATATTCGCAGCGCGTTATGGGCAGCGAAGACGGGCTGCATGCCCTCGCGCTGCCAATCCGCCAGCGACCGGCCGGTTGCCAACATGACTTCGAGTGCACGCACAATACGCGCGCGGTCAGCCGGCATCAGGCGCCGCGCCGTGTGCGCATCCCGCGCGCTCAAGTCGGCGTAGAGCGCAGCAACGCCTTCGGTCTGCAGGCGTCTGCGAATACGCGCGCGCAATTCAGACGGGATCGGCGGAATGCGGGCAAGCCCCTGCGTGAGGATCTTGAAATAAAGCCCGGTGCCGCCGACCACGATCGGCAGCGACCCCGCCTGCATGGCCTCTGCGATGGCTGCGCTGGCATCGACACACCAGCGGCCGACCGAATAATTCTCGGCGGCGTCAACGTGACCATACAGACGATGGGGAACACGCCCCTCCTCCTCCGGCGTCGGTCGCGCCGTGATAATGCGCAGATCCCGGTAGACCTGCATCGAATCCGCATTGATGATGGTTGCGCCGAGCTTTTCCGCAAGCGCAAGCGCCACTGCCGACTTGCCGCTGGCGGTGGCCCCTGCAATAAGCAGCGCCCGCTGTGATGCTGCCTGAGCGGCCATTGCATGTCCTTCGTCGCAACTCTGATCTCGAATCCAGCAACGCCTGCCATCGACGATCGTGCAATCGGACGCGCGCGCGGCGCGCTCGCTCGCAGCGAACAACCGATCTGGCTCGATGTCGGCATTGCCGTCGACATTCCCTTTAGCGCGCAGCAGTCGGAAAGTCGCGCAACTGGCAAACGCATCCGCGAGGCGCTCGCCGGGGCGCCGATCGACATTGTGGTGCAGGGCACGACCGGCCGGCGCAAGAAGCTTCTCCTCAGCGACATGGATTCCACCATGATCGGCCAGGAATGCATCGATGAGCTGGCTGACTACGCCGGAGTGAAACAGGAGGTCGCCGCCATTACCGAGCGCGCGATGCGCGGCGAGGTGGAGTTCGAGCCGGCGCTGCGAGCGCGCGTGGCCCTGCTCAAGGGCCTGCCAGTATCCGTGGTCGAGGAAGTGATCCGCAGCCGGATTCGCCTCAACCCGGGTGCCCTCGCTCTGGTCACCACCATGCGCCATTACGGCGCATATGCGTGTCTGGTCACGGGCGGTTTCACTCTATTCACTGATCGGATTGCGGGGATGCTCGGCTTCGATGAGAGTCGCGCCAACACGCTCGTCGTCGACGGCCATGGCGTCCTGACCGGAATCGTAGCCGAGCCGGTTTTTGCTCGCGACGGCAAGCTTGCGACCCTGAAGGAATTAACCTTGCAATTGAATCTGCGGCCGGACGACACGCTTGTTGCCGGCGACGGCGCCAATGACCTTGCGATGATCGCCGCCGCAGGGTTGGGAGTGGCCTACCATGCCAAGCCGAAAGTGGCGCAGGCTGCGGCCGCGCGTGTGGACTACGGCGATCTCACGGCGCTCCTCTATGCGCAAGGATACCGGCGCGAGGAGTTCGTGACTGAGTAGCGATTGATCCGCTTGGTTATTGCAGGCTCAGGGCCACGAAGCGCAATTCACCGTCGGCGCCGGCCACCAGGAGCAGCGCCGATTTGCGACCATCCTGTTTGAGCTTTTCGACCTTGGCCTGGAATTCGTCCGTCGTTGCAACCGCTTCCTGTGCGATCTCGACAATGACATCGCCCGGCGACAACCGCTTATCCGCGGCGGGCGAACTCGCATCGACCCCGGTGATCACCACGCCTTTGACGGTGTCGCGGATCTTGTAGCGCTTGCGCAGTTCGCCGGAGAGATTTGCCAGCTCAATCCCGAGGGTCTTCTTCACAACTGTGTTCTCGGGCGTGCTGTCGTTCTTTGTATCGGTAGCGGCAAGTTTCTCGCCATCCTCGAGTTGGCCGAGAGTGACGGTCTTGGTCTCTTCCTTGCCTTTGCGGATGACCACAACCGGGGTTTGCTTGCCCACCGGAGTGTCGGCGACCACCCGTGGCAGGTCACGCATCTCCTTGATCTCTTTGCCGTCGAACCTGACAATCACATCGCCCGGCTCGATGCCGGCAGGCTTGGCAGGCCCCTTATCATCGACGCCGGCCACCAGGGCACCGCGTGGCGGCTTGATGTTCAGACTCTCGGCAATCTCGTCGGTTACCTGCTGGATGCGCACACCGAGCCAACCGCGCCGCGTCTCCCCGAACTGCTTCAATTGATCGATCACGGGGGTGGCGGTTTTTGACGGTACCGCGAAACCGATGCCGATAGACCCACCTGAAGGAGAGATGATAGCGGTATTGATGCCGACAACTTCCCCGTCGAGGTTGAACAAGGGACCGCCTGAATTGCCGCGATTGATGGCAGCGTCGGTCTGGATGTAATTGTCGTACGGGCCCGAATTGATGTCGCGGTTGCGCGCCGAGACGATTCCGGCGGTGACCGTGCCGCCCAGGCTGAACGGGTTGCCGATGGCAATCACCCAGTCACCAAGCCGCAGCCTGTCGGAATCGCCGAATTTCACCGCCTTGAGCGGCTTGTCAGGTTTCACGCGTAACAAAGCGATGTCGGTTTTTTGATCCTTGCCGATGATCTCCGCCTTGAGCCGAGAACCGTCGTTGAGAATAACGGTGATCTCGTCGGCCTCAGAGATCACATGATTGTTGGTCACTACAATGCCGGACGAATCGATGATGAACCCGGACCCGAGCGAATTCACCCGGCGCGGACCTCGCTCGCGATTCTGCGGCTCGTTTTGACCGCGGCGGTTGAAGAAATCCCGAAACAATTCGTCTAGTTGCGGATCGTTAGGCAGCTGCGGCATTGGCGTGTTACGCGCCTCGACTTTTTGCGAGGTCGAGATATTGACGACCGCATCGATCACCTTTTCCGCAACGTCGGCAATGCTGTCAGGCCCGCGCGCCGCATGAGAGATCGAATTCCCCGACAAAACGATTGCCGCCGCTATCGCCGCTGCCATTGAGGGCCGGCGGACCTGCAGTCCAAATCGAGCGAGAGTGCCGAACATGGGAGCTCCTAAAGCAATCGAGGCGAGACAGTGCTCCCGCCCTCGAGCGGGATGACTTTTGATCAAATGGTCAGCCCGCTCTAATTGTTTGTTTGAGCGGGATCTTTTGCCGAAAAGCAGTGTCCTCTTTTCGCGATCATGCTTAGCATGGACGCAAGCCAATGCCCAAACGGGACAGTACCCTTGGGATTGGGGCGGAATTGGGACTGCGGACCCGGCTTGGGAGAACGAGCTAGCGGCCAGAATGAGAGGAACTTCAAATTCACCGCACTAGCCAGATCAGCAGCAGACCGAGCACAGCGGACACGATGCCGGCAACGCGCAACGAAGTTTCCGGGCTTTCGATTGCGGTGGCAGCCAAGCGCTTGGCAGCGGCGGGAAACGCGGCAAAAAGCAAGCCCTCGATGACGAGTACGAGCCCGACTGCGATAAGAAACTGAGCCATATTCAGCTAACCGCCCCCGCAAGACCCCCGACCCCGGTGGCTATCTGACAGGCGATCCGGTCGGAGGCGGTGTTCCGGCCGGCGGGGGAGAACCGTTGTTCCGATCCTTGCCGGACGGGTCTGCGAAAAACCGGAAGAAATTCGAATCCGGCCTGAGCAGCATGCGCGTATCGTTGGAGCGCAAGCCAGTCTCGTAGGCCTGCATGGAGCGATAGAACGAAAAGAAATCCGGATCCCTGCCATAGGCTTCGGCGTAGATGCGGTTGCGTTCAGCGTCGCCCTCGCCGCGGGTTTGCTCGCCTTTCGATTGCGCTTCGGCGAGCAGCACGGTTACGTCGCGATCCGCTTTCGCCCGAATTTCCTGTGCCCGTTGGGTGCCCTGGGAACGGAACTCCTGTGCTTCGCGCTGGCGCTCCGTCTGCATTCGCTGATACACCGCCTGGCTGTTCTGCTCCGGCAGATCGGCGCGCCGAATACGGACATCGACGATTGAAATACCAAAGGCTTGCGCCTCGTTGTCGAGTTGCTCGCGCACCCGCGCCATGAGCTGCTCGCGTTGATCGCGAACCACCTGAGTGAGCGTAGCCTCGCCGAGAACGCGACGCAGCGCCGAATTAAGCAAAGTCGAGAGCCGCGAATTGGCTCCTTCGACGCTGCCGACCGATTGGTAGAATTTCAGCGGATCCTTGATCCGATAGCGGGCAAATGCATCGACCACGAGCCGCTTCTGGTCGGAGGCGATCACCTCCTGCGCCGGGTTCTCCAGGTCGAGAATTCGCTTGTCGACCGGGATTACGCTATCGATCAGCGGGATTTTGTAATTGAGGCCGGGCTCGGTCACGATCCGTACGGGTTGGCCGAGGCGAACCACCAGGGCCTGCTTGGTCTGATAGACCGTGAACAAGGTGCTGTAAGCAACGATCAGCAGCACGAGGATGAGGCCGGCGACGACGCCGCCGAGAACATTGAGCTTCATCGCGTGCCTCCCGTTTGCGGCGGGGTCTGTGGGCGACGCGATAGCTGATCGAGCGGAAGATAGGGGACCACTCCTCCGCTGCCGCCAACGCCGGGATCCACAATGATCTTATCAGTGCCTCCAAACAGCCGCTCCATCGTCTCCAGATACATCCGCTGGCGGGTGACGTCGGGCGCCTTCTTGTACTCATCGTAGACTTTCAGGAAACGCGCGGTCGCGCCCTTTGCCTCGGCAACCGTTTGCTCGCGATAGGCCTCAGCGTTTTGAGTGATCTGAGATGCCCGACCGCGCGCCTCGGGAACGACTTTATTGGCATAGGTCTGCGCTTCGTTCTGCGCGCGCTCGAGGTCGGAGCGAGCTGCCTGCACATCGCGGAAGGAATCGATGACCTGCGACGGCGGATCGACTTTCTGCAACTGTACCTGCGTTATCTGGATGCCTGATCCGTATTTGTCGAGCGTCGTTTGCATCAGTTCCTGGACGGCGGTTTCGATATTCTGGCGTGCGCCGGTCAGAATGGGCTGGATATTGGAACGGCCCACGATTTCCCGCATGGCGCTTTCGGCGACCGCTTTTACCGTCCCTTCCGGTTGCTGGATGTTGAAAAGGTAATCGCCGGCGCCATCGGGTTTGACCAACCAGAACACGGAAAAATCCACATCGACGATATTCTCGTCCCCGGTCAGCATCAGGCTTTCTTCCGGCACGTCACGAACAGTGGTGCCGCGACGCAAGTCCTCGACCAGCCGCATGCCGATATCGATGCGGTTGACGCGGGTAACCTTGGGCGTGAGTACCGACTCGACCGGCCATGGCAGGTGATAATTGAGACCGGGCTTTGCATCGCGAACATATTTCCCGAAGCGCAGCACCACGCCAAGTTCATCCGGATCAACGCGGAAGAAACCGGAGAACCCCCAAATCGCCACAGCAGCAAGCAGGATCAGGCTCAACCCCTTGCCGCCGAGATTCCCACCCGGCAACACGGTACGCAGTTTGTCCTGGCTACGGCGCAGAAATTCTTCGAGATCCGGGGGCGTCGGTCCCGACTGCTGCGGTCCCGAACCCCAGGGACCCTTGCCTCCACCCCCTCCGGATCCCCAGGGTCCGCCGCCCTGATTGCTCCATGGCATCGGCTGTCTCCCTATGCACCAGACTGACGACGCATTCCCTTGCCTCCGGCACATGCGGAGCGGCAACGGGACGATCGCTGGCTGCGTTGCTGGGGTTATAAGTGAGCCGTCCGCGCGTTACAACGCGCCCGCCGCGGCTGCGGCGTCACAGCACAACTTCAGGAATGTATGGCCGATTTGCGCTCGTAAGCGCGGATAGTGAAATTCGCGTCGTCGCCAGCCGCGGCGGCATGCTCGCTGGCGCTCACTTGCCTCCAGACGTTCGCATCAATCGGTGGAAATCGAATATCGCCAGCCGCCTGCAGATGTACGGTGGTAATAAGCAGCCGATCAGCCATGGCCATTGTTTGATGGTAGATCTCGGCGCCGCCGATCACCACAATTTCGTCTGCTCCCCGCCGCAGCGCGTCGCCGCGTGCGACTGCCAGCGCCGCTTCGATACTTACTGCCGTAATAACTCCCGGCGCGGCGAAGTTCGAGTCCCGACTTACCACCACATTGGTTCGGCTCCCGAGCGGCTTGCCGATGGAAAGATAGGTACGCCGACCCATGATGACCGGCTTACCCACGGTGACCTTGCGGAAATGCAGCAATTCCGATTTGAGGCGCCATGGCAGTCGGCCGCATTGCCCTATAACGCCGTTCGTTGCGACCGCAGCGACCTGCACAATAGCGACAGATTGCAAACCGGCAGACCCGCGCTTTGCGGTCACACCGCCACCTTCGCTTTGATATGGGGGTGCGAATCGTAGCCTTCCAACCGGAAGTCTTCGTAGCGGAATGCAAACAAGTCCGTGACGTTGGGATTGAGGACCATCCTTGGCAATAACCGGGGCAGACGCGCGAGTTGGACCCGCGCCTGCTCCAGATGATCAAGGTAAAGATGAGCGTCGCCGAAGGTATGCACGAATTCCCCTGCTTTGAGCCCGGTGACCTGCGCGACCATCGATGTAAGCAATGCATAGGAGGCGATATTGAATGGAACCCCTATGAAGACGTCGGCCGAGCGCTGATAAAGCTGGCAGGAAAGCCGCCCGTTCGCGACATAGAACTGAAACAGGCAATGGCATGGCGGCAGTGCCATCCGGTCGATATCGGCCGGATTCCAGGCACTCACAATCAGCCGACGCGAGTCCGGATTGCGCCGGATGGCATTAATGACGTTCGCCATCTGATCGATAGCGCTGCCGTCCGGCGCAGGCCATGATCGCCACTGCCGGCCATAAACCGGACCAAGCTCGCCGCGCTCGTCGGCCCATTCATCCCAGATCGTCACCCCATGTTCATTGAGGTATTGGATGTTTGTGCTGCCCGCGAGGAACCAGAGCAGCTCGTGGACGATCGACTTAAGATGCAGCTTCTTTGTGGTCGTTAGCGGGAAGCCCTCCGCAAGGTCGAAGCGCATCTGGTGACCGAAAATCGACAACGTCCCGGTGCCCGTGCGATCCGCCTTCTTGGCGCCGGTTGCGAGAATGCGTTCGATTAATTCGAGATACTGGCGCATGGGTCGTCAGTGATGCAGCCCGACTGCCGATTCGGCAGGAGGAGTCTAATGCGGCAGCCGCAAATTGCGAATTGGATGTAGGGTCGGGACGACCTAGTGCAACCGTGGACAAAGACGCTGTCGAGCAAATCGAGCTGCTGGCCGCAAGCAGCCCCCGGCTCTCCCTTACTCTACGAATACTTCGTCCTTATTCCACGAATACTTCGTCGCGACGGCGACGGATTTTCGGCATTGCTGCTATGATGAGCAGGATCATCGCCGTGGTCAGCAGAACGGCTGAAATCGGCCGGGTGAAAAACACCGTCGCATCGCCACGCGCGATCAGCATGGCCCGTCGCAAATTTTCCTCCATCAGGGGTCCGAGCACGAAACCGAGCAGCATGGGCGCTCCTTCGAAATCATGCTTGATCAGCCAGAACCCGATAATGCCGAACAGGGCTGCAATACTGACATCGGTTGGCGAGTTGTTGATCGAGTAAACGCCAATGCAGCAGAAAACGATGATCGAGGGATACAGCAGCCGATAGGGAACGCGCAGCAGCGACACCCACACGCCGACCAGAGGCAGATTGATGACGATCAGCATGAGGTTGCCGATCCACATCGATGCGATCATGCCCCAGAACAATTCCGGCTGTTTGGTCATGACCTGCGGACCCGGCACGATGCCATGAATGGTCATGGCTCCCACCATCAGCGCCATGACCGCATTGGGTGGAATGCCCAGGGTGAGGAGAGGAATGAACGACGTCTGGGCGGCAGCGTTGTTGGCGCTCTCCGGCGCGGCAACGCCCTGAATCGCCCCGCGCCCGAAGCGCGAAGGATCTTTGGCAATTCTTTTCTCGAAGGTATAGGCGGCGAACGAGGCAATCACGGCGCCGCCTCCCGGTAGAATGCCGAGGATCGAACCCAACAGGGTACCGCGGGCAATCGCACCGGACGAGTCGATCAGGTCCTGACGCTTCGGCATCAGCCCGGTCACCTTGGCGCTGACGATATCGCGGCTCTCCGCCGGCAGTTCCAGGTTACGAATGATTTCGGCAAATCCAAACACGCCCATGGCGATGTTGGTGAAGCCAATGCCGTCCGCCAATTCGGCGAAGTCGAATGTCATGCGCCCGGCACCGGTCTCGAGGTCGGAGCCGACCATGGACAACAACAGCCCGGTCAGAACCATGGCGATAGCCTTGAGGACCGAGCCCTTTGCCAGCACGACCGCAAAAATGAGACCCAGCACCATGAGCGAGAAATATTCGGCCGGACCGAACAACAGCGCGAGGCTGGTGAGCGGAGCGCCCAGGGCGGCGACCAGGACGGTGGCAACGCACCCGGCGAAGAACGAGCCGATCGCTGCGATGGAGAGCGCAGGGCCGGCACGGCCCTGGCGTGCCATCTGATGGCCATCGAGGCAGGTGACGACAGATGTCGCTTCACCCGGAATGTTGACCAGAATCGAGGTGGTGGAACCGCCGTATTGGGCGCCGTAATAGATGCCCGCCAGCATGATCAAGGCGCCAACCGGCGGCAGGCCGAAGGTGATCGGCAAGAGCATTGCAATCGTCGCGACCGTTCCAATGCCGGGAAGCACCCCGACCAGCGTTCCGACCAGCGCGCCGAGCAAGCAGAACAGCACGTTGTAGGGATTGGCGGCGACGTGAAAGCCCATCCACAGATTTGCAAGCAGTTCCGACATGACTTCCCACCCGAACTAAAATCGCGGCCACATTTGGAACGGCAGGTTAAGCAGGTAGACAAACAGCAGCACGCAGAACGAAGGTCACCAATGCAGCTGCAATCAAGCTTTCGATCCAGCGCATTTCCGAGGATCCCATGATCGAAATCAGGAAAGCGAGAAAAGTCGCTGGGACCAGCCCCAAGGGACGAATCATGGCGGCAAACGCGAAGATCGCGATGAGGACCAAGGCAGGCCCGCGAATCTTGTATTTTTCAATCGGCGGCCCCTCGGCAAACACGCCGCCGACCGCAACAGCAGCACCGAGAGCCGCCAGCACCATCGAGAACATTCGCGGAGCAGTTCCCGGACCGAAGGCAAACCCGCGCTGGCCTGGGAATTCCGCGGAAGCAATCAGCGCCAAACTCGCCAGCAGCATAAGCGCGACGCCACCATAGAAATCACGCGGTCCCGGTACCGGCACAAGGCCCGCTGCGACGGCAAGGCCCAGCAAGACGATAAGCCCGCAGATAAATCGCGGTACCGTCGTGTTCGAGACGTAAAGAGCGTAGCCAAACAGAACGAGCGCAATCGCTGCGACGATCACTCCCCCAATCAGGTTGTGGGTATTAATCTGCAATGCCCAGCGCGTCCCCTTGGGGGACGGCGTAACGCCCTGAGACATGTTCCCTCCTGCAAAGCCGCAGGCTGTGCGCCGATCCTAGCGCTCGGTTCTGCACGCCTGTAATCCGTACCACATTCCCATAGGCGGCGGGAAGCAAGTACGACGCGTTAAGGTTCCCGTAAGGCGCGGGCGCCTTAATGCAACTGCGACAAATATGCACAGGGATTTCGTTTCGGCTACGGCAAAGCGCGAACGTTCGGAGCGCGTGCCATTAATTTGAGCACCGGCTGGCGCGATGGCCAGCGCCGTTCTGCGCGGAACGAATCCGCGGGCCCGGGCACCGCGGCGACGGCGCCGGCAGTCTTTTTTTGCTGCGCGTGTCGGGCTATATTAGAGGAGCCGGCATATGCCGGCTATGGCAATAAATGGCCGTCGGAATAAACCTTTCGGACCCGGGGGCAGTACCCGGCGCCTCCACCAGTCAGGAGTCAGGAAGCCAGAAATCAGTAATCAGATCAGGCCTACTGATTACTGATTACTGTCGCCTGAATCCTGATACGGGGGCGAAATAGGATCGACGAGGGCGTAAAGGGCGTGCTTTTGCTCGGCATGGTACCACCGATATCGGGCCAAACTCATAGTTGCCAACGACAACTATGCTCCGGTGGCCCTGGCCGCGTAATGCGGTTCGGAAAACCGAAATAAAGTCCTGAGGTCTTAGCAGCTTCAGGCGGGGTTCGGAGGCACCTGGCAACAGAAGCCTCCACTTCCATATCTATAATGGAGCAAAGCTGCCTAGTGGTCCGATTCCGAAGTTCGCCACCACTCGCGGCACGTTCAGATGCGAACTTCGGAATCTAAGGACCACTAGCAACTCTATGATTTCTAGTGCGGTTTTGAATTTGAAGTTCCTAAACGAGCTTGCGGCCAGTTATGATAGGAACTTCAAATTCACCGCACTAGTGGCGGGCGGCGGTGACGCGCGCTAGCATTCGGCTGCTGAGTCTCGTCGGGCGATTGGCTCAGCAGTGGGTTACAGGCCAGAGCGGGATGACATCCCATTTTTAAACGGAATTCGCGCATGCCCGTCGATCACATTCGTTACGATATCCTCGCCCAGGAAGCGTTGCGCGGCGTGGTGCGCACCATCCTTGCGGACACCGCCAAGAACGGGCTGCCGGGAGAGCATCATTTCTACATCTCCTTCAATACCCTCTGCGAGGGCGTGCGGCTGTCGCCGCGCATGCTGGCGCAATATCCCCAGGAGATGACCGTGGTCCTGCAACATCAGTTCTGGGATCTGACGGTGAGCGACGATGCCTTTGAAGTCGGCCTGTCGTTTGGCGGCATCCCCGAGCGGTTGGTGATTCCGTTCGCTGCAATCAAGGGATTCTTCGATCCCTCGGTTCAATTCGGTTTGCAATTCGAGGAGATGCTCGAATCTGTACAGGATCAGGATGACGGGGCGGTGTCCAACCAGCAACAGGGACTGCCGCGACCGCCGGCAGAACACAAGCCGCGCAGTTCGTCTTCGCTTGCCGCGGTACCGACGCCAGCCAATGCCGAACCGTCGCCCAAGCGAGATGGTGCCACGCCCGCGGGCAGTGGCGAGGTTGTGCGGCTTGACCGTTTCCGCAAGAAATAAGCAGCGGCGCGCCTGAACTTAAATGACGCGTTCGGTTACGCGTGCAGAATTTCGTTAATGCAATAACCGCATCGTGAGCACGGCGGTGCAGCCCATAGCCGGGCTGCCACGCTGTCGGCACATTTGGCTCCGAAGCCATAACTGTCGCGTGCCCTAGTGGTCCGATTCCGAAGTTCGCCACCACTCGCGGCACGTTCAGATGCGAACTTCGGAATTAAGGACCACTAGCAACTCTATGATTTCTAGTGCGGTTTTGAAGTTCCTAAACGAGCTTGCGGCCGGTCATGAGGGAACTTCAAATTCACCGCACTAGGGTTTCGTCGAGGGACGAATGGATGGAATGAAATCACCCGTCGTCAAACGTTCGATAGTGATCGCCGGGCACAAGACCAGCGTCAGCCTCGAGGACGCGTTCTGGAAGGCGCTCAAGGAGATCGCAGCCGGACGCGATATGACCCTGTCCGAGATGGTTGCCACGATCGATTCGGAACGACAGCACGGCAACCTGTCGTCGGCTATTCGCCTTTTCGTGCTCGATTTTTATCAGAAGCGGAACTCGCGCGAGAGCGACGAGCACGACGGACCGCGCAATTCAATCACCAACCGGCCTGCCCCCGCTTAGGGGCTTTATTCGGGATCAGTGCACCCCGAATAACCATGGTGGCAGCCACGGAGCAGGTCTGAGGTCGACCGGCGGCGGTAGCGTCTGAACCTGCCGTTTCGGTTTGGGCTTTTGCGCGACGGGCCGGTTTCGAGCCGTGGATGGCTGCTGGACCGCTTGTGGCGCAGTCGGGGTCGTGGTTGCGGCAGCGCCGGGCGTGCTCGGGATTACGCGGTTTTCCTCAGGCGGCTGCTCAGGCGGCGCCAGAGAGATGGTCGAAGGCTCGCGGCCCTCAAGCATGTCAATTTTCTTTGACTGCTGCTCGACGGAACGCAGAGCAAGCCAATTTGCCAGGGCGGCAACATCCATTGTTCTTGTGGGGGCATCGAACGGTCCCTTGAGCAGAATGGTA
The DNA here is from genome assembly GCA_963817135.1 of uncultured Alphaproteobacteria bacterium. Classification (GTDB taxonomy): domain Bacteria; phylum Pseudomonadota; class Alphaproteobacteria; order Rhizobiales; family Xanthobacteraceae; genus VAZQ01. Next base: position 122,460 of record CAWFNG010000008.1, on the reverse strand, counting down.
ATCTCGGGGCGAGTGTTTCCCGGCCCGCCTGCTGCGGCTGGTCCGAACAAGAGAAGTTGGCCGTCAAGCGCGCCGTCTTCCAGATTTATATTTCCACTTACGACGAGTTCGGCGCCTTTCGTCTCGGTCATGGAAATAGTGGTGCGCGCTTGGCCGGAATCGAGGGCGATGCTGCCATCCGCGCGCTGAACGGCAAACAAGCCGGCGGCCAGCGCGATCTCCATTTTATCTTTCACGCGATTGGCATCGATCGGCAGCCCTTGATCGACTGCGCGCATCACAGCTTGAAAGGCCCGCGGATCAAGTCGGGCTATTCCCCCGTTCTCCAGGGTGAAGCTTCCGCTGCCGGATAGCGAGCCGACGAGTGCCACCGGACTCATTCCGGCGCCTTCTGCTGCCAGGACAAAGCTGAGCCGTCCGGAAACGACCCCATCGCCGGGAAGGAGTTCCGCCGCATTGGCGCCCACCACATTCAGACGGCCGCGCGCAAGGACACCATCCGGCTGGCGCAGGAAAGAAAGCTCACCTGAAGCACGACCACCGGCAAGAATGGCCTCAGCGACCTGCAGGGCGAGGCGCGAGTCGGCGAAACTGATGCTTCCCTGGAAGTCGCGCGCCGCAAGCTGCGGCGCGAGCGTGACGCGCGCTGACTTCAGCGCAATCTGACCATTCAAGGGACCGAGAAAGCGCTCGAACGGCTCAGAGGGCCAGTCGAAAACTCTGCCCGCGCCGCCGGGCACCGCGCGGGCGGGTACTCCGATGAGAGCGGCAATTGCACCCGGCAGATCAACCGCGCTCGCTTCGATGCTGCCATTCACGCTGGTCGTTTGCCCGATATTGAGGGTAAGGCCGCCGGCAACCGAACTGCCCGCCAGTATTCCTTTTATTTGAGCCAACTGCAGCGTGTTCTGCGCCCAGGCAAGCCGGGCAGTCCCGGATGCCGGAAAAGTCTCGGGCGGCAGTCCCGCTGCAACGGGACGCGGCGAACGAATAGTCGCATTGTTTATCGTGAGATCGAATTCCGCCGTTGGCTCTTTGGCGACGTGCAGTTTTCCGTTAGCTGAAATGGCGAGCGCGCCGGCGGCGAGCTGCCCATCGACGGCAAGCGCTCCATCCAGGTTTCCTTTCGCCGAGAGGTTCAGACGGGCCGAGCGCCGGTCAACCGCAAACAGCTTATCGAGCCGCAGAAACTCGATGAGAGGCTCGCCTTCGTCGGATTCGAGATGCGCGGCAATGTTCACTTTAGCGGCGCCGAGCGCGGCGATCTTGTCAGCCTTGAAAGCAGCGCTCGATGTGCTCGCATCGCCGAGCAGGGAAATGCGAGAAAATTTGCCGGCGCGGCCCTCGATGTTGAATCTGGCGCTCGCAAGCGCGTCGCCGGAGGCTGGGTCCATTGTGAGCGAAGCCCGCAATGCCACCGGCGCGAGGCGCTCAGCGGAGCGCCGCAGCTGCTCCGCTGGTTGCGGCGCGAGCTTGTCGAGCACTGCCAGCAGGCCGTCGAGAGTGCGGGCATCCAGATTGAGCGTAACCGTGCCGCGCGGCGATTGCGACTTGGTATCGATGCGGCCTTTGATGGCAGCTGCCGCGCCGCCGAAATCAGCAATAATGAGGCGGTCGATCTCAAGCCCGTTATTGTCGATGCGCGTATTCACATCGACCTGTTTGGCTTGAACGCCGAAAATCGAGGCGCGGCCGATCTTGAGGGACAGCGCGCCCTCGCGCGGCAACTCAAAGCTGATGCCGCCAAGTATTGCCGCACCGAGAGTGTGCATGCGGTCAAGGTCGATCTCGGGCGACGCCAGCTCTGCATCCAACCGCGCCGGGCGATCCTGGTTGGACCAAAAATAGGCCACTCGTCCGGCGACCGTCATCCGATCGAAATCGAAGTTCAAGCGATCGATCGAGATCATGTCAGTGGATAGCCGAACATCGCCGGCAAGGCGCAGCGGGCCCGAAGCGGCGGCCTGAACATCGCTGCGATCGGTAAGCCAGCCCAGGAGTACGCGCGGATCGTTTGATTCGATCTTGGTGGAGCCCTCGAAACGCGCAGCATTGGAAACCCGCCCGCTCAACCGCACCTGAGTAAGCCCCGGCGCCCGGAATTCGAGCAGGCGGACCTGCGCTTCCTGGGAGTCGATCGCGATATCGGCGCCGAGCCGTTGCAGCATTGCTCCGCCGAGCGCTAACGACTCGACACCGATGCTCAAGGTTATAGGCAGCGGCAATTGCGGGATGGCGCTGAAACCCTCCAACCATGTCTTGAGCGCGGCGATCGGCTGCCGGCGCGGCGTGCCGGGAGCTGCCAGCATGCGTTCGAGATCGATTTGCGGGGATGTCAACACCACATTGGCGTGCGGCTGCTGCCCAAATTTCAGTTGGGCGTTGCCTTGCAGTTTTATGGCCCGATCGTCCGGACCGTATTGGAACTCGATTTGCTCCAGGACTGCACCTGTGCTGTCGCCTTTTATCCGGCTGGTGGTGCGCCATGGCTCGATGATCAGCGCCTGCGCACCCGCCGGAGCGCGTCCGACTGCGCGCGCCAATTGAATAGTGCCTTCGTATCGCGGCGCCCCCTGCTCGAACCCGATTGAGAGGTCGGCTTCCGCGGTTACCGGACGATCGATCGGATCGACCGTGAGCCGCACCTTGACGGTGGCGTCTTCGCCGATCCGGCTGGTCGCCAGCCGGTATGGATAATGCTGGCCTGCGATAACGAAGGAGCCCTCGCCCCTCGCCGGGCCGGTAAGCGAGCGAATCTCGCCCCTGAATTCGACTTTCTCGAACATGAGACGCGCGCCGCTCGCGCTGTCGGCCAGGAGCGCGCGGCCATCCCTGATCGTAAGCCGCTCGATCGAGACGCCTTCGGGATCGAAGCCGATCTTTGGGACGGGCCAGTCCAGGCGACCGTTGCTGTCCAATCCTGCTGCCAATTCAGGTCCGTCCAGACGGGCATTGGCGATCCGCCATTCGCCGCGGGCCAATGCACCGAGCGCAAATTCAATGCGCAGGGATCGTGCCCGCACTTTTCCAATGTCGTCGGGTCGGCCAAATTCGATGCCGTGCATCACGATGGTAGGCGTCGGTAACACCCGCGCGTCGACCGATCCGGTGATGCGAAACTCGAGCCCCGTCAGCCTGGTCGCGCGCGCCTCGAACTCCGCGCGGTAGCGCGTCCAGTCGACAAAAAGCGGCCCTACCAGCGCCGTTACCAGCGCCAGAATGATCGCAATGGCAAAACCGAGCAGCGTCGTCTGCACGCCGCCTCCACACCAGGCTGAGCGAAGCGCCTCATCGATCGGAGGGCCTCAGAACAGACCTGAATACCAGCGAGTTGAACACGATCCCCGCTGCGCAATAATAGCCGCCCGCGCCTTCCGGCGAGCGACCTATCGTGCTCTTCCCGCTTTTTACAGGAGCTTGAAGGTCGGCTTCAACGGCGGCAAATCTATGTCCAATCCCAATAGCTTAGCTGAAATTTCGTGCAAATTGGATGGGTTTTCCCGCCTTAACGTATGCCGAATATAGCGCGGGTAGCCGTACAGCGTCATTCCAGTACAACGATCTTGCCGGGATTCATTATGTTTTCAGGATCCAAAGCCCGCTTGATAGCTGCCATGGCTTTAAGAGCAGGCATGCCCAATTCGTGCTGCAAATGCTTCATCTTGCCCTGACCCACCCCGTGCTCCCCCGTGCAGGTGCCCTGCATGGCAATCGCTCGCTCGACCAGCCGGTCGCATAATTCGTGTGCCGCCTTTAGCTCCTCCGCATCGGTCATGTTGACCAGCAAGCTCAGATGGAAATTGCCGTCGCCGACGTGGCCGAGGATCGGCGCCACCAGGCCGTGGGCGGCAATATCGCGTTGAGTCTCGACGACACACTGCGACAACCGCGAGATCGGGACGCAGACATCGGTCGCAACCGCCTGTGTCCCGGGGCGCAGCGCTCGCCCTGCCCAATATGCATCGTGCCGGGCCTGCCAGAGCCGCGTTCGCTCTTCGGGGTTGACCGTCCATTCGAACGAACCACCGCCGAAATCGCCGGCAATCTCGCCGAAGCATGCGGACTGCTCGGCTACGCCCGCAGGGGAGCCGTGGAATTCCACGAAAAGCATCGGCACTTCCGGCAGCGACAGCTTGGAATAGAGATTGGTCGCCTTCACCTGCAGCTCATCCAAAAGCTCAACACGAGCGATCGGAATGCCGGATTGAATGGTCGCAATCGCTGCATCGCAGGCCGCTTCCACCGAAGGAAACTGGCATACACCGGCTGAAATTGCTTCCGGAATTCCGGCGAGCTTCAGCGTAAGTTCGGTGATGACACCGAGCGTGCCTTCCGACCCGACAAAAAGCCGGGTGAGATCGTAACCGGCGGACGACTTTTTGGCGCGCTGTCCTGTCGTCATCAGCTCGCCGTCGGCCAAGACGACTTTAAGCGCCAGCACATTATCCTTCATAGTGCCGTAGCGCACCGCGTTGGTACCGGAACAACGCGTCGCTGCCATCCCGCCGAGCGAGGCATCGGCGCCCGGATCCAGCGGGAAGAACAGGCCCTGGTCGCGCAGATACTCGTTGAGCTGTTTGCGGGTGATGCCGGGCTCGATGACGCAGTCGAGATCGCTCGAATTCACCGCGAGCACGTTGCTCATGTCGCGGAAATCGATCGATATCCCGCCGTAGGGCGCATTTACGTGACCTTCGAGCGAAGTGCCGGTGCCGAACGGAATCACCGGTACGTGGTGCTGCGCGCAGACACGCACGACGTCACGCACGTCGTCTGTGGATTGCGGAAACACCACGCCATCGGGCGGCTCGTTGGGAATCCATGTGGTGGTGTTGGCGTGCTGCTCGCATACGGCGCGGGCAGTGACCAGCCGATTGCCAAATCTGGCCGCAAGCGCCGTGAGCACAGCCTGCACAGCCTTTGCGTCACGACTCGGGCGCGTCCTGGAGTTTTCTTTTACTGACTGCATGCCGCCAGAAGCTTAGCAATAAGGCCCCTCTTTCCCAACCCTGTCGGAAGGGAGCAGCCCGATTTGCGGCATTCTCACTCGACTTTAGGCAGCAAGGCCTTGCGACTCATTGACCAGTTCAGCGAGCTTCTTGCGCGCGTAAAACATGCGGGTCTTCACGGTGGCCTCACCGGCGCCCACGATCTCGGAAACTTCCTTGACTGATTTGCCGTGATAATAGACGAGGTCCAGGACTTCGCGATGCTCGCGCGACAGCTTGGCCAGGCATCGCGCCAGCAGCTCGCCTCGGCTTTTCTTTTCCAGCGTGATCTCCGGATTGTCGAGCGGATCGGGCACGCTTTGCGCGAGCGCCGCATCGAGCGGGGCGTCGCTGCGCCGGCGCCTTGCCGAAAGCGCCTTGTACCGGCCGACTGCGAACAGCCAAGTCGAAACCGAGCAATGCGCCCTGAAGCGGCCGGCTTGCCGCCAGACGTCGAGGAAGACCTCGCTCAAGAGATCTTCCGCCAAGGCGCCGTCGCCGGTCAGGCGCACAAGCCAGCGGTAGAGCGAGGTCCGATGGCGGGCAAACAGGGTTTGCATCGCGAGCCGGTCGCCGCCCGCAATTCGCACCATCAAGGCCTGATCTGATGAAACTTCCGCAGCCGCCAGTGTCGCAGCCGATCGGGCGACCGATCCCGTCCGGGAGAAGGCAACACCCATTGCTTATCCCCTATGTCACGTCCCGATCACTAAACTGCCGCAGCTTGAAAAAGGTTCCCCGGCGCCTCACCGAATTTTTAATCGGGGTTCCGGGGGCCAAGAGCAGGCTGGGATTGCTTACGACGCCGCAGGACATTTGCCACCAGAGAGCCGACGCTTGGTATTTCCTCCCGGGCAAATGCAATCGGGCGGCACAGGTCCATGACAATGATGCCCAACCGCGCCATGCGATAGGCGGCATAGAGAGCCTCGGCGGTGGTGCTGGCAAAACGTTCCGTCACCGCACCTCCGAGATGCTGCACCACCGAGGCGCTGGCAATGTCGATCGCACCGAGCTTGCCGGCCTCGAAAACGAGGCGCCGCAACAGGTGGAGGGTTGCGGCAGCCGTCGGCCGGTGTCCGTATTCTGTCGCGATTGCCCGCACCATGCGCACGCCGCAGGCAAGAAAGAACACCGCGTCGGTCAAGGCCGTGGGGCTGATGGCAGTAATGCCGAAGGCGCGCAGAACGGCGGTGCGCACATGGCCCTCGGCACGGCGGTCGAGCGGCTGCAGCACGCCGCGCGAGAAAAGCGCGATCTGCTGGTCCCGGTCATGATGCAGCTGAACCTGACGCTGAAACGATTGCAGTGCGGTATTCACCGCGCTTTCGTGCGGAATCATTGCGATAATCTGTGCAATCGATTGGCGCGCCTCGGCCGGCGCGAGGCACTCATCTGCAAGGCGTCGGCGAATTGTCTCGACGTTCTTCAGCCGAAAGAGGCTTATCGCCTCGCGGGCAGAGACCAGCCCCGCGCCGGCAACTCCGGCGCCTACCACGGCAGCGGCGAATAGTCCCAGCACAAGGCTGCGTTCAAATGCGGCGGAGACCCATGCGGCTGCGTCGATCATAAGCCAGCCGATGAAGAACACGGCGATACCGCCGACCCCCAGAGTGATGAATCGGTCGCGATTGGGCGGACTTTGCAGTTGCTGCGGTGTCCGGATTTCTTGTGTCCGGATTTCTCTCGGGAGCACCGGCTCAATTTCGTCGGTGGCAAAGACTTGCGGGACTGCGGAACGCGGCAACGGCTGCTCCGCAGTCCCCTCCGCTTCCGTCACCCGCGGCCGCAACCCGGCCGCGCCATCGTTATACGCAAGGTCGCTCATCGCAGGCGGTCTCCCAGCAGGAATTCAAGCGCGAGATCGAGGTTGATATGGGCGATGCCATCGACCGGGGAGGGATCGATGGGAGGTGGCTCGAATACCGGAACATTGAGGAACGGCGAGCCCCAGACTCGCGGTGGTCTGATCGGCACATTGCCGACGAAAAATTTCGATCTCTTGTTTGCACCCACCGGGCGTCCGACAACCACCTGGACGCGCTGGCCATCGATCTCCTGCGTGTCCTCTTCGGTGGCAATCACCGCGGCAACCGCCGCAACATCAAGCTGCGCATTGCTGCTTCGCACGTCGATGGTGGAAAGTGCAGCCATATTGCGCAGGAGCGCTGCGAGATGATCACGCTGAATGTCCGGGACATGGTCGGCTTTTGTGGCGGCAAACATGACGCGATCGATGTGCGGGCCGCGCAGCATTTTGGCGAGAATGCTGCCGTGCCCGTAACGGAAGCTCTTGATCATGGCAGCGAGCGCCAGCCGCGTATCCTCGAAGGCCTCCTGACCGGCCAATAACGCTTGCAGCACGTCCACCAGCACGATCTGCCGCGAATAGCGGTGGAAATAGTCCTCATAAAATCGCCCTATCACTTCGCGCTTATAGACCTCAAATCGCTCGGCCATGAGGGCGCCGAGCGTATGCGGCGCGACCGCGGCGCCTTCGCTTGCCACATCGATTGGCGCGAACCAGAGATACGGCGCATCGGCCAGCGATCCCTGGCACAGAAAACGTCCGGGCTGGAGATAGCTCAGTCCGTATTGATCGCGCGCCTTGAACAGGCACGCGCGAAAAAGATCATGCGCTTGCTTGGCGACCTCTTCGCTCGCGGGCTCCGCGCACGGATGCTGGCCGATGAAGCTCAAGAAGTCGCCGGCGATCATGGAGCGCGCGCCATTGCGAAACATCGGCAGCGTCGCCGCCGACCATTCGGCATAACTTTGCTCCAGTAAAGGAAGGTCGAGCAGCCATTCGCCGGGATAATCGACGATCCTGACGGTCAGGCTGGCCGGCGTTCCGGTAATCTCGCTGAGAAATCTTCCGACGGGATTGGCGGGAGTGAAACGGATTTCGAGACCAAGCTCGCTGATATCCGCGGTACCTGCCGGCCAATCCGGCAGCGGTCCCGCCATTTTCTCGATGTTCTTGAAATAGGGAAATCGCGGCAGTCGCTGCGCCTTGGCGCCCTCCAGCGTGGCGGCGATCAGGCGACCCTCGTTGACCACCGAAAGGAGCGGCATACGGTGCGGATTGTGCAGCGCGCTGAGCAGATTGTGGATGAGGCTGGTGACGAAAACGGTCTTGCCCGATCGGCTAAGCCCCGTCACGGCAAGCCAAAGCGTAGCGCCGCCGGCAAATTCGCCGATCGTGCCCATAAGCCGCTCCGATGCCTGGGCGAAGATCGGCGGCAACCAGCTCACACTGACCATGGGCGCGCTTTAAAGACTCCGGCACGATGCCGGGGAAATGGGCAGGGACCAGACGCTGTGCAAGGGTCAAGCGTCGCGCCGCCTCCCCGTCGTACCGCGCGGATGATGCAGGAGAGTCATTTTCCTCTGCTATAAAAGGCCAGCGATGCTCGACCGGCTCGAATTGGAACCGCTGTTCTTTGCCCCGTTCGTCTCCTCGGTAATGCGGGTCGAGCCCGCCTGGATTGATTACAACGGCCATCTCAACATGGCCTACTACAACGTGCTGTTCGATCGTGCGGTCGACGAAGTGTTCGAGTTGCTCGGATGCGGGCTCGATTACGTCCGGCAGCGCAGGCATTCCTGTTTCACCGCCGAAGTGCACGTGCGCTATCTGCGCGAGCTACATGCCGAAGACCCGGTAAGGGTCACGCTTCAGCTCATCGATTTCGACGCCAAGCGCATGCACTATTTCGAGCAGTTGTTTCACGCCACCGAGGGCTGGGTTTCGGCAACCTCGGAGAACATGTCGCTGCATGTGGACATGCAGGCGAGGCGCGCCGTACCGTTTCCCGACACGGTTGCGTCGGCGCTCGCCCACATGAAGGCCACGCATTCGAGACTGCCGCGCCCGGAAGCCGCCGGCCGGCGCATAGCAATGCCGGGGAACACCTATTAGCCGGCATTTACCCCTCCCCATTGGCCGCGGCCAATGCCATCTTAACCCCGAGATTCGCAAGCAATTCGTGGCCGCACCATTGGTGTCGTTAAATGCCCGACCAGTCGTCAGCCAAACGGAACGAAGTGCCGCCACCTGCCGCAAATGCCGGCGGGATCGCCGCCCGTGCGCGCGCGGCGGCAGGCGCGCCTTACCTCAAAGATCTCAACCCGGAGCAGCGGCTTGCGGTCGAGACGCTCGAAGGGCCGGTCCTGGTCCTCGCCGGCGCCGGGACCGGCAAGACGCGCGTCCTCACCACGCGCGTGGCGCATATCCTCGCGACCGGGCGGGCGTGGCCGGGCGACATTCTCGCCGTCACCTTTACCAACAAAGCGGCGCGCGAAATGAAAACCCGCGTCGGCCTCATGGTCGGGCAAATCGTCGAGGGCATGCCGTGGCTTGGCACCTTCCATTCCATCGGGGCAAAAATTCTGCGCCGACATGCCGAATTGATCGGCCGCAAGCCCGACTTCACCATCCTCGATACCGACGACCAGCATCGACTGCTCAAGCAGGTGCTGGAGGCGGAGCACATCGACGAGAAGCGTTGGCCGGCGCGCGTGCTCGCCGGCCTGATTGACAGCTGGAAGAACCGCGGCCTCATGCCGGATCAGGTAACGGCGGGCGAGTCGGCAATCTTTGCTGCCGGCAAAGGCAGGAAGCTCTATGCCGCCTATCAGGATCGCCTGAAAGTGCTCAATGCTGCCGATTTCGGCGATTTGCTGCTCGAATGCATCCGACTGTTTCGCGAGCAGAGCGAGGTGCTCCGCCAATATCAAGGGCGGTTCAAATACATTCTGGTTGACGAATATCAGGACACCAATGTCGCGCAGTATCTGTGGCTGCGCCTGTTGGGGCAGAGCCCGCGTGCGGAGAGCCTGCGCGGTGCCGCAGGCTCCAAACCCTCTCCCCATGCGGGAGAGGGCGGCGAGCGAAGCGAGCCGGGTGAGGGGTCTATTCGCTCGATTGGCGCACCAAGTCACCCCCCACCGGCCTCGCCACCTGCGCTCCGCGTCGGCGGCTCGGTACCCTCTCCCGCAAGGGGAGAGGGTACGAGCCCGTCTCCCGGTTCTGCTAAAAACGCGACGCCGACATTGAAGAACATCTGCTGCGTCGGCGACGATGATCAGTCGATCTACGGATGGCGCGGCGCCGAAGTGGAGAACATTCTGCGCTTCGAGCACGACTTTCCTGGCGCCAAGATCATTCGGCTCGAGCGCAATTATCGATCGACCGCGCATATTCTTGCCGCCGCTTCGCATCTCATCGCCCACAACGAAGGGCGCCTCGGCAAGACGCTGCGCACCGAGGACGCGGCCGGCCACAAGGTGCAAGTCAGGTCCTGCTGGGATTCGGAGGAAGAAGCGCGCGCCATCGGCGACGAGATCGAGCATCTGCAAAGGAATGACGGCAGCGGCAATCAGCATCCCCTCGATGAAATTGCCATTCTGGTGCGCGCATCCTTCCAGATGCGCGAGTTCGAGGACCGCTTCGTCACGCTGGGGCTGCCCTATCGCGTGATCGGCGGCCCGCGTTTCTACGAACGCCAGGAGATTCGTGATGCCTTGGCTTATTTGCGGGTGATCCATTCGCCGAGCAACGACCTCGCCTTCGAGCGCATCGTCAACGTGCCCAAGCGCGGCTTGGGAGATGCCAGCGTCCAGCTGCTGCACGATCACGCGCGCAAGCGTCGCATCCCGCTCACCGCGGCAGCGGCTGCGGTCATTGCCGGCGATGATCTCAAGCCGAAGGCGCGCACGGCGCTGCGCGATCTTTTGGCGGCATTCGACCGCTGGCGGGCGCAAAAGGATGCGCTTCCCCACACCGAACTCGCCGAGATCGTGCTCGATGAGTCCGGCTATACCGAGATGTGGCAGAAGGACCGCAGCGCCGACGCTGCCGGCCGGCTGGAAAACCTCAAGGAGCTGGTACGCTCCATGGAAGAGTTTGAAAATCTTGCCGGCTTTCTCGAGCATATTTCACTGGTGATGGACAGCGACCGCAGCGAGGGGGAAGCGGTCTCGATCATGACGCTGCATTCCGCCAAGGGTCTGGAGTTTGATACCGTTTTTCTCCCCGGATGGGAGGAAGGGTTGTTCCCGCATCAGCGCGCATTGGACGATCAAGGCCGTGCCGGGCTCGAAGAGGAACGGCGCTTGGCGCATGTGGGACTGACCCGCGCGCGGCGCAGGGTCAAAATCTATTTTGCCGCCAACCGACGCATGCACGGGCTGTGGTCATCGAACATTCCCTCGCGCTTTCTCGACGAGTTGCCGGAAGCGCACGTGGAAGTGGCCGAGGCGAGCGGCGGCTTCTCCGGTTATGGGAATGTCGGCGCGTCGCGCTTCGACGAGATGACGCATTTCGATTCCGGCTACACCACGCCCGGCTGGCAGCGCGCCAAGCGCAAGGGGAATCGCGGCGGCGGCTTCGAGGAGCCGAGCGAACCCTATTCCAGCGGCGCGGGTCGCAAATCCCGGCGGCGCCTGCCGCTCACCATCGAAGGCGAATTGGTGGCAAAATCGACCGGCACGATTTCCGATTATTCGATCGGCGACCGGGTGTTTCACCAGAAGTTCGGCAACGGCAACGTCACCGCCATCGACGGCAACAAGCTCACGGTTCGCTTCGATCACGCCGGCGACAAGCGCGTGGTCGACAGCTTTGTGCAGCCGGTGTGATGGACGAGCCTACTTGGCAGCCTTCAAACGCGCCAGCGCAGCGCGGATCGGCGCGAATGGACCATACTTGTGCTGCTGCTCGCTGAAGCCGTCGGCATAGGGACCATAGGGCGTGTCGACCGGTTTTTGCAGAAGGTCGGGATAATCGCGGTCGAGGCCTTCTTTGTGGGGACGCGGCTGCGAGACCATATAGGCGGCGACGTCCCACGCCTCGTCTGCGCTGAGCTGGGGATTCAGATAATCCGCGCCATGCGGCATGTTGAAGTGCACGAAATTGGCGGCGTTGATCAGCCGCATCATTCCGGCGCCATCGTTGAAGCTGTCGGAGCCCCACAGCGGCGGAATCATATAGCCGAGATCGACGGTCGGCAGACTGCGGCGCACGCCCGCGCCGTCCGATTCGTGGCACGCAGCACAAGTGCGCGCATAAATCGGGGCGCCGCGGGCAGGCTCGGCGGCGCGGTCGAGCTCCGGCATTTTTCCCGCACCGAGGCCGGGCAGTTGCTGCCCTGCGGGAACGCCGGTTGAGAGAAATTTTACGTAAGCAACGAATGCCTGCATTTCTGCCGCCTGCAGCGGCAAAGCACGGCCGTTCATGCTGCGGGTCATGCAGGAGTTGACCCGATCCTCGATGGTGATTTCCGCTCCCGAGCGCACGCTGTAGCGGGGGAATTCATCAAACAAACCGAATATCGGCAGTCCGAACTTCTTGGTGCCGGCCTGGAGATGGCAGTTGCTGCAGGCAAGGTTGTTGCCGGCGTAGCGCTTGGCAGCATCCGGAACTTCCGGGCCGATATGGGCATAGGTGGCGGTGATCAAATCGTGGCCGCGCCGTACCAGACGGCCGTAATCGTCGTCGGGCAATGCCCCGATTTCCGGAACGGTCCAGATAGTCGTTGCGGCCGGCGTGCTTGCGGGTTGCGCCATGCCGGCCGCCGGCACGAGCGTCGACGCGAGCAGAGATCGGAAAAGGACGGCAACAATCCCTGCTTGCACGTCGGTAGCGAATTGCATTGCCACGCCAGGCAGCTTTCCGGAGTTCCAGTATTTCTACTGCTCCAAACGCCTACCAGCTTCACCACCTGTTGTCGCCCTTGCAGGTAAGGAATTTTTGCCTTACATAGGCCTAAGGTAGTGCCATGAAAGAGCTTACCGTCACAGCAAAGGGACAAGTCACCCTCCGCAAGGAGCTATTGGCACACCTGGGAGTGCAGCCTGGCGGGAAAATCGCCGTGCATAGGCTCCCCGACGGTCGCATCGAAATCAGGGCGGCGCGGCCAACTGGCAAGATTTCCGACGTCTTCGATATTTTTAAGAGGACGAATCGCCCTTCCTTATCGATCGAGCAAATAAATGAAATCACCAGACGCGGCTGGGCCGGCCGGCGATGAAAATTACCGCAGACACCAACATCCTCGTTCGGGCTATGATGGGAGATGACGCGCGACAAAGCAGGATGGCGCAGACGCAACTGGCGAATGCGGACATCGTTGCGCTGGCGATACCAGCACTCTGCGAATTGGTCTGGGTGCTCTCGCAAGGCTACAAGGTCTCGTCAGCCGAAATAGCGGCTGCGATCCGTCGCTTGATCAATGGTGCTAATGTCGTGGTCAACCGCCCCGCGGTGGAGGCGGGATTGGCACTGCTCGATGCAGGCGGTGACTTCGCCGATGGTCTCATTGCCTACGAAGGCAAGTGGCTCGGCGCGGAAACCTTCGTCTCCTTTGACAAGAAGGCCGTGAAGCTGCTGGAAACGCAAGGCGAGTCCGTCCGCCTGCTCTCCTAAGTCACCGGCGACTGCATGTCGCGCATGACATGATCTGGGATGCAGCAAAGTGGGCCCCGGATGAATTCACCCCTGCGCGCAAAGCGCGCCGGAGTCTCTCATCCGGGCTACCAGGGTCAGCGGCGCGGGATTCTCAGCAGGATGTCGGTCACCGGGTGCTCGGTCCAGGCGAGCGTGACGTAATCGCGGTGTCGGGCGCCTTCAGGGGTTTGCAGGAAGGCAACGGTCCCCGGCTTCAGGTAACCATTGAGTTCGTCGGTGACGGCGATGCCTTTGTCGCGGAGGATTTTCGCGAGGTCGTCATCGTGGCGTTTGGTATACGCCGTGTAGGCGCTGACGAAAAAGCCGGAGCGGTTCTTGGCGATCCACGAGGAGTACTTGTCAATTTCCCCGTAGAGGGCATCGAGCAGAACCACGCCGCGAACGCGCTTGCCGAGACCGCCGACACTCAGGCTGTGGGCGGCGGAGACGAAGCCGCCGCTATAGGCCACAATAATCACCGGCATCTTTGCGAAGGCCTGGGTGGCGCGCGCATCCCCATAGATGCGGGCAAGATGCTCGGCCGCTTCCGTCATGAACCGCTTGAAGCCGCCGCGCTCGGCAAGCTTGCCGGCGCTGGAATCGGCGGCGTCGTAGGCAAGCTGCGGCGCGACCAGCACGGCATTGATCCCGGATTCGGAAATCTGCTTGGGCAGCAGCTGACGGTCGCGCACGTCGCGCTCGAGGGTAGCGCCGTGGCCGTGGAAGAATACGACGATGACCCCCGGTTTGCGCACGTCGAACCCGGAGGGCACGTGGACGAGAACACGGTTGTCGCTGTAGCTCTTGCCGGGAGACGGGAAGGCCGAGTTGTCGAAGCCGATCAGATGCGTGTGCGCCTGCTTGACGGCCGACATGCCAAAGGGCAGATCCGGCGACAGCGAGGCCACCTTGTAGGAGCCCGGCGGGAGCGTTCCGACGCGATCGACGACCATCTTCGGAGCGGATCTCGGAGCATAGCTGTCGGCGGCGGCATACCGGTCGGCAAATGAATCCACGGGCCCAGTCTGCACGGCGTCGGCACTCGCGACGCCACGGGGGCTCACGTCGTGCGTGCTAGACCCGGAGAGCAGCATCGCTGCATCCGCTTTGGCGAGCGTCTTGGGCTCTGAATTTCCACAGCCCTGGAGAAGAAGACACGGCAGCGCGACGAGCGCAGGCGAGATCGCCGCCCAGCGCCGCCACAGGCTTGGCGCGCACGCTCCCGTGAAATCACTCGTGACGCTGCTTTTCGGGACTGACGATCCCGCAGATACCATCCCCACACAGTTCCAAGTCAGACGCGCTGGGTGTGCGGCAAGTCCGCAAACACCACCGATCGCCTTTCTCCGGAACTCCCCCAGCTGCCCCACGGTACTGAAAACATTAGATTATGTCGGTATTGTGAGCCGGGATGGCGGGGCTGGGGAAAGCTATGCAGTAAAAACCTCCCCCTGAAAGGGGGAGGTCGACTGCCGAGCGAAGCGAAGGCAGTCGGGTGGGGAATATTCCGAGTTTGCGGCTCGCGCGGCGGCCGATGTGTGATCAATTTACTACGGTTATGAATTTACTCATCGTTATGGTTTAGATCGCTGTTGTGGCGCAGTAATGCCTTTCTTTAATGATTGATCCGATGCGGGCGTGACACGGCGGAAGGGGCGCATGGCTATTATCGACGTTGGGAGTCCGGCGCATTTAGCGGGACTTCCGCCAATCCGGCTGACCGTCTCCATGCTGACCGCGACTGCCATTGTGGTAGCCGACATGGTCGGCGTCGGCGTGTTCACCAGCCTTGGATTCCAGGTGCAGGGAATCCCCTCCGGCTTCTCGCTGCTTCTTCTGTGGGTGGTCGGGGGTGGCGTCGCGCTGTGCGGGGTATTTTCCTACGGCGAGCTCGCCGCGATGTTTCCCCGCTCCAGCGGCGAGTACAATTTCCTGCGGCAGACGTACCATCCGGCCCTGGGCTTCCTGGCGGGCTGGCTGTCGGCCACGGTCGGTTTTGCCGCCCCGGTGGCGCTCGCCGCCATGGCGTTCGGCCAATACGGCAAGGCGATCCTTCCGGGTGTTCCGCCGCTGGTGCTCGGCCTCTGCGTCGTCTGGATCGTATCGCTCGTTGGACTGCGCGGCCTCCGCTACAGCAGCGCGTTCCAGATGGCCTGGACCGTTCTGAAGGTGGCTCTGATCCTCGCATTTCTGGTCGCGGGGTTCGCGCTCGCAACGCCGCAGCCCATCTCATTCGCCCCGTCCTCTGCCGATGCCTCGTACGTGATCAGCGCATCCTTCGCAATCAGCCTCGTCTTCGTGATGTATTCGTATTCGGGCTGGAATGCCGCGACCTACATTGCCGGCGAGATGCACGACCCGCAGCGGAGCCTGCCGCGTTCGCTCCTGGTCGGGACAGCGATCGTCATCGTGCTCTATGTCGCGCTGAACGCGCTTTTTCTCTACAGCACGCCGATCAATCAGCTCGCCGGGCAACTCGATATTGCCGTTATTGCCGGCAAGCATGTGTTCGGCGATCTCGGCGGCCGCATCGTCGGCGCGCTGATCTGCGTCGGCCTTGTTTCGTCGATCAGCGCCATGATGTGGATCGGTCCGCGGGTAACGATGACGATGGGCGAGGACATTCCGATGCTGCGCATGTTTGCCCGCCGATCGTGGGCCGGCGTGCCGACCACCGCGATCTTGTTCCAGGCCGATTGTTGCGACGCTGATGCTCCTCACCCAAAGCTTTGAGGCGGTGCTCGACTTCATCCAGTTCAGCCTCTTAGCCTGCTCGTTCCTCACGGTGCTGGGGGTCATCAAGCTGCGCATCACGCGCCCTGATTTGCCGCGGCCCTATCGCGCATGGGGATATCCCGTGACGCCGGTCATCTTCCTCTCGGTGACAGCGTTCATGATGTACTATCTCGTGACCCAGCGTCCGGTGCAGTCGTTCATCGGCGTGCTGATGATGGCGTCAGGCCTCGCCGTCTACTACCTGTCACGGTCGCGGAGAAATCCAGGCCTTGCAACGCCAACGTGAGTCCGCACACATGTTTCAGCGCAGAACGATCATCGCCGCCGCAGCAGGCCTGTTTTTCTCGGCACTGGGGCCGGTGCATGCCGCCGACACCGCATCTCCAAATGACACCGCGCGGTTCCTCGCCGGCATGCCGGTTGACGCCGAGTTGCCGCTCGCGCCGCTGACCAAGGACGGCAGCTGGCAGCAGCATGCCCGCAGCTTCGACGGCGCCTTCGGCCGCCTCGACCAAGGCCAGCTCGCCCGGATTCGCGCCTGGTCAAAGAGCAATCTCACGGCGTCGCGCCCGGCCATGTTCTACATGTTCAGCGGCCCTGACTTCCTTTATGCAAATGCCTTCTATCCGAACGCCAAGACCTATGTGCTCGCCGGTCTCGAGCCGGTCGGCACGGTGCCCGACCTCACCACGCTGCGCGGGTCGATCGCGCCGAACCTTTACCACCTGCATGCCTCGATCAGCACGCTGCTGTCGCACACGTTCTTCATCACCCACCGGATGAGATCGGACCTGCACGTCGGCCGGGTCAACGGCACGCTGCCGATCCTCTACGTATTCCTGGCGCGCTCGGGGAAGACCGTGCGCGAGGCCTCTCTGGTCAAGATTGACGAACAGGGCGCGGTGCAACCGGATACCGATGGGGGCCGCGGGAGCGGGGCGCGCGGCGTGAAAATCGTGTTCGCCGGCAGCGACGGCGAGGAACGGACGCTCTATTACTTCAGCACCAACCTTGCCGACGACGGCGTCAGGAACAGCAACTTCCTGAAATTTTTGGAGTCGCTCGGCCCCGGGGACAGCCTCATAAAGAGTGCCTCCTATCTCCTGCACTCCGGCGGCTTCACCAAGGTGCGGGACTTCCTCGTCGCCGACAGCGCGGCCATGGTGCAGGACGATTCCGGCGTCCCGCTGCGCTACTTCGACCCGAAGAAGTGGGACCTGCATCCGTTCGGCCGCTATCTCGGCCCGATCGGGGTCTTCCCCGGCAGGTACCAGGCGAACTATGCCGCCCTCTTCAGGAATGCCCATTCCATCGATTTCGGCATCGGCTACCGCTGGCGGCCGAACGAGTCGAACCTGCTGCTCGCCATAAAGAAGCCCGCAGAGGCCGCGCCCGACGCATCGGCGCAGCCCAGTTCCGAAGGACAGGCTTCTGAAAGCAGCGTGACGCAAACGGCCGATGCAACTCACAATTCCGTTCCGCGTCGCCGATCCCCCTATCGGCAGACGTTCAGATCGCCGCTGGATTGGCTGCGGTTTTCGCGGTAAGGAAAATGACAAAATCCGCGCGCTGAAGCGCGCGGATAACGTCTTTTTGATCTCAGCGATTCCAAGTCGGCCGCCATGCTGCGAGCGTGACGGTCACTTCTCGAATGCGCGGTGCGGGTCTGGAGGAATACCTCGCCCCGAGCGCAGTGCAGGCGGCAGCAAAAAGCCCCGAGCGTACTTTCTCGGGGCTTCATTGCGTCATAAATCGACGTTTGACGGCTCCGGTTCCAACAAAGGTTGCCGGAGAGCTGCCTTTGTTACCACCACCGCCGTCTCCAGCCCAGCCAGATGCGCGGGCCATAACCGGAATAAGCGTAGGCACGGTATGGACGGTAGCCGTATGCGTACGCATACGGCCTGTAGAAGTACGGCCGGTACGCATAGGTATAAGCGTAAGGCCGGTAATAAGGCCGGTAGGCGTACGTGTAGATGTACGGTCGATAGAAGGCGTAAGGTCGATAGTACGTGTAAGCGTAGGGTCGGTAGGCTCGGTAACCCCAGGCTTGCGCTGGAGTAGATGCGAAAACGGCTGCCGCCGAGGCCACGGTCGCCGCCGCGCAGAAGATTGCCAAAAGCTTTCGCATTTCATTCTCCGTCCTGGCCCCTCCATGGGAAATTGAGCGAATCTTGTAATGGTTCCTTCGTAGCGCGAAATTCATCCACAGATGCTGGTGGAACCTCAGCCCCGCCTCGAACCAGAACCCGGGCAATTCTGCCTTTGAAATGTTGCCGCGCTCGCAGACTTCATACCCGCTTGGCTTTGCCTGCCGGCCGCAGCATGCCCGCAGGCGCTGCTCTCGCTTCGCGCTTCGTGTGCCGGGCGAGCTTCTCGATCAGAAAATCGCCGAGGACCTCGACCCGTTTGGGCCGCGGTCCCGCGGGCGGCGTTAGCCAATAAACAGCACCCAGGGGTATAGACCAGTCGGGCAGCAATCTCTCCAGCTGGCCGGCGGCAAGTGTGTCGCGCAAAATGAATTCGGGCAGGATGCCGAGGCCGGACCCCGCGATCAGGGCCGGCATCATCGCGTCACCGTTGTTCACGCGCAGCGGACCCGACGGCCGCACGGTCGCGGATCTGCCGTCCTTGGTAAAGCGCCAAGTCTCGGCCGTCATGCCATGGCTGTAGACAATGCAGCGGTGCTGCGCGAGGTGGAGAGGATGCCTCGGTCTGCCATGCTTGTCCAAGTAGGTGGGTGAGCCGACCAGATAGCGAGGCATCTCACAAAGCCGCCGCGCAACGAGCGAGGAGTCGGGCAAGACGGCGAGGCGGATTGCCGCGTCGAACCCCTCGCCGATGAGGTCCACCATCGCATCGCTCAGGTGGAGATCGACCGACACCTCCGGATAGGCGGCAAGGAATTCCGGCAGCAGGGGCGCGAGGTGCAGCACCCCGAAGGAGATGGGTGCGGCCAGCCGCACCAGCCCGCGCGGTGCCGTTGCTTGCGCCAGCGTGGCGTCCTCGGCGGCTTCGCCATCGGCGAGAATCTGCGCGGCGCGACCAGAGAGCTGCCGTCCGGCGTCGGTGAGTGCGAGCCGCCGCGACGTGCGGTTGATGAGCCGCGCGCCCAGCCGCGCCTCGATCCTGCTGACGGCTTTCGAGACGGTGGCTTTGGAAAGTTTCAGCTCCGCCGCCGCCCCGGCGAAGGAACGAAGCTCCACGACCTTGGCGAAGATCGCCAGGCCTTCGAAGTCCGGCAGCTCGGCCATCTGGTCAAATTCAGAAACTATGAGTTTCGATAGTTTCTATTTCTAATGCATGGCCGTGTCCATAGGTGTCGCCGAACAGGACCATTGCCAGGAAGAGCGCCGATGATCGAACACAGACCATTCAACGAACTCGGAGGAGAAGATCACGGCTGGCTGAAGGCCAAGCACCATTTCTCCTTCGCGGACTATGTCGATCCCGCGCGAATCGGTTGGGGCTCGCTGCGCGTCTGGAACGACGATGAGATCGCGCCCGACACGGGCTTCCCGCCCCACCCGCACGCGAACATGGAGATCATCACCTATGTCCGCGAGGGCGCGGTAACGCACAAGGACAGTCTCGGCAACGAAGGCCGAACCGAAGCCGGAGACGTGCAGGTGATGAGCGCCGGCGCCGGTATCCGGCACGCCGAATACAACCTGGAACGACGGCCAACCCGGATTTTCCAGATCTGGATCATTCCCAGCTCCAAGGGCGGGTCACCCGCCTGGGGGTCGCAACCGTTCCCCAAGGCCGATCGTTCCGGGCGCTTCGTCACGCTCGCGAGCGGCTTCGACAACGACAAGGACGCACTGCCCATTCGCGCTCGCGCCCGCGTGCTGGGCGCCATGCTGAGGGCGGGCGAAACCGTCGAATACGCGCTTGGTGAAGGACGTTATGGCTACCTGGTGCCTGCCTCGGGCGCGGTCGAGGTCAACGGCCTGAGGATCGATGCGCGCGACGGCGCCGCCATCAAAGATGTCGCTGTCGTCAGGATCACGGCAACTGTGGATTCAGAGGTCGTAATGGTCGACGCGCCATAGGGGCAGCGCGGCGCGCCAAACACAAAACCATCGAGGAGAACATCATGTCGAAGGTTCTGGTTCTCTACTACTCTTCCTACGGCCATATCGAAGCGATGGCGAATGCGGTCGCCGAAGGGGCGCGGCAGGCCGGTGCGCATGTTGACATCAAGCGCGTGCCCGAACTCGTGCCCGAGGAGATCGCGCGCAAGTCACACTACAAGTTCGATCAGGTGGCGCCGATCGCAAAGGTCGATGACCTTGCTGCCTACGACGCGATCATCATCGGTACCGGCACGCGGTTTGGGCGACTGCCGTCGCAGATGGCCAATTTCCTCGACCAGGCCGGCGGACTTTGGGCGCGCGGAGCGTTGCACGGCAAGGTCGGCGGCGCGTTTACGTCGAGCGCCACGCAACATGGCGGGCAGGAGACGACGCTGTTCTCGATCATCACCAATCTTCTGCACTTCGGCATGGTGGTTGTGGGCCTCGATTACGGCCATGCCGGACAGATGACGCTTGACGAGATTACCGGCGGCTCGCCCTACGGTGCCACGACGATCACCGGCGGAGATGGCTCGCGACTGCCCACCGCGAACGAGCTCGAGGGAGCCCGCTACCAGGGCCGCAAGATTGCGGAGACCGCAAGCAAGCTGCACGGGTGATCGAAGTTGAGGCCTACTCTCTTCTCATTGGAAGGCGGCACATGAGATTCGTCACGGTCAACGGCAAAACGCCCAGCCCGCAATCCTTCCGTGCATGGTGTTGCGAGCCGGCGCAGGAAATGCGTCGCATTCGCGTGAGGAGCACAAGATGACGGACAACTTTCCGGGAGATACAGCGATGCTGGAAACCACTATTGCTTTATCAGGATCGACGGCGGCTTCCGAACGCTTGCGAATGAACGACGTGCCACTGTTGGACCGATTGAATTCCGACTCGAGCGTTGACGTAAGACGCCCCCTGCAAAGTCCGGATGCCAACCAGCCGAAAGCAGGCAAACCTGCCGGCGCGACGACGCGTGAGATTTCATTTGGGCCCTATCGCTTGCTTCCGGCACAATTTCTTCTGCTGGAAGGCGACAAACCGGTGCCTCTGGGCGGTCGCGCCATGCATATACTCATGGTCCTGCTTGAACGGCCGGGCGAGCTGGTCACGAAGCGGGAGTTGATGGCTCGGGTTTGGCCGAAGCTGTTTGTCGAGCCGGCCAACCTCACTGTCCATGTTTCTGCATTGCGCCGCGCGCTGCGTGACGGACGTGAAGGGAATCGATTCATTATCAATATCCCCGGGCGCGGCTATTGCTTTGTAGCGCCAATCAGGTAGCGCGCGCTTGTCAACGCCATGCACCTTTCCTGCTTTGCAGGATTTAGCGCCGGTTTGGCGCGCTTTACTGGCCGAACACGCGCCCGCCCCGACGTCACACCCGCAGGAGAAGTCACTCGTTCACCCCGTGTTGAAGCACGATCTCGTCACCGTGCGTGGAACCGAACGTTCCGATAGCATTCCTCGGCCAAGCGCATCCCAACCACGATCATGACCCTGCGGACCAGTCGCTCGACCCATGCTAGCGCTGTGCCCACCGGAACTGTCCGGGCGTGACGCCGAGCACCTGACGGAAATGACGCGCCAGGTGACTTTGGTCGGAAAACCCCACAGCATACGCAATCTCCGACAGCGATAGATCCGTGTGAGCCAACAAGTCTTGGGCGCG
This sequence comes from uncultured Alphaproteobacteria bacterium, assembly GCA_963817135.1. Taxonomy (GTDB): domain Bacteria; phylum Pseudomonadota; class Alphaproteobacteria; order Rhizobiales; family Xanthobacteraceae; genus VAZQ01. The sequence goes on along the minus strand of CAWFNG010000008.1, from coordinate 100,539 downwards.
TTCGACTCGCTTCTGGGTGAGATAGTGGTGCGGCGTCACGCCGGCGGACTGCTTGAATCCTCGCGCGAAATGGTGGATCGAGAACTCCCGCAACGCCGGCCAGCGTTGCTAGATCCGTGCTGACCCCCAGGTGCGCGTGCACATATTCCCGGACCCGGCGCATAGCCGCGGGCGACAGTCCGCCGTGTGCTTGTGGTGCTGGCGCCATCTTCGCGAGAGCGCTGATCACATCCAGGCGGGGGCGCGCGTGCAGTGCGGCGTTTGCCGCATTGCGCGAATCCGCGAAGGGCTGGATCGGCGGCGTCACCAGGGCAGAATGGCTGTCGTGACTCCCTCCGACCACCAAGCGCGTCGCGATATCGGCCCTGTCCTTGCGTCGAAAGAGTTCGAGATCCTGCTTGAACATCGTCCACAGGCTGACGCCGGCTTGAAGACCGCGATCATCGAGCAGGAGGGATCTGCGCGCGACGCGGTTTGCGCCGACCACGCGCTGGTCGCCATCCACCGCCAGCAACATGCCGGAAGAATCCTCCCCCGGCGACACGATCGCAATGACCCAATCGTGACGGAAATGCTCGCGAAAGAGCCGCTCCTCGATGGCGCGCGCCGAATTCACCGTTAGGGCACCGGTGAGCGCATGTGCGCGTTCCGAGCGTCCGGGATCGATGGCTGATACGTCGAGTACCGCCAGCAACCGTCCGTCGACGCCGAAGATCGGCGCGCCGGAGCAGCTCAAATTCAATGCCTCGACCGGAAATGCTGGCTTCGGTGGACTGTTACGGGGCGCTCCTCGGCGATGCAGGTGCCGATGCCGTTGGTGCCCTCGCTCTCCTCGGCCCAGACCCCGCCAAGCCAAGTTCCCCAGTATTCAAACCGGCTCGCCTCCGTATCTTCGCCGCGATGCTCTACTGCGACACCCGCGGTGTCGCAGAACAAGACCGTGTATCCGGCCTCGCGAACCACCTTGTACAGGCGGTCGAGCTCCTCCTGCGCGGTCGAGATGAGGTTGCCGAGCGGCTCACGAAAATCCTTCAGCTCGCCAAGGGTGAGGATACGCGGCGACCTGCTGTCGAGGGGATCGACGCCGTATCTATTCGTGGAACGCTGCCAGGAGCTCGACAGCTCCTCGATTTCCGGCACAGGTGCTGCCGCCTCCGCAACAACCGAATAGACGCGTTCGGCGTGCTGCACGGCCGTGCGGGTCAAGCTGGCGGGGCGTTCCAACCTCACCGTCATGCCTCTGTGGCGGTATTGAAATCGGCTTGCAGCGTATTCCCCCCAAGGCCTTGACTTAAGAGGAGAAAACGGAATGACGGCGCGCACGCTGGCCGCCCGGCTGCCGCACGAAAACAGCAAGAGCATCCTTGCCGGATCAACTCCGTCCAATAGGCACCTGGCCGAACTGTGGAATTGTTGTGCCGTCGGACCAGGAGCGCAAGACCCGGCCAATTGCGGCAATTCAGATCAAGGCAATTCCCGGCAAGTAGGTACATTCCGAGAAGAGAGAAAGTCTGATGCAAGCTCAGAGACAGGGGGAGAAACGTTGCGATAGCACTCCTCGGCCGAGCGCATCCCAACCACGATCATGAAAATGCGGACCGATGTACTGGTTTCCGAGGTGCCGTTCCGGATGAATTCTGCACGTTCGAATGATCGGGTGTCGTCGGCGAAGCCGGGGCCCCGCAAGAACGGTCAAAACAACAGCAGGCGCGGTGGAGACACGCGCACCCCTCCGGCACTAAGTCAGCGGCCGAAGACGATGAAAGCTGCACACGCGCCGGTGCCCGTCCGTGTTCTGCTTCTCATTGGGAGACGGCACATGAAATTCGTTTTGGTGAACGGCAGGACACCCAACCCGCAATCTTTCTGTGCGTTGTGCTGCGAGTTGATCGGGGAGAGCTACCTGCGAGAGCTTACAACGCGTCTCTCCTACTGTGACCATCAGTGCTACCTCGGCCACTGCAAGGTTGCCGTCCAGGCGCTGCAAACGCGAGCGAGGGCATCATGATGACCACCGGCGCTTCAAGGTACCCGCCGCAATCGTCGTGCGCGAGCGTCATGAGACACACGCAAGCGCCCAAGCATCAAGTCTGCGATCACTGTGGCGGGCGTTTCGGGCTTGTGACCCATCGTTGGTGGGGCAACAAGTTCTGCAAGAAGGTGTGCAAAGAAGCATACGTCCGTGAAATTTTGCTCGACCGAGATGCCATCCGTCGCTGGTTCGGATTTGCGCGTGCGCCGCGCAGGGCACACGCCATCGAACAAATATCCAGTCCCATCTACTGAACGAGCGACGATAGACCATAGCCGAGACTGAAGAAAACGAGACTCATGCCATGAGAAGGACGGCCCAACTCAGACGGTGTCTTCAGGAAGCGGAAGTTTTGACGACGCCAGTCGTTCACGATCCGCTGCATGCGAAGGGAGCCGAACGAGTGGATCAAAGCGGCCGGTTTCCCCAAGGCAAAGTATCCGTTCGCCGCGGATCGCACCATCGGCGTATTCTATCAAACTCTAGGAAGAGACGGGAGGCGCATCCTCTCGGAACGGATGCATCGGACGAAGCGTTGATCAAGGCGATCGCTCGGTCCGACCGCCACGCCATGGCTGTGCTCTACAGGCACCATCACGTGCGCGTTTACCGTTTCGCTCTCCGCGTCACCGGCGATGCAAGCTTGGCCGAGGACATCGTCAGCGAAGTATTCTTCGAAGTTTGGCGGCACGCCGATCGGTTCAAATCTGAGGGCCCAGGTTTCCACATGGCTGCTGGCGATAGCACGAAACAAGGGGGCTTACGGCGGTCAAGCGCCGTTCCGGCCAGCAACTGGACGTGGAGACGCTCGAAATCGAGAACCCGGCAGACGATCCGGAAGTTTTGATCAACAAGAGCGATAGGAGCAAGGGAATCGAAAGGTGCTTGTCGCAACTTTCGGCGGCTCAAGAGAGGTCATCGACCTGGTCATTATCATGAGAAATCGGTCGGGGACGTTGCCAAGATCGTCGGTGTGCCTGCGAGCACTGTCAAGACGCGCATGTTCTATGCACGCCGGCGGATGAAGGAGATTCTCACGGCGGCTTGGCACGATGGTATCTGATTGCGACCCGGTACGCAGCCAGAACGGTCAAAACAACAGCAGGCGCGGTGAAGAAAGGCGTTACTCCTCCGCCACTAATTGCAGGGGCCAAATGCTGATGATAAGCTGCACAGAGCGCCCGACTGCGGCTGACCTCTGGCAAGATTAACCATGGAGCCCTCGACCAGGGATTCGAAGTCTACGTGATTACCGACGCGTGCGGGGACGTATCCGACGAGGCGCACGAGCGCGCGACAGAACGAATGGTGCAGGCGGGCGCACGTCCGATGACCTCGCTCCAATACTTGCTGGAATTGCAGCGTGATTGGGCACGCACCGAGACCTACGATGCGACCACCAGCCTGGCAAGGACGTTCGGAGGTGCCTACGGCCTCGGCGTCATCTACGCCAAAACCATGCTGGGGCCGCACGCAACCGAAGCCGGCAAGGCTGCTTGACCGGCGTCATAAGGCAACCAGTTCGGAGAATTCTCGACAACGACTGCAGCCCGCACGGGACCAAGAGAGAGGTTCGAACATGAGTGCTGACCTGATACTGCGCAACGGGCTCTTCACAACCCTGGATCCATCGAAGCCGACGGCCAACGCCGTCGCCATAGCGAATGGCATCTTTACCGCGGTCGGGCACGACAATGATGTGATGCCGAAGGCCGGTCCTTCGACGCGTATCATTGACCTGAAAGGTCGCCGCGCATTGCCCGGCCTCATCGACAACCACCTGCACATCATCCGCGGCGGCCTCAACTTCAACATGGAGCTGCGATGGGACGGGGTGCGCTCGCTTAGCGACGCGATGGCGATGCTGAAGCGTCAGGTCGCCGTCACCCCGCCGCCGCAATGGGTTCGGGTGGTTGGCGGGTTCACCGCGCATCAGTTCACCGAGAAGCGCCTCCCGACCATCGACGAGCTCAACGCAGTCGCCCCCGACACGCCCGTGTTTCTCCTGCATCTTTACGACCGGGCGGTCCTCAACGCTGCTGCGCTACGGACCGTGGGATATACGAAGGACACTCCTGATCCTCCCGCCGGGGAGATCGTTCGCGATGCATCGGGCAACCCGACGGGGCTGCTCGTCGCCAAACCCAATGCGGCAATTCTTTACGCGACGCTTGCCAGGGGGCCGAAGCTTCCTTTCGACTACCAGCTCAACTCGACGCGGCATTTCATGCGCGAGCTCAATCGGCTCGGCGTCACGGGCGCCATCGACGCAGGCGGCGGCTTTCAGAATTACCCGGAAGATTACGAAGTCATCCGCAAGCTGAGCGAAGCGGGGCAGCTCACAGTCCGGCTCGCCTATAATCTCTTCACGCAAAAGCCCAAAGGTGAGAAGGAAGACTTCCTCAACTGGACGAGGACGTCGAAGTACAAGCAGGGCGACGACTACTTCCGGCACAACGGCGCCGGCGAGATGCTGGTCTTCTCCGCGGCCGATTTCGAAGATTTTCGCCAGCCGCGTCCGGATATGCCTCCCGAGATGGAGCACGAACTCGAAGATGTCGTGCGCATTCTCGCGCAGAACCGCTGGCCGTGGCGGCTGCATGCAACCTATGACGAGACAATTTCGCGCGCGCTCGACGCGTTCGAGCGCGTTAATCAGGACATTCCGCTCGCCGGCCTCAACTGGTTCATTGACCACGCTGAGACGATTTCGGACGAATCGATCGAGCGCATTGCCGCCCTCGGCGGCGGCATCGCCCTCCAGCACCGCATGGCCTATCAAGGCGAATATTTCGTTGAACGTTATGGCCACGGAGCGGCCGAAGCGACGCCACCGATCGCGAAGATTTTGCGGAGCGGTGTGAAGGTCTCCGCGGGCACCGATGCTACGCGCGTTGCGTCCTACAATCCGTGGGTTGCGCTCGCCTGGCTTGTCACCGGCAAGACTGTCGCCGGGATGCAACTCTATCCGCGCCGCAATTGCCTCGATCGCGAAACCGCCCTGCGGATGTGGACCGAGAACGTGACCTGGTTCTCCAACGAGGAGGGCAAGAAGGGACGCATCCAGGTCGGCCAGTTCGCGGACATGATCGTGCCGGATCGGGACTATTTCTCCTGCTCCGAGGACGAGATCGCCGACACGACTTCCGATCTTACCATCGTCGGCGGAAAGATCGTTTACGGCGCCGGAGAATTTGCCGGACACGATGCGAGCGCTCCGCCGCCAGCAATGCCGGAGTGGTCCCCGGTGCGCACCTTCGGCGGCTATGGAGCGTGGGCGGATTCCCAGCGCGCTCTCGAGCCGACGCTTCGGCGCAAGCTCGCCGCGAGCTGTAATTGTGACGATGCATGCGCAATCCACGGCCACGACCATGCCAGCGCATGGTCGGGCATGCTGCCAGTCTCCGATCTGAAATCGTTCTGGGGCGCTCTCGGCTGCGCGTGCTGGGCGATCTGAGAGCGCATGCCACGCGCGGATTTGCGAGGAAGCACGCACATGATTGTCAGAGTCACAAGATCATTTCGGAAGTGTGCCATAGCGGACGGCCCATGGAAGTTGCGAGCAACCTGATCGACTACGGGGATCTCCTCCCCCGGTTTTGCCTCTCATCAGCGCTTTGCAGCTTGCCTGCTTTGCAGGGTTTAGCGCCGGTTTGGCGCTCTTTACTGGCCGTAACAAGCGACGTTACGCACATCATGGTCATCCAACATCTTAAGGAACGACCATCATGAGCAAGTCAAAGATCGTCCTCATTGCCGCATTAGCCGGAATGAGCATCGCATCACCGGCATTCGCCCAGACCCGAGATGCCTTCGGCAGCGTGCTGCCATATCATTACGAACAAGGGAAGGAAGTATGGGATCTTGGTACGCGCAAGATCCCGCAGGTAATCGGCGCCAAGCAATGATCCAGAACGTTTGTGAGATGACAACCGGCGAGCGCGTTGATGCGGAAGGCGTGTTCCCGAGAGCCTACTTTGGTTGTGTCGATTGAAAGCCTTGTCCGATCCACGCAACGAGCCAGCCGAAAAGCAACAACCCCAATGGCGGGAGAATTATCCACTCGGCCGCTCTTGTCCGTGCCTCCCACTTCGCTTGTTTCAGGTACTCAAGATGCGATGCGGTCGGCTCGGCATCATAAAGGGCACAATTCAATTCGAGGTCAGTCATTGCACTCGCAGGTATTTCGGGGGCGTGACACCTGGCTTGCAGATCACCCTGCAATATCCAAACGCCGCCAATGATCCATAGGAGAGCAATAACCAACCAAATCCGAAAAAACCCGCGTCTTAGGTCCGTTAAGCCGTCCCGGTGTTCTGATCCAGCAGTTAGACACTGGTGCGGAGGAGATGCGGGGGTCAAGTCCCGCGCGGTGACATCGTAACCATTGTCGTCGCGTGGGCATTGGGGTGGGTGAGAGCAGCAGAATGAAGGCAAGGCATATAATGACATCACCCGTCGTTTCGGTTGAATTTGATGCCACAGTTCGCGAGGCGATCCAGATCAGACGTTGCCGGGTACTCTCGCGCTCTTGAATGCGATTTGGAGAAACGCTTTATACTATCGTCATTGCGCGTCGCTGCGTTTTACACAGCCAAGACCCACAGCGGATATCCCGATTATGCCCCGGCTAATAGGCAAATTAGCCGAATGTATGCGCTAAGCCGTAGGCTGCCGCAGCAGCAAGTCCACCAACAAGCAGGGTCTGCCCAGCCGATTTGGCTTTGTTGATGCCAGTGAAATGCCCCTTTATGCCACCGAAAATTATTAGGGCGACAGCTGTAAATCCCACGGAGGCTGCGAAAGCTTCGGGAATACTCGACATCATAATGTAGGGTGCAAGAGGAATAAGCCCGCCAATGAAATAGGAGGCGGCGATGGTGCCAGCACTGATTGGTGCGCGCTTCGGATCGGGCTGCTCCAAGCCAAGCTCAAAGCGCATCATAAAGTCCAACCACCGCTGGCGGTCGGAGGTTATCGCCGTGACCATAGTATTTAACTCGTTGCCCTTCAAACCGTAGCCGTGAAATATTTCTGTGACCTCCTGGACCTCCTTGTCGCGGAGGTTATCAATTTCCCAATTTTCGCGCGCGCGCTCTGAGCCGTAATGTTCGGCGTCGGTCCGCGCGGCAAGATATCCTCCCAAGCCCATTGCAATCGCACCGGCCACGATTTCAGCCAGACCAGCGGTTACGATGATTTTTGTGGTGGAAACGGCAGCAGCTAGGCCCGCTGCCAAAGCAAACGGAACAGTAAGTCCGTCCGCCATGCCGATGACAACATCCCTTACGGTTTCTGTTGCAGTGAAATGCTTCTCTACATGGGGTGTTGCTGGCATGCACCGACTCTCCTCGGCTCTCGAACTGAGGAGCCACACGCGATAGGCACCTCTTTCAGGTCTTGTGGAATACGGACGCTCCGGTTGGCGCCTTTCGAAAATCGATACGCAACCCGGTTATGATATTGCCGGCTACCACGATCTCCACGGTTTCAGGTATGGCTCCGATAGTCCGAATAATAGTCGCTCGGATTTCTGGCGGCACCGACGGTTGCTCTTGTGGCGGTGGCGCTTGCGCAAGCAGTGTTGCGCTTGACTGAGCCAGGAAGGAATACAGCGCGATCAATGCCGCGCCGTTATATCGTCTCAACACTGAAGTTCCCCGTTAGTCAAAAGTTAAGCCCCTCGGGCCGATGGCAATTGATCTGGATCAAGTTTGGCGTCCATGCGTTGCCGAAAATTCGAAGAGCAACAGAAAAGTGCACTGGCTATCACTGCCTAGACGAGAGCATGAACTCGCTAGAATAGCATCATAGCTATCCTGTATTTGCGCCGTATGGATACGCACGAGGCGATGGATTTCCGGCAGTTGATTTCGCGATTGGCTTTGGCGCTGGGCGTCGGACTTCTGTTCGGGCTGGAGCGCGGCTGGCGGGCGCGTGACGAGCGGCCAGGCGGGCGAGCCGCCGGTATTCGCACGTTTGCGATCTCGGGCATGCTAGGCGGCGTGATTGGGGCGATTGGTCAGTCGCTTGGCGGCGCGGGCGGGGGCATCGCAATCGGTTTAGGCGTTACCAGCTATAGCATCGCGATGGCGGCGTTCTGCCTGGAGGAGAATCGAGCCGAGAAGGATTTCTCGGCAACCACCTGGGTTGCAGCGATGCTGGCGTTTACACTTGGCGCCTATTCCGTGATGGGCGACACGCGTTTAGCCGCGGCGCTGGCCGTGACCGCGACCATCATTCTAGCGCTGCGCGAGCCAATCCATGGCTGGGTTGAGAATATAACTTGGCCAGAATTGCGGTCGGCGCTCGTGCTGTTGGCAATGACTTTTATCGCACTCCCGATTGTACCTAACGACCAAATCGGACCGTTCGACGGCGTCAACCCGCGCGAAGTTTGGGCCATTGCCATTGTGCTCGCGGCCGCTTCGTTTGTGGGTTATGCCGCAGTGAAATACTTCGGCGCCAGCCATGGGGTTTTACTCGCGGGCGCTGCCGGTGGATTGGTATCTTCGACCGCTGTTACTGTCACCAATGCGCACCGCGCGGCATCGCGTGAAGGTTCGCCGCGCCTGCTTGCTGCCGGCGTAGGCGTGGCCAGTGCGGTCATGTTCGTTCGGGTCTGCGCAATCATTTTTGTGATTAATTCGGGGCTTCTCACCTTGGTGGCGCCACCGCTGCTCGCTGCGGCCGCTGCTTCCACGGTCTATGCCTCGATTGCCGATTATTGGCACCGCCAAGATGAGTTGCAGGGTAAAAACTTCAAATTTCGCAATCCATTTGCCTTCTGGTCCGTCGTCGGTTTTGCGCTTTTTCTTGGCGTGGTGATCTTGGTCGGGCGGATCGTGGGCGAGTCGCTCGGCGGAACGGGCGCCATTGTCGGTGCGGCAATCGCGGGAATTGCGGATGCTGATGCGGTTACCATAGCGGTCGCGAAGCTCGCACCCCATCCGCTTGACAATCGTGAGGCGGCGATCGCTGTTTTAACCGCTGTTGCCACCAACACGGTCAGCAAGATTGCGATCGGCGGTGTCATTGACCGTGGCCGTTTTGCCATCGAGATAACGGTCATGGCGCTATGCTGCTTTATTGCCGGCGCTGCCGCTTTATGGGTGACATTCGCTATTGCACCCCTATGACCCGGCGCTCGCCGACGAGGTGATCGAATAGGTGCGCCAGCCGCAAGCTGGTGCGGTCCAGTCGGTGGAAGTCCGGCCCAGGTAAGGCCTAGCAAGCCGCCTGGAAGCGAGTGTTGTGTGAGGCGGCGGTAACGCCGAATACGGGTTACAGGTTCTGGTGCTGAAGGCGTCATTCCGCAAAAATCGTTGACGATGTAGTGGCAGGTAACGCCATGCTGGGACGGCCGGTTTGATGCCGCGGCAGAGCATAGTTGTCCAAAGGAGCAATGTAGTCACACCGAGAACACCTGGAATCGGCCGTTCGAAGGAAGGCAAGGATCGCCCCGTCTGATTTGATGTCGAAGTCTGAAATTCCGGTCCAAATTCGCCAAGTATGAGACCAGGGATTGCCAGCGCGATCGGGAAGCCAATTTCTTCCATGATCCAGTTGAGCACGCCCATGACCAGCATGACGGCGATCCCATAAATGGAGTTCGTCATGGCCTTAAGAGCCAGTGATGCAGAACAACAGTCGAACGGGGAAGCATCAACACTTCAGATTCGGCTCTGTTATACGGGCTGCCCGGGTTGCAATGGACCAATCCGATATGGTCTCATCATCTCGTTATCCTCGTGCTCGACAATGTGACAGTGCCAAGTGAATTGGCCCGCCGTGGCGAATTTCATTCGGATCCGCGTGACCTCACCGGGGTACGCGATGACGGTATCCTTCCAGCCGTTTTCTTCCGGTCGCGGCGGCCGTTTTGTGCCCGCCAGCGAGCCGGACTTTGCGTCGAATCTCTGCCGGTCCACGACTTGGAAAAAGACCTCGTGGATGTGCATGGGGTGGGCATCGGGGGTCAAGTTATAGATCGCCCAAACTTCGACATCGTCGGGGGACGGATTTTCGCTGACCGCTTCATGCCACTTAACGGCCGTGATGCCTTTCGGCAGACCGGCGGCAAGCTCAACCGTGCCGAGGGCCATATCGCCCGGAAGCTCTTGCCCTGCAGGGGTCACCGTCATTGTTTCCAGCAGGGCGAGTCGTCGCTCCGTCCCGCCCTCCAATGGGACGATGCTCGGCATTGCTAGCTGAGAAGGATGGGTCGTCGTATCAGGGCTCGCGAGCTTTCGACTGAGGCGAAACTGCATGACTTGGCCGGTCGTTCGTGGATCGGCCGGGTTCCCGATACTGTCTGCCTGATACGGGCCATCGGGGCCGAGGTTTTGCAGCGATATATTCTCGCCAAACCTGGCCTTTGCAAAATCGACAATGATGTCCGCCCTTTCCGCCGGGGCCAACAGGAGCTGCGTCAGCTTCGCCGGCGCGTGCAGATATCCGGCCTCCGTGCCGATTTGCCATATGTCGACTCTCGGATCGCTGAACTTGAGAACGAGAAAGCGTGAATTGCAGCCGTTCAGGATGCGCAAGCGATAACGCCGCGGCTCGACCAAATGGTATGGCCAAGTCCTGCCGTTCACCACCAAGCAATTGCCAAAGAACTCAGGAACCCAGATCGGCGACACGTTGCTGTCAGGAATATAGGGCCCAGCGAAACGATCGAAGAGCCTCCGCGAGTCAGGATAAAAGAGCGACCCGTCCGCATTGAACGAGCGGTCTTGGATGGCAAGGGGGATCTCATAGTCCCCGCTGGGTAAGACGGCAGTTGCATTTGCGCCCGCTGCTGTCGGATGATCGCCCGCAGCATCACTGCGAATGATATAAAAGCCAACCGGTCCGGCATAAACATTGAGGCGCGTGATGCCGAGGGTGTGGTCGTGGAACCATAACGTCGAAGGCCGCTGCGTGTTAGGATATCGGTAGGTCGCCTGCCCCAAAGACCAGCCCCTGCCTCCCGATTTGGTTCTGAAAAAATCGTACCACGTTCCCTCCGACGCGTAATCGGGCGGAATATTTGATGCGGCCGGCAAATACCACGCTTCCGCATAACCATCACTCCAGTCCTCGACGCCCTCCATCCCATGGACGTGCGTGACGATGGGGACTGGTCCCGTATAGGGGCCCGGAGTACGTGTAAACGTCGGGCGTGTGTCCCGAGGCCCGGATGGATTGGCCCAATGTAGTGTAGGATCGACTGGGAAAAGATGCGGCAGAAAGTGCCCGTCCGCATCCTTCAATTCATTGATCCACGTCACCTCTATGGGAGTATTACGTACCGCCTCGATCGTGCATGAGGGCGAATGAAAAGAGCCGTCGTCCGTCGTCGATCCGTAGGCCCACACTTTCGTCATTGGCAAGGGATGCGGCAGTATCTGCTGGGAAAGTTGTCGTACAGCGATGGCGTAGGCGCTCGGACCCGACTGCGGCATCGCTGGCGGAACGAACAAGGCAGTCACGAATTTCGGCACGTTTCTGATGTTGAGCGTGCCATCCGGAACCGTGGCGGCGACAGCCTGTACATTGCCAGAATTGTCGAAAGCGAATGCGGTCAGTACAGTACCGCCAACGTAGGCCAAGAAAAGTCGACGGTGGATCCTCATTGCCCCCTTTCAGGGTTGCACACTCAAGATGCGCATCCTACCCGAAGCGGTGAGCCCCGGTCAGTGGGTTTGCGACCTCGGTTCACAGCGCCCTAGACACTGAGCAGAGTCCGAAACGCGCACCACCAACGTCGGAAGCGCGGGTGCCCACCCGCCCGAGCGACCAGCCGCTCAATATAATCTCGCCCCAACAACAGCCCTGCGGAACGTCAACGCAGTTGCATGGCTAAACGGTGGCTGCTGGTCTAGCTAGGCCAGTGTTATGAACGGTCACGCTTCGAGCCGGCGCCGATGAGTTAATTACTCCCGGAGCACGTAGGATCCCGGGGCGTCCGCCATCGCCGGGTATCCGGATGCGGGAGCGCCCATAGGGCGAGGGGGCACCTGATGACCAGAGTGCATGTTGAGCCATGTAACCCACTCAGGCCACCAGGAACCCTCTTTGCGCGGTGCGACAGCCATCCACGTGTCGGGGTCCGTATACCGATCCGTGCTACTCGTGGTCATGACCTGATAGCTGCGGCCCTTGTGCCCGGGCTCTGAGACAATGCCGGCATTATGGCCGCCGCTGGTGAGCAGGAACGTGACCTCGGTATCGGCTAAGAGATGAATCTTGTAAACGGAACGCCAGGGCGCGACATGATCACGCGTCGTTCCGATGACGAACATCGGCACCCGGATGTCAGTGAGGGCAATCGATTTCCCGTCAACATCACACCGGCCCTCCGCAAGATCGTTGTTGAGGTACAGGGCGCGGAGATACTCGGAATGCATGCGGTAGGGCATGCGCGTGGCATCTGCGTTCCATGCCATGAGATCAGTCATCTGACTTCGTTCGCCCATCAGGTACTCGTGCAGATTGCGAGACCAGATAAGGTCGTTCGAGCGTAGGATTTGGAACGCGCCGGCCATTTGTCTCCCATCCAGAAATCCCTGTTCCCACATCATGTCTTCGAGAAACGCGACTTCGCTTTCATTGATGAACAGCATCAATTCGCCGGCTTCGTGAAAGTCAGTCTGGGCTGCGAGCAGCGTGAGTGATCGAAGACGTTCGTCGGCCTCCCGGGCCATCGTGGCCGCTGCGATCGAAAGCAGGGTCCCTCCGATGCAGTAACCAACCGCGTGGACGAGCTGATCAGGCACAACGGCAGAAACCGCGTTCAGTGCAGCCATCACGCCGAGCTTTCGATAGTCGGCCATGCCTAGGTCCCGGTCCTCAGGCTCCGGGTTCTTCCAGGAGATCATGAAAACAGTGAAGCCCTGCTCGGTGAGGGTATTTCACTAGCGAGTTCTGCGGCGACAGATCGAGGATATAGTATTTCATGATCCACGCCGGCACGATCAAGATCGGTTCGGGCTGAACCTGGTCGGTTGCCGGTGCGTACTGTATCAGCTCGATCAGGCGATTACGGTAGATGACTTTGCCAGGCGTGACTGCGACGTCGCGACCGACTTGGAACGCCTCGGTACCGGCCGGCTTCTTGCCGCCGCCGGCGCGCTGCCAGTCCTCAAGGAAATTCTGCATACCGCGCAGAAAATTCATCCCGCCTTGCTGAACTGTGCGCTGCTGCAGCTCGGGATTGGTAAGCAAGAAGTTAGATGGCGCGAAGACGTCAAGGATCTGCCTTGCCGCGAACTTGACGGCATTCTCGTGCTGCTTCGTCACGCCGCGGACATCCGTCGTGGCAACGTGCCACCACTGCTGTTGCAACAGAAAATTCTGATAGATCACGTTGTAGGGCCATCGCTGCCAAGCTTCGCCCATGAAACGCTGGTCCTGCGGCAGCGGCTGGATGCAAGCTTCCGTGGCAGCCCGCATCGCGCATTGTCCTACGTAATGTGCCAGACGGGCGAACTTCCGAACGCCCTTTTGAACCAACTGCATTTGCTTTCCTGGCGACGAGGCCAAATGCGTAGCCCAATCCAGATAGGACTCGGCAAGCGCGGCCGGTGACAGACCCAGTGTAAAGCGTGCCAGCGCTGCGTGAACCGACCGGTCGATAACGTCACCTAAGGCGGTCGATCCGTACGAGTTCGCGCTCATCCGCCATACAAAATGGCGAGGGTGCAAACGGTTCCGATCGCACTTCATGCTTTTGCATGGGAACATCGATCGTCACCGGTGATTCCGATGTTTCCCGTATGAGCCGAGGGCGCCCACCCGATCTGGGTCTGCTGCTTGAGCCCAACATGACGTCCTTCTTCGAAAAATCACCAATTCAACCTCACCGATGTTTTGCCCGGCGAGCATTGATCCAAGTCAACACTGCGAAGTCGGTTGGCCGTGCTACAGTACGCCATGCAGAAGACAAACTTGCGGGTGAGCATTAATTAATAGTAGAAAACCTTGTCCTTGCCTGACCCGGCGACTGCGCCGCATCCTTCAGCGTCGTAAACTGCATATCGAGCGCGTTTCTATACGTCAGGGCCACCACGATATTCAAGGCGAAACCGGCAAGGAAGGTTAAGGTTGGCGACAAACTGACAACTCACTACTTCAACACTGGCACCATAGGGCTTGCTGCACCGGAAGATGCCAACATGGCAGTTTGTGTTCTTCCGGGAACGGAGCTTGCCTTTGCAACGAGGGTAACCTGTCAGCCGCGCCGGTTCTTCGGCTGGAAGGCAAGGACCATCAATCACACGACAGCGAAGTTCACTAGTCAAACAAAAACGGTCCTTTGCAAATGGTAGCCCGGCATCAAACAACAATGGGGTAATCTGTTCGGCACCCTGTTGATCCACATCAAGCACTTCTGAAAGGCTCGACCGCAAAGGTTCAGGCAAGCGCAAACGCACCTGTTATGACCGACAAGAAACTCAACCTGTGGATTGTTATTGTGCTGTTTGGCTTGGTCGTCGGCATTCTAATTCCGCTGACTTGGGAATATCTTTGGAGCGCAGGGACGCTAAGAACAGATCGTGACCCAGGTCGCACCAACTAAGCTCATCCGCTGGCACTACTCCTGGTAGTCGCCGCATCACTCATGGTTATGATCGGTGTTATCGCGAGCCATCACATTTGGTCCCTCAACTTTCTCCATGTGTTCAGCGGATTATTGTGGACTGGCATTGACCTATTCATGGGATTTGTCCTTGGACCGATTCTGCGGGTGATCGAGATATCAGCCCGAAAAGCAGTGCTGTTGCGGCTGACGCCTCGCACACTGTTTCTCATGCCTGCACTCTCGATCATAACCGGTACCACTGGCCGGTTTCTGGCAGTCGATATGGGGTTTACCGCGCTGCCATGGCCCGAATATGGATGGATAGCAGCATCGCTCGTTCTGGTAACATTGATGTCCATTCAAGGGCTTGGTTATCTACTGCCAACGAACCTGCGCGTGTGTCTGGAGCTGCAACAGGAGACGCCAGACAATGCCAGAATTGCCAGGCTGACAAACCGCTATTTTCTCGCCGTTGCGCTACAGGGGATCATGCAGATCGTGACAATAATAATCATGACACGACTCGCGACCGGGATATAATCGATCTTCTGATTTGGAACATCTCTATCGAGTTGGCGTAAATCATGCCGCCGCTGTAAAGGGTACGTGACATGTCCCCCCATGTCATCGTTTGGGACATCGAGACGATCCCCGACCTAAAGGGCTTTGCCGCTGCCAAAGGTTTGCAAGGCAAGAGCGATGCTGATGTGCGCGCGGAAATGGGGAACACATTCCCAAAGCACATTTATCACTCGATAATTTGCATAGGTGCATTAGTCGCCCATCGCGAAAATGGGCACTGGCAGGTAGATGCGCTTGGATGTCCGAACCTCGGCGAACGCACGGAGAAAGAGCTGATATCCTCTTTTGTTGCAAGGATTGCGGAACTCAGTCCGCAACTCGTCACTTTCAACGGTTCTTCCTTCGACTTGCCCGTCATTCGATATCGGGCAATGGTCAACGGAGTTTCTGCTCCAGGATTATCACTCCGCCCGTATTTCAATCGCTACACCGAAGATGCGATTGATCTATGCGATGTCTTGTCCTCATTCAGTCCGCACACAAAGGCAAGCTTGCACGAACTCTGCAGAGTGATGGGACTACCGGGAAAACCGAACGGAATGGCTGGCGCGGAAATCGAGAAATATTTCCGGGAGGGGCGAATCAAGGAAATCGCTGATTATTGTGAGAGCGATGTTGTCAATACTTATCGCGTTTGGCTCCGCTATGAGCTATTTCGTGGTCGATTGTCGGACGAGTCGTTTCGTGCAAGCGAGGAGAACCTGCAAGAGTTCATCAGGACCCGGGGAAACGTGAAGACGCATCTTGCCGAGTTGATTGTTCACCCGGATGTCGCCCAACAATCGCAAGGTACAGGCACAATATCCTGGCAGGTAGCTCGTACCAGTTACAGCGCATGGAGTTCTCCCATGAAAACGTATGTTGCTCATATCGCCGGGGAAGCGATATTGGCATTTCGTGCCGAGGACGACGAGCAAGCGCAAGAAATGATACAAAATCACGAGGGTCTGCGATCAGATTTGAGAGTGCTCGTTGACGAAAACGAAAAGCCACTATGGGATGGGAAATTTGCAATTGATGTATGGGAGGCGACTCCGGCGCAAAATTCTGAATGGGAGCAATCTCGCGACCAAGCGATCAGTGATGGCGAAATTGACCTCGATGCTGGTGACAATCCGGATGAATGGAACGTGTATTTAGTCGCTCATCCTGGGAAGAAAAAAGTGCAAGGTAACCCGTAACATGGCCGTTCCACTCAGCCAAGCGACGGTGCGGATAGTACATGCTCATGCCTGAGCAGTTTTCGAATGAGTGGTGGTTTGCGCATTTTCCCGTGTTGGCTGAACTTTTTGTGCCAGTGGTAATCTTGCTGGTGCTCTGGTCGGTGTTTTGGAAGGGGCTTGCGTTGTGGCACAGTGCCCGCCGGAGTCAGCCGTGGTGGTTCGTTATCATGCTCGTAGTGAACACCGTCGGCATTTTGGAGATTATCTATCTGTTCGCGGTAGCAAAGCTCAAATTCCGCGAGTTATTCGGCTACCGGACTAACTGAGTAGACCTGAACGATATTGCGAACTTTTGCGCAGAAAACGTTCTCGAAGAATTATACTAACCTGCGCTTGATACCCTAATCCTTCCATCCATCCCCGTGGCCGCCAATCCGGCTCCCCTCTGGCTTACGGCAGAGTTGCTAGGACCTCGTCCCAAACCCTTCGCTTGTGAATAGCAGCAAATCCCTCGAACTCTGCTTCATCGTCTACGCTTTTCATCCGGCGCAGTTCCTTTGTGATCGACAGCAACGGTAATCCGGCTTCCTTTCGAATGCGATTTCGTTCGGCAATTTCCTTAAGCCGACGAACAGTGACAGCGCAAACGTTCAATGCAGAACAGTCCAATGCCGGTCTACTTGCCACAGCGATAACCACGGCCGGAGAGGTTGCTTGGACTGATTGGGTCTCAGGAACAATGCTGCTGACTGCAACACCTGCTGATAGTGCCAGCAGTTGGCGACGGTCCAGACCCTCAAATTGGGTTGGTTTTGCCATGCAAGCCTCCTGGTGCTTGTGTCGGCATCAAGGAGGACTGGCAAATCCGCGTGTTTTGCCGTTTCTCACGACCGCATCCCCATCTAGGGAACCACCATGCCGCGTTGCGCCGGTTGGTGAGGGCTACCGCCCTCGTCTTGATGCGGACGGGATTTTGCAGAATCAGGAAAAGGTAGTCAAATAACGTCGTGCCGCTCCATCATCGATACTACCGGTGATGGGCTTTTTTCTAATTTCCTGACACCGAGTTGATTGCCTTACACTGTCCAATACTGCGGATGCCGATAGACCGGGGAGCGGTCGCCCCAGTCGAACGTCTCGCCGTCGAGGTCCGATGGACCGCTCTGGAGTTCTTCCAGCGTTAGGTTGATCGCATAAGCCTTGCGTGCCGCGTTGTATTTCAGCGAGTTCCACGGCACCGGATAGCGGTGTGTGTTGGCCTTGAGGAGTCCGCCGAATTTAACCACCGCGTAAGCTACTGTTCCAGTCATTTTGTTCAGCATCAATCGCTCAATCGTGCCGATCTTTTTGCCGTCCCGACCGTAGACCGGCGCTGCCTCGACGCGGTCGCTGGGAACCAGGGTGTGAATCATGGCACCTCTCCCTGCACTTCTTTGTTAATCAGAGTTTTCAGCCAAGAATGAGTTTTTCGCCATATCTCTTGAGCGGCTTTGCAGCCCGACAAGCATGTCGATTGCCAGAACGTTGGGACAATAATCCCGCCAACCATCCCTCAAAGCGGCGTCACTGGGTTCGTGCGCAAAATCTTGCAAACAGCATTCACGGTTATCGCAAAGGGTGCATTGCCTCTGAAGATGACGAACCAACGCAGGATCAGAGAGAGCTAATTCATATGGGTCCAGACCGAGGGTCAGCATGCGGCGCGCCAACAAATTGTCATCGCTGTAACTGCTCCTCATGAATGCGCGGAAATCTGCGCAGCCCACGTAATAGGCGAGGTATTTTACTCGCTCGATGTGCAAGCGCGCTACTTCGAGCAGCTTACCCGCCCGAATCTCAATCGATCCCTGCCACCATTGCCCAAATGCACCAAGCACGGGTTATTGTCTCCTAAGAGCAGAATAAAATTTTTGAGCCAAAACGCGGGGCTTCGACCGTGCTGTGTCGAAGCTATCGCGCACTGTGCTGGGCAAGCTCAGCGTGGCTCAGCTTCCAGTCCTGCCTCAATTCCAACACTGCGAGCACAACGACAACGGCGCCAAGGACGAAGTGCCAATATCGGAGCGTGCCATTGTCGGCGTAGCCAAAAATGAATGGCGATGCGATCAGCCACAATCCACATGCGGTTTCGAGGCCCTCCTCCCAGCGACGCAAATCCAAGAACTCAGACGCGCCGAGTGCGAGCACAAGGATGCCAACTATTGTGGCGTTGGCTGCCACCGCTTGGGTATTCCCGTCGCCGACCATCCACGAGGTCAGCACGATCAGAGCACCCAGGCCCATGCTGAGAACATCTTCCCAGACGTAATGGATGTTGAAGAGACGAATGCCGGCCATGGCGTCCTCCATAGGGCGGCATGCATCAAAGAGGGCGGAATTCACGCACTCTCATGCTGAGCCACCCTTCATTTTGAGAGTACACCAGCGGTTAAGAGACCATTTGATCTATGTCAAAATGCGAGCATCCTGGACAAGCCCGCCTGCGAAGCATGCCGATGACTGCAATGCTGAGATGCAGCCTGAACCTCGGCTGACGAAGCTATAGCAGACGCTCATCCGTCTGCTCTCAGCTGAATGTTTCACGCATAAACGGTGTGATCGCCTCGACAGTCGCATCGGGAAACTCCTCGTGCACGGACAGCTTTCCGCTAGGCAACCGAATACTGCGGATGCCGGGTAGTGCGGCGAGAGCCTCAATCTCGGCACGCGACCTCGGCGGTGTTTCGCTGCCATAGATCACGAGGATCGGAGACATCGCACGTCGTGCACACTCAAGAAACTCTTCGCGGTTGGCGAGCGGATCGAGGCGGCCAGCAACAAACCGTACCGAGGCAAATCGTGCACCGCTCGCGCGTACAACAGCGAGTTTTTCGTCCAATCGCTCGCCTGCCAGATAACCGGGATCAGCATAAACGTGGCCGGCGCCCATGCGGCGCACAACAAGCGGATTGACATTGAGCCAGTAGATGACCGGACCGATGGCGGGGCTATCCACCACGCGGCAGAGCCGGTCGAAGAAAGGCCGATGTCCGCCCATCATGGTAGGCAAGGGTCCTCTCCAGGTCGGAGCGATGAGAACGAGCCGCGGCGCGACCTGCGGTGCAGTGGCGGCATGCTTGAGCACATAGCTCGCTGCATGCCCAGCCGCAATAATCGCGTGGGGCTCTCTTACTAGCGACGTGAAGAGGAATGACAGAAAGGCGGCGTAAACCTCCGGCGCCCAATCGATCTGTGGGCGCGCCTCGTCTCCAAATCCTGGCCAGTCGATAGACAACGTCGAGTACTCACGCGCCAAACGCTCCTGTAAAGGGCGCATCTCGTGGCGTGTAGAGATCGAGCTGAGCGCGGGAAGAAGGAGGATGGTTTTCCCACTCCCGCCTTCCGTGGAGTTCAGGCGGATCGTTTCCCCGCGCCAACTCCAATTCACAGGTCGTATGTCCATAATAGAGACATCAAAACGCCCCCCGGCATGCCTTGCGGTTTTTGGACGACATCCGGGGGAATAATCAAGTCGCAAAGAGCGACTTCATCGCGACCCGCAATGGTCGCCCCGACTGGATTGCCGGCTGGAGCTCGTTCATTTCCAGGCACAATACCGACAGCGACAACACCTGCTGCTGATGCTAGCAGTTGCCGGCGCCAAACCTTCAGATTGGATTGGTTTTGCCATGTAAGCCTCCTCTGCCGTTCAGCATCAAGGAGGAGGGGCAATTCGCTGTCTTGCCGTTTCTCACGACCGCATCCCCGCCAAGGGAAACCACAAGGGAGATGCCGGTGTGGGGCGAAAACTACACGCGTGAGCTAAAGTACCCCGGCAGTACGCTGTCAGAGGACGTGATCCAAACCATGGTACGTCTACGCGTGCTGGCACTGATTGAGTATATCTCGACGTTGCAGGGCAAATAGGTAATACGCGGTTTGACACTAAGATTACCGGTTCGCTTGCACTCGGCCTGGAGAGAACGATGAGCGACCTTGTGATCTCCCTGTCGGCGTACGTGTTAGCTGTGCTGGTCAGCCTGTTTCTCGCAACCGATGCGCGAACACAAAACAGCCCGATAAATCCGATTGGAAAGGTCGTCTCGGCGACGGGTGCGGTCAGCATTGAGCACGGTGACGCCGTGGTCGTTCAGGCGAAGCTGCCCACAAATGCCACGCAGGCTCCAAGCTCGTCACGTGGTGTCGATGTCCGGTGACGGCGGCTTTACCATGCTGATGGGCGGTGCCCAGGGGCGGAATCGAACCACCGACACCTGCATTTTCAGTGCAGTGCTCTACCAACTGAGCTACCTGGGCGCCCGCATCCGCTGATGGCGGCATGCGCGCGGCGTTATAAAGGCGTGAATTTGCGCTGTCCAGACGGGCGCGCAGTGAGTACTTTCTCCGCTTGGATGAACAATCACTCCTTGTCATTGCTCTTCGAGGCTCGGCAATTTGCGCTGAGCACCTCAGAGCGACGGTTCAACAAACGTATCAGCGCTCCTCCGCCGGCGGCGCCGCTCCGTCCTCGTCTTCGTCTTCCTTCGTCGGCACCGCATAGACGCCGCTGAACCAGCGATTGAGGTCGATGTCCGCGCAGCGCCGGCTGCAGAACGGGCGGAATTCTTCCACCCTCGGTTTGCGGCAGATCGGGCAGAGTGGAATGCGGGCCGGTTCGCGCTGTGACATGGCGTTGATATGGGAGCGCAGGCGATCGGTATCAAACGCAAATGGGCGGCAGGGCGACCGCCTATGCTCCCCTTTCAGGGGAGGTATGGCGGCCCGTCACACCGCGGTGAGCCAGCCGAAGCGAATGGGATAGCCTTCGCCCGCCAACAGCGTTGTCGCCTCATAAAGCGGCAGGCCCACCACATTGGTGTAGGAGCCGACAATTTTCACGATGAAGCTCCCGGCAATTCCCTGGGCGGCGTAGCCGCCCGCCTTGCCGCGCCATTCGCCGGAGGCGAGATAGGCCTCGATGTCCTCCTCGGAGAGGCGCTTGAAACGTACCCGCGTCTCGACGAGCCGCTGGCGATAGGCGTGCGTCGGAGTTACCAGGCAAATGCCGGTATGGACGCGGTGATTGCGCCCGGAAAGAAGGCGCAGGCATTGCGCGGCCTCATCGAGCAGCTCGGCTTTCGGCAAGATGCGCCGGCCGACCGCCACCACGGTGTCAGCCGCCAGGATATACGCACCGTTTAGCTCGTCATCGGCGCGCACCAGTTCGAGCGCGGCATCGGCTTTGGCGCGCGCGAGCCGATTGGCGCAGGCGCGCGGCAATTCTCCGCGCTTGGGCGTCTCATCGATATTGGTCGGACGCAACGCATCCGGCTCGATGCCGGCCTGATTGACAAGCATGACCCGCCGCGGCGAGCCGGAGGCGAGCACGAGCTTCGGCCGTCCAATCATTTTGCTGCAACATTCATTTGAAGCGATAGGTAATGCGGCCCTTGCTCAGGTCGTAGGGCGTCATCTCGACCAGCACCTTGTCGCCGGCAAGCACGCGAATGCGATTCTTGCGCATGCGGCCGGCGGTATGAGCGATGATTTCGTGTTCATTTTCGAGCTTCACTCGGAAAGTGGCGTTCGGCAGCAGTTCGGTCACGACGCCGGGAAATTCCAGGAGTTCTTCTTTGGCCATTCGGTCCAACTGTGCCCGGCAAATCGGCGCGGAAATTAGCGGAACGGATGGCGCTTCACAACTGGCGGCAATCACTCGTTGCCGGCCGCGTGGATGACGAAGCGCTCGCGAATCTTTTCCACGAGCTGATCGCGCACCGCGCGATAGGCATTGAGGCGTTGCTCGCGATTTCCCTCGACTGCGGTCGGATCGGCAGTCGGCCAGTACTCGACATCGACGGCAAGCACCCGCGTGAGTTCAAGGGCTTTATGATGGGCTTCCGGCGAGAGGGTAACGATCAGATCGAAATTGAGCCCTTCCAGGTCTTCCAGCTCCTCGAAAGTGATCGGATCATGGCTCTCGATATCGATGCCGATCTCCTCCATGACCGCTATCGCGAACGGGTCAACCTCGCCTTTGCGCACACCGGCGGAGCCGACATAAAGCGAGCCGCCGAGCATCTGCTTCAACAGCGCCGCCGCCATGGGCGAGCGTACGGCATTCAGGCCGCAGGCGAACAATACGGCGTGCGGCTTTTTCGTTGCAGCACGATCTGTTCCGAATAACCGCGTCCGCCCCGGGTCAAGGCCGGACCCGGCTTCTCCGGGATCATGCCCCGATGCGGCGTCGGTGCTCATCCCTTCCAATGCAGCACGCAGATGAGAGTGAACAGCCGGCGCGCGGTATCGAAATCGACACTCACTTTGCGCTTGAGCCGCTCCATGAGGATCTGCGAACCCTCGTCATGCAGCGCGCGGCGGCCCATATCCAAGGCTTCGATGCGGTCGGGCGTCGCCGTCCTGATCGCTGCGTAGTAGCTGTCGCACACGGTGAAATAATCTTTGACGATGCGGCGCAGCGGCGACAGCGAGAGGAGATGCGCAATGACCGGCGAGCCGTCCTCGCGGCGGATGTCGAACATCAGCCGGCTGCCGGTAATGCTCAGCTGCAGCGCGAACGGCCCCTCCGCCTCGCCAGGCGCAAAAAAATTGTCCTCGAGGAGATCGTAGATCGCGACCGCCCGCTCATGCTCGACATCGCGGCTGGAGCGGCCGATCGAATTCTCGTCGAGGGTGACCGCAACCAGACGATGGCGCTTCGTCTTGGCATCAGGTTCATGCGACATTAAAGCGGGATCATCTTTCCTAACAACCTGTCATTCCGGGGCGAGGCCGAAGGCCGAGAACCCGGAATCCATAACCCCGATTCGTGGCTATGGATTCCGGGCTCGCCGCTGCGCGGCGCCCCGGAATGACTTTCTAGCGGTTGAGCCGCATGGCAACCGAGCGGCAATGCGCATCGAGGCCCTCGGCTTCGCCGAGCGCAATGGCGGCAGGGGCAAGGGCGCGCAATTGATCGGGACCGCATTTGAGCAGCGAGGTCCGCTTCATGAAATCGAGCACGCCCAGGCCCGATGAAAAGCGTGCCGATCGCGCGGTCGGCAGAACGTGATTTGAGCCGGCAACATAATCGCCGATCGCCTCCGGCGTATGGCCGCCGAGGAATATCGCGCCGGCATTGCGGATGCGCGCGGCGAGGGCCTCGGCGTTCTCGGCGGCGATTTCAAGGTGCTCGGGCGCAATGGCATCCACCAGCGGCACGGCGTCGGCAAGGCTGGCAACCAGGATGATGGCGCCGAAATCGCGCCAGGACGCGGCGGCAATCTCGCCACGCGGCAGCGACGCGAGCTGCACCGCCAGCGCATGCTCGACTGCCTGCGCAAGCGCTGCATCGTCGGTGATCAGAATCGCTTGCGCGCGCGCGTCGTGTTCGGCCTGGGCAAGGAGATCGGCGGCAATCCAGTCCGGATGACTTGCCTTGTCGGCGATGATCAGCACCTCGGAAGGACCTGCGACCATGTCAATGCCCACCTTTCCGAACAGGAGGCGCTTGGCCGCCGCGACATAGGCATTGCCCGGGCCGACAATCTTGGCGACCGGGGCGATTGTCTCGGTGCCGTAGGCAAGCGCCGCCACCGCCTGGGCGCCGCCGACCCGATAGACCTCGTCAACGCCGGCAAGCTTCGCCGCCGCCAGCACCAGCGGGGCGAGCTTCCCCTGCGGCGCCGGCACGACCATCACCAGCCGGGGAACGCCGGCCACCTTGGCGGGTACCGCATTCATCAGCACCGAGGACGGATACGCGGCGGTACCTCCCGGTACATAGAGGCCGACTGCCTCGATCGCGGTCCAACGGGACCCCAGCTCGACCCCGAGGGCGTCGGTGAAGCGCTCATCCTGCGGCAGCTGGCGGCGGTGGTAGCTTTCGATGCGATCGCGCGCGAAGGCGAGCGCGTCGAGCGCCTTGCGGTCGCAGGCAGCATAGGAAAGCTCGATTTCCTCAGGCGCGACCCGCAGGCCCGTCGCATCGAGATCGATACAATCGAATTTCCTGCTCAGCGCAGTGAGGGCAGCGTCGCCGCCGCGGGCCACCTCGGCAATGATGGCACGCACGGCCGCTTCCACGTCGTCCATGGCTTTCGCGTTTGGCGGCGAGAAAGGTGCGAAAGGAAGCGCTGAAATCGACGGCGCGGCTGTCGAGGCGAATTGGCATTGCCCAGCTCTCGGCTCGGTCGAGCCGCATTAGCGCTCAATGGACTGGGCAGAAGGGTATCATCAACCCCGCAGCTCGGATGCATCGAGGCTGTGGACGGGACGCATGGTGGCCGGCCACGAAGGCCCGATGTCAGACAACTCGGCTTCGAGGCATTCCACTTCGAGGCGCAGCACTCCACCGCCGGAAAAGGTGAGCGTCACCACCCCTGCCGGGCCGTCGCGCTCGGTAAATTCGACGGCCAGAAGGTTGAGGACCGCGTCCTTGCCGGCGGGATCGACATGGCGGCATTTGCAGGCATTGACCCGCTCAAAGCGCAATGCGCAGCGGCAACGGCGCAGTTGCGGCTGATTGCATTCGGCAGAGGGCCAGTCGAACCGGTTGAGCGCAATGACCAGGCGGTTTTCCTGCGGGCGCCATATGACGTCGGAGACCTTGACCAGAGCATCCTGCAGGTGGGCGGAAACGACTTCGAGATCCTCCCGGTCAAGGGCGACGAATTTCATCGGCTCGCATGGCTCCATCATGGGCGCTCCCTGGCGGTTCTTTTCGCCGCAGCAGCTTGCCGCGCCTCGCACGCGCGAAGCGTCCCGGCTGCAGGCAAGATTATTACTTGAGTTAATTAGGAACGGGCTCTCTCCAGCGCAAGCGGGGTCCCAGGTCCCGGCCGCTCGCGCTTCGCGCTCGCTTCACTCGCCCGGGACAGGCAGGGTCAAAACGAAACGCACGCCGTGTGCAGAATGACGGCGACGGACTGCTGCTGGAAGCGGGCTTTATACGCCTCCACAATCTCGTTAATCCGCGCCAAATCTTCAGCGTCCCCGGGAAGCACGATCTGAACGATCCTGCTCGGCTCGCGAACAATTTTCTTGCTGACTTGATCCCGCCATTGGCCGGCGCCGCTTAGGACCGTAAACCCGTCGGGGAAGCGCGCTGTGATCTCGAGGTCCAGAAAGCGGGCCCATGCCACCTCGTTCACGCCTATGCGATCGCTGCCCTTGCGGCCAAACATCAACTCGGCGACCTGCTGCGGTTTCTGCGCCCCGCGGCATTCCAGCCCTTGTGCTGCGCTGCCTGACGGCGGAAAACAGGAGCGAGCAGGAGAACGGCAGCGCAGATAGCAATGCTGACGTGCCTGGCGCAATCCACTCGCGTCCGCGGACACGCTATGCGCTGAGGCGTTCGATGGCAGCGCCGCAGGCGGAAAGCTTGTCTTCGAGCCGTTCGAAGCCGCGGTCGAGATGATAGACGCGGTTGACCATGGTCTCGCCTTCGGCCGCGAGCGCGGCAATCACCAGCGAGACGGAGGCGCGCAGATCGGTGGCCATGACCGGCGCGCCTTTGAGGGCGTCGACCCCCTCGATGGTGGCGCACTCGCCGTTGAGCTGGATGCGCGCGCCCAGCCGCACCAGTTCCTGCACATGCATGAAGCGGTTCTCGAAAATCGTCTCGGTGATGCGCGATGTGCCGTTTGCCCGGGTCATCAGCGCCATGAGCTGCGCCTGCAAATCGGTGGGGAAACCGGGGAACGGCGAGGTCGTCACGTCGACGGGAGCGATGCCGCTGCCGTTGCGCGCAATGCGCACGCCGGCATTTGTGGGATTGACGGTGATGCCGCACTGCACGAGCACGTCCAATGGAGCCTGCAGAAGCTCCACCCGCGCGTTTTCCAAGAGCACGTCACCTCCGGTCATGGCCACCGCCATGGCATAGGTACCGGTCTCGATCCGATCGGGCAGCACGCGATGGCGCGCACCCTTAAGCCGCGGCACCCCCTCGACGACGATATGCGAGCTGCCGGCGCCGCTGATCTTGGCGCCCATCTTGTTGAGACAATCGGCGACGTCGGCGATCTCCGGCTCGCGCGCCGCGTTCTCTATTTCGCTGAAGCCATGCGCGAGGGAGGCGGCCATCAGCGCGATGTGCGTGCCGCTCACCGTCACTTTCGGGAACACGATGCGCCCGCCCTTGAGCCCGTCCTTGGCGCGGGCAATCACGTAACCGCGGTCGATGGCGATTTCGGCGCCAAGATTTTCCAGCGCCATGATGAGAAGATCCACCGGCCGGGTGCCGATGGCGCAACCGCCCGGCATGGAAACCTTGGCCCCGCCCATGCGCGCGACCAAAGGCGCCACCACCCAGAAGCTCGCGCGCATGCGCGAGACGAGTTCATAGGGCGCCGTGGTGTCGATGATATTGGCGGCGGAAATGTGCAGCGTCTGCCCGTCATATTGGGTTTCGCCCGGGCGCTTGCCGTTGACCGTGATATCGACGCCATGATTGCCGAGGATGCGCTGCAAGAGCGCCACATCGGCAAGCCGCGGGACGTTGTCGAGAATGAGAGTCTCGTCTGTCAGCAGGCTGGCGATCATCAGCGGCAGCGCGGCGTTCTTGGCGCCCGAAATTGGAATCGTGCCGTTGAGCCTTTGCCCGCCGCTTATGCGAATGCGATCCATGCCCCCTGCCCCCGTCTCTGGCGCCTGCACCATCCTCACGATGAGGCGTTGCGCGCCTTAAATACAATCCCAAGCCGGCGTTAAGTTTACCGGCTGATCAGCTGCGCTCCCCTCGATCCGTCACCCTGAGGTGCTCGGCGCAAAGCGCCGAGCCTCGAAGGGTGCGGTCCCGCTAACGGGCCGTGCATCCTTCGAGGCCCGCGCGCTTTAACCGCTCACCAGCCTGAGGAGCAATCCAACGCGCGGGCACCTCAGGATGACGGTGATAGCAAGTACTTGTGACACAGCTAACCTAGCGTTCATCTTCCTCGGTAATTCCGGCGGAATCGTGGGGTTTTTCGGCATGTTCCGGCGGCTGCGCCGCAATTCGTGCCTTTGCTTGCGCCTTGCGCCGCTTGAGATTTTCACGCAGCGCCGCGCGCAGTCGTTGCTGCCGCTTTCGTTGTTCTTCGCTTTTCGATCGTTCGTCCATGCGCGGCAGAGAATAGGATCGGGAAGCAGGCAAAAGCAAAGCCCGCGCGGCTTGCCTGCGGTTTCCCCTTGTGGCAAGCATCGCGGCAGTCGCCGAACGATCCGGATTGACACCATATTGGTGCCGGCGCTGCCGTAGCTCAGTGGTAGAGCACCCCCTTGGTAAGGGGGAGGTCGTAAGTTCAATCCTTACCGGCAGCACCAGAAAACCATCGCCCGCAGTCTTCGATGCGGTTCCTGCGCTTGGATGCTGACGGCCATTGCGCAACTTGGTCCCTTCAGTGACCGACCCGAGCGGATGCGCCGAGCTTCACTTTCCTGAGGATGAGCGCAAGCGGCACCGCGGCGGCGGAGATGAGCATCAGCACCCAGAACACATCGATATATGCGAGATACGCCGCTTGCGTCGCCACCTGCTGGCCGATCCAGGCGAAGGCCTGCTGCTGTGCCTGTGCCAGGGAGCTTCCTTGCCCGACAAAATACTGGATCACCTGGTGCAACGTGTCTTGATATTGGACGCTCGATGGAATCGCGCTCTCGACCAGCCGGCTCTGATGAAACTGCTCGCGATGCGCCAGTATGTTTGACGCCAGCGATACTCCGATGGAGCCGCCGATGTTTCGCGCCGCATTGGTCAGCGCGGAGGCCTGATCCGTCCGCTCCGGCGGAACCCCATCATAAGACGCTGTAACAATGGGGATGAAGATCAATGGCAATCCCACACCCAGAAGCATGCGCGACCTGGCGAAGAACCAGAAGTCAACATCGCCGGAGAGCCTGGTCAGGTCGTACATCGCCAATGCGCAGACCACGGCGCCAATAGCGATCAGGTAACGCGGCTGCACCTTGCCGGAGAGGCGCCCTACAACGACCATCATGATCATGGTCACCAGCCCGCCCGGCGTCAGCACAAGGCCCGACCATGTCGCCGTGTAGCCGAAATACTGCTGCACCAGCAGCGGCAGGAATTGGGTCGTCGAATAGAGAAGCGCGCCGGTCGCCAGCATGACGGCGAAGCAGGCGCCGAACTGGCGTGTTGCCACCATGCCGATGTCGATCATCGGATCACGGCGGCTGAGCTCCCAGGGGATCATGAGCAGGAACGCAAGCGCCGCCACGACCGCAAAGCCAACTATGAAGGTCGAGGAGAACCAGTCATCCACCAGACCACGGTCGAGCACGATTTCGAGCGCACCAAGAAACGTTGCAACCAGCAGGAAACCGGTGAGATCGAACTGCCAGCGGCGCTGTTCGATGCGGGCGTCGGTTTCGCGCAGAAGCGCAGACATCAGGGCAATGGAAATCAGTCCGACCGGGCCGTTGATCAGAAAGCACCAATGCCAGGAGTAGTTGTCGGCGAGCCAGCCGCCAAGGATCGGGCCGACGACCGGTGCCACCACGACCGCAATGCCGAACAGCGCGAAACCCTGGCCGCGTTTTTCGGGTGGAAACGAGTCCGCCAGGATCGACTGCGCCACCGGCACCATGCCGCCTCCGCCAAGACCCTGCAGGATTCGAAACAGCAGCAGCGCTTGCAGATTCCACGCCATTGCGCAAAGCAGCGAGCTTGCGGTGAACAGAGCGAGGCAGGCAATGAAGAACGCCTTGCGACCCAGCAGCCTGGCCAGAAAGCTGCTGGCGGTGAGGATGACCGCATTGGCGACGAGGTAGGTTGTCACCACCCAGGAAGCTTCGTCCTCGCTCACCCCCATTCCGCCGGCGATGTAGGGCAATGCGACATTGACGATGGTGGTGTCGAGGACCTCCATGAAGGTAGCGAGCGCCACCAGGACCGCGATCAGCCATGGATTGCCGGCCGCGACGACTCTGATCGGCGGCGCCTTTCCGGCCGAGGATACGGCTGTGCTCATATCAGCGCCCGGAGCTGCTCATACCGCGACGGCGCCGCATTGACCCGCACGGTGGGGACGACCGACATGCCGGGACCCAGCGCAACGTCGGTTGGCGGATTATCAATGACGATCTTCACCGGCACGCGCTGAACGATCTTGACGTAATTGCCGGTCGCGTTCTGTGCCGGCAGCAGCGAAAATGCAGTGCCGGACCCGGGCTGGATGCTGGCAACATGGCCGCGGACATCGCGGTGCGGATAGGCGTCGATCGCGAGCCGCACCGGCTGTCCCGGACGCATCGTGTCGAGCTGTGTCTCCTTGAAGTTCGCAGTAACCCAGATTTGGTCCGGCACGAACATGGTCAGGTTCGTGCCGGGTTGCGCGAATTGGCCGACGGCCGCAGTAAGATTGACGACGCGCCCCGGCTGGGCCGCCGTGACGGTCGTGTAGGCAAGGTTCAACTGCGCCTGATCGCGCTGAGCCTTGGCCTGATCGAGGCTGGCAACAGCACTATTGCGCTGCGCCTTCAGGGATTCGATCTGTCGTTGTGCCAGCCTCAGGTTCGCTTCGGCACTCTGCACCGCCGCTAGTTGCTGGCGAAGCTGTGACGCGTACTGCTCGGCGTTCTGAACGGTGCCCGAGCCTTTTTGTGCCAGGTCCTGATAACGCGCCGCCTGCTGCCGTGCGAACACCAGCGCCGCTTGCGCCTGTTCGACCTGTGCCTGGTTGGCGTTGATCTGCGCCTGTTGCACGGTGGTCTGCGCGTCGATGTTCTGGATGCTGGCCTCCGCATTGGCCACCTGCGCCTGCGCCTGGTCGAGCGTGATGCGGTAATCCCGGTCGTCGATACGGGCGATCACATCGCCGGCGGCGACATGCTGGTTGTCGGTCACCGGAACTTCCGTGATGTAGCCGGACACCTTGGGGGCAACGGGGAATTGCCGCGTCGCAATGAAAGCATCGTCGGTCGATTGGAAGTGCCGGGCGTAGTCCCAATAGAGGTAGCCCCCGGTCGTCAGGACAGCGAAGAGGATGAGCCCGATCACCAGCGCGAAGGGATGCCGCCGCAGCCTGGCCAGGCGCGAAACATCGCCGCCTGCAGGCTGCTGCTTTGGCTGCCGATCTTCCTGATCTTCGTGTTGCGGCAGCTCGACGATCCGCCGTTCGTCAGGATCGCGCTTTGGCGCCTTCGGCGCTCGGGCGCGAGCGAGATCGTCTCCAGCCTTCGCGGACGAGGGGTCGACCGGCGCGGACGACGGACGTCGGGGTAATTGAGGACGGGGACGCTCCAGCTCCGATGGCTCGCCTCGGTCTTGATGTTGTGCTTGTGACCCCATCCGACCCTCCTGCCAACGCGGTGGATGAACCTCACACCTCCCCTGCGGTATAAATCGAAACGAAACCGTTTCGTTCCTTTACGTGGGGCCGCAGAAGCCATAGATCAAGGGGGCCTCCTGCGGCTTTTGGGGCATGACCGCGCGTCAACATGTCCGCAACAGTGGGAACCGGTTTCCAAAAATGACATGCTCAAACAATGAGCTAGAACGAGATGACGATTCGAAAACACGTCCATCGCATTTCATTATGGATGCAATCG
The DNA here is from genome assembly GCA_963817135.1 of uncultured Alphaproteobacteria bacterium. GTDB lineage: Bacteria > Pseudomonadota > Alphaproteobacteria > Rhizobiales > Xanthobacteraceae > VAZQ01. The sequence continues at coordinate 69,665 of CAWFNG010000008.1, read as the reverse complement.
CGAAACCGTGAAAATCCATGCCATGGATAGGACTCAACTGATCAGCAAGCGCGCCAAGGTGGAGCGTGCCGTCCGTACGGGCCGGCCCCCGCGGAACCTTGCTGGCGAGGTCGATGCCCGCATACTGGAAGCAGCGCGCCGAGTATTTCTGGAACGCGGGCTTGCCGGCGCAAGCATCGACGAGATCGCCGCTCTCGCGTGCGCGGGCAAGCCCACCATCTACGCCCGGTTTCCCGGCAAGGAGGCACTCTTCACCGCGGTCATGATGCGCAAGGTCGATGCAAATATTGCGCGGGTCGAGAGCCAGACGCCGGCGGGCACAACGATCAAAGATCGCCTCGCAAACCTGGGCGCCAGCGTCGTGCACCAAGTATTAGCGGGCGACACAGTGGGTTTGATGCGGCTGGCGATTGCGGAGGCGCGCAGGTTTCCGGATCTGGCGAGCAGCGTGGAGAAGATGGCGCGCGCGCGCGGGGCCGAAGCGGTGGCGCGGCTTCTAGGTGAAGTGGCGCAATCCGACGAGCTTGGCACATTGCCGGCGTTCGCCCCGGGGCGTCTGCCAAGCACCACCCGGTTCTTCCTTGATCTTATTCTCTTGCCCCTTCTCATCCGCGCCTTGCTCGGAGAGAAGCTCAACCTCCTCCGCGCGGAGATCGGCCCGCATGTGGCACGCAGCGTCTCTTTCTTTCTCGCCGCATGCCGGCATCACGGTCTCGATTGAGGTCCGCGCATTAATGGACGGGGGAGCCTTTCAACGAGTACCGATCGAGTAATCCACAGGTTTTCGCCGTCGCTCTCGATATCCTCATTAGCGCCTTAATCGCGAAGGGGGAATGCTTGCATCGTTTCACAGCTGTTTCACAGCTTACCGATGGTGAGGGGCGTAGATGAGCACTCTCGCGTACCGATGTCCGAACACGGCAGATATTGTGATAACTTCCATTCATACAGAGCCACGAACCTTAGCAAGGTTACGGACTTTGAAAGTTTCAGTCTTCTGCCCTCATTGCGCTGGCGGCCATAGTATCCCTGCCAATGAGATGCACTTTGGAGAAGTGCCTTGGGGTTCTGTCCGGGACGCTTCATTTCCCGGAATTACACCGACTGCAACCTAAAGCAGCGCTTCGTCGAGTTCGGGACAAATATTTCGCCTCCCGAGCAGCAGACGCCGCAGGCGCTCGCCGCCTTTCACAAGGCCGAGATCGAGAAATGGTGGCCCGTCATAAAGGCCGCCAACATCAAGGCGGAGTGACGCCGGCGCTAATATTTAAGTCGAAGGCCGCTTCCCCTATCATGGCGGCATGACCGCGCTGCCGCAAAGACGCATGACTTTCGATGCCTTGCGCATCACCCAGTGGCGGCAGCGCTGCCGCACAATGATCGGTGCGACAGCGCTATCGCTTCCCACGATCTTGATCACAGCCTGCACCAGCTCCGCTTTTTTTATGTTTTACCACGAGGCGATAAAACTCGATGAGCTTGACGGCAACTACCGGACGCTTGCCGCGTGCGCCTATGCGGGTCTTTCGCGGCAACTCACAGGAATCTCGCGCACCGAGGGCCCTGAGGAAGGCGTTATCCGCATTGGACAGACGACGGGAAGCGAGCCGTGGGAGCTTGCCTTCGTGAATGCAGATGCCGGCAGGCAGACCCTGCTTGAGTGGACCGCAGGCGCCTACCCGAGCGAGCACGTGCTCTCCACCGTTCGGGCCTGCGCGGCGTAAGGAGGCGATCACATGTGGCACGGCAGCGAGGCATTTTACCTCCCCCTGAAAGGTCCCTGAAAGGGGGAGGCAGACCGATTGTGCCGCTTGCTCCAAATTCCATCTCACCGAAGTAGTCTGAGATTGTCGCCATCATCGCCCTTCCGGAAATGAATGAGCGCCTTGGTCGCGATCGGCTTCGAGCCGGTCGCAAGCACACCGGAACAGTTCGCCGCGCGTATTGCGTCGAGATCGAAACCTGGGGCAAGGTCATTCGCGCGGCGGGCATAATACCGCCGTGAAACGTTGCCTCTGTGAGGCGATGCCAATCTGTTCGAATAGAACTGCTGTAATGGACCGGCTGATCTTACAACTATTTCACACCGTCATTCCGAGGGGTCGCGCAGCAGCGAGCGCGCTGCTGCTTTGCCTCGTCCTTGGCGCCATCGCCGGATGTGCCGGACAAAGCGATGTCGGCAGCACGGCAGGGGTGGTCGGCAACCAACAGGGCGGCAAGGTTCCCTATACCGAGGGCAACATCCAGGGCGCCTCCAGCGCCGCACAAGCGCATTGCGCGCAGTTCGGCAAGAAAGCGCAAATCACGCAGATGGTGCCCGCAGCCGAGGGCGGCACCATCGGCTTTCAATGCCGATAGACCTCTGACCTCTGACCCCTGACCAAGTTCCATCCCGCAAAATGCGTGCGCACTGTGGCTTTTGAACACTAGAGGAACGGTAGGGATTCGTGCTGCTGTTGATCTTCTATCACTCGAGGTAGCAACATAGGGGATCACAATGAAGAAGGTGCTGGTTGCGCTGGTCGCCACGCTGGTGGCGGTGAGCGTCTCTGCCTGCGTCGGAATCGGCAAAGGCAAGGGCAAGGCTCCGCCTCCGATCGTCACGAAGGGCTAAGCGGAATTCTGCTCGAGAAGGGCCGGCCTGGGCCGGCCCTTTCTTCCTGCCTGGATCGATGCACGCCTTCGATCCTAGTGCGGTGAATTTGAAGTTCCTATCATAACTGGCCGCAAGTTCGTTTAGGAACTTCAAATTCAAAACCGCACTAGAATCATAATGTTGCTAGTGGCCCTTAGATTCCGAAGTTCGCACCTGAACGTGCCGCGAGCACGGGCGAACTTCGGAATTGGACCGCTAGTCCGGTTTACGACGCTTGCGCCATTTCAAGCTCGCGGTGCGCCGTAACCCGGTTGCGGCCGTTTCGCTTGGCTTCATAAAGCGCGGCATCCGCCCGCTCGAGCAGCGCCTGTGCGCCTTCCTGATGCACGGGCACGATGCTGGCGGCGCCGATGCTGATGCTGACAAATCCGTTCGCCGCCCCTGCATGCACGATGCGCAAACTCTCGACGGCGCGTCGCAACCGTTCGCCGACCTTGCAGGCAGCGCCGAGATCCGCGCACTGCAGAAGGATGGCGAACTCTTCGCCGCCGTAGCGGGCGGTAAAATCGCTGCGCCGCAGATTGTGCAGCGACACAGGCCTGTCCTGCGCCCCCCGCTCCGAGCCGGTCCGCGTGCCGGCGATAAGAACCTTGCTGATCTCCTTCAGGCATGCATCGCCGCGCAGATGGCCGTAGCGGTCATTGAACAGCTTGAAATGGTCGACATCGATCAGCAGCACGGCGAGCGGCTGCCTGAGTTCGCATGCAAGCTGCCATTCGTCTTTTAGGTGCGCATTGAAGGCGCGCCGGTTGGCAATCCCGGTAAGCGCATCGGCGTAAGCAAGCTGTTGCAGCCGGGTATTGCTCTCGCGCAGTTCGCGCTCGCGTCGGGCCACTTGCCCGGCCATGTCGTCAAGCGCGGCGGCAAGGGGAATGAACTCGGCAGCCCACGGCAGCTGCGTCGCACGCGCGCCGAACTCGCCGTTGCCGACCCGCTGCGCCATCCGGGCAAGCGAGCGTATGGGCCGTCCGAACAGACGTTCGCCTCCGAACCAGATGCCAAGCAGCACCAGCGCAACAAGGGCGGAAAAGCCGGCAAAGCTCATCAATATGTCCTCTTGCGCGCGGCCGAGGAGGTCGCTCTCGTCAAGGCCGACCGCAAGGCGTCCATCGCTGCCGGGGAGCCGGGTGAAGCCGAAAATGCGACGGACCCCATCGAGACATTCCCCGATGAAGGTGCCTTCGGGCTCCTTCAGCATCGCCGCGATCATCGGGTGATCGAAGCGGCGTCCCAGCCAATGCTCGCTGCTGGGCTGACGGGCAATGAGCGTGCCGGTCCCGTCAAACATCAGCACAACGGCACCCCTCGAACTCGGCAAATGCGCTCGCCACCCGATCGAACCAACTCAACTCGAGGACCGCCGTAACCAGCAGATCGACAGCTCCCCCGGGCCCCCGATGCGGCAGCGCCACTCCCAGTGTCGGGCCGAGGCGCGGGCTCACGAAATAATCGCCAAGCGCAAACTCGCCGGTTGTCATGGCGCGCTTGAAGTGGCTCCGATCGGAAAGGTCGAGACCAATGGCATCTGGATTGCTCGAACACGCGACACGGCCGCTGGCATCGACCAGCGACACCGCCTTGAGCCAGGGGGCTTGCTCGACGGCGTGGGTGAGAAAACCGATATTGCAATGCGCGCTGTCGTGGGCCAACTCCGGCGCGCTGGCGGCCGCAATCTGCAAGAGCGCCCGCGTTGCCACGAGTGCCTCGTTTTGCGCAGCCATGCCCTGGCGAGCCAGCATCAATGCTTGACCGGATGCCGCCTCGATGCGCTCGGCGCGGTGCCGTTCAATGCTGAATGTTCGGTCGGCAAGCAGCGGCAACAAGGCGATAGTTGCCAGAATGAGGAGACGCGCGCGAATGCTGAGCGCAAATTCCGGCCGGCCGGCGCAATCATCAAGCCGCTCGACCGACATATCCCCTTCCCCCCGCTCCCTCGTGCTGCCCGTTATAGCGCCATTGGTTTAAGAACCCTTTGGCCGAAAGAATAAAATGCCGGCGACAAGACGAGTTTATGAAAGCTTAATCGCGGTAGCCTGCGCCCACGGCCACGCTGCGCGCATCCGCCGGCGCTCTTTCACGCGCGGGCGGAGAGAAATCTTACGGGATCTCCGCCCAATACGACGCAAGTGAGCACATTGGTCATGTAGGCGCCGGTATCCACATTTATTCTATTCGCTCGGATCTCCGGCTTCTCTGCCGGCGTGTGCCCGTGCACCACAATCTTTCCGAACTTGGCGGGGCTCGTGAGAAACGGCTCGCGAATCCACAAGAGATCGTCGTCGACCTGCTGTTCAAGAGGCACGCCCGGCCGAACCCCCGCATGACAGAGGAAATAATTTCCTACCGAGAGCGAGCTTTGCAGGGAAGCGATGAACTGCAAATGGGTCTGCGGTACCGCGGCGCTGAGCGCCGCGGCTGCCTCCTCGTAGCCCTTGCCGACCATCATGGCATCGACCGCAACGCCATACGATGACAGGGTCTCCAGGGCGCCAAACCGGCGCCACTCGCCGGCAATGGAAGGATCGCGCAGAAAATTCTCGAAAATGGCTTCGTGGTTGCCTTTGAGCGCAATGAATTCGGTTGGAAACGGATTGCCGATCAACCGCTCGAGCACGCCGCGTGAATCTGCGCCCCGATCGATATAGTCGCCCAGCGTCACTGTAAGGCGCTCGCTGACCGGATTCTTCTCAAGGTCGGCAGCGATGGCAGCAATCATCCGGTCGAGCAGATCGGAACGCCCATGAATATCGCCGATAGCATAGAGCCGCCCGCGCTCGAAAAACGATGCATCCAAGTCAGTGGCCAAGCGAACTGCTCCAAGCGCTACGGCAGGTCATCCGCGCAATCCCGACAATTGAGCCGAACGCAATAACAGCGTCTTAGAACTCGCCCCATAGCATGCGTTCCACCCGGGAGCCTATATGCTGGCGCAGCTCAAGAACCATTCCGTGCGCATTGTAATCGCGGTGGCTTTCTTTCTGTTCGGCTTTTTCGTGGTGGCCAATGCCGTCGATCTCGGGGACCGCGACATCCTGACAGGCCTGCTGGCAGGCCTTGTCGGCGGGGCCACCATAATGGCTGCGGTGATCCGCCAGGAGCGGGGCGTCGGCTTTTCCTCCCCGTTGGAATGTTAGGCGCCATCCGACCTCTCCCCGCGGGGAGAGGTGACAATCACTGCGAACTGCGATTTGAATTCAACGGATCATGCTCCGCCCGGGACACGCGTAGCTCGACGAGGGCGCCCGCGCGTGCTCCAATGTTGCCGCGAACAAGCCTAAGCTCCGCGCTGAGAGGAGGCGACACGGTGCTCAACGCCATTCGCTGCGCAATCGCCGGCGCCGTGCTCAGCGGCGCATTTGCGGCGCTCGCCCAGAGTTCCTCCTTTCCCGACCGGCCAATTCGATTTGTCGTGGCGTTCGTGCCAGGCGGCGCCACCGATACCCTGACCCGCCAGCTTACCGAGGATTTCCGCGACGTTCTGGGGCAGCCAATCGTCGTCGAAAACCGGCCCGGCGCCAACGGCTACCTCGCGTGGAATTATGTGGCCTCCTCCGATCCCGACGGCTACACGCTGCTCATGGCAGAGAATGCCCTCGGTATCAGCCAGGGACTGTTCAAGAAATCCGCCTCATCCTTTGATCCGCTCACGCAGTATGTCGCGATTGCCTCAATCGCCGTTTCGCCTCTGACCTTGGTGGTTGCAAATCACATAAAGGCAGACACCATGCAGGAGTTGATCGCGCTCGCACGCTCGACTCCCAAAAAATTGAATTTCGCATCGGCCGGCGTAGGCAGCGTCGCCCATCTGACCTGGGAAGTGATCCGCGACGGCGCCGGCATCGAGACCGTGCACATCCCGTATAAGGGGGGCGGCCAGGCCATCGGCGATGTCATCGCCGGCCACGTCGACATGAACATGGCGGCGGTCTCCGTGGCCAAGCCGTTCGTTGAAAGCGGACGGCTCAAGGCGCTGGTGGTCACCGGCAGCGAGCGCTCGCCGGCGCTGCCCGACGTGCCGACACTTGAAGAAACCGGCATCCGCACCGAGAAGGTCGAGCTGCGGTTCTGGTATGGACTGTTTGGTCCCAAAGGCATCCCGGAACCGGTCAGGATGAAGCTCGAACGTGCGGCGCAAATCGTCATGGGGCTACCGGGCGTGCGCGAGCGGCTGGCCAAGCTCGACATCACCCCGGACTTCGGGCCGGGAACGATGCTGCGCGCCCGGCTCGAAAATGAGATTGCCAACTGGACGAAATTCATCGACGCCCACGCCATCAAGCCGGAATGAGGCTCATGCAAAAGAACATGCTGGACGGCGGTCAGGTGATCGTCGATTACCTGATTCGAGAGAAGGTCCCTTACGTGTTCGGCCTGTGCGGCCACGGCAATATCGGCTTCATCGATGCGCTCTACGAGCGGTCTGATGAGATCAAGACCATTTCCGTTCATCACGAGACGGTCGCCGGCTTCATGGCCGATGTGTACTATCGCGTCGCGGGCAAACCGAGCGCGACGTTCACCTCGTGCGGACCCGGCTCCGCCAATCTGCCGATCGCGCTGGCCAACTCCTATCTCGACTCCGTTCCCTTCCTGGCCGTGACCGGAAACGTGCCGACGAGCCAGTTCAATCGCGGCGCATTTCAGGAGCTGTACCGCCACTATCAGGCGGACTTTCCCTCGACCGTGCGGGCCTGTTGCAAGCGCGTGTTTCAGCCGACGCGCGGCGACATGGTGCCGCTCGCGATCCGTCAGGCGTGGAAGACCATGGTTACCGGCAGGCCGGGACCGGTCGTGCTCGATGTTCCGTTCGACATTTTCAAGGAAGCCGCCGCCGAAGAAACACCAAAGCCCGAAGACTGGAACGCGGCGATCTCGTGCCGCTGCGGCGCCGATCCTGCGGGCGTCAAGGAAGCCGTCGACATGCTCCTTGCCTCCACGCGCCCGGTGATCCTGGTGGGACAAGGCGTCAAATATGGCGGCGCTGCTGCCGACCTCCTTGCGGTCGCCGAGCGCTTGCGCATTCCAGTGGCCTGGTCGGCGAGCGGAACGGGCGCAATCGACGCTCGCCACGAGCTGGCGCTTGGCCTCGTCGCCCGCAATGGGCCATATCAGGCCAATCACGCCGCGCGCACCGCCGATGTGCTGCTGGCCCTCGGCGTTCGCTTCGACGACCGCACATCGAGTTCGTGGCTTCCCGGCTATTCCTTCACCATTCCGCCGACCAAGCTCATCCATGTCGACATCGATCCCGACGAGATCGCGCGCAATTATCCGGTCGCGCTTGGGCTGATGGCCGACGTCCGCACGTTCCTGCGCCAGATCCTGGCGGAGCTCGACGCGCGCTCCGGTATGACAAAGTCGGTCGATGGGCGCGCGAAATGGCTCGACACCATTGCCGGCTATCGCAAGCAATGGAACGCATTCATCGCGCCCGGCATGATCGATGACAGTACCCCGATCCACCCGCAGCGCGCCGCCCATGAAATCGACAAGGCCTTGCCGGCCGATGCGATATTGGTGAGCGACATTGGCGTCCATCACAACTGGCTGATCCAGTTCTGCCGGCCGCAACGTCCCGACTCGCTTATCGGCTCTATGGGATTCGGTCCCATGGGATTTGGGGTTGCCGGCGTCCTCGGCGCACAGTTCGCCGCGCCGGACCGTCCGTGCGTTTCAGTCTGTGGGGACGGCGCCTTCTTCATGCATGCAAGCGTGCTCGGCACCGCGGTGGAATACAATCTCCCGGTGATCTGGGTGGTGTGGAATAATTTCTCCTATGCCTCGATCCGCGGCTTGCAGCGCGGTTATCTCGGCGGCCGCGAGCTTGCGACCGAATTCCGCCATCCCGAGACCGGGGCACCCTATAATCCCGATTTCGCCGCCATGGCGCGTTCCGCCGGCATTGACGGCGTCAATGTCGAGCGCGCCGGCGACCTTTCCGATGCGCTGCGAGCTGCGGTCAAGGCCAGGCGGCCGTTTCTCATCAATGCCAATATCGGCGCCGACAAGAACCCCGGGGGCGCCGGCGTGTGGGAACTGCCGGGCTTGGGGCAGAGCCAGCCCGCCTTCGGTGGACGCTATCAGGGATGACGCAGGGCGCATCGATGAATCCCGTTATTGCTGTCTGCACGGTCGGGATGCTGCTTCTCCTCCCCGCGAACTCCGCCCGGGCGCAGACCGCATTCCCGACCCGCACCGTGAAAATGGTGGTTCCTTTTCCCGGCGGCGGCATCAACGACATTCTCGCGCGCATCGTCGGGGACAAGCTGCAGAGCAAGTGGACGCAGCCGGTGGTCATCGAGAACAAGACCGGCGCCGGAGGCAATATCGGCGCCGACCTCGCCTACCATTCCGAACCCGACGGCTATACGCTGCTGCTGGCCCCACCCGGACCGCTCGCGATCAACCAGTCTCTCTACAGGCAGCTTTCCTACAAGCCGCAGGATTTCGTGCCCCTCACCCTGGTCGGGGCTGTTCCCAATGTCGTCATCGTCCGCAAAGAGCTCCCCGTTAATTCGCTCAAGGAGCTGATCGACTACATCAAGGCAAATCCCGGCAAGGTGACTTTTGGCAGCCAGGGCAACGGCGCAACACCGCACCTTACCGCCATGATGTTTCAATCAATGACCGGCACGCAAATGGTGCACGTGCCCTACCGGGGCGAGACACTGGTTCTTAACGACATGTTCGGCGGGCACGTCGATGTCTTTTTTGGCAACCTCGCAGCGGTAAAGTCGCACTTTCGCGAAGGCCGATTGAAAATCGTGGCGCTCGCCGATGTGCGCCGCTCCCCGCAGCTGCCGGAAATCCCGACTACTGCCGAAGCGGGATTGCCGGGTCTCGTCTCTACTGCCTGGTTCGCGCTTGCCGCGCCGCCGAAGCTCGCCCCGGCATTGGCGTCCACGATCGCACGCGACGCGATCGAAGCAATCAACCTTGCCGAGGTGCAGGAAAAATTTCGCACCGCCGGCGTCGAGCCCGTCGGCAATACGCCGGCCGAGATGGCGGCATTCGTCGCCAAGGAGGCACAACGCTGGGGCGACGTGATCAAGCAGAACAACATCGCCATAGAATAAGGTCGGAGCGCGAGGCCGCTGCGCGCAAGGAGATCTACCGGCGACGGAGGCCTCAACCGGTGCGCCAGATGCTTCCGCCAATGGTGGATTTCAACGCGCGTCCGAGCAAATTCCCGGCCCCGGTCGCGAGAAGAATTGTAACGAGAAACTCCGCGGCTTCCTGCCATTCCAGCAATGTTGCAGGCAGGATGGTGGTGCCATCGATCATCGCCACCACACTTTGCATTATCGTGACGGCAATTATGCCGGTCACACCGCCCATAAGAACTGCCAGTCCCAATCCGCCGCGATCGCGGGAAAACAAAAGAAACCCGCTCGCCATCGGGATCAGAATGCAGGCAAGCCGCAGATAAAACAGGCTCAGGTTGAATTTCATTACGACCAGATAATGGACAAGCGCCAGCAGTACGACCGGCACAATGAGATATCTGACGAACAACGGCACGCCGAGTACCGCCTGCGCCGGCTGGGTATCGGCCGAGAACAACGCCATTGGGATGGCGGGGCCCGCGTTTTTCAACAGATCGCTCGCCTTATCGCTCGCCTTGGGGACCGGCCCGCTCGGTTTGCCGATAATCTCATCGAGCGCGCTGATCAGCCGGCCGATGTGGAACTTGAAATCGACGCCCAAATCCACACGCAGCGCATTGCGAAAGGAGAACTCTTTCAGATTGTCCGGAAGCTCGCTCGCTTGCGGCATGGTCGCATCGTCGATCAGGATCGGAATGATGCGAATGGACGAACCGAGCGCCGTCTGCAGCTCGATTCTCACCGGGTCGGATTCCTCGAAGATGCGCGCCGGCCCCCCATCGCTTTGCCCCCGCCATTGCTTGCCGATAATGACGATCAAGACCTGAACCTGGTGCAGGACATCGTCGATATGCTTTCTGAAATCGATCCCGAACGGGATGTCTTCAATGTCGATGAAGATTTCCTTCTCGCCATAGTGCTCCGCCAACCGATCCAGGATGCGCCCGACAATCGCGCGGGAATCGGCGCGGCGGTAGGATATGGCTATTTTCGGCATGACCTGGTCTGGCTTGCTCGTTAGTTCGCCACCTTCAGGGTGAACTCGGTCCAGCCCGCACGGCCTTCGCTGTCTTTCACGTCGACGCGAATTCGATGTTCACCGGCCGGAACTTCCGTCCGCTCAAGCTCGATGCCGTCTGCGTGCAGAAACGGCTTGGCGCGCTGGGTAAGATCGATGGCAGGCTTCTTCTTATATGTGATTACGACCGAATCCGGGTCGATTTTGGCGCCGGCAAAGCTCTCGAAGCGAATCTTCAAATCGAAGGGCGATCGCACGACGCCCGCGGTCGGAGCAGGATTGATCAGAAGGACCTTCGGACCGCGCGAGATCCCCCGCGTCTGCGTCTGATCGTCGGGCAAGCTCGCTTCCTGCTCGCTTATCAGTTGCAGTGCATGGGCGGAGAGGACAAACACTAGCGGCAGCAGGCAGCCGCAGGCTATGCGCCAGAAGAACCCTCGCTTAGACATCGTAAACCCCTCTCATCCCAGGGTGAAACGAGCGGCCAGCTCGCGTCTCGGCGAGCAATGCTTGCCGAGACACACCCGCGCAATCTCGCCCTCAACTCGCATTTTATGCTCTCGCGAGGCAAGCGTGAAGTGCAGCGATGCGCGCGTAGCCCGGATGGCCCCGCCGCATTACGCTGCGCTCCGCTACAAAGCTTAACAAACCGAGCGGAAGTGCTTCGATAACTTGAGACCTTGCGCCTGGTAATTCGAGCCGATGCGCTCACCATAAAGTGACTGCGGCCGCTCAAGCATTCTTTCATAGACGAGACGGCCCACGGTCTGGCCATGCTCAAGGATGAACGGCACTTCGCGAGAACGCACTTCAAGCACCGCACGCGCGCCGCGGCCGCCTGCCCCGGCATAACCGAATCCGGGGTCGAAGAAACCGGCATAATGCACGCGAAACTCCCCCACCAGCGGGTCGAATGGCACCATTTCGGCGGCAAAGTCGGGGGGAACCTGTACCGCTTCCTTCGAGGCAAGAATGTAGAACTCGTCGGGATCGAGAATGAGGCTCCGGTCGTTGCGCGAGGAAATCGGTTCCCAGAACTCGGCGATATCGTAGCCGGCGCGCCGCTCGACATCGATGAGCCCGGTGTGGCGCTTGGCTCGGAATCCCACGATAGCCGCGCTCTTGCCGCCGGGATCGAGGGGCGAGCGCAGCGATCCCGACAGATCGATGCTCACGGCAATGCCTTCGCCCACGTCGGCGGCGGCATCGTCGACGAGCAACTCGCGCGCGTGCAGTTCGCGCAATAAATCCGCATCGAGCAGCGCATTGCCGCGCCGGAAGCGGATTTGCGACAGCCGCGAACCCCTGCGCACCAGAACCGGGAAGGTGCGCGGGCTGATTTCCGCGTAAAGCGGGCCGCGGTAGCCGGGCCGGATGCGGTCAAACCCTCGGGTGTTGTCGGCAATGACGCGGGTGAAGACATCCAACCGGCCGGTCGAGCTTTTCGGATTGGCGGCGGCGGAGATTTCGTTGGGCAGTGCAAAGGTCTCAATGAGCGGGACGATATAGACGCAGCCGGTTTCCAGGACGGCACCATTGGCGAGCGCGATCTCGTGCAATTTCAATTCGTCGATACGCGCAGCAACGGTAGTGTGCGGACCGGGCAAAAAGCTCGCGCGCACGCGATAAGCCACGTCGCCGAGGCGCAGATCGAGGCTCGCCGGTTAAATCTGGTCGGGGGCAAAATCATTGGCGCACAAGATAGCGCCGTCCCGCGCCAGCGCGGCGATCATTTGGTCGGGCAGGATGCCTTTTTGATCGGAGGAAAACGAAAGCGGCAAAGTGAGAAATCCTTGACGCGAAGCTGTATCCTAATGCCGGCTTGACGAAAAGACGTATTGAGCGCTACAAATTCCTTATCCCGTGGTCATTTGAGCCGGCCGGCTTTGCAGCCACGTAAAACAATTCGCTAAAAGGCCGGGGACGCGAGCGGACCCGGCGGAGTTTTTCCGGCCGGGTTTTTTGTTGGGCAGAGGAGAACCGCATGTCTGTGCAACACAAGAAACGCTATCGCACCGAAACCCAGCTCGTGCACGCCGGCACCCTGCGCTCGCCCTTTGGCGAGACCTCGGAAGCGCTCTTTCTCACCCAGGGTTACGTTTATGAGAGTTCGGTAAGCGCGGAGAAGCGGTTCAAGAACGAAGAGCCGGGCTATCAGTATTCGCGATTTGCCAATCCGACCGTGCACATGTTCGAGCAGCGAATGGCAGCCCTCGAAGCCGCGCCAGCCGCGCGCGCGACCGCGACCGGAATGGCCGCGGTGACCACTGCCCTGATGGGACAGGTGCGCGCGGGCGACCATATCGTCGCGGCAAAGGCGCTGTTCGGCTCTTGCCTGTATGTGGTCGAAGAACACCTGCCGCGCTACGGCGTTTCCTCGACGCTGGTCGACGGCACCGATCTCGACCAGTGGCGCAAGGCGGTCCGCCCCAACACCAGGACCTTCTTTCTCGAAACGCCGACGAATCCGGCGCTGGAAGTGATCGATATCGCCGCAGTGGCCAAAATAGCGCATGACGCGGGCGCAACCCTGGTGGTCGACAACGTGTTCTCCACTCCCTTATTCCAGAAGCCGCTCGCGCTCGGAGCCGACTGCGTCGTCTATTCCGCCACCAAGCACATCGACGGCCAGGGACGCTGTCTGGGCGGCGTTATACTCGCATCGGAAAAATTCATTCAGGATCATGTCCATACCCTAATCCGCCAGACCGGCCCTTCAATCTCGCCGTTCAACGCCTGGGTGCTGCTAAAAGGCCTGGAGACTTTGTCGGTGCGGGTGCGGCGGCAGACCGACACGGCAGCCACGCTTGCCGTGGTGCTCGCCGAACATCCAAAGGTAGGCCGCCTGATCTATCCCGGGCGCCCCGACCATCCGCAAGCAGAGATCGTGCGACGGCAAATGCAGGGAGGTTCCAATCTGATTGCCTTCGAGATCAAGGGCGGCAAGGCTGCCGCCTTTCGCTTTCAGGATGCGCTGAAGGTCGTGCGCATTAGCAACAATCTCGGCGACGCAAAAAGCCTGATCACGCACCCTGCCACCACCACGCACCAGCGCCTCAGTGCCGCCGCCCGCGCCGAGCTGGGCATTACCGATGGATTGGTGCGGCTGTCATGCGGCCTTGAACATCCCGACGACCTTGTCGAGGACGTGCTGGGGGCGCTGCAGGTAACCTGAGGACAGAGGACGGATTCTGCTTATCCGTCGTCCGTCATCTGGTCGCGGTTGCAATCGGCCGCGTCGCCGCTTCGGCGATGGCCATGCCGAGCGCTTTGGCTAGGCAGGCGTAGCTCCAGTCGTTCATGTGCAGCCCGTCCGCCGACAGAAACGTTTCGAACGGCAGCCGCTGGTCGACGTACCAGGACCGCATCAGCTCATAGCGGTGAAAAATATCGATGTGTTCAGCTTTGGCGGTTGCGGCAATCAGAGCCACCATGGCATCGCAGTTCGATTTAGCGGTCACGCGCGGAGCATATTGCGGATCAATCAGGACAATGTCGGCGCCGCTCGCCTTCAGCCGCATCAGCCCTTGATGCAAGGTCGATATATGCGGTGGCAATTCTTTGTCGCGCAGCACCGAATTCGTGCCGACCTGCCACAGCACCAGATCCGGCTGCTCGGCAAGTACCGCGGTATCGAGCCGCGCCAGCATGTCGGGCGCTTCCTCGCCGCTGACGCCGCGGTTCAAAACCGTGAATGCATGGCCGGGAAAGAGCTGGGTCAGCTCCTCAGCGAGGCGGCTCGGATAGGCAGCTGCCGACGTGCTTGCACCCGCTCCATAGGTCGATGACGATCCGAGCGCGACGATCTTGATCGGCTGTCCGCTTACCAGGCGCCGGGCAACTTTCGGCAATGGCAGGGCAAAGCGGGCCTGCTGGGGCGATATGCTGCAAATCGGAGCCGTCAAAACCGATGACTGCGCCTGAGCCTGCGCCGGCGGAATTGCCAACGAGCCGATTGCCGCGGCCGCACCAAGTGATACCACGGCGATGATCAATCGAACCTGCATGTTTCTGTTTGGTCCCTGCTAATTCGCAATTTTTTGAGTTACTGGCCGTTTGGCTTGGGCTCACGCAAATGCGCAGAATCTACAATCATGGCGGCAAGGCCCCGGCCGATGCAGTCGTGCACCCGCTGGGCCAGCACGTTGTCCTTGTCCGTGGCGTAGAGATCGAACTCCCCGGTATCGGACCAGTGATGCATGATTCCCAAGCGATCGAACAGCGGCACCTCAGCTTGTTGGGCGACAACTCGCATAACGTCCGCATACGGGCCAGGGGCAATCATGCTCTCGGTCCGGGGGCTGTATTGCATGTTCATCAAGATGACGTCCGCCCCGCCTTTCTGCAAGGTTTCGACGCCTTCTTCGACGGCAGCCCGGAAATCGTCAGGCTCAATTCTGCGAATGGCATCGATGGTACCGGTTTGCCATATCACCAAATCCGGCTTCTCGTCGACCAGCAATTTGGCCATGCCATGGGCGAGATCTTCGGCGGTCAGCCTCGTTCGCACGAGAGTGACGACTTTGACGTTTGCCTGCGGCAATTTGCTCCGCAGCGCAGCCTCAAGTCGCGCCGGATAGGCTGACCGCGGGCCATCCGGCCCGGCGAGAATGGATGAGCCGGTGCCCACTACAGCGACAGTAAGCCTATGCTCCTGGGTTACAGCGGTGTTTGTTCGCCGCAACTCATTGTTATCATTAAGGAAATAGCCAGGAATATCGCAGGCCTGCTGCTCGGGTCCGGCGCCCGCGCCCGTCAGCAATGACGTCAGGATCAGGATCGCTGCGCCGGATGCCTTCATGCCTCGCCTCCCGCGAGGTCGGCGTCCGGCGTCTTCTTTGGAGCCCCCGGACTGCGCCTCTCGGCATCCTTATACCATGTCAAAAGGGCAGCGGCCGCAATCATGATCAGAATGCCTAACGCGCTCGCCAGCACCTGCATCCAGAATGCCGGCGAGACCTCGGTCATGGCGATGTGAGCAGCGAATGAGAGAAAGACGCCGACGCAAAAGATCTCCAGGGAATGCTGCCCGCAGACGATGGGTGCCCACAGCAGCCGCGATTTCAAGACCGGCGAGTCCTGCGGCACAAAGTGAACCGTTACTATCGCCAGGGCAAGAAAATGCGCAAAGCGCAGGACGTCCAGGTTGACCTTGTCGATAGGATAAATCAGCTCCTCGACCCAGTGCGGGACAAATTGGCTCATGCCCGGCACATACCAGCTCAGAGAAATAAAGAACGCAAAAATGAGATAAGCGATCACGATTGTCAGCGTCACGCGCGATTGCCGCACCGCTGCAAGACGCTGCGCTCCCCCAAGCGCGCACCAAGCGCCGAACACGAATAGCAGCTGCCAGGCGAACGGATTGAAGAACCAATGTCCGCTCGGATAGCTGGGCAGGTTCCAATTGAAATGCCAGGTCAGCACGTAGAGCAGCACTGAAGCGCCAAGCGCAAAAGTCGATCGACGCTGCAGCAGCCAAAGAATGGGCGGGAATAGCAGCAGCAGGATAATGTAGAGCGGCAGCACGTCCATGTTCGCCGGCTTGAACTTGAGCAGCAGTGCCTCGATGATGGTTGTGTCGGGCTGCTTGAGAAAATCGAGGATATTCATTTCCTCGGCGTAGAGCGGGTTCTCGAAACGGTTTGCGACGTAGGTGATCTCAGCCAGATAGATTGCAAACAGGAAAACGTGCGCGACATAAATCTGCCAGGCGCGCCGCAGGATATGCGCGGCAGCGATTAAAAAGCCGCGCTCGCGCATTTCTCGCCCGTACACGAAGGCGGCGGTGTAGCCCGATACGAAAACGAAGATCTCGGTGGCGTCGCTGAAGCCGTAATTCCGGATGGTGATCCAAGCAACGAGATTGGAGGGAATGTGGTCGAGGAAAATCAGCCAGAGTGCGATGCCCCGAAACAAATCGAGCCGCAGATCGCGTCCGGTGGTTAGCACGGGGGGCACGGGGGCATGCATTGCAGCAGGCTTTTCAGGGCGAGAATTTATAGGCAATTTGCGGTTGCCCCCGCGATTTTGTAAGTGGAAGCGAACAGAGGCCTCGACTATGCCGGCGAGCAAAGGCCAAACCATGGATGCCGTCAAAGCACCTTATCGCGCCGTAACCCGGCAGATCGAGGTCAAGGTAATCCCGCGTTTTATGCCCGAGCGCTCGTCGCCCGAGAACGGCTACTATTTCTGGGCCTACACTATCACGCTCATCAATCTCGGGCGCGAGACTGTCCAGCTCAAGACCCGTCATTGGCGCATCACCGACGCGCAGGGTCGCCTGCAAGAAGTGCGCGGCGCCGGCGTCGTCGGTGAGGAGCCGGTGCTCAAACCAGGCGAGAATTTCGAGTATACCAGCGGCGTTCCCCTGCCGACGGCTTCAGGTTTCATGACCGGGAGCTATGGCATGATCACCGCGGCAGGCGAGAAATTCGACATCGAGGTTCCCGCCTTTTCTCTGGATACTCCGCAGCGGGAGCGCACAATCAACTAGCACTCGATCGAATGTCTATTGCACCTTTTGAACCGGAAGTTCCCGATCAAACCTGCCTCACGATGTGCGCGATCTTCGGGTTCGCGGCACTGGAGCCGCTGATCGGTGACTTGCCACCCGGCCTCGCATGTGCCGATCGGATGCGTGCGACGGGAGCAGGGCCAGCATTATTGGACAGTACAAAGTCAGCGACGCGGGGCACGATCTCCGCGCGAAACCGCGAACCGTTGAAGACGCCGTAGTGCCCGACGGCGGGCTGCAGCCAATGTGCCTTGCGCTCGGAGGGGATGTTCGCGCACAGCTGATGGGCTGCCTCTGTCTGACCGACACCGGAAATATCGTCGTTCTCGCCCTCGATCGTTAACAAACCGACGCGGCGAATCCTGCTCGGATCCACACGCTCGCCGCGGTGGGTCATGGCTCCGTTCGGCAGCGCGTGGCGCACGAAAACCGTTTCCACCGTTTGCAGATAGAACTCGGCTGCGAGATCCATCACCGCGAGGTATTCGTCGTAGAACTCGCGATGCTTCTGCGCGGAGTCACCGTCGCCCTGAACGAGATGCAGGAACAGCTTGCGGTGGGCCTCGATATGCCGATCGAGATTCATGCTCACGAATCCATGCAATTGCAGGAAACCGGGGTAGACGTCACGCATGAATCCGGGGTTTGGAAACGGCACCTTGGTGATGACGTTGCGGCGGAACCAATCAGTCCCGCGGCGTTCGGCAAGCGTGTTTACGACCGTTGGGTTGACCCTGGTGTCGATCGGCCCCCCCATCAAAACCATGGAATGCGGGACATAAGGATCCTCGGCGGCTTCCATGCGCGAAACCGCGGCGAGAACCGGGACGGAAGGCTGACAGACCGCCAGCACGTGCACATCGCCGCCCAATACGTGCAGCACTGTAATGACATAATCGATGTAATCGTCGAGATCGAAACTGCCTTCCGTCAATGGCACCATGCGAGCATCAACCCACTCGGTGAGATAGACGTCGTGATTGGGCAAAAATCCTTCGACCGTGCCGCGCAATAGAGAGGGATAATGCCCCGACATGGGTGCAACGATGAGCAGCCGCGGTTGCGGTCGCCGCGGAGCACGATCAAACGCGCGTTCGAAGTGGAGAAGCCGGCAGAACGGTTGCTCCCATACGGTGGAGATGCGAACCGGGACGCGTTCGCCGCCAATCACGGTGGAGTTGATATTCCATTCCGGCTTGCCGTAGCGGCGGGTGGAACGCTCGAACAGCTCCATGCCGGCGGCGACCGTCTTCCCGAACACCGTGTAAGAAAATGGATTGGCCGGGTTCTTGAAAAACAATCGCGCGGCGTCGGCCCATGCGCGGGAGGGATTGAGTGCCGCCTGGCTGATCTCATAAAGCCAGTACGCCGGTGCGGCGTACATCGGACTTGTTTCGCCGGCCGCATCAGGCGCGCCGCCGAATTCACCAATTGCCATTGCCCCCGCCTTTAATGCTGCATCGCAACACAGTGTCGTCTTTCCTACCTATAGTCAACCTATAGTCAATATGACCGCTATCCATTTGGCATTTGTTTATACTAGTAGATTTCGCGCCGCAGCAAATCTGCCATGCCAAAGCCGCGGGGGCCCCACCCTACTCGCCCGTCTGAAGGAGCGAGCCTGCCCGGCGCGCACTTTTGAGGAGCGCGAGGAAGGCAATCACCGCAATCGCGAAATAGACCGCGTTGAGCGCAAAGGCTTCGATCATCAGATCGGCGCGAAATACGTGCTCCATGACGAGTGCACGCATGCCTTCGAAGACGTAGGTCGGCGGCAGCGACCAGGCGAACAGCTGGAGCCAGTCCGGCAGCACGCTGACGGGATAATAAACGCAGATGAGAGGCATGAGCACGAACATCAGCGTCCAAGCCAGATTCTCGGCGCCCATGCCGTTGCGCAGCAGCACACCTGATACCACCAGGGCAACCGCCCAGCTCGTTAAGATCAAGTTCAAAAAGAATGCTGCGAGCGCAAGCCCTAAACCGTAAAGGTTGAAGCCGAAGAACGCGATCGCCAGCAGCGTGACCGGAACCATGCCGATGGCGAGCCGTATCAGGCTCATGAGCATCAGGGCCGCCACGAATTCGCTTGGCCGCAACGGGCTGATCATCAGGTTGCCAAGGTTGCGCGACCACATCTCCTCCAGGAACGAAACCGAGAATCCGAGCTGGCCGCGGAACAGGATGTCCCACATCAGCACGGCCGCAATGAAGACGCCGCTTGCCCGGGCGAAGAACCCGGAGTTCTGTGCAATATAGAACTGCAGAAACCCCCAGACGAACAGCTGCACTGCCGGCCAGTAGATCAGTTCGAGGAGACGCGTCCAGGAGGAGCGCAGGAGATAAACATAGCGCAAGAGCATCGCCGCAATGCGCTGGGGAGCGAGGGTCACCGCGTTTGCTGCCGCTGTCATTGCGCTGCCTCGCGCGCTTGCCCGCGGCCGCGCGCGACATCGAGAAAGACCTGTTCCAGCGTGTCACGGCCGTAGCGAATGAGCAGGCGCTGCGGAGTATCGTCATCTTCGATACGGCCGCGTTTCATGATGATAACGCGCTCGCACAATCGTTCGACCTCGGCCATGTTATGGGAGGCAAGCAGAACAGTGGCGCCGCTCGTTGCCCGAAACCGCTCCAACCGGGTTCGTACCCAGTCGGCGGTGTCCGGATCGAGCGAAGCTGTCGGCTCGTCCAGCAGCAGCACTTGCGGAGAATTGACCAGCGCCTTGGCGAGCCCCACCCGGGTCTTCTGTCCGGCCGAAAGCTTGCCCACCGGCCGGTCGAGAAACTCGATCAGATCGAGTTCGTGCGCGAGCGATAAAATTCGATCTTCCAGATGTTGCACCGCGTAGAGACGTCCAAACACTCTGAGGTTTTGCCGCACGGTGAGCCGGTGCGGCAAGTCCATATAGGGCGATTCGAAGTTCATCTTGTGCAGCACCCGGTAGCGCTGCCGCGGCATTTCCGCCCCGAGTACCGAGACCAAACCTGAGGTCGGCATCACCAGTCCCAGGAGCATCGCCAGGGTGGTGGTCTTGCCGGCACCATTGCCGCCGAGCAGACCGGTCATGGAGCCGCTTTCGAGGGCAAACGAAATGCCGTCGACTGCGCGCGTCGTCTTGTAGACTTTTACCAGCTGATCGACGGCAATAGCTGTCTTGGCTGACATTGAACTACGCCTTGAGACCGCGCCTTGCGCGAAAGGGCACATGTGGCAAGGCCGGGCAAGCGAGGCAAGGGGCAGCTGATGCCGTAAGCGCAACCGTGCTAGGCGTAACGAAATGACCGGAGCAGCATTCGCGCAACTTCCTCGCGCCGAGCGCAGCGTGCGGCTCGATACGCTGGTGCGGCTGCGTTGGCTTGCCGTCATCGGCCAGAGCATCGCCGTGCTGGTGGTCTATTGGGGGCTCAATTACGAGTTTCCGGTCGGGGCTTGTCTGGCGGTCATCGGGCTTGCCGCCTGGCTCAACATTGCGCTGCGCATGCGGTTTCCGCGCACGCGGTGGCTCGCGCCCGAGCGGGCGGCCTGGCTGCTTGCCTTCGATATTGCGGAGCTTACGGTGTTGCTGTTCTTCACCGGTGGCCTGGAAAATCCGTTTGCCCTCTTGTTTCTCGGCCCGGTGCTGGTTTCCGCCGCAGCACTGCCGGCGCGCGTCACTACCATGCTTGCCGGATTCGCCATCATCTGCGCAACGCTGATCGCCTTGTTGCACGGACCGTTGCCTTGGGGAGACGGTGAGCCGCCGGAACTGCCGGGGGTTTATGTAATGGGAGTATGGATTTCGCTCGTTCTGGCGATGGGCTTCATTGGCATGCACGCCTGGCAGATCACCGAGGAATCCCGGCAGCTCGCCGATGCCCTAGCCGCTGCCGAGTTTGCGCTGGCACGCGAGCAGCACCTCTCGCAACTTGACGGGCTTGCCGCCGCAGCAGCGCACGAACTGGGTACGCCGCTCGCCACCATAACGGTGATCGCCAAGGAGCTGCAGCTTGCAACCAATTTGGATTCCAAGCATGCCGACGATGTGCGGCTGTTGAACGAGCAGGCGCGGCGCTGCGGTGCAATTCTGGCAAAACTGACTGAGCTGGCGAGCGGCGATCCGTTCGACCGCATGCAGCTCACCGCGGTCATCGAGGAAGTCGTAGCCCCACATCGAAATTTCGGAATTGCGATCAAAGTCGGGCTCGCTGAGACGGACGGGCCGGAACCTGTCGGCCTGCGCAATCCGGCAATTCTGTACGGGCTTGGCAACCTCGTCGAAAATGCGGTCGATTTCGCCCGCACGCGCGTGGAGATCGACGCGTCCTGGAGCGCCCAGGATGTGACTGTCACCATTGCGGACGACGGTCCCGGCTTTGCGCCGGAAATCATCACCCGGATTGGCGAGCCTTATGTCACCAGCCGGCACGGGACGCCTCGTCGCGGCGAGCGCGCCGCGAAAACGGGCGAAGCAAGCGGATTGGGACTGGGCGTCTTCATCGCGAAGACGTTGCTCGAACGCTCGGGCGCTGCGCTTGAATTCAGAGAATCGCGCGCTGCCGGAGCGCGGAGCCAGCGTGCGGGTGCGCTGGGGGCGCCTTGATTTCGAGGCATCTCCCGCGTCCTGAATTAAAATCCGGAAAGGATTACAAATTTCTCATTCGCGTTCCTAATGCTTTTTTGTTATGAGCCGGACGTTCCGGCACTATATTATATCGTGACAGCCGAAAGATTGAGCGACGAAGAGGTAGATGGGCCATGACCGAGGCCGCCCAAGTACCGAGTGATCGGTCATTATTGATCGTCGAGGACGACAAGTCTTTTCTGCAGCGCCTGGCGCGTGCCATGGAAGTACGCGGCTTTACCGTAACCACGGCCGAATCCGTGGCCGAGGGCCTCAGCAGACTGGAATCCCACTCCCCCGCCTATGCGGTGGTCGATATGCGCCTGGAAGACGGCAACGGTCTTGATGTGATCTCGGCGCTCAAGCGGCGCCGGCCCGATGCCCGAGCGATCATTCTTACCGGCTATGGCAACATCGCCACCGCGGTGAACGCGGTAAAGCTGGGGGCGGTGGATTATCTCGCCAAGCCGGTCGATGCGGACGATGTCATGGCGGCGCTGCTTGCGCTCGAAGGCCAAAAGGCCGTGCTGCCGGAAAATCCCATGTCGGCGGATCGGGTGCGCTGGGAACACATTCAAAGGATCTATGAGCTTTGCGGGCGCAACGTGTCGGAGACCGCGCGCCGCCTCAACATGCACCGGCGCACCCTGCAGCGTATCCTGGCAAAGCGAGCGCCAAAATAGCCCAGCCGCACAGTTTTCCGCAGTTCCGCCCCCGCTCAGGCCCCTGTTTGCAATTGCAACCAAAATCCGGCTGCGGCGTTTACAGCGCACAACAGTCCGGAGCCCGCGCATGTACCCCAACCAGGACGCTATTTTTGAACGGCTGGAGACGACAAAACGGTTTGGTCTCCTATCCGATTACCTGGTGAGCTGGTCAGGACGGGCCGGACGGTTGCGCGCCAAAATTACCGTCTGGGGCAAGGATGGGACGCCGCAGGACGTGGTGCAGCATTATATTGCGCGATTGCTCAAAGGTTTGGTCAACGAGCGGCAAATATTTGTGGAGGCGGAGTAGCGCTTATAGATCAGCTGGACCGTTCGGATCCGCGAGGGTAGCGAGCCGTAGCGCGGCCGCGCGGGCGAACGCGAGCAGCATGCTCTTGCGCGTCGCCGCATGCAGGCGGTGCTCAGGTGCTTCACAGACGACGGACGCGCCGAATGCATCGGCCACGATGAGGCCTGCATCGGCCGGAAAGATCTCGCATGGGATATCGTTCGAGGTCGCAAAAAACAGCCGGTCGCAATGCATGCGATAGTCCGTCCATTTCCGGTCGGCGCGAAAATCGGCAACCGAGGACTTGATCTCCACGATCCAGATGTCGCCTGTGCTGCCGAGCGCCACGAGGTCCGCGCGCCGGCCCGACGCAAGCGCCAATTCGCTGACGACGCAAAAGCTCAAAGCGTGCAGCAGCCGCGTCGTTCCCCGCGCGATCGCCAGCGCCGCCGGCGATTGCCGGCCGTCGACAGGGAGCGACATGGCGAGCGAGCTGATGCTCATGGAATGAAGGAGCCCCGGCAAAGCCACACTTTTATCCCCGCAGGAAGACCGATCCGCACGCACGCCACGCTCCAGTAATCAGTAATCAGTAATCAGTAATCAGACTAACAGTCTCGCAGTGCCTGTAAACAGAGTTCTGATTACTGATCCCTGATTACGGATTCCTGATCCCTGCCCGCTCGGGAAATGCGCTGGTGAGCGCCTCGCGGTTCGGCCTGATAATCCCTCGCTCGGTAATGAGACCGCTCACCAATCGCGCCGGCGTAACGTCGAAGCCATAATTCGCTACCGGCGAGCCATCCGGTATTACCCGCACCGTTTCAATCCGACCGTCGCCGGTGCGGCCGGTTATGGTGGCTACCTCCTCGGCGGCGCGCTGCTCGATGGGAATTTCGCGAAGCCCGTCGGCAATGGAGAAGTCGATGCTCGGCGACGGCGAGCCGACATAGAATGGTACTCCATTGTCCTTGGCAGCAAGCGCCTTGAGATAGGTGCCGATCTTGTTGCAGACGTCGCCGTTGGCGGCCACGCGATCGGTACCAACGATGGCAAGATCGACCATTGCGTGCTGCATCAGATGGCCGCCGGTATTGTCGGGAATTACCGTGTGCGAGACCCCCTGCTGGCCAAGTTCCCACGCCGTGAGCGAGGCGCCTTGATTGCGTGGCCGCGTCTCGTCGACCCAGACATGGACCGGCACGCCCTCGTCGTGCGCCGCATAAACCGGCGCCAGCGCGGTGCCGAAATCAACCGTTGCCAGCCATCCCGCATTGCAATGCGTGAGCACGTTGACCTTTGCATCGGCTGGTTTGTTTGCCGCGATTGCAGCGATAAGCCTGGCGCCATGGCGGCCGATCGCCTGATTGATGGCGACGTCCTCGTTGCAGATCTCGGCTGCGCGAGCGTACGCCGCCTCGACGCGCGCCGCGCGCGTCCGGTTGCGCACCGCCGCCATCATTTCGTCGAGCGCCCATTTGAGGTTGATGGCTGTGGGGCGAGCGGCGAGGAGCCGGGCATAGCCGCGCTCCAGCGCCTCATCGGAGGCATCGGCGCGCAAAGCAAGACAGATTCCGTAAGCCGCCGTGGCGCCGATCAGGGGCGCGCCGCGCACCTGCATGGAGGCAATCGCCCGCTCGGCATCGGCCACGGTCGAAAGCCGCGCGGTGGCAAAGCGGTGGGGGAGTTGCGTCTGATCGATAATGCCGATCGACCAGCCGTCCGGATCGAGCCAGATGGTGCGGGTGTGCTTGCCGGCGACCTTCATAGCTCTGACATAGTGGGGATGACGGCAAAGGCAAAGCCTCGCATGCAGATGGCCCGAGAAGTCCTTCAACATCGACGGATGATGCTCTAATTAGAAGCGGGGCCAGGAGCAGCAAATGCCGATTGATTTCGAAGCCGAATACAACAATCGCGCACGCGTACCCGAGCACCCCGAGATATTCTCGCGCTGGGCGCGGGAAGCCGAAGATTATCGCGCCGAGGCCATGAAGGAGCGCCGTGCCGAGCTAGGATTGAAATACGGTTCGTCGCTGCGGCAGGTGATCGATCTGTTTTCGCCGCGGCCCGACGTCACGGCACCGCTCGCGCTGTTCATCCATGGCGGTTATTGGCGCTCCCTCGAGCCTTCGCTGTTCAGCCAGGCCGCCCGTGGCATGAACGCCCATGGCGTTGCCGTGGCGGTTACCGGCTACGACCTTTGTCCGCACGTCACCATTGCCGAAATCGTCGAGCAGATCCGCCACGCATGCCTGTTTCTCTGGCTGCGTACGGGAGAGCGCATGCTGGTCTTCGGCCATTCCGCCGGTGGGCACCTTGCCGCCGCCATGCTGGCGACCGACTGGCAGGCGCTCTATCCGAAGGCGCCCCCCGACCTCGTGCCCGCCGCTTACTCCATCTCCGGCCTGTTCGATCTCACCCCGCTCGTTCAAACCAGCATGGCGGCCGACTTGCGGCTTGACCCGACGGAGGCTCGCCGCGTCTCGCCATTATTCTGGCCGCCGCCGCGCGGGCGCGTTTTCGATGCGGTGGTAGGCGAACGTGAGTCGAGCGAATTCCTGCGTCAGAGCCGTGCCGTCGCGGAGGATTGGCAAAAAGGCGGCGCCCGGACCCGCTACGAGGAGATCGCCGGCACCAACCATTTCACTGTGCTCGATGCGCTCTCCGACCCATCGAGCGCCATGGTGGAACGGGTAAGCGAACTCGCCCGCACCGCGCGCGGCTCGTAGTCGGGATTTCGTTCTTAAGAAATCCGGGAGCAGAGTCCCCGGATTGAGCGAAGACGCTCAATCCCGCTACCGAATACGCTTCAGAAAAATGCCTGGATGCCGGTTTGCGCGCGGCCGAGGATGAGGGCGTGAATGTCGTGCGTGCCCTCGTAGGTGTTGACGGTTTCCAGGTTGCAGAGCACGCGCATCACGTGGAATTCGTCGGAAATGCCGTTGCCGCCGTGCATGTCGCGCGCCAAGCGGGCGATCTCCAGCGCCTTGCCGCAATTGTTGCGCTTCAGCAGCGACACCGCCGGCGGCGCCGCCCTGCCCTGCTCCAACAGCCGGCCGAGACGCAGCGCTGCATGCAGGCCGAGCGTGATTTCCGTCTGCATGTCCGCAAGCTTCTTCTGAATGAGCTGGTTGGCGGCAAGCGGCCGCCCGAACTGCTTGCGGTCGAGCACGTATTGGCGCGCGCGATGCCAGCAGAATTCGGCGGCGCCGATCGCGCCCCAGGCAATGCCGGCGCGCGCTACGTTGAGGCAGCTGAAGGGACCGGCAAGCCCCTTGGCGTTCGGCAGCACATTCTCCTCCGGCACGAATGCGCCATCGAGTACGATCTCGCCGGTGATCGAAGTGCGCAGCGAGAGCTTGCCTTCGATCTTGGGCGCGGCAAACCCTTGCGTGCCGCGCTCTACCAGAAAGCCGCGAATGAACCCGTCGAGCTTCGCCCAGACCACCGCGACATCGGCGATGGGTGAGTTGGTGATCCACATCTTGCTGCCGGTCAGCCGGTAGCCGCCGGGCGCCTTCTCCGCGCGCGTCGCCATGGAGCCGGGATCGGAGCCGTGGTCCGGCTCGGTCAGGCCGAAGCAGCCCACGATCTCGCCGGTTGCGAGTTTCGGCAGATATTTCCTGCGCTGCGCCTCGCTGCCGAACGTGAAAATGGGATGCATCACCAGCGAGGACTGCACCGACATGGCCGACCGATAGCCGGAATCCACCCGCTCGATTTCCCGCGTGATCAGCCCATAGGCGACGTAACCCAGCCCGGCCCCGCCATATTCTTCCGGGATGGTCGGACCGAGGAGGCCAAGCGCGCCCATCTCGGAAATGATGGCGCGATCGAAGCGCTCCTCGCGATTATCGAGGAGCACGCGAGGGAACAGCTTGTCCTGGGCATAGCCGCGCGAGGTGTCGCGCACCATGCGCTCCTCTTCCGACAATTCGCCTTCGAGATCGAGGGGATCCTCCCAATTGAATGCGGCTTCCTTGACCTTGGGCGGCGAGCGAGACTCGCGCAGCTCGGCGGTTTGCGTCATGGGAATGCTCCGGGCTTTTGGCTTTCCTTCCTTCATGGACCCGTTCATTCGGCCGATGCAAGAGGGCTTGGATGCCGCGAGAGGAAGGTAAAACGCCCGCAGCGGGCAGGTTGAACTGGTATGCGCCAAACCAGTTTACGGCCCACCGCGACGGTGCCATTCTACTAAAAGCTCACAAATCCGGCGAAGCCCGGTTCAATCCGTCGAGGGAGATAAGGTCATGACAGCCGCAAGTGCGCCGACCGTTCAGCAATCGAACATCTGGTGGCTGTTCCTGCTGCAAGGAATTGCCGCGATCATCCTGGGTCTTCTGCTCATCACGGCGCCCGGTGCGACGCTTCTCGTGATAGTGACCTTCCTGGGCTTCTACTGGTTGATCGAGGGGATATTGGCCCTGGTCCACATTTTCGTGGATCGTTCTGTCCCGTGGATCTGGTTGCTTCTGGTCGGCATCGTGGGCATCGCTGCGGGAATTCTGGTGTTGCGGCACCCTCTGCTCGCTGCACTGACCGTTCCCACCGTGATCGTCATCATCCTCGGCGTGCAGGGCCTGATCATGGGCGTGCTGGAAATTATCGGCGGATTCAGCGGCGGCGGAATAGGGTCGTTCATTCTCGGCGTGATCAACGTGCTGATCGGGCTGCTGCTGCTCAGTTCGCCGGCAATCGCGGCGCTCGCCGTGCCGCTGGTGTTCGGCATACTGCTGCTCATCGAAGGCGTAGGCCTAATCATCTGGGCATTTCGCGCGCGGGCCTAGACTGAATTGTGCCAACCGTCGCTAGTTCGGCGTGATATTGCGTTGCCTGATCAGTTCTTTCCAGGTTGCAGTTTCACGGCGGATGCGGTCGGTGAATGCGTCAGGCGGCTCGATGTTCACGCTGAGGCCTTGAGCTTCGAGCTTCTGCTGTACTTCGGGTCTCTCGAGAAAGTCAGCGGTAACGGCAAAAATGGCGTCGAGGACCGGCTTGGGGGTCGCCCGCGGCGCCAGCAGACCGTACCAGGATGTCACGTCAATTCCGCCAACGCCGGCCTCGGCGAGCGTTGGAATTTCGGGTACCAACGGGCTGCGCTCGGCCGTGGTGAGTGCGAGCGAGCGCACGCTATGCTCTTTGACCAGGGAGAGAACGACGGGAAGATTGCTCACGAGGATATCGATATGTCCGCCGAGAAGGTCCGTGAGTGCCGGCGGCATGCCCCGATAAGGGACGTGGGTGATTTCGACGCCGGCCTTTTGTTTGAACAATTCCATCGCCAGATGCAGCTGACTGCCGATGCCCGGCGTTCCATAGGTCAGCTTTGACTGCCTGGCCTTCTCGATCAGCTCGGCGATATTGGTGATCCCGGTCTTCATGCCGGCCACGAGCACATTCGCCGCCGTGCCGAGGATTGTAATCGGGGCAAAATCTCTTTCCACGTCGAAAGGCAGGTTCGGGAAGAGCGTTGGATTGATGGTGAGATTGCCGGCCGGCACTACCAGCAAAGTGGTTCCGTCCGGGGTTGCGCGACGGACCGCATCGATTCCGATATTGCCGGCACCGCCGCTGCGGTTTTCTATCGTTACCGCGTGCCCCGATCGCACGTGGTATTCGTCGCCGAGAAGGCGAGCGAGGACATCGACCGCTCCGCCCGGCGCAAGCGGCGAAATCAAGGTAATCGGCCGTTTGGGGAAATCGGCAGGCACATTCGGCTGGGCCAATGCGCATGGGCAATGAATAAAGGCCGCAGTTGCGAGCACCAGCGTACCGCACGAGGCAGCAAACGAAGGCCCGGCCATCGAATCGAGTCGCGCGAGCAGCGGTTGCACTTGCCCTTGATTAGCATAGTTGTTGCAGAATGCGCATTTGCCATGCGCCGCATCACGTCTCCAGGACGCTTGCCCGGCGCAGCATCGGTCAGCTAATAAATACGCCTTCTGCGCGCCCGTAGCTCAGCTGGATAGAGCGCTGCCCTCCGAAGGCAGAGGTCGTAGGTTCGACTCCTATCGGGCGCGCCAGCAATTTCACTAAAATTCTCCGCTGCCCTCCGAGTCTTCAAAGATCCCCAATAACCGCCGCCCTTCGCGCGAAAGCTCCGCACTGCCGTGCGCCGGCTGAGCCCCGAAATTATCTCTCCGGGGCCGTTTCTCTCCAAACCTCCGGACTTTGCCCGTTTAGTACGGTTTGCGTAAGCGCTTGTTTGTACATGCTTTCCGCTCCCACTCGACTCCGTACTGTTCGCAAGAACTTTTGGGGAACGGAGAATGGAGACTGCAAAACTCGCTGCTTGATTTTGCTTCGCTTTTTCGGAGCTTCAGTACGGACCTGCTTTGCATCTACGGCCTCTCTCAGAGAGCCTGAACGCGTGCATAATTTGAATCAGCGACATCAGTTACCGGCTAACGGCGCATGCAAACCTTCGCGTCTGTCGTTCGGGAGCACGGGCCCCTCTGCGTCAACGCTTCCAATCGTCCGGTAGGACGTCCAGGATCATCGGCATCTTCAGCGTGTCCTTGCCGGCCTTTGCCGTGCGTTGCTGTTCCTCCCGGTGCATGCCAAGTGAGAGGTAGATCAGGGCGGAGCGCGCGAGTTTAAGAATGCGCAGCGCTTTGCGTTCCAAATCACTGCGCGTGATGGCGTAGGCGAGGTCATCGAAGAATGGGTCCTTGCGGTCGCTGACCTCTATCGGCCGCGGAAGACCCATCTCGTGGACCTTGACGTACTTGTGCTCAAGGTGGTTGCGCAACTCGGCAAGCGCTTCGGCATCGGGCTCCGCGACCTCATGCACGCCTGGCTCGTAGAGGTCCTTGCTGATCCAGAAGAGGCCGCGCAGAGGCCAATTCTCGGACGCCTCGAAAAGCTCCCGCACGCGCTCACCCTTCTTCGTGCGCCACACCGACCTAAAACTGACGCTCGTCAGCGGCATGCCGAGCTTGAGGTAGTGGTTGAGGAAATAGGCGATCTTGTCGAAGATCGAATAGGCCATGCGGAACGAGAGCTTCACTTGCTCTACCGCAAGGCCGTAAGCCGGGTAGTCAAGCGTGTTGTAGAGCAGCACTTCCCGGTCGGAGGAGTGCGGTTCGCTGGCGTACTGGCCGGAGTAGTGGAGCCAGCGTGCGGAGACGAACTCCTGCTTCAGCTGGTTAAAGAAACCGACAACAATCGGCGGCTCATCCAGCGACGTTGTGAAGCTCGGCAGACCCAAGACGTCGCTTGCAGCGATCGGCCGGACCAATACGTCATTCAATGGATTCAGAAAGAGCCGATGGTCGAGGCACCAGCGGCGATAGTCGGCATCTCCTACTTCTTCGAGGGGCGGACTGTCCGCATCGTAGCTGACCTCAATGGCCTCAAGATTATAGGCGCGTCCGATAGAGGCGGCGGCGTTGGCGAACATCGGTGGGACCGAACGATCACCGAATTCGCGATGTGCACCAGCGGCAACTATTGCTCCCAAGAGATCGCCGTGCGCGTGCTGGGCAAGCACCCCCTCGTGTCCGGAATCGTAAAGGGCGTTCGCATAGTGCATCAGGCCGCGGCCGCGGTTGCCTCTCGCCATCCAGAAGTTCGGCTCAATGGCCAGGGCGCGTGTCCAGTACTCCTGGGCCTCGACAAAGCGCCCCACCGTGTCGAATTGATTTGCGAGATTGGTGAGGATTTGGCAGCGCCGGATCGGATGAAGCGCGTTGAAGCCGGCGCTACGTAGAGCGCGTCTCAGATGGAAGATCTGCGCTTGGATCTCGGGCTGATCCCATGACCACACCGCGGCTCTGTCGCTGCGGCGTCTCGCGTAGAGGCAAGCCCATGCATTGGCTCGAAAGTAGTCGAGCAGCGCCATCTGCTCATCGTTGAGATCGCGGGCTTGCAGTTGGTCAGCAAGCCCAAGTGCACGCCGAGCGAGGTCAGGAGCAGCGCGATCGTCAGCGTAATCGATTAGCAGGCTGCTGAAAAACGCGGTTTGGCGACGGATTTTCTCGATGTGTGCAGCGGCGACAACTGGAGAGATAGGTGGTGATCCGCGCGGGATGCGCGGTAATCGGTATGATATTGCCTCATACTTGATACTCCAGACAGACTCATCCCGTTGCGGCCAAAAGCTTCGGGATGCGAACGAGATTGTAAGCGGTTGCCGTCAGCACGAAAAACCATTCTACCAGCGACCGCCCGCGATGTCGGGTCTTGCGCAGGCCGCCCACCGTCTTAATCCAACCGAAGGCCTCTTCGATCTGTTTTCGTTTGATCGTGCTGATGCGATGACCAGCGTGGCGAGTAGTCCGCGCGTCGATTGCCGAGCGACGGTTGGTATTGTTCTGCGACACATGCGGTGTGCAGCCGCGCTTGCGACAGCCGGCGACGAAATCAGACGTGTCATAGTTCTTGTCGCCGCCCACGGTGCTACCTGGTCGAGCATTGTCATCAATCATCTCGAGGGCAGTAGTGCGCTCAGCAGTGCCGTTGGCTTCGGTCAGCTGCGCATCGACGATGAGCGCATTGCGATTTTCCGTCATCAGGTGCCCCATATGGCAGAGCTTTGCCTCCTTGCCGGCACCTTTACGAAACAACCGGGCATCGGGGTCTGTTGTCGAGGAATGCGTGTCATTCTTGCGTTTCTCGCCATGGAAGTCGCGCGCGGCATTGCGCCCTCGGCCCGATGCCGGCGGGTTGCTGCCGTCCTTCGGCACGAAACTCTTCATGCTGGCCCAAGCCTCAATCAGTGTGCCGTCGACCGAGAAGTGCTCGCTCGACAGCAGCTGGCGGACTTGCGGCAGGTTGAGGACAGCGGTCATGAACTTGCACGCAATATCGCCGTCGAGCAGCCGATCCCGGTTCTTGCAGAACACGGTGGCGTCCCATACCGGGTCATCGGTGGAGAGGCCAACGAACCAGCGGAACAACAAGTTATAGTTGAGCTGCTCCATCAGCTGCCGCTCCGACCGAACCGTGTAGAACGCTTGCAGCAACAGCGCTCGCAACAGGCGCTCCGGCGGGATCGACGGGCGTCCTTCCCGCGCATAAAGTCTGCTAAAGGCCGGCGACAGCTTCCGCAGGGCCTCGTCAACAATCTCGCGGATCGGTCGCAAAGGATGGTCTGCCGGTATCCGCGTCTCCAAAGAAACGTAGCTGAAAAGAACTTCCGGTCGCTGATCTTTGCCGCGCATCGCTCCGCTCTTTCGACTGGAGGCTTCAATGCACAGAATCACTGACCAACAGAATCACAACGTCTCATGGAAATCAGCAAATAAATCGACTTTTTCAGCAGCCTGTTAGGCTCCCCAAGGCCTGGAAGGCATCACTAACCTCCAGTCCCGCCAACGTTTGCAATTCCAGAATTGCTTTAAGCTCAAGCATCGGTGTCAACCCGAGTGGCAGGCATGCCGCGCTCGTACGTCCAAGTCCGGGGCCGTAACCTCCGTACTCAATTGGGCCGATTTACGTTGGCACCGAAGGAAGCATCTCCAACATTCGCTGATGGACAAAAATCCGCCTGTGCTAACCTATTGAAATTACAAGAGTTGCGAGTTGATTCCGTACCGGGAGTCCGAATCCCAACGCCAACCCGTCCGCGCCCAACATTCTCCGCTGGCCTGCGAGCCCGCAGAATTGCCAATAACCACGGGCCTTCGCGCGAAAACCTCCGCACTACGGCTTCTGCCCCACCTGCCCCTCGGGGTTCTCTACTGGACGTTTTTCTCTCGACCTATGGACTACCGGGATTTGGTACGGAATTTCTATGCACTTGAAAATACGACACTATTTTAGTTGCTACGATCCGTATGATTTGAAATGCGGCTTGGCTAGGGAGAGGACCTAAGCGCGAATGAACCGTTTGAATATGCTTTGCATCTCGTCTTGCTGAGTACGAACAGCCGAGCGGCGGTGGATGGAGTTCCGCGTGACCTAGTGGAGCATTGATGATGTTCAGGAGAGAGAAGGTCCGCTCGGACGGCGTCACCTGGATCGCAAAGCCTACAACGCAGCGATGCTCGCAGAAGCGTTATGCAAGCTCGAAGGGTTTACCTACGCTCCAAGCGAAACGGTTTATTGGCAGCAGGGCTACTCGACGGAACGCGACTTCATCTACGTGACGACACAGACCCTCTCCCAAAAACAGCTCGCGCATTTGAGCGAGGAAGTCGGGCCGGATCGCTCGCTGCTCGTACTTTGTTCGGCATTCCGCGGATATCGGCGGCGTCGTTACTGACGTCGACCCGCTCGACGAATTTCCGCATGGCCAGCCTGTGGAAAAGTTACTTGTAAAAACCCGAAGTATAGATTGACCGGATTGATCGCGCCCCGCGCGCCCGCTCCTTCCCCCCGCTTTGCCGCCGACGGCGAATCAATTACTTTCCCCACCTCCTTACACAGGTTATTCACATCTAGTTCGTTGTGTCGGGTTGGCATTTAAGGGAGCCGCGACAATGGCATCTTGGATTGAAATCGATCGGGTCCGCAAAGATTCCCAGGCTTTTAGGCCGCTTGCGAAGCGCTTGCTGAACGACGCGATGTTTGAGCGGTCAGAGTTTGCCGATGGATTCCTTGAAAACATCATGAACTGGAAGCGCGACGAGCTGACCACGCGCCAGGGCGAGATATTGTTAGAGTTGCGGGACGAAGCTGAGATTTATGTCGCTTACAAGGGGCTGAGTATTCCGATCTTGATTCTGGAAGTGTTTCGATAACCGTTTCGATCTAGATGAAAGCGACCGCATGCGGATCCAGAAATTAGTAGAATCTCGGCGTGGCTATGTGACTGGCGGTCAAATGGGCTGGTTCAAGCGCATCTGTAAGCAGCTCGGCGAAATGGAAAACTACATGTAGACCATGAGTGACCTGCCGGAGACGTTGCTTGAGCGAGCCAAGATGCTTGAAAACATCCTCCGCTCCTGCGCAGAAACTCGCTGCGCGGATTTTCGCTCTGACGCGCCAGAATTCGCGCTCGTTCCTCCGCAACTTCGGTGCGCTTGCGGCCGGCACACCCATTTTGCCAGCGTTTCGGGTTATCATGCTCTTGGTCCGTCATTGACGGGGTACGTCATTGTACTATATTAAGCGATGGTCTTTGAATGGGATGAGACGAAGAGCCTTGCTAACGCCAAGACCCGAGGGCTACCGTTCGACATCGCAATGGCTTTGTTTGATGGACCGACATTGGAGAGCCCGGACCGAAGGCGGGACTATGGCGAACGGCGGGTAAACGCAATCGGTCGCGCGGCAGGGCAGGTTCTGGTTTGCGTGTACACGGAGCGCGCTGCCGCCCGAAGGATCATCAGTTTGCGCGTAGCTAACAGGAGGGAGCGTCATGCCTATCGTGCGGCGTACCAGGGCTGATCTCGACCTTTCAAAGGTCGACTGGCACCGTCTGGCAGCGACCACGGATCGTGAAATTGCGAAGCAGATTGCAGCCGATCCGGATACGGCGCCCATTTTTTCCGCCCGCGAGTTGAATCGGGCAAAGCGAGTTGTTCCGACGCCTACGGCTGAGGATGTGCGCGCGATTTGTCGCCGGCTGGGATTGACTTCAGGCAGAGTTTGCAGCTCGGTACGGATTCTCGTTGGAGACAATTCGCAATTACGAGCAAGGCCATCGCCGACCCGCGGGGCCGGCGCGCGTCCTTCTCAAGGTGATCGCCTCAGAGCCGGACGCGGTGACGCGCGCTTTACAGCGATAGCCAGGCATGAGCAAGACGACTACTTCCAACAGAACGGGCAAACGCCTTGAGCCGCTGCGGCCGATGACCGAGGCCGAGGTAATGGCCGCAGCGCTTGCCGATCCTGACGCCAAGCCGCTGACGCCGCATGACTTGAAACGCATGAAGCGCATTCCGCGCGCGAAGATCATACGCCGCGCGCTCGGCCTGACACAGGAGGAGTTTTCCGCCCGGTTTCGGATTCCGCTCGGCACGCTGCGCGATTGGGAGCAGGGGGCGGCCGAGCCAGACCAAGCCGCACGCGCCTATCTCACCGTCATCGCCCGCAACCCAAAGGCGGTCGCGGATGCGCTCACGCCATGAAGGGATTTGCTCGGCCGCCGAGCAATGCGACGCAATTGCATTCTTGAAATCAACCCCGCTGCCAACTGCCGCATTTCTGCCGCCAGTTATCTTCGCAGCAATTCGCTTATTTGCGCAGAACTACCCGGAGAACGTTAGTTTTCAGTTCTTCTCCCTCCGCTCCCCCCTGGCGAGAGGAACTGGGCCGCGAAAAGCTCGTCACATGGCTCAAATTGCTGGAGAATGGCGCGGCGAGACACGGCAGCGACTTACCTCTGGTCGACTGCGATCTCACCTGGATGTGGGAAGAACTCGGGGTCGCCGGTTTGCGTCGTTGAATCTTGGTGGCGCCATGAATTCCTCAACCAGGATTTCGCCAATGCTCGCCGGCTTGCGCTTGGTCATCAAGAACCGCTCACTTGCCAGCAGGAGCTAACGCAACGGCAGCCTCTGTCGTAAGCAGGAGGAAGGTGAAGGTTTCCTGAAGGTACAGGCGCACAACCGCATCGGTATGGCTCAAATAACCGATGGATATGTCCTGGCCGATGTAAAACCCGAAGTCACCGCCGCGGGTGGTCAGCACGAAGGCGCCGGAGATCGCCGGGGCCCAGATGATCTCGCCGTCCACCAGCCGCTTGATGTGTTCCAGCACCGGATATCCATGGTCCCTCGTCTCGCTGAGTCCGGTATAGGCGTCGGCGCTCAGCAGCACGGAGTAAGGACCATTAACGCCGACGAGACGCAACTGGCTCAGTGCTTGGGCAATGGCATCAGGGTAATCACGCACGTCCGCCGGTAGGGTTGTCATCGGATTGCTCGTGCCTTGACGAATCCCTTCGATGCCGACGCCGGCGTAGCCCTCGAAAATGGCCTGATCTTCTGCAAAGGCGAGCCGTCGCGCAGCATCCTTTGCGGGCTGCCAGTCCGAGTCGTCCGCGCCGCGCTCCACGTCGTCGATCTGCTGGCGATCAAGATCAAACGGTGCGCGCAGCTCGACAAGTGCCTTAACCTCACGCTGTCGCGCAAGGATACCTTCTCCTGGTGCTTCGACGTTACGCAGGTGGCCGGTGCCGACGGCAGAGAGCGCAACGCCGCCTGGTCCCTGCACGTCCACGACGCGTCGACCGGCGAGGTAGCGCTTAAGAGTGCGCGACGTCTCCTCCTCGATCTGCGACCACGCCGCATCAGAGATCGGGGCGAGCTCGCGATGAAGGTTATTCATGAGACGGATCTCCTTTGAGTGAACCGATGCCGAGCGAACCATCGCGCATTAAGGCAGCGGGCGCCGAGGGCGCAGCAGTGCGTGTGTCGGGAAGCGCCACAGCTGTCGCGGGTTCTTCGTCCCCCACGTTCTCCAAGAACGTCGCGGATGGGGCGAAGAACAGGTTGCCCGTGACAGCGCGGCTGAAGTCCAGCAAGCGATCGTAATTTCCGGCGGGCCGACCGACAAACATGTTCACCAGCATTTGCTCGATTGTTCGCGGCGAACGCGCGTAGCCGATGAAATAAGTGCCGAACTCGCCCTGCGCGGCGCTGCCGAAAGGCATGTTGTCGCGAAGAATTTTCATCTCTTTCCCGTTCTCCACGATCGTGGTCAGCGCATTGTGCGCGGAACTCGGCTTGACGGCGTCGTCGAGCTCGATGTCCGAAAGCTTGGTGCGGCCGATGATGCGCTCCTGCGCTTCGGTGGACAGCGCGTTCCAGCCGGCCAGATCGTGCAGGTACTTTTGCACTATCACATAACTGCCGCCGGCGAATGCGGGGTCCTCCACGGCCACGAGTGCAGCGTCGATCGCCGGTTGCCCTGTCGGGTTCTCCGTTCCGTCGACAAAGCCGATGAGATCGCGGTCGTCGAAATATCTAAAGCCATGCACCTCGTCGGCGGGCGAGACCGCGTCCCGCAGACGCACCATGATCTGCGTCGCCAGCTCGAAGCACAGATCCATGCGTTTGGCGCGGACGTGGAAGAGCAGATCGCCCGGCGTGGAAACTGCGTGGCGAGATCCGGCTCGGATTTCTTCGAACGGATGCAGTTCCAACGGCCGCGGCGCCCCAAACAGCTTGTCCCACGCGTCCGATCCAAAACCGACCACACAGGAAAGGTTTCCCTCGATGTCGCGAAAACCTACGGCGCGCAGCAGCGCTGGAAGATCGCCGCAGAATGATCGGACAACCGAACGACTGGTGGCACCAGGGTTCAGTGTCACGACCAGAAAGATCGCAGCGCGTGTCAAAGATTGAAGAACCGCCTGGGGGACGGGAGGGAGGCCCCTCTTTTGGTCCGGCGTGGTCAATCGATCGGATTCCATCGGCAAACGGTCAGGATGAGGCTACTTGCCGCCGCGGCCGGCGGCGAAGGAGCTCTTGATCATTAAGACGAGATCACAGCAATTGATGTTGATGTTGTCCGTTCTCTGAAAGAGGCCAGCAGGACACTTTTTGTCCTGACGGTCCCAGTTCGCATCTGGCGCCTGCCGGGGCATTGTAGAAAGTACCACCTGCTTGACGCTCTTGAAAGATCGACTCCGGCCTCACCTTGAGGCTCTCTCCATCCAGTGTCGAGCGACGAACTTGAGCCGTTCAAGGTTACACTCCTTCCAGGGCACTTTTGCTCTCCCGCCGGTTTGGTATGGCGTCATCTTTGACTTTTAAACAAACTAAAAAGTTCCATCCGCCGCTTCTATCCCTTCACCATGATCAGGCGGTCGGTGTCGGTGAAATCGGACAAGAGCTCGCAGCCGGTGTCGGTGATGCGCACCATGTCCTTGTTCTGCATGCCGAAGCCATAGCCGGTGTCCATGACCAGCGGCTCGATGCCGAGCACCATGCCGCTCTCCAGCGGCTGGTCCGGCGTCGGCCCGAGATAGGGGTCTTCATGCAGATGGAGCCCGATGCCGTGCCCGATGAAGGAAATAGGCTCCATCTCCAGCGCGCGGAGCTTATCGAGATAAAGCTCATAGATCTTGCGGCTGCCGATCCCCGGCTTGAGCGTCGAAAGCAGCATGTGCTTGCAATCCGTGAGCTTTGCCCAGATGCGCTCGGCATGCGGCGGCGGCGCGCCGACTGCGGCCGTGCGGCACACGCCGGCGTGGTAGCCGTCGATCATCGGGAAAATCTCGACCCGGCACACGTCGCCGCGCTGGAGCTTGCGCATGGTGGGGCCGACATTGGGAAAGACGCTGCGCTCGCCGGTTGCGATGATCATCAGCTTGAAATATTCGGCACCGTATTCGTAGACCCCGCGGGTGAGCGCCCCCGCCAAATCCATTTCCGAAGCGCCGGCGGCGACCGCGGCATAGGCTTCGTTGATGGCACGATCCGCAATACGGGAAAGCTTGCGCAGGATCTCCATCTCCTCCCTGGTTTTGATCTGGCGCAGCCGCGCGAGCAGCGCTTGCGCCGGTTCAAGGCGAGCCGACGGCAGCAGTTTTTTCAGTTGGGCAAAATCGGCGGCGGGCAAGTGATCGAATTCGATACCGATGCGGCCGGCGGCAAGACCATGTCGCTGGAGCAAATCGGCGAGCACCTGCATGCAGTCGAAGGAGAACTCGCGCCACACGGCGATGTCGACGCCGGGCTGTTTGCTGCGGATGGTGGTTGCTTCCATATCGACGACGAGAAGCGATACTTTCGCATCGGCCGTCACCAGTGCCATGGCATGGCGCCAACGCATCAATGAATGCGTCGGAGAAGGGTAGCCGGTGACATAAGCGAAATTTTCCGGCGAGCTTGCAACGATTGCTTCCAGTCCCACCTCGCGAATGGCGCGCGCCTGCCGCTCGACTATGTCCTGCCGCATGATTTTTCTCCCTGCACGCCGTATTCGGAAAGCCACAGGCGCGGGCATGACGGATGAGGATTCCGGCAACAGCTCAGCTGGCAACCGTGTAGCGGCGGATCTTTTCCGGGTCAGGGGCGATGCCCATGCCCGGAGACGTCGGCACTTCGATGCAGCCGTCGGCAAATTTCATCGGCTCGACGAGGAGATCGTCCTTGTAATAGATCCCGGCGAGCCTGCCGTTCTGCGCCTCGGCGGGGGTCGACACCGGAAACACGCACGACACGGTGACCGGCTCCGCTGCCGCGGCGAGATGCACATTGGCGAGGTTGCCAATCCCGGTTTCGATCGAGCCGTTGACGTTGCAGACAATGCCGCTCGCCCTGCACACTGCTGCCACCTGCATGGCACGATAAAGCCCGCCGGGCTTGGTGGTGTAGATGGACACCATCTGCGCGGCGCGGCGCTCGACGATTTCGAGCACGTCGTGCGCATTCCAGGCGCTTTCGTCAGCCATCACCGGCGCATCGATGGCGCGGGCGACTTGCGCCATCTGTTCGATGCCCTCGACCGGCTGCTCGAAATATTTGATCCGGCAGCCTTCGATCCGGCGAAACATCTGGATGGCGGCCCCAGGCGTCGCGTAGCCCTGGTTTGCATCGATGCAGATGTCGATAGCGGGACCGCAGGTATCGCGGATGCGCCGCACCATCTCTACGTCGCGATCGGCATCGATGCCGACCTTGATCTTGATGGTGCGGATGCCCTCCTTGACCGCCTTGGCCGCTTCCCGCTCGCCCTCGGCGAAATCCATAAACCCCAACGAATGGCTGATGGGAATGCGCGAGCGCAACGCGCCGCCCAAAAGCATGTGCGACGACAGCCCGAGCTGATGTCCCGCGAGATCGTAGGCGGCGATCTCCACCGCCGCCTTCGCGTAGGGATACCCCTTGATGGCACGGTCCATGCGGGCGTGCAGTTCGACGACATTGCTCGGCAGTACGGCGCGAACCGCCGGCGCGAGATAACGCTCGACGATCAGGCGTGTGGTGCCGGCGCTCTCGCCGAAATAGCGGCCGAACTCGCCAGCCCAGTCCTTGAGCGCAGTCGATTCGCCCCACCCGCTGAGCCCCGCCGCGTCGGTGAGCTTGACCAGCATGTAGCCGCCGATCGGCTCGGTCTGGCCGGTCCATTTGTGCTCGCGCCGCGGGGGCAGCGCCACATGGATAAGCTCTATCTTTTCGATCGGATTGAGTGCCATTGCCTCCTCATTGTGGGCAGCCGCTGCAGGCGCTCCACGCTATTTGCCCTCAGCCAGAAACCGCGGCAGCTCGCGCGGCGCTTTGCCTTGCAGGCCCATCTTCGCAAGCGTGAGGCCATCGCGGCGCAGATCGGCACCGATTGCAAGATTGGCGAGATCGATCATGAGGTCCATGGCCGGTGTCGCCACCCCCGCGAGTCGGCCCAGCGCCGCCATGGGGACGAGACCATAACCAACGTCCTCATAGATGTAGCGGTGCCGGAGACCTGGCGGGCTCTTCACCGCGCGGTTGGGCGCGCTTTCCCGACAGGCCCGGACGATGTCCCCGCTCTCCATCGCTTCACGCGTAGTAAGTCCGGCACGATAGAATGCCTCGACGAAACTTCGTCTGGGAACGTCGAGAGCTTCTGCAACCGCCATGCGTTCGCCGTCGATTGCCGAGATCACGCGGCCGACGCTTTCGGTTATTCCTTCATGATAGAAGAGAAATTCGCCGCGGCTATGTTCGATCCAGCCGGCATTCATCAGCATGCCGGGAGGGTGAAAGGTAGCGTTGATATTGGTGAGCGCCGTTTCAAGCACACTCGTCGCAAGTTCGAGCTGCGGATAGATGTGTCGCATCGACTCGAACAGCGCTGGCGCGTGCCGGCCGGGAAAACCGGCAAACGCCAAATTCCTGGTGTAGCTGTAGAGCGATATGGTCGCAGGCGCCGTG
Source organism: uncultured Alphaproteobacteria bacterium (assembly GCA_963817135.1). Classification (GTDB taxonomy): domain Bacteria; phylum Pseudomonadota; class Alphaproteobacteria; order Rhizobiales; family Xanthobacteraceae; genus VAZQ01. The sequence goes on along the minus strand of CAWFNG010000008.1, from coordinate 29,018 downwards.
CTGCGGCAGATGTAGGTCAGCGTCACCGTTTCCGCGGTCCGCACCTCGCCGTGATAACCGGCATCGCGCAGCGCCTTCACAAAATGCAGCCCGCCTCCGGTATGCCCCGGATTTATCAACACCGTGCGCTGCGGCGTCATCAGCGGCGCCAGTTCGCGCGCGTAGTCGCCGACGGCCGGCGAGGGCACGACGAGCATGATCAGATCGCACCCGTCCACTGCTTCGGCCACGCTCAGAGTGAGCCGTCGCACAGGTACGAAGGCCTCATGGACACCGTGCATCTCGATGCCGCCGCGCTCTCGGATCGGATCAAGTCTTGCGGGAGTGCGCGACTGCAGCACCACGTCGAAACCCAGCCGAGTGAGATCGGCCGCGGCTGCGTAGCCGCCGTGGCCTGCTCCAAGAATGGCGATGCTGCGGATCATTGGCTTTAAGGCTCAGCGCTTCGGTGCTTTGCCTGCGGCAAGCAAGGAGACGATGCGATCGCGTATGCCGCTCCATTGACTTGCTCCCACGGTGACGGGCGCACGACTGCCCAGTCCCCGCGCCCAGACCTGGCGAAGACCGCGGACTTTTGCAGCGGCAAGGTCGATGCCCCCGGGCGGTGCCGCCACATCCACCACGAGAGCGTGCGAGGGCAGCAGCGCCAGCAAGCCGGCATCGACAATCTGCACCGGAACGCTCGAAATCAGAATATCAAGCTGGGGCATCAGTTTCGGCAACTGATCGAGATTCAGCGACGAAGCACCGAAGGCCTGAGCCGCCGCGCGCTGCACCGGGTTGCGCGCGGCGACATGCACATGGGCGCCAAGGAGAACGAGCGTCCGCGCCAGCAGCGAACCGATGGTCCCCTGGCCGACAATGCCGATATGGCTGCGATGAATGGTGATTTCGGTGTTCTCGATAATCGCCTTGAGTGCGCCTTCAACGATCGCCGGCCCGCGCAGATACATCAAGGCGACGTCGTACTCGTATTCGTGGAGCGTGATACCCAGTACCTGCGCCGCAGCCTTGAGCTCGGGCCGGGCGACGCCAAGAAAGATATGCGCCCCCTTGGCAATTGGGCGCAAAAAAGCCGCGTCGGGCACGATCTTCTCGGGCACCGCAGGCGCAAACAGCGAACCGTCACTTGCGCTTGCGGGAATCGGGAACAGTCCGAAATGCGCACCCTCGATGGCGCGTGCGGCATTCTCGGTGTACTCGACTCCGGCAATTCCGGCCCCGGGCCAAGGAAAGCCATAGGCTTTCACCTTTGCGTTGCTGCGAGCCGCACACCGCGCGATCTCCTGTTCGCGCCTGTCGCCTCCGACAATTGCGATCACATATCCGCTGAGATCGATTGCGCCCTCGTCTGAACCAGTCATTCCTATTTTATTCGCCTCGCAGGATGCCACTTGCTTCGAACACGCGACGGATTTGATCGACAAAACCGACGAACCGCATGTCGGATTTGACGCGCAATTTGCGCGGCCGCGGCAGGTCGATCGGGAGATCGAGCAATACCCGCCCGGGCCGCGGCGACATCACCAGCACACGGTCGGACAGAAACACCGCCTCGTCGATGCTGTGGGTAATGAAAACGACCGTATTCGCCACCGTCAACCATAGTCTTTGCAGATCAACATTCATCTGCTCTCTGGTGAGAGCGTCGAGCGCGCCGAACGGCTCATCCATGATAAGGAGCCCGGGATTCTGGACCAGAGCCCGACAAATTGCGACGCGCTGACGCATCCCGCCGGAAAGCTCGTCGACGAATTTGTTGGAAAATTCCGCAAGCCCGACCTGGTCAAGCAGCTGTTGCGCCTGCTTGATGAATTTGGAGCGTCCCCAGTGCCGGATTTCGACCGGCAGCAATACATTGTCAAGAACCCGGCGCCAATAGAGCAGCAAATCCCGCTGAAACACGACCGCGATTTGCGGATGCGGGCGCGTAACCGCTTCGCCGTTGAGGCGTATCGTCCCGCTGGTGACCGGAATGAGGCCGGCCAGCATCAGAAGCAGCGTACTCTTACCGCAACCGCTCGGCCCGACAATGGAGACGAACTGACCGGAATCGATCGCGAGATCGAGCCGGTCAAGCGCCCAAATGTCATCGCCGGATTGCGACTCATAGACCTTGGTGACATTGTCGAGCGCGATCGAAACAGCGCGCGCCGGGGCGCCCGCCTGATTTGTGCTATTTGCCGGGTTGTGCGGGCGCAGCACCAATTCCGCTGTTGACCTCATCGCTGACGCACGAACACGCGTTCAAGACCCGAAATCGCCGCGAAGGTGACTACGCCGCACAGGGCAATGAAGATAAGAGCGGCGAAATTCAGCGCGGAATCGAACTGAATATTCGCGGTCAGCTGCCGATACCCCAGCCCACTTTCCGCTGCGATATATTCGCCTATCACCGCACCAACCACGGAGAGCGCAATGGCAACCTTGAAGCCGCCGAAGATGCTGGGCAACGCGGACGGCAGTCGTATCTTGATGAAGGTCTGGAACTCGTTGGCACCCATCGACCGCACCAGATACACCATTTCGCGATCAAGCCCCGACAGCCCAACCACGGTGGTGATGACAATTGGGAAGAAGGCAATCAGAAAGCTGATTACCACTTTCGGCAGTAGTCCGAAGCCAAACCACATCACCAACAACGGAGCCAACGCGACTTTGGGAATTGTCTGCAAGCCGACCAGGATTGGATAGAGCGATTTGGCAAAAATGCGGGAATAAAAAATGCAAAGCGCGATGGGAATGCCGGCCGCAACCGCCGCCACGAAGCCGTAAAGCACTTCGAGCAGCGTGACCTTGGTATCCGCGAGCAGAAGCGGGTAGCTCTTGCCGATCTTGGCGATGATCTCAAGAGGCGTCGGCAGGATTAGTTGCGGCACTTGCGCCAAGGGAACGATCACCTGCCACAAGACCAGCAGCAGCGCTGAAATCAGGAATGGGCTTGCGTTCTCAAGGACGATCCACTTGCGGTTCTGCCTGCGCCGGCGCTTGCGGTCCTCGCTCAAACCGGCCGGCGGCGCAGTCTGCGCGGGAACGGCCTGCGCTTGCGCGCCGGCGCCGCCTGGATGTGGCGCACAGGATCTGCTTGTTTTGTCGGCGTCAGGCATAAGCCTCGGCAGTCACTTTGCCTGTTTGCGGGCGAAGTCCCGCTCTCTGCCGGAGCGCCAGCGCCCGTTGCCGCGCTTCCTGCCGGATGGCACGCTCGTCCAGCGTCGCCACGCGGCCTTCGAAGAACACGCGTCGTCCATTGACCCAGGTTTCGGCAATGCTGGCAGGAGAAGCCGACCATACCAGGGATTGCACAGGATCGACGTAGGGCGTCCATTCCATATGGTCGAGGTCGAACAGGACGAAATCAGCCTTCTTGCCTGCGGCAAGCGAGCCGATCGCCTCCTCGAGCAGCAGGGCGCGCGCTCCCTCGATAGTCGCCATTCGCAGCGCTTGCCGCGCGCCGATCTTGGTTGCGTCGAGCCGGGCATCCTTGAACAAGCCGGCGACCAGATACATTTGGCGCATCAAGCTCAGATTGCCGGAAGCGGAAGGACCGTCCGTCCCTAATGCAACGGTAACGCCTTGCGCCATCATCTCGGGATATTTGCCGATTGCAGTTGCGCCTTTGGCGAGCTTGAGCGAAGTCCCGGGGCAGAAAGCGACCTTGGTACCGGCCTCGGCGAGGAGTTCAATTTCCTGCTCGCTCACTGCAGAGGCATGGGCGAGCACCAGGTTGCTGCCAAGGCCGCCATGCGCAGCAATGCGCGTCACCGGCCCGACGCCGAAATTCCTGATTGAGCCGCTGGTTTCCTCCTGGCTGCTGGCGAGATGATAGGTGGATCCGACCCCCAGTTGCTCTGCAACGCGACGGGCGCCAACATGGAGCGCAAGGCTGCAAGGCTCCTTGCCTTGGATGTTGACCCAGCAGCGGATCCTTTCTTCGGCCTTGCGGTCCCATTGTTTCACCGCCGCGGCGAGCACTTCCAACGCAGCATCGGCGCTTGGGAAAAAATGTCGCCGTTCGATGCCCGGCGGCCATCCCGGCGGAATGGACTTGGGAAGCTGATCGGCGGCGTGACGTCCGGTTATTCCGCGGATGCCGCTCGTTTCGATCGCGCGGGCGGTAACGGAGACATCGCTCTGCGCCCCCATGTCCAGGAAGCAAGTGGTGCCGCTGCGCAGCATCTCCGCAACGGTCAGCAGCGCGCCGACGGATTCATCCAGGGGGTCGAGATGGGCATAGAACGGCATCGCCCAATTGAAAACCCATTCGCGGGTGTTGACGTCGTCGGGATAAATCCCGCGCGACAACATTTCCGAAAGATGCACGTGGGCGTCGATGAACCCGGGCGTGACGCCATAACGCCGGCCATCGCGGATGCAGTCGAAGCTTGCGCGGGCATGCCGGCGTTCGATCTCCTCAGTTGAACCGATCGCGGCAATCCGGTCGTCTTCGACGACCAGCGAGGCGTCATCAATCACCCGGTCCGAGATGTCGCACGTTATGGCGAATGCCAAATGTTCGATGAGGGTCTTCATTGAACGCAAATCCGGCCGAACGCACCGAGCAAGGCAGGGATACTCAATGATAAATGACGGAAATCACATTGTCATGGGCATGTCGTGGTCAGCCTGCGACTGAGAGGCCCCGTCAGTCAGGACGGGCTGGACAAGGATCAGACGACGCAACGCGGCGTTGTGTCGATGCGGTTGATAACAACTGATCGAGTTGTGGGCGCGGTGCAACGATGCTACGCTGGTCACGTTCACAGCAGGGAGGATGTGCATGCCGGTTGTCGTGGTCCAGATGTTCGAGGGTCGCACGGTCGAGCAGAAACGCAAGCTGGTGCGCGCCATCACCGACGCCATGATCGAACATGCCGGGGCGAAGCCGGATGCGCTGCACGTGGCGATTCAGGAGTACAGCAAGGAAAACTGGGCCCGCTCCGGCGTACTCGGCACCGATCGGGAAGATCTCAAGGGCAAGGCGTTTTAGCGACCCAGCGATCGCTTCTTGACTTATCGAGCTTCACCAGAGACGTCCCCATGAGAATACACCCACGATGGATGCTGCACTCCGCCGCCGCAGTGTTTGCAGCGCTGGTGCTGCTCTCGGTTGCCGCCAAGGCAGATCCGGAAGTCAGCCTTCGCTTCAGCTGGAAGCTCAAGGGCGAATATGCGCCGCTGTTCGTGGCGAAGGAAAAGGGCTACTTCGCCGAGGAGGGGCTTAACGTCAGTCTCAACGAAGGCGCCGGGCCGAGTGCGGCATTTGCCTCCCTGATAAAGGGCGCCGATCAGATCTCCTGGATGCCGGCAATCTACGGCATGCAGGCGACATCCCAGGGCATGCCCTTGAAGATCATTGCTCTTTATAATGACTCTGCGCCTCTTGTTATCGTCTCCTGGCCGGAAAAACCCATTCGCACGCCGGCCGATCTGATGGGGAAGAAAATCGGCATGTCGGCCGGCGAAACCGGCGCGGTGTTCATGCCTATTCTTTGCGAAAAAAACCAGATCGACTGCAGCAAAATCCAGTTCATCAAGATGGCATCAGGGGCGACGGTGTCTGCTTTCATTGCAAAACAGGTGGATGCGATTCCGGTCTACCGCTCGAACGATCTGCCGATCATAAAAAGCAAGTACGGCGACGTATTTGTCGAGTTCGATGAAACAAAATGGGGGCTTGTAGCCCCAGGCAGCTCGCTGGTCGCGACCAACGATTATATCGCGCAGCATTCAGACAATCTGGTGAAGTTCGTTCGTGCCGCCGGTCGCGGGTTTGAATTCTGCCAGAAGGATCCGCTTGAAGCGGCGAAGCTCATGCTGAAGCAATGGCCTGCATCGCTTACGCCCGAAATCGTCGCCGAACAGATCAAGGGCCTCACCGGCGCTGCCGTCCAGCATCCAGGCAAGCCGATCGGCTATATCAGTCCCGATGTGGTCAGGGAGGGCCTGCGGGAACTCAAAGCCGCTGGACAGATGGAAACCGTCAAGGATGAAAATCTTTATTTCACGAACGAGATCGTGGATCGGATCGGCACCTCTGGCGCAGCAAAATAGACTGAATTTCAGTGCCGTGAGGCACTAAATTAGTTGAACATCGATCTAATCCATCTCGTTTGCAGGAGGATGCATCGTCATGTCGGTTGCGACCGCAGCGCGCCCCAAAGAATTCGCGCACATGCTGTTGAAGGTTGCAGATATCAAGCGCTCGGAACGCTTCTACATTGACCTTCTGGGCTTTGAGCTGCGCAAAGCAAGCCCGCTACCCGACGGACGGCCGTTCGTCCCGTTCAAGCAGGGGCTTGCCCTTACCAATGGCGGCCCGCAGGAACCGCAGCAGATCGACCACATCGCCTTTAAGGCAGAAAACGTTCGCGCCATTGCGAAACGACTCAAGAAAGCGAACGTGAAGTTTTTTCGCGATCTGCACGATGGCATCTACGGACTGACCATCTACATCGCAGATCCGGACGGCAACATGATCGAGTTTTACGAAGAAGGCGCAACCCTTTAATTGACAAGGCATGGCCGGCGCCTGTTCGGTCAACAAGGCGCCGCTCAAGCGTCGCGCCGAATACAAGCGCAGCGTGATCGAGCACGGGCTGGACTCCGAATTCGTGGTTGACGCTCTGGCCCAGCACCGGAAGCTGCTGTCGTGGATGGCGGACGCATTGAAAGGCAGTGCATACTTGGCCGGCGACAGCTTCTCCAATGCAGATTGTGCAGTGATTCCCTACATCCTGCGGCTCGAGCTGCTGAAGCTCGACGGCATGTGGGCGCAGTTCCCGATCATCGCCGACTGGTGGGCACGGATGCGCGCGCGGCCCTCGGTCAAAGCCACGATCTTCGACCGCATGGAAGAGAAGGACTGGGCCCCATTCAAGAATCTCGCGCCTCATCCGTGGCCGAAGGTACAGGAGCTGCTGAAAGCAGCCGCGTAACGCGTGACACGGCATCGAGGGGAGGTGCCGATTCGCATCGTGAGGATGCAGGAACTCAGGACGGTGCAGCCCCGCTCGGCTTGCGGCGTCGTCGTGGCTTGAATGGATCAAGGACGGGAACGCCTGTCGGCTCGAAATCCGCGGCATTGCGCGTCACCAAAGATCAGCACGCCCAAGCTCATGCCGGATGGCACACCCGGCCATTTCACCCAATCGCTTCCCGAGTGGAGCAGCGGCGCCGCGATCGGTCCGCTGCCCGGCTGGATGATCGTTGCGGTCATCGCCGCGTTCTACTGCTGGATTCTCTATGCAGCACTTCGCCGCTTCCCAGGTGCCGGAAAGCTTGCCATCGGCGACGTGCACGTTTGATGCAGCGGGGCTTTTCGGGATAGTACTTGACTGCAATTGCTCGGGGGACTGCACCGCAGCAGGATTATTTTCGAACCTCTAAGCAGGATCAGAGCAGCATTGGAATCTTCGCTCGGTCAAGATGGAGTTGACGATGGCGGACCCGAACTACGAATGGATCGACTATAAGGTGGCAGATGGCGTCGCGCGGATCACCTTCAACGCCCCACAATTCGGCAACGCTCTTGGGCTGAAAGGACTACAAGAGTTTCTCGACGCGCTGTATCGGTCGGAAGCATGCGAGGATGTCGGCGCCGTTGTTTTGACGGGCCGCGGCAAGGCATTTTGTTCAGGTTTCAATCTGAAGGAAATCCCCGCGAAGGACTTCGATGTCGAGATAATTGCCGGTCATTTTCGTGTGCTGGCGATGTGGTGGCACCAGATCCTGCATCTTCTGACTCGAATGCCGAAGCCCATTCTGGCGGCGGTAAATGGCGTAGCTGCCGGTTCGGGTCTGGGGATGACGCTCTGCTCCGATATGGCGGTATGCAAGAACACCGCAAGTTTCTTTCCGGCCTGGCATACGATCGGAATCGCAAATGACGCTACCACGAGCTACTCGCTCGCGAAGATCGTCGGCTTCAGGCGCGCGATGGAATGGATGCTGACTAATCGCACGGTCTATGCGCAGGAGGCGCTCGAGTGGAACGTCGTGAACCGGGTTTATGACGAAGCTGGTTTTGAGAGGAATGTCGGGATTATCGCGCGAGAACTTGCGGACGCGCCGACCCATCTCCAGGGCATCGCAAAAGTCGGCTTTCATATGGGGTGGCGGCAATCCATAGAAGAGGCAACCGAATTCGAGATTCAAAATGTCATGAAAACTGTGCGGCATCCCCATTTCCGCAAAATGCTGATGAAGTTCCTGTCCGGCGAGCAAAAGAGCAACAAACTCCAGGTGAGCCTGCCGAATTAGTCCATAAGCGATCTCGAAGAAAATGAAGACGGGATTTGAGCTTGTATGGATCGCCGGCGAACGTACGCCGCATCATCTCGCGCTTGTTGACGACCGTACCGACCGCAGGCTTTCGTACAAAGAGCTGCTGGCGGAGGTCGACGTCGTGGCCGCCGGATTGGCTGCGCGCGGCGTTCGAGCGGGGAGCCGAATTGCAACTATTCTTCCCAACCTGTTCGAGCACTGCATTGTCCTTCTGGCGCTGCAACGCCTGGGAGCGGTGCCCGCCCTGATGAATGCCCGCTTGTCGGTCGGCGAGCTTGGCAAGCTCGCGGCACAGAGCGAAGTGCGCGGAGCTGTCATACGCAAGGACCCCGCTTTGGCGGATGCCCTGGCGGTCGTGCTGCCATCCGACGGGCTGCTGCTGAGCGTAGATGGCGCGATCGGTCGCGCGGAAGACCTTGCCAGCTGCCGCGGAGACGCCATGGATCTGGCGGCCTATCGCCAGCCCGAGCCGGAGGATATGGCCTTCATCTTTTACACGTCCGGCACGACCGGTCTGCCGAAAGGCGCGCTGATCGCGCATAGGACCACGGAACATCGTCTGGTCTGGTTGTCGACGCAGGCCGGATTGCGCCACGGGACGCACACACGGACCCTGGGAATGGTGCCGATCAGCCATGCGATTGGCTTTTACGGGACGTTCCTGGTTACGCTCGCGTACAACGGCACGTTCTACACCATGTCCGCCTTCAATCCAGCGGCGGCGAACGATCTGATCGAGCGCCATAAGATCAATTACCTATTCTCGGTTCCGACACTCTTTCAGGCCATTGCGTCCGCGCCCAACTACAAGCCTGAACGAATGGCGTCACTGGAACTCGTGCTTTACGGCGGCGCTCCGATCTCGCCTCAATTGCTTGATCGCATCGACCGTGAATGGCCCGCCACCGTCCGCCATATCTACGGCACGACCGAAATCATGTGCGCGCTCTACAATCCCGATCCGATAGGGGACCCGGTAAGACTGCGTCCCGGCTACTATTCCCGCGTCCGCATTGTGCACCCCGGCGGCAACGAGAACGATCTGGTGAAACCAGGCGACACCGGTGAACTGATCGTTGACGCCTCGGCGGATACCTTTTTCTCAGGCTACCTCAATCGGCCGGACGCAAATGCCGAGAAACTGCGCAATGGCTGGTACTTCACCGGTGACGTCTGCTTGTTGCGCGAGGATGGGGATGTCGATCTGATCGGGCGCATCGACGATGTCATCCGAACCGGCGGCGAGAGCGTCTATCCGGAGGAAGTGGAGGCAGTGCTTGCCAGCCATCCGGCAATCCGGGAAGCCGCCGTGCTGGGTATTCCCGATTCTCTGTGGGGCGAGATGGTCGTAGCTTGCGTCGTTCTCAGTGGCACGGGAACGGACTGGCGCGACCTCGATGCTCATTGCCGTTCCAGCACGCTTGCACGCTTCAAAAAACCGCGCGCATACATGACGTTGGATAGCCTGCCGCGCAATGCAGCAAATAAGGTCCTACGGTCAAGCTTGCGCAACCTGGTCAGCGAAGCGAGACAAGCGGAGCAAGGAAGTAAGCTGCAACTGGTGGATGCTTAATCAATCGGCTGCTCGCTTTGTCTCTGATTTTGGCATTGCCACGGAATGCGGTTTGGGGCGTCGCTCCGTCGAAACCATCGTGCCGTTACTGGAACTGCATGCGAAGATTGCCGATGCGGGCGCGCAGGCACTCTCGATAAAAGAAAGAGATAATCGCCATGACAGTCAGAATTGAAAAAGACGGGCCGGTGTGGACGGTGATCCACGACCGTCCCGAAGCCCGTAACGCCATGGACCCGCAAAGTGCGGATGCGCTCACAGCCGCCTTTCTCGACTTCGATGCCGATAGCGACGCATCGGTTGCGGTTTTCTACGGAGCGGGCGGCGCGTTCTGCGCGGGCTGGGACCTCAAATACGTCAGTACGCTCGATGCTGATTATCCGCTCGGCGAACTCGATATCCCGACCGCGCGAGCGCGCGGCAACGGGGGCGAAATCCCACGCGGGCCACTCGGTCCTTCCCGGCTTGAATTGGACAAGCCGGTGATCGCGGCCATCGAGGGTCCTGCCGTCGCCGGCGGCATGGAACTGGGCCTTTGGTGCGACTTCCGGGTGATGGCAAAGGATTCGTATTTCGGTGTCTATTGTCGGCGTTGGGGAGTCCCGCTGATCGACGGAGGCACCGTGCGGCTGCCGCGAATTGTCGGCCAGGGGCGGGCCCTGGAAATCATCCTCACCGGACGAAAAGTACCGGCGGAGGAGTGCTTGCGAATCGGCCTTTGCGAGTATGTCACGCCCAAGGGGGGTGCACGGGAGAAAGCCGAGGAGCTGGCACGGCAGATCGCACGCTTTCCGCAGATCTGCGTGCGCGCAGACCGGCGCTCCGCCATCAGGAATCACGGGCTCAGCGTGCGCGAGGCGTTGATTCAGGAGTGGTACAACGGGCGCGAAGCATTGGTCAAAGACGGAGTGGCAGGCGCCAGCCGCTTCAAAGACGGGCTCGGCCGCCATGGCGACTACGAAAAGATTCGATGACACTCGGGAGGACGGCGATGGCGGACAAAGTCGCTCAGGAACCATCCGGGGCGGCGCGGGCATTCGGCTTCGACATCCGCGACCCACAAAGGTTCGCGCAGAACATGGCCCGCCTTGTCGAGGAGACAGGAAAGGCGGTGACCGCCTTTGTCGAACCGCGCGTGAGCAACCCGGCCCAGGCGTGGGCGGGGAACGACCTCACCCGGATCATGAATGCGTTGGGCGAGATTCAGCAGGCCTGGCTCCTGCAGCCGCAGAAGCTCATCGAGGCGCAGGCCGACTTGTGGCAGCGCTATTGGAAACTGTGGGCGTCGGCCTTTGCGGCCCTGTCCGGCGGGGACGACACGGAGCCGGTTGTTGCACCCGATCCCAAGGACGCGCGCTTCAAGGACCCGGCCTGGTCGGAGAACCAATATTTCGATTTCATGAAGCAGGCCTACCTCATCAATTCGCGATGGGCCGAACGTCTGGTCGAGCAGGCGGAGAACATCGACCCCGACACGCGGCACAAGGCCGGCTTTTACATGAAGCAGGTGATAAACGCGCTCGCCCCGTCGAACTGGGTATTCACCAACCCCGAACTCCTGCGCGAGACCTTCGCCTCCGATGGCGAGAACCTGGTTCGCGGGATGCAGCTCCTCGCCGAGGATATCAGGCGCGGCGGCGGCGACCTGCAGATCCGGCAGACCGATTTGCGCAAATTCGAGCTGGGCAAGAACCTCGCGATCACGCCGGGCAAGGTCGTGTTCCAGAACGAACTTCTCCAGCTCATTCAGTATGCGCCTACGACGGAGACGGTGCTCAAGCGCCCGCTCCTGATCGTGCCGCCGTGGATCAACAAGTTCTATATCCTCGATCTCAATCCGGAAAAATCGTTCATCAAATGGGCGGTGTCCCAGGGACATACGGTCTTCGTCGTCTCCTGGGTCAACCCGGACGAGCGTCTCGCCGACAAGACTTTCGAAGACTACATGCGCGAGGGCATCTTTGCGGCGGTCAGCGCGGTGTGCGAGGCGACCGGCGAGGAGAACATCAACGCATCGGCTACTGCGTCGGCGGCACGCTGCTCGCCGTCGCGCTTGCCGCAATGGCCGCCTCCGGCGACAAGCGCATTCGCAGCGCAACCTTTTTCACCACCCAGGTCGATTTCAAGCACGCCGGCGATCTCAAGGTGTTCTCGGACGAGGAGCAGATCGAGGCGATCGAGCGCGAGATGAATGCAAAAGGGCTATCTCGATTCCAGCAAGATGGCGACGATATTCAATCTCCTGCGCTCGAACGACCTGATCTGGCCCTACATCGTCAATGTCTACCAGAAGGGCAAGGAGCCGCTGCCGTTCGATCTGCTGTTCTGGAATTCCGAACTCGACGCGCATGCCCGCGGCAAACCACAGCTTCTATCTGCGGCACTGCTATCTGCAGAACGACCTCGCCGAGGGTCGCCTGGAGATCGGGGGCGAGCGCCTTGATGTGAGCAAGGTCGACATCCCGATCTACCAGCTCGCCGCCCGCGAGGACCATATCGCGCCGGCAAAATCCGTGTTCGCCGGGGCGCGCCTGTTCGGAGGAAAAGTGCGCTTCGTCCTCGCCGGCTCCGGCCATATCGCCGGAGTGATCAACCCGCCGGGACCCAAGATGCGTTACCAGTACTGGACCGGGGATCCGCCCACGGGCAGTCTCGAATCCTGGCTCGAGAAGACGCAGGAGCATCCGGGCTCCTGGTGGCCCGACTGGCAAGTGTGGATCGAGGGGACTCGACGGCGAGCGCGTGCCCGCCCGCGAGATCGGCGCAGGCAACCTCACGCCGATCGAGGACGCGCCGGGGAGCTACGTGCGGGTCAAAGGCTGATCAGGCGATCGCTCCACAAGCGCGAACGCATTAACATTAACCCGCGCCTCGCCTGCCCCATGTGACAGTTCTTGCCCAGGGAACGCGCGATTATATTCGCGTCAGTGGATTTCAGGCTCGGGAATACCCTCGGCCCCTTCGAGGAAATCGAAGTCGCAACCCTCGTTCGCCTGCCGGGTGTGCTGGGCAAACAGCCGGTAATAGCCGCGCGGGTAATTCCGCGGCGGCGGCTTATAGGCCTTGATGCGCGCGGCAATCTCCGCGTCGGAGAGGTCAACGTGGATCGAGCGCCTGGCTACATCGACGCTGATGCGATCGCCGGTGCGTACCGCCGCGAGCGGGCCGCCGACCTGCGCTTCCGGCGCCACGTGCAGGATGCAGGCACCGTAGCTCGTGCCGCTCATGCGGGCGTCGGAGATGCGCAACATGTCGCGCACGCCCTGCCGCAGCAGCTTTTTTGGAATTGGCAGCATGCCCCATTCCGGCATGCCGGGACCGCCGATCGGGCCGGCATTGCGCAGAACCATGACATGATCGGCGGTAACTGCGAGGCCGAGATCGTTTACCGCTTTATTCATCTCGTCGTAGCTGTCGAACACAAGCGCCGGCCCCGTATGCTTGAGCAACCGCGCCTCCGCGGCCGGCGGCTTCATCACGCATCCGTCGGGAGCGAGATTGCCGTAAAGGATCGCGGTGCCGCCGGAGGCAGCAATGGGATCGTTGAGCGGCCGAATGACGTCGTCATCGAATACCTGCGCATCGCCAATCGCCTCCCCCATTGTGCCGGTGACGGTACGCGCATCGAGATGCAGCATTGGCTTGAGCCGCGAAAAGAGCGCACGCGTTCCGCCGGCAATGTGGAACTCCTCCATCAGCCATTTGCCGGAGGGACGCAGATTGACGATCACCGGCACGCGGCTCGCAACCTCGTCGAAATCCTTGAGGCTGATCGGAACGCCGGCCCGCCGCGCGATTGCCACGAGATGAACCATGGCATTGGTAGAGCCCGCGAGCGCGCTGTGCACCACGAGCGCGTTCTCGACGGATTTGCGCGTGAGAATGTCGCGCGGCTTGAGATCCTCCCAGATCATCTCGACGATGCGCCGGCCGCAGGCCGAGGCCATCCGCGGATGCGCGGCATCGGCTGCCGGGATCGAGGCCGCGCCCGCGAGCGTCAGCCCGAGCGCCTCGGCGATGGTGGTCATGGTCGAGGCAGTGCCCATGGTCATGCAGGTACCGGCGGAGCGCGCGATACCGGCTTCCATGTCGTTCCACTCCTGCTCGCTGATGTTGCCGGCTTCCTTCTCGGCCCAGTATTTCCAGACGTCGGAGCCGGAGCCGAGGATGCGGCCGCCGAAATGCCCGCGCATCATCGGCCCGGCCGGCATGAAGATCGCCGGCAGATTCATGGAGATGGCGCCCATGATCGTTGCCGGGGTGGTCTTGTCGCAGCCGCCCATCAGCACAGCGCCATCGACGGGGTGCTGGCGCAGCAGTTCCTCGGTCTCCATCGCGAGGAAGTTGCGGTAAAGCATGCTGGTCGGCTTGACGAACTGCTCCGACAACGACATGGCCGGCAGTTCCACCGGGAAGCCGCCCGCCTGCCAGATGCCGCGTTTGATGGCCTCGACCCGGTCCGGGAAATGGGTGTGGCATTGAGCGAGATCGCTCCACGTATTGATGATCGCGACTACCGGCTTGTTGAGGAAATCCTCGCGCGCATACCCCATTTGCAGCGCGCGCGAGCGGTGGCCGAACGAGCGCATATCGGTGGCGCCGAATGTGCGCTGGCTCCTAAGCTCACGCCAGGCTCTTGCGCGGCATTTGCTTTGCTCCTTTCAAATTGAGACGGCTCTTGCCGGCGAACCAGGCTGTGCAGGGCGGATTAGCGAAGCGGAACCCGCCATCTTCCAAGCGGTGGGTTACGCCTGCGGCTAATCCAACCCGCCCTACAACTGCGTTCAACGTTCTATTTGTCCGGAGCCTTCAAGGTAGCCGTATTTGCGCGTGTCGGGCATCAGCAGCGACGCAGCGAGCCCGATGGCAACCATGCCGGCCACATACCAGGCAAACCACAACTCGCGGCCTGCTGACTTGAGCCACAGCGCCACATATTCGGCGGTACCGCCAAACATCGCGTTTGCCACCGCGTAGGTAAGGCCGACCCCGAGCGCGCGCACTTCAGTTGGGAACAATTCGGCTTTCACCAGGCCGCTGATCGACGTGTAGAAGCTCGCGATCGCGAGGGCGATAAGGACGAGGATAAAGGCGTAGGTGGGATCGGACGCGCGGCCAAGCGCGAACAGGATCGGCGGGGCGGCAAGCGTGCCAAGCGCGGTGAACAGGATCATATTGTTCTTGCGGCCGATCCGATCTGACAGCGCCCCGAACACCGGCTGAAGAAGCATGAAGAGGATCAGCACGACGGTCATCACGTAGGTGACGACCTTTGCATCCATATGCGCTGTGTTCACCAGATATTTCTGCATGTAGGTAGTGAAAGTATAGAAAAAGAGCGAGCCGCCCATGGTGAATGCCAACACGATCAGGACGGCGCGCGGATGGTGCCGTATCAGCCCGGCGATCGAGCCGGCTTCCTTGTTGTGCATCGCTTCCGCGGACGCGGTTTCGGCGAGCGAACGGCGCAGAAACATCGCCACCACCGCTGCAAGCGCACCGACCGCGAATGGGATGCGCCAACCCCACGCCTTGAGCTCGTCCGTCGTCAACAAGGCCTGCAAGATCGCAAGGACGAGGAGCGCAAGCAGTTGCCCGCCAATGAGCGTCACGTACTGGAAGGAAGAGTAAAAGCCGCGATTTCCTTTCGAGGCGACCTCGCTCATATAGGTGGCCGCCGTGCCGTATTCGCCGCCAACCGACAAACCTTGCACAAGCCGGGCAATCAGCAGAGCAATCGGCGCGGCCGCGCCGATTGTTGCATAGGTCGGCATCAGCGCAATCATCAGCGATCCGGCGCACATCATCAGCACCGAGATAATCATGGAGGTCCTGCGGCCATGGGTATCGGCGAGCCAGCCGAACAGCCAGCCGCCTAGCGGCCGCATGAAAAAACCTACCGCGAAGATTCCAGCCGTTGCCAGGAGCTGGCTCGTCGTATCGCCGCTCGGGAAAAAGGCGGAGGCAAAATAGATGGAGGTGAAGGCGTAGGCGTAGAAGTCATACCACTCGACGAGATTGCCCGAAGATGCTCCGACGATTGCGATGATGCGCCGGCGACGGTCTGCAGCGCGAAGACAATCTGCCGCTTATGGGTACTGTGTCGGCGATCGCGCTCATGGTCTCCTCCCGATGATCTTCAAATTGCTTTCCTGGTTTTTTTCCGCCGCGACCAGGTTTTTGGCCTCAACTATGCAGGGCAGCCTGCCCGCCGTCCATCCCAAAGCTGAGCCACTGCTCGCCGCGGAGCTGCAGCACTTCCAGAGACTTTCCACATCCGCGCGCGGGGCGGCAATTGACCGCGCGCACACGCCGCCTAGTGTCTTTGCTGCATTGGGAGGGTGATTCGCAGAACAGACATGGGCAGCTCCCGTCGAGAGCAGCAGCGAAAGAAACGCGCGCACCCTATGGCCGACAGGGTGCTCGATCGGCCGCCGCCCTTGCAAGGGTGGCTGACCACCGACGAGGACGAGATCGCGTTGCGCCGCTGGCGCGGCCGCACTGAAATCCTTGCCATCGAGCCGCTGGAGCCGGCACAGCCGTTTTTCGGCACCTTCCGCGTGCAGTCCGGAAGCGGCGGCTTCTACGAGGTGGAAATCCGCGATCTCGACGGTGTGCACAATTCCTGCGGCTGTATCGACCATCGCGCCAACGGCCTGGGCACCTGCAAGCACATCGAGGGCGTGCTGGCGGCTTTGCAGCAGCGCAGCGCCGCGGCGTTCCGCGAGGCTGCGGCGCGAGGCAGCCCGTACGTCGAGGTGTTCCTGGACCGTCGCGGTGCCGCAAAGCCAGTATTGACATGGCCCAGAGGTGATCGTCGCCGAGCCAGGGGGGGGGGAGTGGGCCCGCGCTTCCAGGGGGCCAAATGGGGGGGGAGAGGGGGGGGGGGGGGGGGGGGGGGAGGAAGAGAGGGGGGGGGGGGGGGGGGGGGGTTAGGGGGAGGGCGCATCGGCGAGGAGATCGCGGAGTTTTTGCGCGCCCATGGCGTGCGCTCCGTGGCCATGAAGCATCAGATCATTGGTTGCCCGCACGAAGAGGGAATCGATTATCAAGGCGAAACCTGCCCACAATGTCCGTCTGGGCAGGGGACGGGGCTGAAGATAACTCTGCTGCCAAAGATACGTCACATCGCCTTGCGGCTTGCCGTTCTCTTGCTCGCAAAATACGCGCCGACCTTTTTCGACGAGTGGCCCACGGATTTCACGGCTGCCCTGAGCCCTGGCCGGTGAAACCTTGAACTTCTGCGACCAGTAGCGGACCTCATATGGCTCACTGAGCGCGATCAGGGTTCTGTCCCGGGCCTTATGTTTTTGCAGTTTGATGTAGTCTTCGACTTTCTTCGCCGAATGGCCGACTTTCTTCACGGCATATCTGAGCTTGGCAGGCGTCACCTTGAATTTCTTGGACCAATAGCGAACCTCGTAAGCTTCGCCCAATGCGATCAATTTACGGTCGGAACCGCCAACTTTTCGCTTATCGTCCGCCATGCCGTTCTCCTGATGTTAAGTGTTTCGGAAGCGCTCCTACGAGAAGCAATCGACGGTACTCATCAACGCAACAACGGTCGACACAATAGTGCAGAAGAGCCAATGTCAACGATCAACTACACGGCTACTTTGCGCGAATTAGGTTGGAAATCCCGTGGCTGATGCTCCCGCCGCTGCAGTTCATGGATGAGCCGCCGCACACTCGCTTCGATTTCGCTGCCCCAATCGCTCAACTGCGGTACTATCGATGTCTCCGTCACGCCGGCGACGTCGGTGTGCCGGGCCATCACGGGCACCTCACTGAATTTCGACGGAACCGGTTTGCCGCGCTTTGGCCGGATCGAACCCAATGCCGATCGATCAGCGAGGTCTTGCTCGATCTGATCGCCGAGCACCCGGAGAGCCTTAAGATTATCCGGCCAATTGTGACGGCGAGCCCTAATATCGACAGCAAGAACTGCCATCAAGTGCACGAAACCTGTTGTGCTTTCCGGCTGCCGGTCCGCTGTCGTGGGATCGGACGAGATGCGGGTGGATGGCACGTCCGTTGTGACTTCAATCGCAGAATACTCCCGGGCACGGCCTCGCGCTATCAACGCCGCCTCGGTCAGCCGTTGGTCGGGTATTCCGGTAGCGAGAGTTTCGACCGGCGACATTGCCACGGTCAAATTGTCTTTGGCCACTTGCGTTTCGACGGCTGTGATCTCAACAGGCTCGGCTTCGGGGACTGCTTGTGAGATTGGCGGCGAGACTGGTTTAGAAGGGCGCGGCGGCCGCACAGCCGCATTGGCCTGGGGCGATTGCGCGCGCACCTTTGCGCTCTCCGGACCGAGATACCAGCATTTGCGCTGGTACGTGCGGTCCACGCGGTAATACCAGTGACTGCCCTGCGGAGGGGCAGCGTTCGGCCCGGTAATGCAGTCATCGGCTTTGGCCCGCCCTGCCAGAAAGACTTCTGCTGCAGATAATTATAAGGATCGGTGGCACGCACAGGATACGCGTTCCTCTCAGCTTCATGACGGCCCCCACTGTTGTCATTCCGCGACAAGGCAGCAAAAAATGCGTCTCGCACTATGGCCAAAAATAAAAAAACGCCGCGCGTTGCAAAAATAGCACAGAGACGCTTTGTCCATGCGCATGCGGGATTGCTGCTGATTGGCGACGGCGGATAGTTCGCAGCGACGGCACCGAGGCAAAGTGCTAGGTTCCGCGGGCCCGATCACTGCGAGGAGTGCATGCCATGGGATGGGTTAGCGATTTGCTGGCGGGACTGCAGAAGCTCGCCGATCAATCATCACGTTCTTCGACAAATCCTTCCAGCGCGCCCGTGCGTCAGGCAGCGCCGCAGGCGCAACCGCAATCCGCAAGCGCAAGACCTACTGGATCCAACCCGCTGGCCGGGAAAAAGCTCCGCTACAAGATCGGCACGGATAATCCAGGCAGGGGAAATGCGGACGAGATCGTGGAGGTCGGTTACGACTGGGAAAAGCCGGTGGCGGGCGCGCCCAGCATCGCTTACTGCAACCTGTTCAATGAGAAATTTTCCGAGCAGAGCAGGAAAGAGCGCGCGGAATACGGTCCTTACCTCAAGACCTCGGATACCGCCGAGGATTACGGCGAAGGACAGATCGACCCGCGCGGCCAGGGCTGGCGCCGCAATCTGACGGAGCAGTTCGAGCGGCGCAAAAAGCAGGGCTTCGACCGACCAGGCCGCGTCGCCGACCACTTTCTCGGGCGGCTCAAGCACAGAGACACTCGGCCGAAGTGCCATCGTCGAAGTTGATTTCGAACTGAGTTTGCAGCTTGTAGCCCATCGCAGACATAAAGAACTCGGCGGTCTTGTGGCGATTGGCTACGCGGTATGCGATATGATCGAGTCGCATAGGCGTCACCCTTTGCAGTTGAATTGAGATTCGTGAGACGCAATTTGTCCGGTCCATTGTAACCGATTTGAGGAAGCCCTAAAGCAAGACCACCGTCGATCGATCTAGTCCGCCAGCATCGGAGTGTTAAGCTTCGCTGGGAGACGCCGATCAATTGGTCGGACTCAGTGACGGAGCTGCCGAATCAGGCTCTTATCCCTGCGACACATAAGCGATGGCCGCTTCATGGGTGCATATAGTTACAAGTTTCCTGTTTCGAGATGTCGCCACGCTAATCGCTTTGTCCGCAGCGACAAGCGCAATTAGCTGGGGTGTTTCTGAAGCGGCCGAACCGTCGCGGAGCGACGTCCGCCTCGGTGCTCCTGTTCCCAAGATACCCACAGAAATGAAACAAACGGGGCCCGATCAATTCCGTGTCCGCCTCGACACAAGTAAGGGGACATCGTCCTGGAAATCCATCGAGACTGGTCGCCCATGGCCAGGATCGCTTTTACAATCTCGTCCGTGCCGGCTACTACGACGACACACGGTTTTTCCGCGTTATCAGTGGCAAGTGGGTCCAGTTTGGGATCAATGGCGACCCGTATCTCGAAGGTCTGGCGAGAGCAAACGATTGCCGACGATCCGCGGCACGAGTCGAATGTGCGAGGCACGATCGCCTTCGCCTTTGCAGTCCCCAACGGCCGCACGACGCAGTCATTCATCAACTTGCGCGACAATTCCGCCACTCACGACGGCGAACCGTTTGTGCCATTTGGCCGAGTTGTCGAAGGGATGGACGTCGCCGACGCCCTCTATGCTGACTATGGCGAGTCATCCGGCAGCGGCATCCGGGCAAGAAAACAGTCGCCTCTGTTCGACGAAGGCAACCCTTACCTCGATCGCAATTTTCCGCGGCTCGATTCGATTCGGATCGCAGTGATCTTAAGCCAGTCAAAGCGTCAGAGCAAACTTCACTTTGCCCCAGGTTCCGACTGCTGCAGCAGCCCTCCAGGTGGTCCTTCCAGACGGCGGCGAGGGTGTGAGTGCCGTGCCCGGCCGATTGTCTCCGCGGGGATGACGATCGCCTTCCCGTCGGCACCCGCCTGATCTCGCGCTCCAGGACGCCCAGTTCGGGCGGGTTGATCAGGTCGTCCTCGAAGTTGATCGCCAGCAGCGGCGCCGCGATCCGCCCCAGGCCCGGAGCCGGGTCGTAATCCGCCGAACTCTCGATCGCGTAGAGCACGTCGTTGGCGTCCATCGTCCTTCCATCGTCGCGACGTACTCGTCGAGGACCCGGTCCGCCGCTCGCGGCTCGGCGCCTTCCTTGACGCGGTCGCACCGGGTTGCTCGACATGAAGAAGAGCATCTCGGCGCGGTCCGCAGGCTCGGCGGCTGCGACGCGTACTCGCCATCCTCCCACGCCGGGTCGTGGCGGATGGCGTCGATGATGACCCGCCGCCAGACGCGGTTCCGGCCCGAGATCTGGGTCGGCAGACGGGCCAGCGGCAGCAGGGCGTCCGATGAACTCCGGGTGCGTCTTCCCCCAGAGCCAGGTGTGCATGCCGCCCATCGACGTGCCCATGACCAGCCGCAGGTGATCGACCTTCGAGCCCCTCGGTCAGCAGCCGGTACTGGGCCTCGATCATGTCGCGGTAGCCGTACCGGGGGAAGCGGGCGTGGAGGCCGTCGCTGGGCTTGCTCGACCCGCCGTGGCCGATCCCGTCGGGGAGGATGAGGTAGTAGCGGGCGGCGTCGAGCGGCTGGCCCTTGCCGAACAGTTCGCCCGCGAACTCGGGGCGGAGGAAGTTGGCCGCCGCTGCCGGTCGTGCCGTGCAGGATGAGGACCGCGTTGCGGACGACGCCGTGCTCGTCCCGTCGGGGCGAGCCGAGGGTGCGGTAATGGAGGCGGAGTTCGGGGAGCCTCTTACCCGAGCGAAAGTGGAAACTCGCGAAGGGTGAAATCAGATGGCGTGGGAACTGGCTTGTCGGCGGCCAGCAGGATGGACGGAACCGTCACCGACGCCAGCATTATCACCAAGATTAACCACTTGGATTCACTTGGCATCTTGGGGCTTTTCATCGGCGTTCTCTCCATCGTGGCGGGCGGCCTGTTGCTCGCGATGCGGCTTGTGATTGTGGGGCCAGGCAAATACTTTCTTATGGATCTCAAGCAGCCGAGCCAATTCGGCGACCGGCTCCGCATGGTCGTCGACACGAAGGTCGACGTACCGGTCATTTTGGCCGTAGCCCGCTTTGTCGCGAACAACGAGGATCGCCGCGGATTGCTTACCTCGCTTGTCGCCACCGGCTTCTTCACCAGCGGTGAGCGAGGCCGAGGATCCAATCGGATAGCTCTGATTTTTCCTTCGCTCGACTGCTTCGAAGGCGGCGGCCATGGCTTTGGGCACTTGCTCGCCGGCCAGAAGGTTGCCCTGCACTGTATAGTGATCGCCGGTGACGTTTCCCGCCCAAGGGTTCACTTCGGCCCGGTGAATCCGGCAACGCCACCTTGGGCGTCGACAATGCCAACCTGAGATCGTCGCGGCCAGAATCGGCTTCCGTAAAGAGTCGCAGTGTCTCGCCGGCGTCTTTTCCGGAAGCGAGCATTGCAAGTCCGTCTGGTCCGTAGGCTGTGTTCGCAGCCGACTGTGTGGCGATCGCACCGACTTTGGCCTTGGCAAACGGCACAATGCTGCCCGCAGCAAGCACCTTGCTGGCGACCGCGACGCCGAGGTCGCCACTATCAGGATCAAAGGCAACAATTGAAAAAGTGTTGACGGCCGGCTGAGCATTCTCGGCCGCCCTCCGATCAACGCGCACTGCGCCCAAACACCCGCCACCACCAGCAGACATGACACACGCCAATGCCAATCAGGCTTGGCGCCGTTTGGCATATTCATGCGATTCGGAGCTCCCACTGGCCTGAACCCAACCGAGTATCGAATTCGCTCACTGCGTCGTGCCAAGTTCAGCTTGCCTGGCAATCTGGACACGAAGGGGTGCCACGCCGACTTGACGGCAATGTGGCTGCTGTCTCTCGGTCTCCTTCCAGCTTGATTGCCGCAGCCCGCTCACCACCGACGTTGACAATGTACTGGCCGGGCGCAGCCCCAAAAGGTTGAGGTTAACCGAATGCGCGTCCGGATTGTCCGATTCCAACGAGAATTGCAATTCGGATAAACCTTCGTTGAGCTTGATTGGCTCGGCCGCTGCAAAGCGATCATTTTCGAGCACAGCATGCAACGTACCTGACTTAAGCATGGCATGGAACCGACGACGGAGGCCGTCTTTGGGAATCACCTCAAGGCCGGTCGATGTCTTTCGCCAGTCGCCGCCGAAACAGAATCGGCCGAAGATCGGGTCGTCGGCTAGCACGGTGGCCGCCAGTTCGAAAGCGCACCGCAGTAGCCCAGATCGATCTCGCTCGCGTAGTACCAAGAGCCGCGATGGTGGGGCTGTTCCAGCCAGGTCCGACCATAGGGAGCGGGCTCAAAGCCGCCGCCCGGCGCCGCCGTCGTTGTCCTTGCCGGGATACCAATAGCCATAGTTCGACTCCGGCGTACCAGTATTCATCAGCGCCCACGCGCTCAAGTAGGAAGCGTACCCCGAGGCGAAGATAGGGACTGGATCACTCGCGAAGTTTAAACCGTAGTCGAGGATCGACCAGCCGCCCATCTGCGACATGTAGCTCAGGGTGTAGGCGTTGCCGGCGCCGGCGCGATAGTCGCTTCCCGAGATAGTAGTAGGCCGGCTCAAGATAGCCGCGGCAAAAGATATTGGCGGCAATTTGCTGGTCCATGAATTTGGCTCCGTCCGACGAGAGGATCCGCCTTTCCTGCTTCCCGACGGTTCAGCATTCTGAACGGCGTATCGGGCGATCGCTTGTGTCGACTCAAATCCAGTGGAATCAACGGATACTCCGACTCGAACAAGTCTGCCTTGCCGCCGGCAAAGAATCTAACCTTTTTGTCCCATCTGATCTCGAAGTCGCTTGCCTTATCGGGCATCCCGGCCGCCTCCAGCTCGTCGATCAGGTCGACAATGATGAGCTCGTTATAAAAACCGGTCGATAGGCGGACCAACCTTCGACTTCGAGTGGCACGGTGTACATGGCGAGTGCGGTGCCGTAGGCCCGCTGCAGGTATTCCATCGCGCTGAGCGCTGTTTTAATCTCTGGATGATTCTTGGCCACACGGTACATGCTGAAGTACATCAGCATCGACGTGCGGATAGTCGTAACAGCGCCATATGTGCCGCCGTCCGTTGCGACCTGGTCCTCGCTATCGCGATTCCGCTTCCAATCTTCAATCCCATAGACCGCGTACGGATATGGTTCGTCGGTCGTTTGCTGCAGTCCACCCCAGACGAAATGTTTAAGATAATAGTCGATGCGCGTCGACTTCGCTTTGTACCGGATATTCGGCGTTCTTCGCTGCCAGAAACGCCGGTTTGCAGAGACCCGGGTCGTCGCAAGTCACTTCGTAAATCCGAAAGCCGATATGCGATCGTAGTTGTCGGGCCCGAGGAGGACTTGCGACTCCATGTTCCATTCCGAGATCAAGCCGTTGTACCACTTCGCAGGATCGCGATGCTGGCACCGAGCGATGAAAGCAGCCCGCTTCTTGATGAATGTTTCGAGCGGCTCGGTGGCGAAGAACTCCAGGTACATGTGCCGATCGTTGCCGAAGAGGACGGTCAGCCGATTTTCGCCAAGTTTGGCAAAGCGGAGTTGATATAGGTGAAAGTCGCCGTTGGTGCCCAGCGACTCGATCTTGGTCGCGTCGGGAAACTCTGGCTCGACCGCTGTTATGTTCTGCTTCGTTCGCAAAGCAATCTTCGCAGTAGATCGCTAGGCACGGTCATGCCAGGAACGATGTTGATGTCGATGAGGCCTTCGTCGACGAGAATCTGCCGCACGCCGTCGTAGTTATTGGCCCATTGGAATTTCATGCCGTACGTGATCGAGTCTTCGGGCTGTCCTTTTGGGGCAAGTTGAAATTTGTGTGCGGCTGGCGCCAATTACAGCCTTTTTCCGTCGCCGCCGCCCCGGCCACTGGCGAGTGGATGTAAACGCGGAAGTCTCGCGCGGGCGCGAATCTCGCTTTTCCGGCGATCCGGCCCACTGCGGCGCTTCCCAATACTCGAGCTGGGTATTTTCCAGTGGCGTCGCCGTGAGATAGGGCCCCACGCTGTTTGGCCGCATCCAGAATAGAAACGATCCATGGCCCGAAATAAAACTGTGCTTTGAGCGCAGCGCTGGCCGGCTGACCGCGGCGGAACGAGGAATTCATGGGAAGCGGCAGGGCGAGGTCGCCGATTTCCAGCGGCATCTCGGAATCGTTCCGCAGCTTGATTGTCCAGAGCGATCGACTTTTCGTCGATCGCGAATTTCATTTGGGCCAAGAGCGAGCTTAGGTCCGCTCGGTAGGCGATAGTTGATCTCATGGACTTGGCCGTCTAGGGCTCGAAGTGTCGTAGCTTCGCCTGATTTGGCCAGCACCGTCAGTTTCGGCCGATCGCCAATCGCCGCCCGGTTGACGGAATTGAAGAATAATATCGCCCAGCCGCCGACCCTCTTGGATATATTGTGTGTCGTAGCTGTCGTCCTTCCGGCGCAGCTCGACGATTGCGCCGTTATCGAACTTCAAGTCGAACTGCGACCGCGACGGATTCGGACGCCGGGTTGTTTGCAGGCGAAGGCTCTTCGCCCGCTGTCGACATCGATGCGGACGCGCCACATCCCAAGGCGACTGTCGACAGAAAGAATGCACCCGAAGAGCCGAGGCAGCGGAGTCCGATCATGGAGGCAGTCTATGGCTTGGTGGGTGTAAATCGCCAGTCAACATGCCCGTCGTATGCCATTGTTTCATTGACAAGTGCATACAATTCGGGATCATACTTTTCCAACGCTTCCCGGGTCGTGATTCGGATGGGGC
Source organism: uncultured Alphaproteobacteria bacterium (assembly GCA_963817135.1). Taxonomy (GTDB): domain Bacteria; phylum Pseudomonadota; class Alphaproteobacteria; order Rhizobiales; family Xanthobacteraceae; genus VAZQ01. Next base: position 3,874 of record CAWFNG010000008.1, on the reverse strand, counting down.
GCATTGTTGGGGCACCGTCCTGCCCGTTGGCATCGAAATAAGCCAACACGCCCTCGGCCCAATACTCATACGGATCGTTGACCGCCGCGCGCCGCGCCATTGGCCGTCTTTCATCAGCCGCCTCATAAAGTTCCCGGAGCCGCTGATCGAATTGCGTATCCAGGCGATTCACCCGCAATTCGTATTGCTGGACGGTTCGGCCACGGTTTTCCCAATTTGGGTCCACCGGCCGGGTACCGGCCACGTGATACAGGCGCTTTGGCGAACAAGCGAATCACTTGATTGGGACCGACGTCGGGTTTGTGAGGGATCGCCCAGGACATTTTCTTCGCCGACGACCAGCAGTTTCGTTTCCGGCGCTATATTCGAGCGTCCTTGCGAGAGGATCGACGGCAGATGGATCCTTCAACGACTTGTACTCCGGCAGGTCGGTAGATATGTTCTTCTCGGCCGAGCACGACCAGCTTCACTTTGTCGGCCATGAGCGACCTTAAGATTCGTGACGGTAGGCAAACATTTTGCGGATTGTGTCGTTGGCCTTAGCAGCGCCTCGTCGCTCGCGCTGTCGGCCCGACGACCGGGAATTCGCGGGCCCAAGTGAATTTGGTGTAGTACGGATCGATGTTGAATTTGGCCGGCGGCGATATCACGTTTGGCAGCGTCTGGAGCCATGTGTAGTGCCAATCTTGCTCCGGACTCAGATGGAAGATTGTTCGCGACCAGTTCGTAGCCTTCAGGATCGTAGATCTTGAGTTGGTCGCGGTGCCGATCGAGCCGTGATTCCAATTGTTGACGCGGTTGCAATCAAAATAGCTTTGGCCGATTTCGGCCCAATACTCGGCCTTGACTCGCTTCCGGTGTATGCGTTCTTCCAAAGGCCCTTGGGCGTTACATCGCGGAAGACAGCGTTACGGCGTTCGCTCCAAGTCGGGATCGATCGATGCGCAGCGCGGCATCGATTGTGTGGCAAAACTCGTGGACCGCGATACTTTCGTCGTCGTAACGGTCGAGCGGCAGGCTGAGCAAATTTTCTTCTCCAAAACTGGTCGGATTGCCGCCAGTGCCCCGGACGCGCTCGTTCCAGTATTCCTTGTCCGGCATATTTCGGTACTCGGGAATGTCGGTGTAGACCTGATCTTTGCCGATGATGATCAGGTACATGTGTTCCTTAACCAATTCAGCAATGATGTCGGGACGGCCGGCCAGCATGTGGGTCACGATTTCGTGAGTCCGCAGCAAGGCTTCATCGGCGACCTCACCCGAAGCAACGGCCGGCATTCCCTTCACGTCAACGTACTTCTTGTAGAATTGACGGGCCACATCCCGGTCCTTCTCCGGCACCATCTCGAAGAATGATTCCGGCGGCGCGATGACGGCAGGGGCTGCCTCTGCTCGGGCGGGCCAGCCATGTGCGATGACGGCACTGGCCAATAACCCCAAACTGACAAGTCGGATCGTTGATGTCATGGAGGAACCTTTGCTGAGAATCAATCAGACAACAACAAGAGACATGCTGTGCAAAGCGCCTGGATTCGATGACCTCACTCGGCGTCGGCCGCCATCGTGCGAATTCCAAAAATCGGCCCGATTCCATTTCCCTCACTAGTTTGAAAACGGACCGTAACTTTCGCCTTGCCAGCTGTAACCTTTTCGGGAATCGGGTAGCGAGTGTCGTAGAAACGAGCCGGGCTGGTCTTTTCCAATGTCTGCTCAGCGATCCGCTCCCCATCGATCAGGATCTCAAATTTTGGTTCTCTTGGCCGCTCGCCGCTGCGATACGTGACGACCAAGGCCATCGGTTTCGCGGCATCGACAGGTAGTTCGAAGGAAAACCAATCGCGACCAACCCGCCCGGCGCGGCCTGCTTCACGAATCGGATAGGATTCAGCTCCCTGGAAATTGAAATCCCGCTCAGGCTGCATTTCGCCGGGCTGCGCGAAGGCGACGGTCGCCGCATCAAGTTTGCGTTTGCGATCTTGCTCGGCAGCCAGTTCAGCCGTTCGCTGCTGCCAGCCGGCCGGCGACAATACGTCCCAATACACGCCATAGGTCCGCCGCGGAAGGCGATAGAGGGGCATGAAATCTACGTCATGGTCGCGACCGACGCCTTCGAGTGGCGAAATGGCCAGGTGTGTCGCCGACCGGCTTCAGCCATTCGGCAACCGGTTTGTCCGCCGCCACAAACACCGGCACTTGTTCGTCGACAGGCGACTCGCCGCGCCGTCCTCGCCGTCCCTCAAACTGACGTTCTGGTCCAAGATCGCCTGCCAGGACGAGCGGACCCCAAAGGATTGCAACGCGGCCTGGATTGTCCGCCAACGGCTCAAGCTTTAGCGTCTTGGGCAACTTGAGTGCGATGGTGTCGCCCGTCTTCCACTCTCGCTTTAGTTCAACATATGAACCGGGCTTTGGCAGATCGCCAATCTCCTCACCATCCACTTCAACCTTAAATCCCTCGCCAGCCCAAGCCGTGGCAACTTGCGCTTGAGCGCGCTGATGACACCGGCCGTCAATGATTGGTCGAGACCAAATGGACTTCCGATCACGAACGCCAGTTGCCCGACCTTGAGGTTGCTGGACGAGCCGATCGTAATCGGAGGCGGCGTATTCCGCAGATCCTTCGGGCGGATCACTGCCAGATCCGAGTTTGGCGCCGATCCAACAACCCTCCGCTTCCAACTGTCCGCCCGATGCAAGCCACACCGCGATGACCTTGGCATCTTGTACGACGTGGGCATTGGTGACGATGTTGCCGGCAGCATCCCAGAAATAGCCGGACCCGGACTTGATGTTGGACGTCGAGGAATCGCTGTTTGTGATGACGACGATCTGAACAACCGATGGCGATATGCGTCAAAAGGTTGATCGTCGCGCGTTCAATTTCAGCCAGGATGTTGCGCGATTCGACGGCCGCCACGCCGGACGCCGCGAGCGGGCGTTCTTCCGCATGCAGATTAGTGGCCGTCAGCACAGTCAGAATAACGGCAGGTGCCAGGCGGGTGAATACGCTGCTCACGTTAAACTCCCGCGTGTCTGCAAGAGCACTTGCCCAATCGGCCGGCATCCGGCCAACGCGCGGCAGGAAGCGGTCGTGCCTTGATCATGCTTGTGCATCGCATTCCAAACCAGCGCACAGACGAAGCCAGTAGCTGAGCACCATGACCTCCCGGGAGAAAATCGGGCCATTTTTAGTGGGACAGGGAGCCATGACATTGCGGCAGATCAATCCGCTGCCAAGCGAGCCACCTACGAGGCGCAATTGACCAGAATCAAAGTGCTTGGGCAGGCCAGGCTATTGATTAGCGGGCACGAAGGGAAGGAGAGGGGCGGGATGGAGATCAACGACGCCATTTTTGGCCGCCGCTCGGTGCGGGAATACACGGTACAGGAGGTCGATGAACAAGCGATCCGCCGCTTGATCGAAGCTGCCGTGCATGCACCGAATGCGGTCAACCAGCAGCCGTGGATGTTTACTGTGGTGCGCGAGAAGGCCGTGCTCGATAAACTTTCGCGCGCTGCGAAGTTGCACATGTTGGCAACCATGACCCCGGGCGACCATCTTGGATCACTTTCGATCGCTGCTGAGTGATCCGAATTTCCATATTCTCTATCATGCGCCAGTGCTCGTTCTGATTTCTGTGGCCGCATAAGGGGCTTGGATCGTCGAAGATTGCGCGCTGGCGGCTGAAAACTTGATGCTTGCCGCACATGACGTCGGCCTTGGCACCTGTTGGATCGGCTTTGCCCAAAGTTTCCTCAATACCACTGAGGGAAAGGACCTACTCGACCTTCCGGCCGCTTCGGTTCCGGTGGCGCCGATCATCGTAGGCCACCCCAAGGTCGTTCCATTTGACGTCCCTCGCAAAGCGCCGGA
>CAWFNG010000007.1:0-208064 GCA_963817135.1 uncultured Alphaproteobacteria bacterium | reverse complement strand
AGGCAATGTCGATGTTTGGATCGCTCAAGACCTTCATCTCAAGCTTTGCTGAGGATGCGAGGCTACAAAATCGATTCGGGAGCAAGGATTGCCGGCTCGCAACCGCAGCGTTGCTTATCCATGTAGCGACCGTCGATAGCGAAATGTCGGAGGCCACGAGGAGAAAGCTTCACGCCGTTCTGAAATCGAGCTTCGCTCTCGACGATCTCTCCACCGTTCAGCTGATCGATGATGCTATTGCAGCCGACCGAACCGCGGTTGATCTCTATCATTTTACCCGTCAGCTCAATGACGCTCTCGATGATGAAGGCCGCCGCCGAGTCATTAAAATGATGTGGGAAATTGTCTATGTTGACGAAGGCGTGAACGAGTTTGAGAGCAATATCATCTGGCGCGCCGCAGATCTGCTAGGGGTATCCTCTCGCCAGCGAATTGAGCTTCGCCAGCGAATTGCAGCTGACAGGACCGCCCCAATAGTGCAGTGACGCATTTCGTTTGCGGGCGGCCATCATTCGCGATGGCGAGCGCCCCTTGCCAGGCGGACTCGTCCGATGGAGCTTGCGGTGATGGATTCGACAAACCGGTACAGTAAACGGCAGCGGCAACATACCCGGGAATCGACGGAACCGCACTGGCGGAGACTTCGATCACTCGCCAGCCGTCGGGTCCAATCTCAACGGCACGCCAGCCTTCGTCGGCAAGATCGAAATAGATGTGGCCGGCATGCTCGGCGACGCGGATACTGACTGCCCGCTCAGGGGCGTCAAATTGCGCACGTGCTTCGAGTAGATCCAGCGCCGATGCAACCGCCGCCGTGCTCGGCGGCGCCCCTGTAGCGCGATAATAGCAACGCCGCAGCCAGGTCCGAAATCGCTTGCTGCGGATGGGCCAAGTTTCTCGATGACTGTCTGCTATGAAATCGGCGAATGCGACTCCGCTGGCAGTGTGAAATACGTCTTCACAGAGCGTCATCTTCTCGAGCATATCGGCCGTCCCTAGGCCGGCGTTTCTGAAGCTCCGTCACAAGCGGCACCTTGCGATGCCGGCTTGGATCAGTTGCTCCCTCATCTTTGCAGGTTAGCCCGTCCGGTTTTTTAGAAAGGGCGCGCTCCGGATCTATGCTTGCACCACGGCTCATGCGTGCGTGATCGTGAGCTAACACCGCAGTGTCGTAACCTGCGTCTGCGGCATCGGCGCGGGTTCGTTATCAGACCGCGTTTGCTGCCAGAGCTTGAGCGCGACTGGAAGCGGATCAATGTTGAGGCTCCGCCACCATGCGGCCTCGTCACCTGAGCGATGTAGCTCGCGATGATGCAGACGGCAGATCGGGACGGTGAACTCGTCGCTCACTCGACGTCCCAGTGCACGCGGTTGCGTAAAGGTGAGGTGGTGCGGATCCGATGGTATGCGGCCGCATACAAGGCACGGCTGCCGCTGAACGAACTCGCGGTGGTCTTTATCACGCAGGCGAACCGTTTTGCCCAAAGCATGGATCACGTCGCGGCGGGGTTGCTTCTTGGCCCTCCCCGGAAATTTGTGGCTCGCACCCGCATCCGGTCCGCCCACGGCCACTACCCCTTGGTCCGCGGCGGCATGAAGCGGCACAGCAGGGGCAAGATCCTCAGGAGTCCCACTGAGGGCATGTCCCTCAGATCTCTCGTCACCATTCAGGCTATCGCTGAACGTAGAGAGCCTTGCCTGAAACCGCTTCTCGACAATTTTGGCATCTTCTGCTGTCAGCGTGTTCTTGGCAGGCAAATTCCGATGCGCCCAGGCAGCCGCCTCGTCCGCCGAATTTATAGTCGCCAGTTGCTCGATCAGGCTCTCCCGAAGGCTTGCCGATAGCTGCATTCCGAGGACAGTCCTTGCTGCAGACTTTGGAAAGGGCGCCCGCGGTTGCGCTGCCGCAGCTTGTCCGTTCACCTGCCTTCGATAATCCGATGGTTGCGGGATCTGCGCTGCAGGATTGGGGTCGGCACTGAGATCCGGCGCATCGAGATCATCTTCTCCGGCAATCCCAACGAGCGTGAAAAGGGCATACCGCCGCGCATAGGTGAGCGCAGCTCCCATCCGCTGCGCCGAGGCGATATCGCTAATCTGGCATACCGGCCATTCTGAGGAGATCCATTCGCCGGACGAGTGCGCAAGAATGGTGGTGAGGCGAAGGAGACCGGCGTCCTTATCGATCCCTGTCGCCTGGATCGTCGCGATCTCATGCCGGCCGAGGCTCTTGCGCACGATGTCCAACCCGCTCGACAGCGGGGCATAGCGGAAGGTGCGGTCAGCCTCCCGCGGGAAGGGAGACCGGATGGTGGCAACGAGCGATTTCTCTGGATTGGTCAGCTCCACTTGGGCCTTGGCAAGGGCAGCCGCAATGGTAGCGATTGTATCACTGGAGCGGTGCATGGGTGGTGGCCTCCATGCTGAGAAGATCAAAGCTCACGGCGCCGGATTTTGAGCGTTTCGCCCTAATCCCGTGCCCGATCGCTTCCTTGGCGTCCTCCGGCATCAGCCCCTTAAGCTCCGTCCTGGCGTTCTCGTGCTCGAGGTAAGCCTCTCGCGTGCGCCGAAACACATTCGAGAATTCCGCCCAAGCATTTGATGAGCTCATATCGACGATCCGCACCGCCTCGATGCGAGCTCGCGGTGGCTCTGCGCCGAAGAGGCGAGGGGGCTCTCCACTCGCCACGCAACGCCAGAATTTCTTTTCCGCCGTCAAAAGGAGGTGCTGGTAGAGAGGATCGGCCGATATTTTAATCTCAACCCACTTGCCGCCGCCGGTGATGATCGAGAGCACCGCGGTCGTGGCATTGGTCACCCACATGTTGTGCTGGAGTTGGGGCATATGCTTCTCGGCCGCCCCCTCTTCGGAGAACGACCAGGGCAGCATAAATTTCGCTTCGAATACCGCTCCAGTGCTCTCGACAACGCCGTCTAGCGTAGCCGCCATCCAGCGGATTACTGGGTGGCGGATCCAGCTTTGGATGTCTTTGATGACCTCGCCGGTCGTGCGCTCGAACCAGCGCCGATTGAGGCATTCGGTTGCGATCCCGAGTTGGACGACCAGGTTTCCTGAATAGTCCGGCGGCTCCGCCTCGCCGCGCTTTTCTCGCCACAGCCGGACGAGCGCGGCCTGGTCGTCGCCCATAATCACGCGGGCGTCCGAACCCCCTATAAAGCTGCGTCTATTGGTCGAATTGAATACTCTTACAATTTGTTGGTCCATCTGGCCTCTCCGTCCCTAGGCGATCTACGCTTCGGTAAACATAAATTATTGATATGCCCAGGCATTGTCAACAGGAATTGTTGCTACTATGACCCCTGCACAATGTCGGGCCGCCCGAGCCCTGCTGGGGATGAACCAGTCGGAACTGGCGCTTGCGGCCAGCGTAGGCCTTTCAACGGTGGTGGATTTCGAGAAAAAACGGCGGCAGTTATCCCAGGATGCAGTTAAAGCAATGCGAAGCGCCCTTGAACGCCAAGGAATAGTTTTCAGCCGGAGTGGCGTAGGATTCCGCGAATTTTCGGGCCTCAGAGAAGAAACAACCATGTTCGAAGATTACAACCATGTGGACTATAGTATCGATAAAATTGGTTTTCTCTCAAGTGCGCAAATTAGAGCCGCTCGTGCTCTTCTAAGGTGGAGCGCACAAGATCTCGCCCGTGCATCGGCCCTGGGGGTGAATACAATTCACCGCGCTGAAGTTGCGGAGAGAAACCTCTCTGACGGCGGCCAACGATTTGGCAATCCGCCGCGCCTTGGAAGGAGCTGGCGTGTTGTTCATCGATGAGAACGGCGGTGGCCCGGGTGTCCGCCTTCGTGAGCGGCTAAAAGGGAAATCGCGGCGAAAGTGAACGGTCGGATGGATGGGAGGCAGTGAACACTGCTCGACCGCGCCCTCGCTCGCTGCGTTGGAAAAGCGCGTACACGTCACCGATACCAACCTGTTGCCCTCTCAAGCGATGGGTCGAGTATGCCGTGCCCCCGTGCGCCAATGAGGCATTCCGGCCAATAGGACGAACTTGATGGTCTCTAACTGTCAGGGGGGCTCGAACGGATTGAACACAGCAGCGCCCAACACGAACAAAATTAGCTCGGCAATGTCGGTCCTGCTGTTATCGGATCTCGAGCTGTTTCAGAGGCTCCACGGCATTCGGCGCGCTTCTGAGCAGAAAATCGGCATATGCTTGCCGCATCGGGCCGTCGCCCGCGACGATCACTCCACGCGAGCCCGGCAAAGAAGAACTCGGCTCCACATTAGTGTTGATTTCAACAGTTATGTGGAGTACCAATATTCCTGAACTCGCAGGAGCTCAGACGGATGCTTGCCAGCCAGGGATGCAGCTTCGAAACTCACAAGGGTGGCAGCGGCCATGTGACTGTCCGGCGAGGCGACCGGAAATCCCAGTTGCCCATGCACAGCAGCCGCAAGGAACTTGGCAAGGGCTTGGTGAACAAAATCCTCAAGGACCTGGGGTTGAAATAATGCTCGGCTATCGGATCAAGCTCGCACCTGACGACAACGGCACAGTCCTGGTCACCTGCCCGGCGCTGCCCGAAGTGACGACCTTTGGCGAAGACGAGGCCGATGCGCTGCGGCGCGCGGTCGGCGCGATCGAGGAGGCGCTCGCAGCCCGTATGGCTGATGGTGACGACATTCCCCAGGGTCATCAGCGCGGGCCGAACCTTGTGCGCCTGCCTGCCCTGACGGTGCTCAAGGCCGAGCTTTACCGGCAGCTCCGCGAAACCGGCATCACGCGCGCCGAGTTGAGCCGCCGGCTCCGATGGAAGCGTGAGTCAGTAGACCGCCTATTCCGACTCGACCATGCCTCTCGGCTCGAACAGCTTGAGGCGGCGTTCTCAGCGCTCGGACAAACGGTGTCAGTGTCCGTGCATGCGGCGGCGTAGAGCCGCTGGCCTTTGCACCGCACCGAAGAGTTGCTCACCGCGCTCGAGACGCGTTTCGTGACCGCACGCGCGGGTGAGGCCGCCCAGCTGCTCGGGATCAAGCAGCCTGACATTTCCAAGATGCTGCACGGGGACTTTCGGCAGTTCTCGGTTGAGCGGTTGTTGCGGTTCCTAATAGCGCTAGGGCAGGACGTAGAAATCGTTATCAAGCCGCATCGGGATAGTCGACAGGGCGCCCAGCTTCGCGTCGCTTGAAAAGCATCACAATCAGCGGGCGCGAACTTTGGTAATTGTCCTCTGTTCTTTCAGAACGGCGGCACCTTCCCTATCCGGCAGCGCCGTATCTATGTCTGAGCGTTCTGACGCCTGACTTTGCTACGCCAGCGCAGCAACCTAGCATCTGCTGTCATGAGCGTAGCATCGTGCGCGGTGGCGGTCGCGGCGATAAAACGGTCCGCGGGGTCGCCGTGGGATTTTTAAGTTCGACTGCGAGCAGCGCGATTTCCCCCGTGCGCGCCAGTTCGATGACGCCGGTAGCGCGCAGCTCTGCCCGTAGTTCGGCCGGCCGATCGTGCAGTTCTAGCCTAGTTCAGCACCGCCGTCTTCGGGTTAGGCGGGTAGGCCGAGTTCTTCTGCACCCCGCGAATGAGATCGAGCGCGGTATGCAGCGCTTTGTCATCTTTTGGATCCGGAGGGATATAAGACTGCGAGCCGGTCTGCTCGTCTCCTTGCGCCTTGAGATGCCCGCGCAGCGACGCCTCGCCGCGCGTGTCGGTGCGCTCCTTGAGCTCCTCCGGCACCTCTTGCAGCACTTCAATATCGGGCGAGATGCCCTTGGCCTGGATCGAGCGGCCGGACGGCGTGAAGTAGCGCGCCGTGGTCAGCCGCAAAGCCCCGTTGCCGGAACCAAGCGGAATGATGGTCTGCACCGACCCCTTGCCGAACGAGCGGGTGCCGATGACCGTCGCGCGTCGGTGATCCTGCAGCGCACCGGCCACGATCTCGGAGGCCGAAGCCGAGCCGCCGTTGATCAGAACAATAAGCAGGCTTGCCCTTGGTAAGATCGCCCGCGCGCGCATTGAACCGCTGAGTTTCCTCCGCATTGCGGCCGCGGGTTGACACAATCTCGCCCCTCTCGAGGAACGCATCGGAGACCGAGATCGCCTGATCGAGCAGCCCGCCGGGATTGTTGCGCAGATCGACGACAAAGCCCTTGAGTTTGTCGCCGGATTGGGTCGTGAGGTCGGCGATCGCCTTTTTCAGGCCATCCGTGGTCTGCTCGTTGAACTGAGTGACGCGAATGAAGCCGACATCCTCACCTTCCAGCCGCGAACGCACCGAGCGCACGCGGATGATTTCGCGCGTGATCGATACCTCGACTGGCTTGTCCTGGCCCTTGCGCATGATCTTGAGCTTGATCTTGGTATTCACGGGCCCGCGCATCTTCTCGACAGCTTGATCGAGCGTGAACCCCTGCACCGGCTCTTCATTGAGATGCGTGATGATGTCATTCGCCATGATGCCGGCTTTCGCCGCGGGCGTTTCGTCGATCGGTGCCACGACCTTGATCAGGCCTTCCTCCATCGTGACTTCGATGCCGAGGCCACCGAACTCGCCGCGGGTCTCCACCTGCATGTCGCGGAAGCTCTTGGAATCCATGTAGCTCGAATGCGGATCGAGCCCGGCAAGCATGCCATTGATGGCAAACTCGATGAGCTTTCCGTCGTCAGGTTTCTCGACGTAATCGGCACGCACCCGTTCGAACACGTCGCCGAACAGGCTGAGCTGGCGATAAATGTCGGCAGCTGCGGTTTGCGCGCGTGCGCCATCCAACAAGAGGCGAGGCTGCGTAGCAACCAACGTCATAGCTACGCCTGCCGCCGCGCCGAGGAGAATCAAGGAAGTTTTGCGCATCATCCGCGAACCTTCTGGCCTTCGTTTGCGCCCTAACCACAGGCATTAAGGATTAAGAGTTAGTCGGAAGTGGGGAAAGGACCGGCGTAAGAGCCCGCGGATTTGACTCGATTGACTGGACCTTGGCCCCCTCGAAGCGTGGGCGCTAAGCGTTCAAACCGGCCGGGGCGCGGCCTCGTATTTGGGTTTGCGGTCAGTGAGCTCGTTCCTTACGGAAGACGTCATGTTCAAGTGACGGCTCCTGGTGGAGGATGGTCGCCAAGCGGGGCATACCTTTTCCCGACCCGATCTCATCATCCCCGCGACGGCTCGTCCCACCATCCTAAACGGCATCGAAGATATCGTCACTCGCCCAGACCTTTGCGGTTCGTGCAAGGTCGCGCGAGGACACCCGCCAATCAAGGAAGAAGCTCGGCCCAATATTGCGGTAGAGACAGGTCAGGCCGACCTTCCACTGAATCCCGATGCTTCCGGCCGTACAGCACCATAGGGGTAGTCTTCTCCGTTGCGCTCCCGGATCCGACTACATCTCTGTATCGCCGCCCACAACGCTGGTCTGCGTGAGCCCGCTCGAACACGTTCAGCGCAGATAGGAACGGTCTTTCTTCACTGCAAAGCGTTAGCAAGGCAGTTTAGTAGCCTATGAGTTTAACGAAGTTTTAAGCATGCAATTTGAAGGCAATCGCCATCATGAGTAGACAGCAGAAATCTTGATGCAAATGACTCCCTTTTTTGGAGGACACGCGAGATGGCCAAAGCACTTCAAAATCAGCATTTTCCTATCGAGAGCGCAATGAAGCCGTACGTCGGCCGTTTACGACTGAGGCTTAGCAATATCGATTGCTCAGGTTCGGAAACGAAGGGTCGCTTGGAAACCAACCAAAGCGAGATGATGAAGATTCTCAAAAAGAAGAAAGTGCCACAAGAGAAAGCAGAATGGGCGATTGCGGAGACCCTCGATATCGCAGTCAACCATCAACTCGACCCCGCGCGGCGGGAGCAATATTTCGCCAATTGCGCTATCGCGAAAAAACATCTCAGGCAGCTTAGAATTTGTCAGTTACGCCGCCACGTTCGCATTCGCTCACATGAGACCTACTGGCGGCCCGATCGCCTGGGGGCGATCTGCTTGCTCAAATTGTTGGAAGCCCACCTCGGCCGCCAGAAAATGCAGTTGAAAAAGGCTTTCCAGTCCCAGGGCAAGGCGGAGTGATCTGACAATGATCAGTGATGAAACCAAACCCGACCGCCCCGTGGAATATACCGCGGAAATCGGCTGGGCCATCGCGGGGCGGGTGGTCGAGGGCGAAACCCTTCGCACCATCTGTGCCGATCCGAAGATGCCCGACAAAAAAACTCTTTTCCATTGGCTTGCTCTGCACGCAGATTTTCGCGACCGCTACGTGTCGGCACGCGAGGCGCAGGCCGAAGACTTGATTTTTGAGTGTATTGGGATCGCCGACGACGCAAGCGTTGACCGCGTGGAAAAGGTACGGGCGAATGCAAGGGTAGTCACGGTCGGGAATCCTGACAACCTCGCCCACTGCCGCTTGCGGCTCGACGTACGCCATTGGGTAGCGGAGCGGCTGGCGCCGGAAAAGTACGGTCAAACCTCAAACGAGAACAGAAAGTAATAGTCCCATGACTGAAGAAATGAAGTCGATGTCGTCGACAACCAATGTAAGCGGCTTGGCTAAGCTGCGGGAAATATGCGGTCCGCCCCCGGTGCTCAGCTCGGAAAACATGACAGCCTACGACGAGATGCTCGCTCGGCTGATGAAATGCAAGGCACCGCAAGATCTCTTTGAGGAGATCCTCATCAAGGAAGTGGTGGATAACACCTGGGAGATGGCGCGCTACACGCGCCACAAGAACTTATTGGTCGAACGCAGGTTTCGCGATCGTTTAGCTTTCCAGGCGGAACGCAAGAAGGCTGCCGCACAGAAAAAAGAAGCGTTCGCCAAGCGTCTCGCCGCGGGCAAACCCGAGCCTCCCACCGAGCCTGATGAGGTGCTGGAGGGCCTGGTCGAGGAGGTCGATGCCATCTTGCAGCAAAGCGCAACGGAGCTCGATCACGCCCGCGCCCTCGAAGTCGGCATCGTGTACTTAGAACGCTTGGATAAGCTTCTCATGACCGCAACAGCGAGGCGCAACAACGCTCTCGAACAGCTCGAGCGCTATCGCGACGGTCTTGGATACCGCCTGCGCTCGATCTCCGACGACATCATTGAGGGCAAATGCAATGGCGTCGAAGCGGTCCCCGCGCAACTTGAACCACCGGTTGTTCCGCCGCCGGAGCAATCGCAATGACCTCGCAGGCGAAGATCGCAGCCAATCGACGCAATGGCTGCAAGAGCCGGGGGCCGCAGAGCGTAGCCGGCAAAACCTGTGCAAGCCGCAACGCTTTGCGGCATGGATTGGCTGCGATCAACCGCCACAATCCTGCACTCTTCCCCGACATCGAGCGGATCGCCAAGGCTATTTGCGATCATAAAGACCCCCTGTTGTTCGAGCAGGCACTGATAATCGCAGAGAGCGAATTCATACTCATATGCGTGCGTGCCGAACGCGTCGCCGCCATAGAGCGCATGCGAGACCCCACGGCAATATCGCTCGCCAAGCCGAAAGATATTCTTGCGAGCGCCAGGGCGAAATTTTCGGCAGCTAAACTTAGCTATGAGCGGCTCGTCAACGCAAAGGCCAATACCGGCCAGGTGCAAAACAAGGAAGCATCAGGTGTGGCACAGAACGCGAAACGCAACTCAATAAGCAATGTATCTGAACCGATCTCACAGCCGAACCGCACCGAATTGTACGACGAGTTCAGCGCGATGCGCCGCGCCCTTCCAGAACTCGACCGACTAATGCGTTACGAACGGCGAGCGTGGTCCCGGCGAAAGAGAGCCATTCGTACTTTCATGGAAATCAGGTTGGCTTCTCGAGATTGCAAACACATGCACCAAATTTCAACGGGTGATAGAAAAGGTTAAAGGGATACAACCAAAGTCGAGATTTTGGCAGAACGAACCCAAGTGCCGACGCACGCGGCCGGCCGCCGAGCAGATAAGGAGAAGCTAGGACTATGCCGGAGTCGTTCAAAACTGCTTTGAATTTATACAAGAAATCCCGCGGTCTCAGTTCGGACGATGACGCACATCTCCAAAGATGGTCGGAGGACGATCGAGCGGAGGAGGTTTGGCGTAAAATTGCGTGCGCCGTGCAAGAGAAGAAGATTACGTTTCCTGCCGAAGTCTTTATCCGGGAGATACTGGGGGCAAGGCAGGTGGCTATGGCCATCGGCCATCGAGGAGAATGGCGCGAAGGATATCGCAAGGAGGTGCATCAGATGCATCGGACTGCAAAGTTTTTGCGCAGGTCGCATCCGCTCGGCATGCCTCCGTACCCGGGAAGTACAGAACTTGCTGGGTTGCTTGATGATGCTGCCAGGTATTTTCGCAAACAAGTCGAAGTCTCAAGAATTCGTGCCAAGTGTATTGAGGTTTGGCCGCAAGTCCAAGCCACAAGCGATTTTCATGAATATGGTGGGTAACGACTTAAACGATATAACCGGCAGTTGGCTGGATGAGGAAGTAGGAATTCTCACTGAAGTCGCATTTGGCTCTCCTGACATTATCGATATCGAGAATGCGCGTCGGGCGCGACGCCAAGCTGGACCTAGGCGGACGGCTCGCAAGGTACGCCGCTGATTTAACACATGTTTTGAATCAATTCCGCATTCAATCATCGCATCTGAACTGATCATTTGCTGCGGGCCTGGTGCATTCGAGCCTCATTTTGGGTTCGAATACACCACGGTCAGCTAATTTTTTGTGCGACCATGCGGGGTGAAAGCCACACGGGAACACATATCGCAGATCATCAGCTACCAATGACTAGGAGCGTATCATGAAATCGCGTATCGACGGAAAACAAGCAACCCGCGTGGAGCTGGAGGCTGCCAAGCGCACCCCTATCCAGTTGGAAGCCGCAACTGAAAACCAAGAACCGCCGTCAAGTGCTCTCGTGCCACCGCGAGAGCACGTTTCTGATGAACGAAAGGCACCCCCGCGTGTCCGCAAGCCTTCGCCGATTTACGACCGGTGCCTGGCTCCCACGACAGATTTGGAGAAGCATCGAAAATGCCTGCGCGAAACGTTCGGCAACACCATGTCGGACGAGTTCGTCGATGTGCTTTTGGGAAAGCTGGTTGAAGGCCTGCGACCGGGGCCGCACGATAGCCTCGAAGAATCGACACTCAACGCCGCGTTGGCGATTATTGATTCCATGCAACCTCAATCAGAGTTTGAAGCGCTTTTGGCAGTGGAGAACGTCGTCATCAGCTTTACCGCACAACGATTTCTTCGACAGAGCCAACATTTCATGACCAAGCCGTACATCGACATTTACGGAGGCTTTGCCATCAAGCTTCATCGTCTTCAGGTTGATCTACTCCGGGCATATGACCGTCATCGGCGAGGCAACAATCAGACGATGGAAGTCCGGCATGTGCACATCCATTCCGGAGGCCAAGGGGTGGTCGGGATCGTCAACCCGCCCGGAGTTCGCCAAGGAGATGATCAGAAATGAAACACGACGTCACGCATCAGGCCGACATTGAACGACGGCTCGCTAATTTGGCCAGAGCCCCCCGCTGTGGAGCCCGAACCCGCGCCGGTCATCCTTGCAAGCAGGCAGCGGTAAGCGGTCGGGCAAGGTGCCGCATGCACGGTGGGGCTAAGGGCTCAGGCGGGCCGCGGGGTAATCGCAACGGCAATTTCAAGCATGGGCTCTGGACAGGCGCGAATATAGAGATGCGCAGGGCCATGAGCTTTAAGATTCGGGAGATTAGAACGCTCCTTCAAGAGGCCAATCGGCGCAGATAGATGGCAGCAGCACAGCGTAACGCAGGGCGCCTAGATTTGTGCCTGGGTTTGCGAAAAAACTCGGCAAACGTCCTGGGACGCAAGTGCGCCGGCTTCCCGCCGAGCCCTCGCGCAAAAAAGCTCCCACTTTGCGAACGGGGATTTATGCACGAGTGTCTGCAAGGAGAGGTCGGCGGCGGGGTGAGCCTTCAGCCCACCGTGCTTTGGCACCTAGCTGACCCCTTACTGCAGCACCTCGGCCTGACGCATGGGGTCGTGTTTCAATTCTTCGATCACCTCCCCGCTTCTTGAGGAGGGATTGCAATCTTCGAGAGAACAACTGAGTAAGACACAATCTGATGAGCTATTTTGGCAGAACGAACCCAACCATCACGTCGGGCCGGTTTTGGTGTTCATCGATGAGAACGGTGACGGCCCCGGTGTGCGCCTGCGCAAGCGATCAAAAGAGAAATTGCGAAAGTGATACAGACCATCCGGTGACATGGCCATCGCACCGGTCGCCCTTGGATCTGGGAGACGAGATTGGTGTCGATCGACTGGCCAACCAACCTACGCGCGTTAGCTGGGCGATATGCGCGCTCTCTTTTGAAGTAACCTCATTCCAGCGACCTCAGAGCGCGCCGCCCATTTTACAGCGCGCAGCGGCTGACGCGCCGAATGAAACGAGGGCGCCGGGGATGGCCGTCGACCCATCCCCGGCTTGCGTTTCGCCGAATCATGCAATCGACCCGGTGAAACGCTCCCGCCTCCGGTCAGGCGCGTGCGAGCGGAATGGCGACGAACTTCGTCGTCTCCTCCGACTTTACTCGCATCAGCACCGTGCGCTTGCCGTTCTTGTGAGCCTCGCTGACGGCATCGCGCACATCCGCCGGAGTGGCGACCTTCTTGCCGGCAACGTCGAGAATCACGTCGCCGGTCTTCAACCCATGCTCGGAGGCAATTCCGTCCGGATCTACCTCGGTCACGACGACACCTTCGGAACTGCCGCCGGCAACCGTGTCGGCGGGAGCGAGCATCAAGCCAAGCTTGGGCATGTCGCCGCCGGCCGACTTCGAATCCGGCGTCGCGGCAGCACGCGCATCGCGCGTCTTCGGCAATTCGCCGAGCTTCAGCGAGAAGCTCTTCTCTTCGCCCTTGCGCAACACCGAAAGCTTCACTTCGCTGCCCGGCGCCAGCATGCCGATCTGCCGGGCAAGGTCTCTCGCGTCCTTCACCGCGTGGCCGTTGACGGCAGTGATCACGTCGCCGGATTCAATACCAGCCTTGGCGGCGGGGCTGCCCGCCTGCGGCTCCGTGACCAGAGCGCCTTCGCTTCCTTTCATGCCGAGGCTCTCGGCAATCTCGGCGGTGACGGGCTGGATCTGCACGCCGATCCAGCCGCGGCTGACCGCGCCTTTATCCTTGATCTGGGCGACCACCGACTTCACCGTCTCGGCGGGAATGTCGAAGGCGATGCCGACCGAACCGCCCGAAGGCGAGAAGATCGCGGTGTTGACCCCGATGACGTTGCCGTCCATGTCGAAGGTCGGCCCGCCGGAATTGCCCTTGTTGACCGACGCGTCGATCTGAATGAAATCGTCGTAGGGGCCGGCGCCGATGTCACGACCGCGGGCGGACACAATCCCGGCGGTTACCGTGCCGCCGAGGCCGAAGGGATTGCCGACCGCCACCACCCAGTCGCCGACGCGCGGGTCATGGTCGGCAAGCTTCACATAGGGGAAGTCGTTGCGGCCATCGACCTTGAGCAAAGCGATGTCGGTGCGTTCATCGGTGCCGATCACCTTGGCGGTGTAGGTTTTGCCGTCGTCCGCCGTGATCTCGACGGTCTGCGCCTTGTCCACGACGTGATTGTTGGTCACGGCGTATCCGTCGGCGGTGATGAAAAAGCCCGAGCCCTGCCCGGTCACCAGACGGTTATGCGGCGCCCGCGGGTTGTCAGGTGTGTTGTTGTCGCCAAAGGGCATGCCAAAGCGACGGAAGAAGCGCTCCATGGACGAGTTCGGCGGGAACGGCGAATTGCCGTCGAAACCCATCGTCATTGCGCCCGCATCTCTTTTGACGCGAACCGAAATCACCGCGGGCTTCACCTTGTCCACGAGATCGGCAAAGCCGACCATGCGTTGCGAGCTCTCCGCAGCATAGACCGAGGAGAATTTGGGAAGTGAAACTTTCATTCCCGAGCCGGCAAGCATTGTTCCTGCGGCGAGACAAGAGACGGTTGCCAGGAGCACGATGCGACGTGCGGAAAGAACGCGACGCGCTTTGTAAACAGTGGGCAGCATGACGATTAACCTCCATTTTGAATTGTCGGCGCGAGCGGCGCCGTCGTGGGCGGTTAAATGCAGACCCGCGCATTACCGGGAGGTGGCGGCAGAATTAAAGTTTCGAAATATGTACTGTTTCGTCGTCATGCCCGCGCTCGTCGCGAGCATCCACGTCTTGGACGTTTGGCGGGAACAAAAGACGTGGATGGCCGGAACAAGTCCGGCCATGACGTCGCGCATTGCTTAATATTAATTCCGCTGACACGTCGCGGTAATGCAGCAGCCTTCATACAGCGAGCGACGCCGCATACAGCGAGCGACGCCGCGCGCTCTGCTCGGCAATCTGATCGAAGGATTTATTGCGATGACTGCTGATTGCCCGCCGCGAAAAGGGCAATGCGTTCACGAAACTTGCTCCGCGACACCCATCCCTCGAGCGATCAAAACTTCCCTAAAAGCGCGATCCGGAAACCAACATTTTGCCGGGATGCGGGAAAAGACCGATGGCGCGCGTGCCGCAACCCGGGGGGAGGAGCTCTCCGGCACCTTCGTTGATTTCCTTCTCGGCAGAGACGCTCGCTATCGCAAATGAGCGCGATGTACCGTGCGAAATTGCAGCTGGGGAAAATGCGTGCAAGTGAGCTATTTTTGTGCACTGCACGATTTCTTGGCAGGGGTCGCATAAAATAATCAGAAGAGGCTGACTCCAGCCGCCAGCGCGTTTATTAACTATCTGAAATGGCGGTATTTTCTCTGCCATCAGCGCTTGGCACGCTTCTTGAAATCCCAGACCAGAACTCGCTGCACGCCCGAAGCGTGAGCGTGACTTGTTCGCGTTTGCGAGAGGCTCCCGCGAGTTTCGGCGGCCAAGAGCGACCAATAGCGACCGAAGAGAGAGGCCAAGAGCGCACGAACGCAATGTCGGAGCGAGCCTCAGAAGCGAATACCAATATGGCAGGCGATTTCGATCCGGAACAGAAGCGCTATCTCGAAGGCTTCATGTCGGGTCTGCAGATTGCGCGCGCAGCTCGCGTAACGCCTGCATCGCCGTCGGCGCCCGGTTCCGTCTCTGGAGAGCCGACTGGCCCTGATGCCCCGCATCTGCTCGCGCAGGATCGCTTCATCAAGGAAGGAAAGAAACTTTCCGATCCGGAAAAGTTCAAGCGCGAGCTGCATCCCTTCGATGGCTATGGGCGGCTCAAGGCGCAGGCGGCGCAGAACGAAGCGCCCAAGATGGACGATAATTTCCGCTGGCGCTTCTTCGGCCTGTTCTACTGCGCGCCGACCCAGAATGCCTACATGTGCCGGCTGCGCATTCCGAACGGCATTCTCAAGCACTGGCAATTCGCCGGAGTGGCCGATCTCGCCGAGCGCTATGCCGGCGGCTATTCGCATGTGACGACGCGCGCCAACCTGCAGATGCGCGAAGTCGAACCGAAGAACGCGGTCGCCATGCTCGAAGCGATCCAGGACCTCGGACTATGCTCGCGCGGGTCCGGCGCCGATAACATTCGCAACGTCACGGGCACGCCGACGGCGGGCATCGACCCGCAGGAGCTGCTCGACACGCGACCCTACGCGCGCGAATGGCACTTCCACATCCTCAATAACCGCTCGCTCTACGGCATACCGCGCAAGTTCAATGTCGGCTTCGATGGCGGCGGGGTCATTGCGGTGCTCGAAGATACCAACGACATCGGCTTTCAGGCCGTCGAGGTAAAGGACGGTTTCGGCGTCGAGCCGGGTGTCTGGTTTCGCCTGTTGATTGGCGGCATCACCGGACACAAGGACTTCGCGCGGGAAACCGGCACCGTCGTCAAGCCGGAAGACGCTACCAAGGTCGCTGACGCCATTGTGCGCGTCTTCATTGACCACGGCGATCGTACCAACCGCGCCAAAGCGCGGCTGAAATATGTGCTCGATGCCTGGGGCATCGAAAAGTTTGTCGAAGCGATGGAGGAGAAGCTCGGCCGCAAGCTCAGCCGCGTACCGAGCGAGGCGATTGCAGCAAGGCCCGCCTTCGACCGCAGCGCCCATGTCGGCGTCCATGCGCAAAAGCAGCCGGATCTGAATTGGGTCGGCGTGGTGCTGCCGGTCGGCAAGATGACCAGCGAGCAGATGCACGGACTGGCCGGTATCGCCCGGGATTTCGGCGACGGAGACATCCGGCTCACCGTGTGGCAGAACCTGCTGATATCCGGCGTTCCCACCCAACGCGTAGAAGAGGCGCAAGCGAGCATCGAGGCGCTTGGACTTTCAACCAAGGCCACTTCGATCCGCGCCGGTCTCATCGCTTGCACCGGCAACGCCGGTTGTCGGCTTGCGCTCTCCAACACCAAGCGTCACGCCGAGGAGATCGCACAGTGGTGCGAGGCGCGCGTGCAGCTCGACGGCCCCGTGAACATTCACCTCACCGGCTGCCCGAATTCGTGCGCCCAGCATTATATCGGCGACATCGGACTCCTCGGCACCAAGGTGCAGGTATCGGACGAGGGGGACACGGTCGAGGGCTACCACATCCATGTCGGCGGTGGCTTTGGCCCTGACGCCGCCGTCGGTCGTGAGGTTTATCGCGACGTCAAGGCCGAAGACGCGCCGAAAACGGTCGAGCGCATGCTCAAGGCCTTTCTCGTGCGTCGCGCCGGCGAGGCAGAGACCTTCTTTGCGTTTACACGCCGTCACGAAGTCGACGCCTTGAAAGCGATGTTTGAGCAGGAAGCGGTCGAATGAGCGAGCTCACGCGACCGCCCGTTGCGAATTTGATTCCGGAGAGCGCGCCATTCAGCCCGGAGCAGCGTACCTGGCTCAACGGCTTCTTCGCCGGCTTTCTTGAACTTTCCGGCGGGGGCGCGACCGCACTCTCGCCGGAAGCCAACGCGGCGCTGATCTCGGAGCTTGCCCCCGCTGCGAGAGGGCCCCTCGACGACGGCGATGACGGGAATGCTCCCTGGCACGATCCGGGGATGCCGCTCGCCGAGCGCCTGGCGCTCGCCGAGACCCGCCCGTTGCGCCGGCGCATGATGGCGGCCATGGGACAGCAGGATTGCGGCCAGTGCGGCTACGACTGCGAGAATTATTCCAATGCAATCTTCCTGAAGCAGGAGGAGCGGCTCAATCTCTGCGTTCCCGGCGGCAAGGAGACCACCCGCGCCCTGAAGGCACTCTATAAGGAGGTCGAGGAGGCTCCTCCGACCAGCGCGCCGCCCTCCGTGTCGCCCGCAACCGTGGCCGACCGCGCGGTTCCCTCCGCACCGGCGGAGCGCGGCCGCTCGCGCGACGATCCGGCCGAAGCGGTGTTTCACTCGCGCGCGCGTCTTAACAAGCCTGGTTCGGCGAAGGAAACCTGGCACCTCGAATTCGACATCAAGGATGCCGGCCTCGACTATACCGTCGGCGATTCCTTCGGTCTGTTTCCGAGCAACGACCCGGCGCTGGTCGACGCAGTCATCACCGCGTTGCAGGCGTCGCCGGAATTTCCGATCGATGGCCGGCCGTTACGCGCGCTGCTGCAAGAAAGCGTAGCGCTCGGCCCGGCGCCTGATGCGCTGTTCCAGCTCATTTCCTACATCACCGGCGGCGAGCGCCGGCAGAAGGCAAAGGCACTCGCCTCGGGCGAAGACCCCGACGGGGATGCGCAGAGCCTCGACGTGCTTGCCGCAATTGCCAAATTTTCCGGCATCCGTCCGGAGCCCGAAGCATTCATCGAATCTTTGGATCCGCTGCAGCCGCGCCTTTATTCTATTGCGTCTTCGCCACGGACGGATGCGGGCCGCGTTGCATTGACGGTCGATGCGGTGCGCTATGAAGTGAACCGGCGCCGACGCCTTGGCGTCGCCTCGACCTTTCTCGCCGATCGCGTGCAGCCCGGAGATCGGATCAAGGCTTACGTGCAAAAGTCGCAAGGCTTCGGCCTTCCCGCCGATCCGTCGGTCCCGATCATCATGATCGGTCCCGGCACCGGCATCGCTCCGTTCCGCGCTTTCCTGCACGAGCGCATGGCGACGAAAGCGCCAGGACGCAATTGGCTGTTCTTCGGGCATCAAAAGAGCGAATACGACTTCTTTTACGAGGACGAACTCATCGGCATGAAGGCGGCGGGGGCGCTTACCCGGTTGTCGCTCGCCTGGTCGCGCGACGGCGACGAGAAATTCTATGTGCAGGACCGCATGCGCCAGACCGGCCGCGACGTGTGGTCATGGATCGCCGAAGGCGCCCACATCTATGTCTGCGGCGCCGTCACCATGGGCAAGGATGTGGAGCGCGCGCTGGTCGATCTCATAGCGGCATACGGTGCGCGCAGCGTCGATGAGGCAATTGCGTTCGTCGCCGATCTCAAGAAGAAAGGCCGCTATCACCAGGACGTTTATTGAGGGTGTCGTTCCGTCATCCTGAGGTGCCCGCGCGTTACATGAGCGTACCACTCGCGAGAGCGGTAAAGGCGCGCGGGCCTCGAAGGATAGACGGCCCGTAAATGGGCCACCCTTCGAGGCTCGGCGCTTCGCGCCAAGCACCTCAGGGTGACGCTTCAACTTCAGGAGATTTCTGCACGATGCGTTTCCTGCCGGTGTTTCTGGACCTTGCATCAGGCACGGTTGCGCTCGTCGGCACCGGCGCCGCCGCACTCAACAAGCTGCGGCTGTTGCGATCGGCCGGCGCGAACGTGCGCTGGTATGTGGATAATTTCGCTGTCGCCGCACAGGCACTGGCAGACGGAGAATCCTCGCGCATTGAAATCGTCTTTGCGGATCCGCTGCAGGACGATTTTGCCGACTTTATCGCGGTGGTGGTGGCGGCGGGCGAACCGCTCGATGGGCAGATTGCAGCGCAGGCACGCGCCAAAAACGTGCCCGTCAATGTGGTGGACCGGCCGGACCTCTCGACATTCATCTTCCCCGCGATCGTGGATCGCGGGGAGGTGGTTGTCGCCGTCGCTACCGGCGGCGCCGCGCCGGTGCTGGCACGCCGTCTGCGTGAACGCATCGAGGCGATGCTGCCGGCACGGATTGGCGATCTTGCCGCATTGATGGGGCGCTTCCGCGCGCAGTTCGCGCAACGACGCCACTGCTCCTGTTCGCCGCGACGGTTCTGGGAGGATGTGGTGGATGGGCCGATCGGCGCGGCGGCTCTCGCCGGGCAATGGCAGGAGGCGGAAGCGACGCTGGCGCGAGCAATCGAAACGACGCATCAGCCGCAGATTTGCAGCGGCGTCGTATTCCTGGTTGGCGCCGGGCCTGGAGATCCCGACCTGCTCACACTGCGCGCCCTGCACGCGTTGCAAGGCGCCGACATCGTTTTTCACGACGAGATGGTAACCTCGGAAGTGCTCGATCGCGGCCGGCGGGATGCGGAACGGATCTGCGTGGGGAAGAGACGGGACGCGCAAGGAATAGCTCAGGAAGAGATCAATCGCCGCATGCTCGAAGCGGCGCAAAACGGCCATAACGTCGTGTGCCTGAAAATCGGCGATTTCCAAGTCGCGGAGGAAAGCGAATTTCTTTGCGAAAGGGGCGTGCAGGTGGTCGTCATCCCCGGCGTGATTGCCACCAAAGCCGACACTGAATCCTCCGCGATATACCGCGAGCAAGAGTTGCGCTACGCCTGATCACTCGCCGCGGCGGTTGCTCCGCGTCCTACGAAGGCGCACATACCACCCTAAATTACTCGCCCTCGCGACATGCATCGTGCTATATCGCATGCCTGGTAAAGACGCCGCTCGTTCTCGAACTGGTGACGCGGCTAAAGCAAAATCCCGTTCCCTACCTTACCGCCATCGCAACCGCATCCAACATCGGCAGCGTGGCGACGATCACCGGAAATCCGCAGAACATCATCATCGGCAGCCTCTCGCATATACCGTATTTCGTGTTCGCCAAGGCGCTCGCGCCGATCGCTGCAATCGGGCTCCTCATTGCGGCAACGCTCGATCGCCCTTGCCAATCGACGCCAGTTCTTCACCCGCGAGCGGATGGAAGAGATCGAGCTGCAGGTGCGCTTCCATCGCCCGCTGCTGCTCAAGACCATGCTTGTCGTGGCGGCCATGGTGGTGCTGTTTTTTATCGGACAGCCGGTCGCCAAGGTGGCAATCGTCGGCGGTGCATTCCTGCTGCTCACGCGGCGGGTAAAGCCGGAAAAAATTTATATCGAGATCGATTGGCCGCTGCTCGTTATGTTCGTCGGCCTGTTTATCGTTGTAGGCGGGATCGAAAAGGCAGTGCTGACGCCGGATGTCATTGCTGCCTTGGGCCGACAGCACCTCGACAACATGGCAGTCCTTGGCGGTATCACTGCGGTGCTCTCCAATGTCGTCAGCAATGTTCCCGCCGTACTTTTGCTCAAGTCGTTCGTTGCCAGTCTGCAGGAGCCGCAACGTGCCTGGCTGGTGATAGCCATGGCGGCGACGTTCGCCGGCAATCTCACTCTCGTCGGCTCGGTAGCCGATCTTTTGTCGCGCAGCGGGCGAAGGCGCGCGGCGTGGAGCTGGGTTTTTGGAACTATCTCAAAGTGGGCGCGCCACTCACGGTCATTACCCTCGTCGTCGGCCTGTTGTGGCTTTGATGCGCTAACGTCACCAGCGATTCGAAACGTTCGCCTCTGCAAAGGTTGCCATGCCTGTGTGAGCAGCGAGTGCCGCCCGCAAGATCAATATTGCAACGGCGGCGCCGGAAGCTTCCCCCAATCGCATATCGAGATCGAGCAGCGGCAAGAGGTTCAGTTCAGCAAGCAGCGCGCGATGCCCCGCTTCAGCCGACACATGCCCAGCCAGAGCGTGATCGAGGGCGCTCGCATTGAGCTTCTTAAGCGGAGCAGCCGCGGCGGTGGCGACAAAACCGTCCAGCACGACCGGGATAGAGTGCTTTCGCGCGGCCAAGGTTGCGCCGAGAATGGCCGCAAGCTCGCGGCCGCCGAGAGTGGCAGCGATCGATAACGGATCGCTCAGCAACGCAGCATGGCAAGCGAGCGCCCGGTCGATCACGGCCTGTTTGCGCTTGAGGGCGTGCGCATCGAGCCCGGTGCCGCGCCCCGCCCAGCGCAAGCCGCCCCCTCCGAACAAGGCGGCAGCAATCGCCGCGGCTGCGGTCGTGTTGCCGATGCCCATCTCGCCAAGGCAGACCAGATCCGTTTTGGGTGCCACCGCGTCGAAGCCAGCGGCCACGGCCTCGACAAATGCTCCCTCGTCCATTGCCGCCGCGCGGGTGAAATCGGCGGTAGGTCGATCGAGTGAAAGGGGAATGACTCGCAGTCTCGCTTGCGCGGTTTTTGCGAGCGCATTGATGGCGGCGCCGCCGGCGGCGAAATTCGCCACCATTTGTGCCGTTACCTCTGCGGGATAAGCGGAGACGCCTTGCGCCACGACACCGTGATTGCCGGCGAATACCAGGACTTCGATATGTTCCAGCCGTGGCGGGCTGCGGCGCTGCCATTGGCCAAGCCAGGCGACGAGTTGCTCAAGTCGGCCGAGACTTCCCGGCGGCTTGGTCAGCTCGTGTTCCCGCCGCGCGATCGCCTGCGCTGCCGCTCGATCCCCGCCGGCCAGATCGAGACAGCAGGCGCGCAATTCCGCGATCGTGGTGAACGGGGCCATTGCCAATTTTGGGCTTCACCTCTCCCCGCAGGGGAGAGGTCGGAATGGGCGCGCTTGCGCGCACATTCCGGGTGAGGGGGCGGACGTCAGAATCATTTGCGGCGCATCCCCTCACCCGGATCGCGCATGCGCGCGATCCGGCCTCTCCCCTGCGGGGAGAGGTGACAATCACTGCAAGCCCGATCCAAGCATCGAAACTGGCTAAAAATGCTACATTCATCCATTCGTCGCGACGATAGACCAAAAGGCTGAAATGTTGCAGCGGAACATATGACAACAGCGCGGGAATGGGCGGAGCGGCTGGTTGGGGACCTCAAGGCGAGTCTTGTCTTTTGTACCCGGCTGCCCATTGCGCAGTGGGGGCCGAGCGGGGGCGCAGATGCCGGAGCAATAGGCGCCGATGGCGCGGTGGCTCGCGCGACCTGGGCATTTCCGTTGGCGGGTGCGCTGGTGGGAATGGTCGGCGGACTGCTTTATTGGTTCGCTCACCGGCTTGGCGTGCCGCCGTTTCCTGCGGCAGGGCTTTCGCTCATCGGCACGCTCGCGCTCACCGGAGCTTTGCATGAGGATGGGCTCGCCGATACCGCCGACGGCTTTGGCGGCGGCAAGGACCGCGAAGCGAAGCTTGCCATCATGCGCGACAGCCGCATCGGCGCCTATGGCACATGCGCGCTGATCGTATCCATTGTCTTGCGCTGGAGCGCGGTGGCAGCCATCGCGCAACCGCGTTTGGTCATTTTCGCGCTCCTCTCTACCCATGCGGCAGCACGCGCCACTCTGCCGGTGTTCATGCTGCTGGTGCCGCCGGCACGAAACGAAGGACTTTCCGTCAATGCCGGCCGGCCCGCGTGGGAGTGCAGCGCCGTCGCGGGGCTTTTCGGCCTCATTGCGCTCGCGCTTACGCTTGGTCCGGCCGCAGCGATGGTTGCTGTTGTGGCGCTGATTGCAGCGGCCGTCGGAATGGCATGGTTGAGCATGCGGCAGATCGGTGGGCAAACCGGCGATGTCATAGGGGCGCTCGAGCAAGTCAGCGAATGTTTGATTCTGCTGGTGGCTGTCGTAGCGTTGAAACCACATTGAAGCGCTGGAAATGGACCAATGACCGCGCTTGAGCCGTTCGACGATGCATTTCGCCTGCGCCTACGCGATCTGTTCGCCTGGCGCCGCGATGTCCGGCACTTTCGTCCGGATCCCCTCCCCTGCGGCACGCTCGAACGCTTGATCGAATCCGCCTGCCTCGCGCCCTCGGTTGGCCTCAGTCAGCCCTGGCGCTTCGTAGTCGTCGATGATGCGGATCGGCGCCGGGCAGTGCTCGAAGAATTCAGAACATGCAACGCAACCGCACTCGCATCGTACGCGGGTGAGTTGGCCGAGCGCTACGCCGACCTCAAACTCTCCGGTCTCGATGCAGCGCCTTGCCAGTTCGCAGTGTTCGCCGATCGCGATGACCCGATTGGGCATGGGCTGGGTCGCAGGACCATGCCGGAAACGGTGGAATATTCCGTCGTTGCCGCCGTATGCATGATGTGGCTTGCGGCACGCGCAGAGGGAATCGGGATGGGTTGGCTATCCATTCTGGATCCCGGCCGAATGAATGCCATCCTGCAAGTTCCCGATCGATGGCGCTTCATCGGCTATTTCTGCCTCGGCTATCCTGCGCTCGAAGACGACCAACCGGAGCTTGAGCGCAGAGGATGGGAGCGACGGCGCGCGGCGCAATCGTTCATCCTGCGCCGCTGACTAAGCCGTGTTCCGTTGAATTTGAATCGCAGCCGCAGTTATTGTCACCTCTCCCCGCAGGGGAGAGGTGAAAAAGAGCAAGCGGAGCGCGATGTGGATTTGGCAGCTGTAACATTGCAGGACAAATACGTCCTTCAATCCGGCCGCATCTATCTCTCCGGCATCCAGGCGCTGGTGCGGCTCCCGATGATGCAGCGCGAGCGCGACAGGGCCGCCGGGCTCAACACCGCGGGGTTTATTTCCGGTTATCGCGGCTCTCCGCTCGGAGGCTACGACACTGCGCTCTGGCAGGCGGCGGCATCCCTCGAACAGCATGACATCCGGTTCGTGCCGGGCGTTAACGAGGATCTTGCCGCCACCGCAGTATGGGGCAGCCAGCAAGTCGGGCTTTTCCCCGGCGCGACGGTCGATGGCGTGTTCGGCATCTGGTACGGCAAAGGGCCCGGCGTCGATCGCTCGCTCGATGTGCTGCGGCACGCCAACCTTGCCGGCACCGCGCGTCACGGCGGAGTGCTGGCCATCGCCGGCGACGACCACGGCGCCCAATCCTCCACCACCGCGCATCAAAGCGAGCAGGCATTCGCAGCGGTGATGATGCCGGTCCTCAATCCCGCGAACATCCAGGAATATCTCGATTTCGGGCTGCTCGGCTTTGCGCTTTCCCGCTACTGCGGATGCTGGATCGGCTTCAAGGCGCTGAGCGAAACGGTCGAGAGTTCGGCGACCGTGCAGGTCGATCCGCAGCGCGTGCAAGTCTCAATGCCGCACGATTTCGAAATGCCGCCGGGCGGCCTGCACATCCGCGCTCCGAGAGGCGCAATGGACTGGGCGCTGGATCAGGAGCACCGCCTGCATGGTCCAAAGCTTGCGGCCGTCAAGGCATTCGCCCGCGTGAATGGCCTCGATCGCGTGATCATCGAACCGGAAAACCCGCGGCTCGGCATTCTCGCAACCGGCAAGGCTTACCTCGATGTCCGCCAGGCGCTGAGCGACCTCGGCATCGATGCTGCCGCGGCCGCCGCGCTCGGCATTCGCCTCTACAAAGTGGGCCTCACCTGGCCGCTCGAACCCGAGGGGGCCCGTCGCTTTGCGCAGGGGCTGCAGGAAATTCTGGTGGTCGAGGAGAAACGTGCATTCATCGAGCATCAGCTTGTCGCCCTGTTGTTCAATGTCGACGCCGCACGGCGGCCGCTGATCGTCGGCAAGGCCGACGAGAACGCGGCACCGCTCCTTCCGACAACCGGCGAGCTTACGCCGACCATGATTGCGGGTGCGATCATCGCCAGGCTGCGGCGCCTGGGCGAGCACAATCCCCACTGGGAGGAGCGGCTCGCCCGCCTCGAAAGCTTCGAGCGCCGGCGAACGGAGATTTCACCGGTCATAGCGCGGCGCACGCCGTTCTTCTGTTCGGGCTGCCCGCACAACACCTCGACGCAATTGCCGCAGGGAAGCCGCGCCATGGCCGGCATCGGTTGCCACTCCATGGCGCTGTTCATGCCCACGCGCGAAACAGCGACATTGACGCAGATGGGCGGTGAAGGCGCCAATTGGATCGGCCAGGCGCCGTTCACGTCGGAGAGACACGTTTTCCAGAACCTGGGCGACGGCACTTATTCCCATAGCGGGCTGATCGCGATCCGCGCTGCCGCCGCTGCCGGCGTGAACATCACCTACAAGATTCTCTATAACGACGCGGTCGCCATGACCGGAGGCCAGCCGGTCGAAGGCGCGCTCAGCGTTGCGCAAATTGCCCACCAGGTGTCTTGGGAAGGCGCGCGGCGCGTCATGATCGTCACCGACGAACCGAAGAAATATTCCGGCGAGACGCGGCTCCCCCGCGGGGTCGATGTTCGGCATCGCGATGCACTCGATGCGGTGCAGCGCGAGCTGCGCGAAATCCCCGGCTTGACCGTCCTTATCTATGACCAGACCTGTGCCGCCGAAAAACGCCGCCGCCGCAAGCGCGGCCTGATGGCCGATGTGCCGACACGCATCTTCATCAATGAGGCGGTGTGCGAAGGCTGCGGCGATTGCTCGGAGCAATCGAACTGCATTGCGGTACGGCCGCTGGAAACCAAGTTCGGCCGCAAGCGCGAGATCGATCAGTCCAATTGCAACAAGGATTTCTCCTGCCTCAAGGGCTTTTGCCCAAGCTTTGTCAGCGTGCACGGGGCGACGCTGCGCATGCATGGAGCAAATCCGGGTGATCTGTTCGGACAACTGCCGTCGCCGGCGACGCCGCAGCTCGACCGGCCTTATGGCATCCTCATTACAGGAATTGGCGGCAGCGGCGTCATTACGCTCGGCGCGCTCATCGGCATGGCGGCGCATCTCGAAGGCAAGGCCGTGACGGTTCTTGATGTCACCGGTTTGGCGCAGAAGAACGGAGCGGTGATGAGTCACGTCCGGCTCGCGCGAGCAGGCGATGCGCTGCATGCCGTGCGCATTGGCGCCGGCGGGGCGGATCTGCTGCTCGGCTGCGACATGGTGGTCGCGGCCGCGCCCGAGGCGATGGCTTGCATTGATGGCGACAAAACCAAGGCCATCATCAACAGCGACGTGCAGCCGACGGCCGCCTTCGTCGGCAATCCCGATGTGGACCTCGACGAGGCCTCGATGCGGCACGCGCTTACTGCCGCGGTTGGAGGGGCCAGCATTGATTTCGTGCAAGCCACTCGCTTTGCGACCGCCCTGATCGGCGACTCCATTGCCGGCAATCTGTTCATGCTGGGCTATGCCTTGCAAAAGGGCTTGCTGCCGGTTGGCCTTGCCGCCATCGAGCGCGCAATCGCGTTGAACGGTGTCGCTGTTGAAGGAAATCTTCGCGCGCTGGCGTGGGGCCGTCTTGCCGCGCACGACAGCAGGCTGGTCGAAGAGATTGCGCATCCGCGCGAAGAGGAAGAGCGGGTGCCCCCGCGCGATTTGTCAGCTTTGGTCGAGCACCGCGCCGCGATCCTCACCGAATATCAGAACGTCGCCTATGCGCGCCGCTACCGCGATGCGGTGGCGCAAATCGCCGCCGCCGAGCGCGCGTGCATGGAGGGATGCACTGCCCTCGCGGAAGCGGCGGCACGCAACCTGTTCAAGCTCATGGCCTACAAGGACGAATACGAAGTCGCGCGGCTTTATACCAATGGGGCGTTCATGGAGAAGCTGCGCCGGCAGTTCGCAGGCAAGTTCAAGCTCGCATTCCATCTGGCGCCGCCGCTCGTTGCGAGCATTGATCCCGCAACGGGCGCCCCGCGCAAGCGTGTCTTCGGGCCGTGGATGTTCAGTGTGTTCAAATTGCTCGGGCGGCTGCGCTTCCTGCGCGGCACGCCGTTAGATCTGTTCGGCCACAGCGCCGAAAGGCGCCGGGAGCGGCAACTCATTTCCGAATACGAGAGCGTGCTGCACGACTGCGCCGCACTGCTGACCGCCGAAAACCACGCGACTGCGGTGGAGATCGCACGACTGCCCGAGCAAATCCGCGGCTTCGGGCATATCAAGGCGCGCAGTATCGAGCAGGCGAAGGCGCGTGAAGCCGCTCTCATTGCCCAACTGCGGGCTAATGGCCGCACGGCCCGCGCGGCATGATCTGCAGTTCCTTCAGCCCGAGTGCTACTTCAATTCAATCGCATCACTCGGCGGCGAGCACCGTCTCATGCTGCATGTAATCCGCCGCAAAGGCCAACGCCGCCCGCACGTCTTCCTCGGTGAGGTGTGGGTACGCTTCGAGCAGATCCGAAAACGAACGGCCGGCGCCCAGCTTGCGCAAGATCAACTCCACCGTAATGCGTGTGCCTTTAATGCACGGCTTACCCATCATGACGGCGGGGTCGGCGGAGATGCGAACGTGTGGCATATGTTTCCACTTTCACTGGCTTGCGGGTCGCAGCGGTATGTTAGCCGGAACCTCAGCTGGAAAAAATGGCTTGAAATTGGGGACTTTGGTGTGTGCCCGAAGTGCCAACAGAGCTGATCGATTTACGCGATCGCGGCATTCACCACCACCGCACAGGCCAGGTATCACCCTCGTTGGCGCCGCGCGCGACCAGGTTGTGCCAGGCAAAGGCGAACAGTGCGAGAAGAAGCGCGCCAATGCCAACCGGCACGATCAGGAAATCCCATGACATGTTATTGACGACCACCACCAACGGATTGATTCCGGCCGGTGGGTGGAACGTGCCGGTCAAGTGCATCGCGACCATCGCCAGGCCAACCGCCACTGCGGCGGCCCACGCGACCGGTCCGCACAGCTTGACCATCAGCAGCCCAACCAGCGTGGAGACGATGTGGCCGCCGATGAGGGGGCGCGGCTGTGCCGGCTCCGCCTTTGGCGAGCCCAGCACTGTGACGATCGAGGTTGCGAACGGAATCGCTACCAGTGGAAACGCGGTGGTGATGGAGAATGCCTCCATGCTCGCGATCGCGATCGCGCCGCCAACCGCTCCCGCGAGGATGGCAAGAAATTGAGTTCGGTCGAACATGTAGACCGGACAACCTAATCGGGAAATTACGAGGTGTCGATGCCTGTGGGCACCTCTGCCCGAGCTGACGCAAATTCCATCGGTTGGTGCATTGTGATTATCGGCAGGGAGTGCCAGCTGCAGAACTCATGCCCCGCAGCAAACGAATTTGCAGAGTTTGCGACGATTTACTCGATCAACGCCAGCCATATCTCACCGCGCTCTACCATTTGAGGTTCTTGTCGGCATCATTCGTAAACTCCGGCCATACAAGACCACCCTCGACTCTCGCAGCCAATCGCCTGCTGGCCTCGGCCCATCCGGCGCGCGGCTTCCCGCGGAGCGGCGCAATGACGATTTTCCCGTTCTCGACTGCCATGTCGACCTCAACGTTTGCCTTGGCCCCCACCTCCGCAAGCAACGGCTTGGGAATTATGACTCCGTTCGAGCTTCCCATAGTCCAAGGTCGTCTTCATGGCGACATCTTTCATTACAACATTGTTATCACATAGACCTGCCTTCAATTAAGCGAGGTATCGCCGCGGTATTCTATGCTGCTCTCCCGCTTGCAGGCGGCCCGTTGTCCAGTTCTGAGCGATCGGGAGTAGTCAGTAAGCAGACGGGATTTCAACTCTTGGATGCGTTGTGGGATGCGGCCGCTTTGTGCCGGTTTTTCCACAAGCCGATCTCATGCACCGCAGCAACCGCCTTTCACGGCGCACGCCAGGTGCAGACTCATGCAGCGCAGCAAAAGGGATCATTATTCGAGGGTCTCAGAATTTTGATCGACACAAGCTGGGCGAAGGGCTTTCGCCAGGGGCTTGGCATCCCGCGTCGGCCCGGTGCATCATGGGCGACAACAGCCGCGACAGGCTGAAGGGAGAATCGCCCATGAACCAGCCGTTCGCTTTCAACAAGGGCAAGCCGCTCGTCACGGAGGATGCCGGCGTCACCGTGCGCAAGACCGGCGTGCATCTCGGCGCCGAAATTTCCGGCGCCGATCTGCGGAAGCCGTTGTCGGATGCCCAATTCAAGGCGGTCGAAGCCGCATTGGTCGAGCATGAGCTGATCGTGTTTCACGACCAGGACATCTCATCTGACAACCTTATGGATTTCGGCCGCCGCTTTAGTCCGCTGACGGTGCATCCCTTTGCGCCCAATGAGGGCAAGAATGCGCCCGAACTCATTAAATTCAGGAACGACGAGAAGACGCCGCCCTACGGCACTGACGTCTGGCACTCAGACGAGACTTTCCGCGGCGAGCCGCCGATGGCGACCATCCTCGTAGCCAAGGAAGTGCCGGCGGTCGGCGGCGATACTATGTTCGTTAGCATGACCGCCGCTTACGAGGGCCTGAGCGACCGCATGCAGCAGTTCATCTCGGGACTCGAAGGCATTCACGACATGAAGCCGTTCCGCCCGCTCTTCGGAAAATCCGAGGAGGAGCGCAAAAAGCTCCAGCATTTCGAAATAATTTATCCGCCGGTATTGCATCCGGTGGTTCGCGTTCATCCAGTATCGGGAAGGAAAGCGCTGTTCGTCAATCCGCAGTTCACTGTTGGCATCAATGGCATGGAGGAGCACGAGAGCCGCGTGCTGCTCGATCTTCTGTTCCGCCAGGCCTTTGTGCCGGAATATCAATTCCGCCACCACTGGAAGCCGCACACTATCGCGATGTGGGACAATCGCTCGACGCAGCACTACGCAATCCATGATTATTACCCACAGCGGCGCTACATGGAGCGCGTGACCATCAAAGGCGGCCCCGTCACCGGCGTGCCTAAGGCCGATCCGGCCAGCATGCGCCGGCTCAAATATGTCGCGCCCGCCGGCGTCGACGTCCTTGGTGGGCACAAGCCCCACTAACGCTTGCGGCCGCGCGGACCGTTGTCGGCCTAACGGTTCGGCGCAGACTATCGAATATGAATAAGCGGCCGGACAACGCACCGCGGTAAGGGGAGGACTTGCATGAACAGGCGAGAGTTTACCACATCGCTGCTCGCTGGCGCGAGCGTCATTGCTGCGCCGCGCGTGGCACGCAGCGAGAACGTCTACAATCTCAAGCTTGGGCACTTCATTTCACCCAAGCATATCTTCGCCGAATACCTCCAAGACTGGGTGGATGAACTGAAGAAGACCTCAAATGGCGCGCTCAACATCACCATCTTCCCGGCCAACACCATGGGCCCAGTGCAGAACTATGTCGATTACGCGCGCACCGGCGTCGCCGACATCACCTGGTATCTTGCGGGCGCCACGCCCGGCCGCTTCCCACTCACCGAGATCATCCAGCTGCCTTACATGGTCGGCAGCGCCGAGATCGGCACCAAGACGCTCAACGATCCGGAGGTGCTCAAGCTGCTTGAGTCGGAGCACCAGGGATTGAAGGTCCTCTATCTGCTGACGCACCAGCCCGGCAATCTGCTCACGTCCGCCAAACCCGTGAAGACGGTCGAGGATGTCAAAGGCCTGCGCATTCGTTTTGCCTCGGTTACCATCAAGAGCTTCATCGCCGCGCTCGGCGGTACCCCGGTCGGCGTGCCGCCCAGCGGCATCGCCGACGCGCTGCAGAAGAACACCATCGACGGATGTTTCGTCGATTACGGCGGCGCCCATACCGCCTTCCGTCTCGGTGGCCTCGTGAAATACGTGACCGAGATGTACTCCTATGTCTCAAGTTTCGGCGTCGTGATGAACCCTGCGTCATACGCGAAGCTTCCGCCCGAATTGCAGAAGCTCATCGATGACACGACACGCCCGCGCATCGCCGAGATCGGCAAGCTGTGGGATTCCGCCGACGCCCCCGGCAAGAAATATCTGATGGAAAGCGGCGCCACCCCGATCGAGCTGTCGAAAGAGCAGGACGCGCTGTTCAAGAAGATCGGCGCCGACGACAGTGCCCGCGTGCTGGCCGAGCTCGACGGCAAGGGCCTGCCCGGCAGCAAAGTGCACGCCGCCATGAAGGCCGCGGCCGCGAAAGCCGCAGCGTCATCATTCTCGTTCTGGAAAGCATGATGACGGCATAGCGTGCGCGCGGCGTTAAGCTTATTTGCGCGCTGGTGCGGTTACGCCAGCGCGCTCTTTCTTGTGGCGATGATGATGGTCACCGTCGCAGACGTGACCTCTCGCGCGTTGTTCAACAAGCCGATCACCGGCGTCTATGACCTAGTGCAGCTGTTTCTGGTCGGCACGGTTTTTCTGAGCATTCCAGACGTCTTTGTGCGCGACGAGAACATCGTCATCGACTTCGTCGACCACATCATGAGCGCAGCGGGCGTTTCCTGGCTCAAGACGATTGCCAGCCTTGGCGCGCTCGTTTTCCTCGCGGTGTTCGCCTGGCGCATGGTGCCGCCGGCGCTCGATGCCATGCACTTCCACGAAGTCTCGCTCGATCTGTCGATCCCGATGGAAATTTATTGGGTCCTCATGATCTTCGGCATTTTGCTCGCCCTGCCGATCGCGGCCTGGAGGCTGGTCGAGTGCCTGCGCGGCCTTAGAGGCGGGCATGAGGTTCGATGAGCGCGCAGACCGTTGGTATCGTCGGCTTTGCTGTGATGATCACGATGATCTTTTTGCGCATGCCGGTTGCGATTGCGCTCGGCATCGTTGGCGCTGCGGGTTATGCCGTTCTCAACGGTTGGGATCAATCACTGTTGGTACTTGGCCGCGTGCCGCTGACTTTTGCCTCGGCCTACGACTTGTCAGTAGTGCCGCTGTTTGTGCTGATGGGCGCGGTCGCGGCGCATTCAGGCATGGCGCGAGAGCTGTTTCAGTCGATTGATGTGATGTTCAGCGGTCGCCGCGGCACCTTGGCAAGCGCGACGGTCGGCGCCTGTGCCGCGCTCGGCGCCGTATCCGGGTCCTCGGTCGCCATGGTGGCGACTATGAGCCATGTTGCCGTCCCCGAAATGCGCCGCGCCGGTTATGACGAGCGGCTGGCGCTCGGTTCGGTGATCGCCGGTGGCACGCTCGGTATTCTCATTCCGCCCTCGGTGATGCTGATCTTCTATGGCCTCACCGCCGTGCAATCAATCCCGCAGCTCTTTGCGGCCGGCATGATTCCCGGCTTGCTGCTGGCGGGTCTGCAAATGGGCGTCATCAAACTGGCCACCTGGATCGCACCGCATTGGGCGCCGGTTTCCCCGCGCGCACCCTGGCGCGATCGCCTCAAGGCCTCGATCGGCATGTGGAAGCTCTTGTTTATCTTCTTTCTGTCGATCGGCGGCATCTATGCCGGCTGGTTCAGCCCGACCGAGGCCGCCGCCATCGGCACTTTTGTGACAATCGTTCTCGCAGGTTTGACCGGCCAACTTGGCATCCGTGAGTTCGCCGTCGCAGTGATCGAGTCAGCCCGCACCACGGCGATGCTGTTCTTCATCCTCATCGGCGCCATCATGTTCAGCTATTTCATCGTTCAGACGCAGATTGCGACCAATCTCGCGGCCTGGGTGGTCTCCCTACACTTGCCGCCGACCGCAGTGATGGTGGTCATCGTACTGTTCTACATCGTGCTCGGCAGTTTCCTAGAATCGCTCACCATGATCCTGATTACCGTGCCGGTCTTTGCGCCACTCGCGCAGAGCCTCGGCTACGACCTGATCTGGTTCGGCGTGCTGCTGGTTGTGCTGATCGAGGTCGGCCTCATCCACCCGCCGATGGGCATGAACTTGTTCGTCCTGCAATCGCAGTTACCCGACGCCAAGCTAGGCAAGATGTATGTCGGCAGTGCGATGTTCCTCCTGGCCAACGCTGTGCTGATCGCGCTGCTGATCGCCTGGCCCAACATCGCGCTCTGGCTGCCGCACGTCCTGTACTGACGGCCTTTCAACAACTCTGAAGTAGGTCGCTACCGCCCCAGCTTAAAATGCGACAGGCGCCGCATGCGGCGCCTGTCTTTATCGCTGACTGCTTGGCAAAACTCGCCGCCAACGCGCCACTCGAGGTGATCCTTGCTTGCCTGCGCTCTAACTCGGGGATCAGACGCAGCCACGCGATTCGCCGTCACCAGCCAAAATCCCATTGGCAGGATATCGGATTGGTCGGGATCAGTCAGCGGGTACAGCGAGCATAACCAGGATTATGCAACCGACCGCCGGGGCTAGGTCTGCTAATGGGGTCATGGGCAGCGGTTCTCCCCGTGAGGATTTCTCGTCCGCACTTCATTCAATGGCAGTCATAAGCGGGACGTGTCGGCACTCACACTTCGTGCCAGGACCGGTCATTCGGCAACGCGGATTCCACCCTGTGCCTGGGCATCGGGCGGGCTCAAAAATCGCCCGCATTCCCTGTGCCCTCTGGGTGTGAAATCAGTCACATCCCCACTGACGGAATTTGCCATTTTGAGTAGGATACGATGCGATCCTCGAACCAGTGCGGGCACATGCGGTTCACTTACTTGAGGCGGCGGGAGTTCATCACGCTTCTCGGCGGCGCGGCGGTCGCGTGGCCGCTCTCCTCGCGTGCGCAAAAAACGACCGAATTGCCTGTCGTCGGCGTGCTTTCGCCGTTTATCGACGCTGAAAGCGCATTCCTCGCTGATCTTCGGGAGGGGCTTCGCGAATATGGATATATTGAGGGGCGAAATGTCAAAATCGAATATCGATCCGCAGAAGGAAAAGTTGAGTTGCTTGCTGGTCTGGCCGCAGACTTGGTCCGCCGCAACGTGGATATCATTGTGACGTCGAGCGCACCGGCGATCCAAATCGCTCGGCAGGCGACAAACAAGATACCGATCGTCATGGCAAGGGTGGGCGACGCCGTCGACCAGGGCTTCGTCGCGAGCCTTGCGCGTCCAGGTGGCAACATCACTGGACTTTCTTGGTTTGCCCCCGAGCTGAGCGCGAAGAGCCTGGAGGTACTCAAGGACGCGTTTCCCGTAATGTCGCATGTTGCAATTTTACGGGAAGCGGCTGGTGGCGCCGCATCGGCCACTGCGGCAGGGACGGCAGCGCGACGCTTGGGCGTGAAGGCGGACCTCTTCCAAGCGCGTGAGCCCGACGAGATCGAAACAGCATTCTCGGCCATGACGGCGGCTGGGGTCGACGCGCTCGCAGTTCTCGAAGGCCTCATGATCTCCAATAATGCCAAGCTGATCGCAGGTTTGGCTGGGCGGGCGCGACTACCCGCGATCTTTTTCGATCCGGCGTTCGTCGATGCGGGCGGGCTCATGAGCTATGGTCCGAATTTCACGGAGATGCATCGCCGGGCCGCCTATTTCGCCGATCGAATCCTGAAAGGGGCGAAGCCCGGCGATCTGTCAGTGGAGCAGCCGACAAAGTTCGAATTGGTGATCAACCTCAGGGCTGCCAAGGCGCTGGGCCTTAAGATACCGCCAGCGCTACTCTTTCGCGCCGACCGGGTCGTCGAGTGAGTCGGCGGGCCGCCTAGCCCGGGCGCGGCCTTCGTCACTTGATGAAGATGACGTCGGCCATGCCTTCTTGGCTGATGTTGGCCTGTAGCAGGATCAGCCGCGAGTTGGGCGGGCTCGACCAAGTGTGAACGAAGCCATACGGCTCTTCCTGAATGGCACCGGCCGGCCGCAGCTCGGTCCTGCTCTCCCCGGTAATGGTTCCGTCCGGCCGTGAAGGCCAAATGGTCACCAACCCATCCGCGAGTATGTAATAGAGCGCGGCGCCCGAACGCATGTGCGGCCCAGGCGCCTGCCCGGGACCTCTCGTGAGGCGGATCAAGCTGAACTCGTAGGGACCGGGCTTGAGTGCCGCAGCCGGGATCGCCATCCGATGAATCTCGGTCACCGCCGCCGGGGGGGCCTCCGCCGGCTTGTCGAGATCGACCGCCGGCAGTAGCAGGAAATGCAGGAAGACGGCCGGAGCAGCTCCGGTCGCCTGCAAGGTGACGTTCGTGCTGGCGGCGATGTAGACACCCTCGCCTTCTTGCAGCGTGCGCTTGTCATCGCCGGTCGCCACGGCAAGAGCGCCGGAGTATGCGAATATCGTCCCGTGGGAGCCGCGATACGTGGTCGAGGTGCCGGCCTGAAGCGTGACACGCAGCAGCTTGAAATGCATCGGCGCGTCGACAACGCTGGTCACCCGTCCAACGGCCAGCACCGTCCGAACGGTCTGCACCACTGTCCCTTGCGCGAGAGCGGCCGACGCCGCGAGCAAGACGGGCGCTGAAGCAACCACAAGCCAAACAAGTCTTCGGAGCAACCGCATGTGTATGCCTCCCCTTGCCGTTAGCAACACGTACTGCGCATTTCTATTCTTTTTTGAGAAGCTAACATAGCCGCCCGCGAATGTTCGACCGTCATCAATCGCTGACGGGAGAAGTAGTGATGGACTTGCTTGCAACCGAATTCCGTCGTGCCGGCAACGGGTCACCAAGCTTTTCGTCGAGGGACCCACCACGCCGTCTACCAAAGCAATGAATTCCCGCCGCCTGCGCCGCTATTCGATCACCTCGTCGGCGGCCACAAGCAGCTTGTCCGGCACAGTGAGGCCGAGCATACTGGCGGTCTGGGCGTTGATGACCAGCTCGAACTTGGACGCCTGCACCACCGGCAGGTCCGCTGGCTTGGCCCCCTTGAGGATGCGGCCGGTATAGGCACCGACGTGACGAAACGCATCCGCAATGTTGGCTCCGTAGCTCATCAGCCCGCCGGCTTCGACAGCTTCACGCGACGAATATATCGCGGGGATCGAGTGATGCGACGCCAGGTTGGCAAGTTGCACCCGCCGGCTGGTGAAAAAGGGGTCAGCGCCGACGAAGAGAGCGTCGGGCCGCTCGCGCGCAAAGGCTGCGAAAGCCGCATCGATCTCACGGCCGGTGCTGGCGTTGAAGCCCTGGATTTGCAACCCGACAGCGCGCGCCGCCGGTTCCACATCTCTCAACGTGGTCTCCGTATTCGTAGCATTGGCGTGATTGACGAGCACTGCCACACGAGCCGCGCTGGGCACCAGCTCACGCAGGAGTTCCAGCCGCTTTGCCACCAACTCACCACTGAGAATATTGATACCCGTCGCGTTGCCGCCCGGTCGGGCGAGGGTGGCGACAAGGCCGAGCTTAACCGGGTCTTCGTTGACGCCGAAGACGATGGGTATCGTCGAAGTTGCCGCCTTGGCCGCCAACGCCGAAGGGGTACCTACGGGCGAGGCAATCACGGCGACCTGTCGGCGAGCCAATTCGAGCGCGAGCGCCGGCAACTGATCATTGTGACCCTCCGCCGAGCGATATTCGATCGCCATGTTCTCGCCCTCGACATAGCCGCTCTCCTTCAGGGCTTGGCGAAATGCGCGCAGGCGGTCCGCGTTCGTGTCAGATGTGGGGAGGAGGACCCCGACCACCGGCATCGCCGGCTGCTGCGCGCGCGCCAGGAGTGGCCACGCCACTGCTGTGCCCCCGAGCAGCGTGATGAACTCGCGCCGCCTCATGTGTGCTCCCCTCTTGTCCGAGGATTGCACCCCACCACACCACTGCTGGAAATGCCGCGTTGTGCATCACAGCATTTTGGCCCACCCGACTTCCGCAACGGGTCGATGCTGTTGAAAAAGTCGCTGATGAGCTTGGCAAACCCTTCCATTCGAGCTTTTGAGGTCGGTTTCCGCAGTCTCGCTTTACTTTCCGATAAGTTTGGAGTTTAGCGCAGGCGTCCAACGCTTGGTGCACGTTGGACGCCACTGATGTTCACGCAACGCGTGCAGCTGGCATGTTCGGCGAAGGTCGCCAGATATAGTTGGCAAGGGTCTTCAAGTTCTGCACGATGGCAGCGAGGTGGAATTCGTCGCGCGCGCCGGAGAGGCCTCTGATACCACCTCCATATCAGATTGACTTGGCAATGTAAGGGAAGGTTGTGATGGATTTGACGAGTTCTGGATTTTGCTCGATGTAGAGAACGGCCTCCCTAAGTTTTGCACGCACAGCATTCATGGATTTGAGGGCGAGGTTCTTGAAGATTTTCTCGCGGATTTCGTCCCAGAGGTTCTCCTTCGGGTTCAACTCCGGCGAATAGGGCGGCAGGAACAGAAGCGAGATGTTATCGGGGACTGCGAGCAGGCCGCACTGATGATTGGGGGCGCCATCGAGGACCAAGAGAATGTGTTGCCTGCTGTATTTTCTGGATAGAACGTCGAGGTAGATCTGGAAGCAGGCAGTATCCGATGCGGGCATGATCAGATAGACGCATCTTCCATCCTTGGGACAGACCGCGCCGTATAGATAGATGTATTCACGAATGAGTTGCGCGGCGACCTCGGGTCTGACACCGGTTGGAGCCCAGCAAGGTCGCGGGCGGTTCATGCGTCCGAAACGCGCTTCGTCGGCGAACATGACACGCAAGCGACGACCGCGCTTGGCCGCCGCCCGCTTGGCCTTCCTCACAGCATCACGAAAACCGTTTTTTTAAAAGTGTCTTGCTCCGCCAGGTTCCGCTTGGGATGGAACGGGCGTGGCATCAGCTTACGCCAGCCATGCCGATGCAGGAGGTTGTACACCGTGCTCTCGCTGGTTGGGTGCCCGATCGCCTTTTCATAAGCCGCCTTGAGATCGTGGATGTTCAACAGTTCGCCGGCCCCCGCAGCGTGGGAAAAGCGGGCCAGTAAGGCCTTTTCCTCGGCCACGGTCATGTTCTCGCGCTTGCGTCCGCCGTTCGCCTTGGGCTTGAGCGCCTTGATGCCACCGTGGTCATAGGCCATGTGTGCACGGTTCACCGTGCTCAGCGAAACGCCCATGGCCTCCGCAATCGCCGGCTGCGTTATCCCGCCCTCGCGCAGCAGCACCATCTGGATGCGCTCGCGCTGCGTGGACGGAAGCTTCCATCGCAGTGCCGTCCTCAGCCGCCGCACCTCGGCTTTGCTGCATTTGACCATCCGCTCCTCCCGAATCAGATGGTCACAGCAAATCACATCTCAAATTCCGAAAGCAACTCCTCTGCCGACCGCATTCTCCGGTAATAAATATGCCGATTCATGCTGTTCTGGAGCCGGTATGAGACGCATGCGTTCGAAACCATGATGGGTCTTCAGGTGCGCAAAGCGCATCTCAACCTTCTTGCGCTCGTTGCGGGATTTGACGAACTCCGGCGTACCCACCAATGCCCGAGCATCATCGCGAGCATCCTCGTGGACGTCGCGTGTGACCTTGCGCGAGGGCGTGTTTGGACAACACCGCGGCTTGAGCGGGCATGCGTCGCAGTCGAGCTTGGAGGCATAGTAGCGAAGTGCGTGGTCGGTGCTGACGCTGCCTGTCGTCGTGAGCAACTTGCCCGCAGGGCAGATGTAAATGTTACGCTCCCGGTCGAAGGTGAAGTCGCTGCGTGAAAAGGTCCCGTCTTCTCGCTTGCTCTTGTCCCACATGGGTATGTGCGGAGTGATACCCATACCAACGAGCCAGCCGAGGAAATTGCCTGTCCCGTAGGCCGTGTCAGCCGCAAGCCGAGCGGGCTTCAAGCCCAGCGTCTCTTCGGTACGCTCGATCATGGTCTTGGTCGCAGCGACCTCGTCATAAGTGCGGGCTGGCGTAGCCTCTACGTCAACGATAACTGCGTACTTGATGTCGATCAGATAATTGAGCCCGTAGCCGAACTGGACGCGCTTGTTGGCTTTCGCGGTCCAGGCTGAGCACGGGTCCACCGGCGAGATCACCTTTGGCGGCTTGCGATCGGCGTCAGCGTCTTCATCATCGAGGGCCGTAAGAAACTCCGCGACGGCGCGGGTCTGGCGCTCCGGCGCTGACCAGTCAATCTCGTCGGGAGCTTTGCCATGATAACGGCTGGCATCGGCTTCGATGACGCTTGCATCGACCGCAAAACCCTCGCCCTTGACGAGACCTGCGTCCATGCACGCTCTAACCACAGCCTCGAACACCTGACGGAAGATGTCGCTATCTCGAAAGCGGCCATGCCGATTAACCGAGAAGGTCGAATGATCAGGAACCTTGTCATCGAGTTCGAGGCGGCAGAACCAGCGATAGCCGAGATGAAGTTTGACCGCCTCGCACAGCTTCCGCTCAGAACGAATACCATAGCAGTAACCGACAATGAGCATCCGGATCATCAGCTCAGGGTCAATCGAGGGCCGCCCGATGTCGCTGTAGAACGCTGCCAGCTTCTCGCGAAGATCGACCACCACCCGCGTGACGATTGGATTGAGACGGCGTAGCAGGTGATCCGCCGGAATGCATTCCTCAAGGTTGAAAAGGTAGAACAGCTGACTCTGATCAACCGTCTGCCGTCCCATCATGATCACCCTCCATCGCTGAAACCTTCAGACGACGGAATCATGATTCGTCGATATTCACGAGGACTTTTTCAACAACATCGGTCAACAACGGCGGTAACTGGCGCGTTCGCATTAGGTCTGCTGTACCTCAGTGATCCGACGTTAGAGGTGCCCATCGGCACGGCACGTTCGGTAGCGTCTTCCGGGGCCACGCGCATTGTGTCTACAGCCGCGATCCGTTACCTAGGAACCAGTCAGCCTTGGCAAGAGGATGGGGCTACCATGCTGTTCACCAGGCTTGCGTGCCGTTGCGGCGTCGTTGCCTTTTCAATTGCGGCATTCGCAATCCCCGCTCTTGCGCAATCGGCGGCGCAGTGGCCGGACCGTCCGGTTCGATTGCTGGTTTCGGTCGGTGCGGGTGGTGCGGCAGACACGCTGTCCCGCAACGTATCGAACGGGTTTGCGCAATTCGCTAATGGGCAGCCGCTGATAGTGGAGAATCGCCCTGGCGCTGGCGGTGTCATCGCCGCGGCCGCGGTGGCGCGTGAGAAACCGGACGGCTATACGCTATTCCTGGCAGAGATGGGCCCTAATGCCGTGTCGCACATGCTCACGGCAAAGCTGTCCTACGATCCGCACACCGCCTTTACGCCGATCATACAGCTGGTCAACTTGCCCGCGGTCGTGCTGATCCGGCCAGCGCTACCTTATAAGACGCTGGCCGAATACATAGCGGCGGCAAAACAGACGCCGGGCAAGTTCAACTATGCCTCGGCCGGGCTCGGCAACTGGACCCATCTGTACATGGCCTATTTTAACAGCCTCGCCGGGATCGACGTGGTCAATGTCGTGTACCGTTCTGGTTCAGAAATGCTTACGGCGCTGCTGCGC
Source organism: uncultured Alphaproteobacteria bacterium (assembly GCA_963817135.1). Classification (GTDB taxonomy): domain Bacteria; phylum Pseudomonadota; class Alphaproteobacteria; order Rhizobiales; family Xanthobacteraceae; genus VAZQ01. The sequence continues at coordinate 168,259 of CAWFNG010000007.1, read as the reverse complement.
AATGAAGCCGACACTGCCATCATTACGGTCTCGACCTCGCTGGGCCAAATCAACGAAGGCAAGGTTCGCGCTCTCGCCGGTGCCTCGATGCGGCCGATGCCGCAGCTGCCGGACACGCCACCTGTCGGCAAAACCGTGCCTGGCTTCGATGTCGCCGTGTGGCACGGCATTGCCGCATCGGCCGGCATGGATTCTGCACTGGTTGCGCGCATCAATGGCGTCTTCAACGACGTCCTGCGGGTGCCGGCGGTACGCACGGCCATTACGGAGACACAGGCGGGCGACATCGTCGGTGGTACACCGCAGCAGTTTGACGCTTTTATCAAGAGCGAGCTGCAGCGTTGGCCGGCCGTCGTGAAGGCCGCGGGCATCAAGCCGGAATAGAAGCAGGACGATTTTCCATTGAGATCGTAAATTATTATTTTGTGGCAGGGGCGAGAATCGGCGTCGAACTATGCCACCAGTCCGGCCTTGCGGAGCCCTTCCGTCAGATTCTTGTTTGCTTCCGGATCAAGGTAAATGTTCCAGTGTGCTCGCCGCTTCATCAGGCCGGGCCGAAGTTGTTCGCAGCGCTGCGCGGCTGCTTTCGCTTCATCAACCCGGCCCAAGTGCCCCAGGCAAATCGCAAGCACGTGATAGGTGTTGGCATAGTCAGGCTTGAGCCGAATGGACTCTCGCAGGTGTCTCAAAGCGATTTCGTATTTGCGTGCATTGATGTAGGCCCGTCCGAGCTGGGCATAGTAGATGTGATTGTGAGGATCATGCGGGTTAAGCTGGAGGGATTTCTCCAGAAGCGCAATTCCCTCCTCGTGCTTGCCGACGATGTCGAGCCGGTTTCCCAACGCCAGCCAGGCCGGAACATTGCTGGGGTTGAGTTCGACGGCCATTCGTGTTTCAGGAATTGATTGCTCATGCTGGTTCGACCACATAAACGCGCCGCTAAGCGCCAAATGAGCGAACGAGGACCCGTTATCGAGAGCGACGGCACGACGTGCTGCTTCCAACGCCTTGTCTTCCCACGCTCTGCGATCATCTACGACGTCAAATAGAATTTCCTGTTGATATGTCCGGGATAGGCCGGCCCATGCGTCGGAATATTGAGGGTCGAGCTCAATGGCCCGTTCGAACATCGCTCTCGCCCGAACGGCGTCCTCCGGGGTCAGCTGATGCAGCAATGCCCTGCCGCGCAGGAAATAGTCCCACGCGTCCAGACTTGTGGACCGCTTGGTCTCTGATTTTCTCAGTTCGGCTTTTTCCATTTCCGGCTCGACTGAAATCACAATCTGCCGCGTAATTTCGTCTTGCAGCGCAAAGACATCATCGAGGTCACCGTCAAATTTCCTGGCCCAGAGATGATGCCCAGATTCTGCGTCGATCAATTGCGCAGTGACGCGCACGCGATTGCTGATCTTTCGGACGCTGCCTTCGATGATGTAGCGGGCCGAAAGCTCACGCGCGATCATACGTATGTCGCGCGACTGCTTCTTGAATGCGAAGCTAGAGTTGCGCGCGATCACCGGGAAGGATCGCCACGCTGATAGCAACGTGATGATGTCCTCACTGAGGCCGTCGCTGAAATACTCCTGCTCGGGATCGCCGCTCATGTTCTCGAACGGCAAGACTGCGATGGATGGTTTCTCGGGCAGCGCAGGCGCGGCGGCCGCCGTCGGCACGGCGCTGTCCAGGCGTATCCGATAGGCACGCACCGGCCGGGCGATATTTTTGAGCTGCTGCTCGCCAATGTCCTGACAGGCTAGGTCAATCCTTCCGCTGATCTCTTCGTAGACTTTGCTTGAGATACAGATGCCGCCTGCCTCTGCGATGCTCTCCAGCCTGGCAGCCACGTTGATACCATCGCCATAAATGCGGACTTCGTCATAGACTACATCACCGATATTGATACCAACGCGGAACTGCATGCGGCGTTCTGGCTCAATCGCACTATTACGCTCTGCCATCTTGGTTTGGATGGCGACTGCGCATTCGACTGCGTTCACCACACTCGGGAACTCGGCGAGAATGCCGTCACCAGCCGTATCGATAATGCGTCCGGCGAACTTGCCAACCATCGGCAGCACGACCGACTGATGACCCTTGAGATCACGCACCGTACGTGCCTCGTCCGCACCCATCAGCGCGCTATAGCCGGCGATGTCAGCCGCAAGGATGGCGCTTAGCCGCCGTTCCATACGCTCTTCAACCATTTCGATCGCACCTGATATTGATCGGACGAGCTTATGGTCGGGTGTCGAGCGTGTCTACGGGGCGATAATGTCAGCGTAGGTCGTGCATGACGAAGCCTCGTGTGAAGTAGTACGGCGACGTGGCCGTTCGAGGTCAGCGAGGACGCGATTGCTTTCTGGACGCTTATGTCTCATTAGGGTCAATCGCGACGATCGCGCAGTGTCCGGGTTACTTCTGCTAACCCCCCAAGAGCGGCGCTATAGCGGACATGGCCGCACTCACACTTCGTGCCACAAGGAGACATATGCAGTGCAGCAAAAATCCTAATGAGGTTTCAGCGCCGGCTCCCCTGTGCGGGTCGGATTGGCAACAACCGCTTCCTTGGGAATTTCCACAATTTTCGGTAGCCGGATCGTGAAGGTCGATCCGCGACCGACCTCGCTTTCGACCGTGATGTCCCCGCCCATCATCTGACAGAACCGCTTGCTGATCACGAGGCCGAGTCCGGTGCCGCCGTACTTGCTCGCGGTGGTGGATGAGGCCTGGGAAAACTCTTGGAAAAGCTTGCCCATCTGCTCTGCCGTCATGCCAATGCCGGTGTCGGCGACTGCCAGCGTGATCCAGTGGCGGCCGTTCTCTTGTCCCTGCCGCGCATCGATGCTGATGGTGCCGCGGTCGGTGAACTTGTTGGCATTGCTCATGAGGTTCAACAATGCTTGGCGTAGGCGCATCTGGTCGGTCTGCATCGTTCCGATCCCGGAGTTGCACTGAACCGCAACTTTGTTGGAGTTTTTGGCCGCCAGAGGTTCGATCGTCTTTATGACATCGGCGATGAGCGGCGCAAGCGCGAACGACGAGAGAGCAAGCTCCATGCGCCCTGCCTCGATCTTGGACAGGTCGAGAATGTCGTTGATCAAGGCGAGCAGATGCCGGGCCGCGCCGAGTACGCGATCGAGCGGCTCAACGTCTTGCTTTAGCGCCTCCGCATCCTCGCGCAGCATCTCGCTGACGCCGATGATGGCGTTAAGCGGCGTGCGCAGTTCGTGGCTCATGTTAGCGAGGAACTGCGACTTGTGCTGGCTCGCTTCCGCAAGCTGCCGGCTCTTTTCTTGGATTTCGTCGAACAGCCGCACGTTTTCGATAGCGATGACGGCTTGGTCCGCGAACGTCTGAACTAAGTCGATCTGTTTTTCCGTAAACGGGCGAACATCCCGACGGTAGACAGCGATTACGCCAATCAGCTCGTTGTCTTTAAGCATCGGCACAGCGGCCACGCTTCGCACTCCACCGATTTTAGCCCCCTTCTGAAATTTGAATTCAGGGTCGGCGAATACATCCGGGATTTGAACGGGTCTCTTTTCCTCAATGGCTCTTGCAACAGTTGTCCCGCGTCCGATTTGAATTGGGTGTTCATCCATGAACTTTTCAAATTCGCGGGAAAATCCGTAGCTGGCTATTTGGCGGTACACTTGACCAAATTGGCGGTTGATCGAAGCCATTTCGGCTTCGCACAATCGGGCCGCTGACTCGACCAGCGTATCGAGAACAACCTGCAGATCAAAAGTGGACCGGCTGATGATTTTGAGCACATCAGCAGTGGCGGTCTGCTGCTGCAAAGATTTGCGCAGCTCGTTGAGCAATCGCGTGTTCTCGATAGCGATCACGGCTTGATTGGCGAAATTCTGCACCAGCTCGATCTGCTTGTCGGTGAACGGCCTAACCTCTTGGCGATAAATAGCGATCGCGCCAATCAGCTCGTTTTCCTTGAGCATCGGCACGGCGATATACGACAGTGCTCCGCCCAACGTGACCGGCGGATGCTCCGCGTATTCCGACGACATATCGACGACATGGGCAAACTGCTTGGTGCGGAGCACCCGTTCGAGCGGGCCTCCAGCCGTGGGCTGAAAAGCTCCGCGTCCTTCGTCGAACTCGGCGAGCGCGGCCGGTACGCCTAGATGGGCCACAATGCGAACCGTACTCTGATCAGACAGGAACATTTGGCCAAATTTGGCCTCACAAATCCTGATTGAACTCTGCAGCATCCCTTGAAACACAGGCTCCAGCTCACCCGGCGAACTGGAGATCACCCGCAGCACCTCGGCTGTCGCGGTCTGCTGCTGCAGCGATTCGCTTAAGTCGGCCGTGCGCTGACGCAGTTCGTTGAGCAGTCGGGCATTCTCGATCGCGATGACAGCCTGGGCGGCGAAGGTATTCAAAAGCTCGATCTGCTTATTAGTGAAGGGGCGCACCTCCTGGCGGAAGATAGCGATGGCGCCGACCAGTTCGCCGTCCTTCAGCATCGGAACGTTGATTTGCGTCCGGACATCGGCCAGTCTCGCGATGCGCGTAGGATTCGGCGATTTCGACATATCGATAGTGTGAACGACCTTCTTCGACTTCCACAGCACCTCCAAATCAGAGCCCGGACTTGGCTTGAGGCGGCCCCGCTGCTGGAAGAACCTCTCCACGGGAGGCGGGAGGTTTACGGTTGCTACCGCATAGGACAATTCGTCCTCGAAGCGGAACATGACGCCGAACTTCGCCTTACAGATACCAATCGCGTTCTCCAGCACTGCGTCGAATACCGGCTTTAGCTCGCCCGGCGAGCTTGAGATGATCTTCAGCATCTCCGATGTCGCCGTCTGCTGTTCCAGAGCCTCGGCAAGTTGCTCTCGCGCCTCCGCAAATTGCTTCCGCGCTTCAGCGAGCTCGCGGGTCCGTAGGTCGAGCTGCTTTTTCAGCTTGGCCGCCGAGGCATCGCCCCGGCGCACAAGGAGAGTGTCGCCACGGTTGGCCTTTGCTGTCTTTTGACGGCGCGCTTTCATTCGTTAAAGCCCACCCCCTGTGCCGGGCCTAGCGCGCCCACCATCGCGGGGCTGAACGCACCCGCATCATAGCTAAATTCGGGGGGTTAGGCAGAAGGCATCGGGGCATTTTTGCAAGCGATCAGCCTGGTCCAAAGAGACTGCTGCGCTGCGGGATTTCGACCCAGCTTAGGACCGCTAATTGGGGTCAATTGCGTCCGTTTGGCTTCGAGGACAACCGGTCCGCAGCATCCGCTAAGCTGACGCAAATTCAATCACCCGTTGCATCGTAAGTGTCGATCTGGCCCGTCACCCGGCAAGGCGGCTCCAGCTGGCAAGAAGGTGCTCGGCACCGCGCAGGTATAGGGCAAGGCTGGTGAAGATCGGATTTGAAGAGCATCGGTCGGGAAGATGCCTACCCCGGCAATGTAGACCTGCGGAGCATGAACGTTGATGCGGCCTTGCAACGCAGATGGGTAGGGTTAGCGTCGGCCCGAAGTGCGCGATGAGCCGCTGACTTCAAGCCGCGCGTAACCCCGACACGGGAGCCGTGTGGCGTCGGGTTACGCGCACATCAACGCCCGCGATGAACGGCTTGCGCCGTGGTCGCGCGCTGACCCGACCTACGCGCTGGAAGCCGCACGTGTGCCGGGCGCGAAGCCAGCACCGAAGAACAATGGGAATACAATAATCCGCGCGTGCAGGTTCCGCTCCCGACCCGACGAGCGTTCTCGGAAAACGCACTAGGCGGCGGCGCGGGTCTCCTCGCAAGCTTCGGGAGAGACGCGCGGGAATAACAATGGGGATACAATGGGCGCTCCGCCCGTCGGGCTGAGCGCGGGCGGCGATGTGCTGCGCAAGGCTTCTTGTCGCAGCCGCGGCAGAGAGCGGCCGGCCGTTTGCTGCGCCAACGCTTGCAACGCTGCCGCCGCCGGCGAATGGACGCCCGGCTCGCTTGCTTGCCTTGCAGCATCGGCCTCCACCATGGCGGAGTTAGGGGACGGAGTTTCGCTTTCGCGCGAGACATGCGGCTCTGGCGCTTCGCGCATTTTCACGGCAGGAATAGGCGCCCGCTTCGCATTGCGCGCGAGCTTCCCGACCTTCTGCTTTGCCCGCAGAAAAGCCTCGACCATGCGGGTGAGCAATATCCCCTCCTCGGGCGTGAGCTCGCCCCGGCAGACCTCGGAAATTACCGTCGCAATGGCGACCGGCGCGTCGGACGCAGCCTCGAGCGGCGGCAGATCGATCGCAATGGGCGCGCCCTTTCGCTTGGGAAGAATCACCCCCATCAGAGAGGCAAGCGCTCTGGCATTGCCCTCTTTCGCCTCGTCGATGTATCGGCGAATGAGGTCTTCGCCGTCGCGCTCGAGGAGCGTCTCCACAAGGATGGTTGTCTTGTTGCGCGCGCCGCGGGGACGGCCGGCGGGATTGCCGCTTTGACCGGATTGGAAGGGCATTTCTTCTCTCCATCGGTTGCCGGAACGAAGGCGCCCGCAATGCGGGGGGCATCGCGGGCAACAAAAAACCCGGCGCGGTTATCCGGCCGGGCGCATGTCTTGAGAATGCCTGCTCTTAGCAGAAACGCGTAACGTTGTCAATAGCCTTTCGTAACCACCGAGTAACCACCGGCAGGTAGGTCGGGTTAGTTAGGTCACTCTACAGGCGAGGTACGTCAGAGCGGGAGCTGGTTGACGTAAACCAAATAATTCAAGAGATCATCGCTCTGCTGAAAGGCGCGAAACGGCAGTCCATTTCAATCCGCACGGAGCTCGACGCGAGGCCTCCTGCGATCAGAGTGGATCGCGTGCAGCTGCAGCAGGTATTGATGAACCTGATGCTCAATGGCATCGAGGCAATGAAAGACACGGGCGGTGAACTGACCATCAGGTCGAAGAGGACCGAAGATGGCCAAGTATTGATTTCGGTGAGCGACTCGGGCATCGGGCTCCCCGTCGAGGAAACCGAGCGCATTTTCGATCCGTTCTTCACCACCAAGCCCCAGGGCACGGGCATGGGACTGTCCATCAGTCGCAGGATCATCCACTCGCATGGCGGCCGTTTGTGGGCGAGCGCCAACACAGAACGGGGTGCGACCTTTCAGTTCACGTTGCCCCAAGAAGAGGCCACGCACGCATAAACTCTGCACGTACACGGCTGTGTTTATCATCATGATGTTCCTGGTGTGCGTGCATCGAGACATTGATGCAGGCGCAGCTTCTTTGCCTCTTTGAGTGGCGCCCCAGCCAGCCTTGCAGGGCAGGCCCGCGTCCTGAAAATGCATCCTACGGCAAGTACTGACGAATCTTCGCGAGTAGCTGGCGCGGGCTAAAGGGCTTGGGCACAAAATCGTTGCAGCCCGCGGCACGCGCTTTCTCCTCGTCTCCATTCAAGGCATAGGAGGTGACGGCGATGATCGGTATCGAATTTAAGGAAGGGTCAGCCTTGATCCGGCGCGTTGCCTCGTAACCGTCCATCAGCGGGAGCTGGATGTCCATGAGGATCAGGTCTGGCCGGGCTTTCGCCACAGCCAAAAGCGCCTCCTCACCGTTTTCTGCTTCGGTCAGTTCGTAATCGTTGGCTAAAAGCAAATCCCGGACGATCTGCCGATTGTCCTGTTGATCCTCGACCACAAGAATGCGCTTGCTCATGCCGCCCTTCGCTTGGTTCCCGTTACCATGACCACGACCGAAAGTGAGAACGATAATGTGAGCTCTGCCCACGCTTGAACTCGACCTGGATTTCTTAAGCTTGGTGCACGGAAATTCCGCGACCGATCCGGATTAGTCGAATATTGCAATATACCGCTGACCTCGAAACGGGTGTGATCTTGATCACACTGATACTCGTAGGCGAGCCGCGAGTTCCTTCGTTCCCTGTTTCTCGTCCCGATCAACCAGCGGAGCTGTTCTAGCCGATCGAAGGCCGAGGACGTGCGGGTTTCTGAACACGCCAACAACCGCCACGTCATTTCTGCTATACTGAGCAGATCCGATACGAAAGGCGCATTCCTGGCTTCGAGGTAACCTCCGATGAGCGCGCATCGAATTCGCGGGGCCAACTCCGCGCCATCACAGCGGCCGCTGGCGGATACGCGAGCGCCGAACGAAAACGACGGGGTGGAAACGTCGCCCTATGTGGCGGACCGCCTGGCCAAGACCACCTGCTACATGTGCGCCTGCCGCTGCGGAATCGACGTCCACGTCCGCGACGGCAAGATCCGCTACATCAGCGGCAACAAGGACCACCCGGTCAACCGCGGCGTTCTGTGCGGAAAAGGCAGCGCCGGGATCATGCAGCATTACAGCCCGGCGCGGCTGAAAAAGCCGCTGCTGCGCTCCGGGCCGCGCGGCTCCGGAGAGTTCCGCGAGATCGAATGGGACGTGGCGCTGAGCATCGCCGCACAACGTCTGGCAAAAATCCGCGCCAGCGACCCGAAGAAGCTCGCTTTCTTCACCGGCCGCGATCAGTCGCAAGCGCTCACCGGCTGGTGGGCAGGCCGCTTCGGGACGCCGAATTTCGCGGCGCATGGCGGCTTTTGCTCGGTGAACATGGCGGCCGGCGGTCTCTATTCCATCGGCGGCTCGTTCTGGGAATTCGGCGAACCCGACTGGGACAACACGCGTTATTTCATGCTGTTCGGCGTCGCCGAAGATCACGATTCCAATCCCATCAAAATCGGCATCGGCAAGCTCAAGGCGCGCGGTGCAAAAGTGGTGTCGGTCAATCCGTGCCGCACCGGCTATTCCGCCGTGGCGGACGACTGGATCGGTATTCGCCCCGGCACCGACGGCCTTTTTGTACTCGCGCTCGTGCACGAGCTGCTCAAAGCCGGGCGCGTCGATCTCGACTATCTTGCCCGCTACACCAATGCGCCTGTGCTCGTCATCCAGGAGCCGGGCGCGGCCGATGACGGACTGTTCGTCCGCAACGGCAAAGGGCGGCCGTGTGCCTGGGATAAGCGGGCGAACGCCGCCGCCGATGCGCTCGATACGTCGATCATCCCGGCACTGGCAGGCGAATTCGCTGTCGGCGGCCGCCGCTGCGTCCCGATCTTCCAGCTCATCGCCGAACGCTATCTCGATGCGGCGTATTCCCCCGACGCCGTCACCGAACGCTGCGGCGTTCCCGCGCAGACGATCCGCCGGGTGGCGGCCGAACTCGCCTATGTGGCCTTCGAGCAGGCGATTGAATTGCCGGTCGCATGGACGGACTGGGCCGGGCGCCGCCACGGCAGCATGCAGGGCCGGCCGGTCGCGATGCATGCCATGCGCGGCATCTCCGCCCATTCCAATGGATTTCACACCTGCCGTGCCCTTCATCTGCTCCAGGTGCTGCTGGGCACCGTGGACGTGCCGGGTGGATTCCGTTTCCGGCCGCCCTACCCCAAGCCCCCTCCCCCGGCCATCAAGCCTGCCGGAAAAGACGGCGGCCGTCCGATGACTCCGCTCGACGGGGCGCCGCTCGGCTTCGTGACGGAGCCGAGAGACCTGCTTGTGAACGACGACGGCACCCCGGTGCGCATCGACAAGGCCTATTCCTGGGAGGCGCCGCTCGCCGCCCATGGCCTGATGCACACCGTCATCCGCAATGCGTGGGCGGGCGATCCCTACCCCATCGATACGCTGCTGCTGTACATGGCCAACGTCGCGTGGAACTCGTCGATGAACACGACCGAGACGATGTCCATGCTGACGGACAAGAACGAAGCCGGCGAGTACAAGATACCGTTCATCATCTATTCGGACGCCTACTATTCGGAGACCGTCGCGTACGCGGATCTCGTCCTTCCCGACACGACATATCTCGAACGTCACGATTGCATCAGCCTCCTGGATCGCCCGATCAGCCATGCGGACGGACCCGGCGACGCCATCCGTCATCCGGTAGTCGAACCGGATCGGGATGTGCGGCCCTTCCAGACGGTGTTGCTCGATCTCGGCGCCCGGCTCGGACTGCCCGGCCTCGTCAATAACGACGGCAGTGCCAAATACCGCGACTATGCGGACTACATCGTCAATCACGAGCGATCGCCCGGCATCGGACCGCTCGCCGGCTGGCGCGGCAACGACGGCAAGGAGTTCGGGCGCGGGGCCGCCAACCCGGATCAGCTCCAGCGCTATATCGACAATGGCGGCTTCTGGCATCACGCGCTCGAACCGGATCAGCGCTACTACAAGATGGCCAACCGCTCCTATCTGGAATTCGCGGTGGGCATGGGCTTTTTGGCGAACGCCGATCCGATCGTCTTCCAGCTCTATTCCGAGCCGCTGCAGCGTTTTCGCCTGGCGGCGCGCGGGCACGGTCCGGTGCTGCCGCCGCAAGCAGAGCGCGCCAGGGTTGAAACTTATTTCGACCCGCTGCCGATCTGGTACATGCCGTTTGAGGAAGCTGCGGTCGATACGGAAACCTATCCGCTGCACGCGCTCACGCAGCGCCCGATGCACATGTACCATTCCTGGGGGTCGCAGAATGCCTGGCTGCGGCAGATCACGAACTCGAACTTGCTGTTCGTGCACCGGCGCACGGCCTCAAAGCTCGGGCTGGTCGATGACGACTGGGTCTGGATCGAGAGCGTCAACGGCCGCGTCAAGGGCCAGATCAAGCTGGTCGAGGGCGTCAACCCGGATACGGTGTGGACCTGGAACGCCATCGGCAAACGCCGGGGCGCGTGGGCCCTGAAAGACGATGCACCGGAGTTGAACCGCGGCTTTCTCCTCAACCACGCCATCGGCGATCAGCTGCCGATCGATGCGCGTGGCCGCCGCTATTCGAATTCCGACCCGGTCACGGGCCAGGCAGCGTGGTTCGATGTGCGTGTGCGCCTGCGCAAATGCCAGGAAGCCGATGCCGGTTTTACCGAGCCGCGTTTCGAACCTCTGGCTTTGCCGCCGAGCTTTGGCCACCTCACCGGACAAGCTCGCCTTCGGCGCCGAGTTCAAGAAAAAGGTAAAGGTCGGATGACATCGTTGCCAACCAGGACCGGAAAGCAGCTCGGGCTCGCCATCGATCTCGATACGTGTGTCGGCTGCCAGGCTTGCGTGACATCCTGCAAGGAGTGGAACACCGGCGGCCACATGGCGCCGCTCACCGACCTCGAACCTTATGGCGCCGATCCCGACGGCGTCTGGTTCAACCGGGTGCATACCTACGAACAGACGACGCCGACAGGCGGCCGCACGGTTCATTTTCCGCGTTCGTGCCTGCACTGCGCGGAGCCCGCATGCGTCACCGTCTGCCCGACCGGTGCTTCCTACAAGCGCGCCTCGGACGGGATTGTGCTCGTCGACGAGGACAAATGCATCGGCTGCAAGCTGTGCAGCTGGGCATGTCCCTATGGGGCACGCGAGTTCGATACCGACGTCGGCGTCATGAAGAAGTGCACCTTGTGCATCGACCGCATCTATAATGAGAAGCTTCCGGAGGAGGACCGGGTTCCTGCCTGCGTCGCTGCATGCCCGACGGGCGCGCGTCACTTCGGCGATTTCAGCGATCCGAACTCGGCCATCTCGAGGCTCTCGGCCGAGCGCGGCGGCGTCGAACTGATGCCGGAACTCGGGTATCGCCCGGTCAACCGGTATCTCCCGCCCCGCGACCGCACCCGCCATGCGGTAACCGCCTCGGCTCCGGCGCTTGAACCCGTGCAGGCCCAAGGCGGTTTCCTCGGATGGGTCGATCGCGTGCTGTCGCAGTGATCCCGTGCATCCCGCCCTCTCCGTCATCTTCTTCACGACCGCGACCGGCGCCGGCTATGGCCTGCTGGCGCTGCTCGGCGCATCTGCCGCGTTCGGCCTTCTGCCGCCGGATCTTGCTCTTGGTATCGTCAGCCTGGGTCTTGCCCTCGGCCTGATCTCATCGGGTCTCCTCGCCTCCACCGCCCATCTCGGCCGTCCGGAGCGGGCGTGGCGCGCCTTTTCGCAATGGCGCTCTTCCTGGCTGTCGCGCGAAGGCGTGGCGGCGGTCGCCACTTATGCGCCCGCCGGCCTCTTCGCGATCGGATGGATCTTTCTCGGCCGGACAAACGGATGGGTCGGGGTAACGGGTCTCCTCGCCGCGGCTTGCGCAGCAATCACCGTCGGCATGACCGGAATGATCTACGCATCGTTGAAGCCCGTCGCTCAATGGCACACGCCGTTCACGATGCCGGGCTATCTGATCTATTCGGCGATGACGGGGCTCACTCTCCTCAATGCCATCCTCCAGGGCTTCGGCCTCGGGTCCCGCCTCCTGATCGGACTTGCGGCATTCGCAACGCTGTGCGGCTGGGCGTGGAAGCACGCGACCTGGAACCACGAGCGCCACTTGCCCGACCTTCCGACCGTGAACAGCGCGACCGGACTTGCCGAGGGAAGTGTGCACTCGATGCAGTGGCCGCACACCGAGAGGAATTACCTCCTTAAGGAGATGGGCTTTCGCATTGCCAGAAAACACCAGGAGCGCCTGCGTCGGATCATGCAGATCCTGGCCTTCGCTGTGCCGCTCGTCCTATTCGCCTTGGCGCTGGCGATGCCGGGCTGGATCGCGCTCGCCGCGTCAATTCTCGCCGCGCCGATCCAGCTGGCCGGAATGCTGGTCGAGCGCTGGCTGTTCTTTGCCGAAGCAACCCATACGGTGACCCTCTATTACGGCCGCGAGCAGATCCCATGTTCCTAAACGCGCTTGCGGCCAGTAATGTGGATTCACGCACTCGAAAAAGGTAGTAGCGGCACGCAAATTGCATTTGCCAGCTTGTCTGGAGAACCTCGTTGTTGGTCGTCAAACGGCGAGACATTGTCCCCATTTATCGATGATACCGGGAAGGCAAAACACATGGACCCCATGATCAACCCGCACGGCATGACCCGCCGTCTGTTCGGCGTCTCCTTTGGCGCCGGCATGTGCGCCCTGGCAATGCCGGTCTGCGCCAATGCTGCAACCAAAAAGGTGCCGATGGCGACAGGCATTGACGCGCTGTTCGCGCCCTTCGTCGTGGCGGCCGAGCGCAAGATTTTCGACAAATACGGGCTTGAAACAAGCTTCAAGCCCTTCGATGACGGAAACGTCGCCCTCGATGCGCTGCTCACGGGCAGCTCGGATATCGGGGCGACCACCGAACTCGGCGGCCTCTCGCGCTGGGACAAGGGCGGCAAGCTCTACGTGACCTCGTATTCGTCCACCAGCCGCCAGCAGATCGGGGCTGCCTCGCGCGACGAGATCAAGAAGCCGGAAGATTTGATCGGCCGCACCGTCGGCTACCCGCGTGCCACCGGAGGACACCTCTACTTCATGAATTACGTAAGGAAATACCAGCTCCCTCTGGACAAGATCAAGGTGAAGACCTTGCAGGCACCCGAGATGGTGGCGGCGCTCGAACGCCGCGACATCGATGCCTTCTTTCTCTGGGAGCCCTGGATCACCAAGGCAACACAACTTGTCCAAGGCGCGCACGTGCTGGCGCGTTCCGGCGATGACAACGTCTACGTTCTCACGTCCTACAACTATTTTTCGCAGGGCCTCATCGATGACCCGCCGCGCGCCGTGGCGGCGACCAAGGCGCTGGTGGAAGCGACCGATTTCTGCGCGACCGATCTCGATGAGGCGGCCCGGCTGACCGGCAAGGCGTTCCGCATCCCGGAAGCCGACATGAAGCTCTACATGAGCCGCATGGTGTACCGCACCGAGATGCCGAGGGACGTGGTGCTCGCGAATTTCAACAATGCGGCGGAGCTCGCCATGTCGGAGGGCATCATCAAGAAGATGCCGGACTGGAGCGACTTCATCCGTCCGCAGATCATCAAGGAGGCCGCCCCGGATCGCATATCCGGCTGGTAGCGATGACATTTGGCACGGCAGTGCGGCATGTCACCTCCCCCTGAAGGGGGAGGTCGGCTGTCGAGCGAAGCGAAGGCCGCCGGGTGGGGGTCAAAAGTATATTCAAATGCTCTTTGTGAATGACCCCCACCCGATCACCTTCGCTACGCTCGGTGATCGACCTCCCCCTTTCAGGGGGAGGTTACAAGCGGCTCGGCTGTGGAATATGCGATAGCCCGCGGGGGGCCCGCACAGAGGAGCCCGGCCGTGGCGGCGGAATTCCTGGTGGCGCGCGACGTGACCTACCGCTATGCCGCCAGACGCGGGATTGCGCCCATCCCGGTCCTGTCGCGCTTCAGCCTCGCGCTTGTCGAGGGCGAGTTCTTCTGCCTGCTCGGGCCAAGCGGCTGCGGCAAGACAACAGTGCTCAACCTGATGGCCGGGTTTCTCAAGCCCACTGCCGGAGTGATCACGCTCGCCGGACGTCCCATCGACGCTCCGGGCGTGGATCGCACCGTCGTGTTCCAGGGGGATGACGCCCTCTTCAACTGGCTGCGCACCATCGACAACGTGGCATTCGGTCTGCGCATGCGCGGCGTCCCGCATGAGCGCCGGCACGCCATCGCCCGCGAATATCTGCATCTCGTGCACCTCGATGGACAGGAGAACAAATACCCGGTCGAACTGTCGGGCGGCATGAAACAGCGGGTACAGATCGCCCGCGTGCTCGCCACCGACCCGAAGATCCTGCTGATGGACGAGCCGTTCGGGGCGCTGGATGCCCAGACGCGGGCGCGGCTTCAGGATGAACTCGTAGATATCTGGCGCAAGACCAGCAAGACGATCGTGTTCATCACCCATGACATCGCCGAAGCGGTGCTGCTTGCCGATCGCATCGGCGTCATGACCAGGGGACCGGGAGCAAACGTCGGCGCGATCATGCCGGTGGACCTCCCACGGCCGCGCCGCCGCAGCAGTTCCGGGTTTGGCGAAATGTGGGAACGCATCAATACGATGATCGAAAGCGAAGAGGTGGACGTGTCATGACCGAAGCGAGCCCTCTGCGACAGGAGCATACGCCGGGTACGATCGCGGCAGCGCTTGCCGAGCTTGCCGGCAAGGTCAAAGGGGACCACCTCATTTATCTCGCCTCGATCGCCGGCATGATCGTGCTGTGGCATGTCGTCGCCACCAATTTCTTCAAGCCGCAGTTTTTCCCGGGCCCGCTCCTGGTGCTGGCGACCGGGGAGGAGATGGTTGCGAGCGGCGAATTGTTCGAGCACATCGGCATCAGCCTGCAGCGCATCATTACCGGATTTTTGATCGGCAGTGCGATTGCCGCGCCGGCGGGCCTCATCATGGGCTCGGTGCCCGTCGTCCGCGCGATCTTCGATCCCTATGCGCAGTTCTTTCGCTTCGTGCCGTCGCTCGCCTGGCTTACCCCGGTGGTGCTGTGGTTCGGCATCGGCGAAATCTCCAAGGTGCTGATCATCATCTATACGACCATGTTCATCGTGTTGATCAACACCATGGTCGGGGTCGCCCATATCGCGCCCAACAAGCTGCGCGCCGCCGCCTGTCTCGGCGCCACGCCGCTTAAGAGCTTCCTGCACGTCACGTTGCCGGCGACGCTGCCGTTCATCCTGACCGGCATGCGGCTCGCGATGGGCAACTCCTTTGCGACCGTGGTGGCGGCGGAGATGATCGCCGCCGATTCCGGCCTCGGCTACCTCATCTTCAACTCGCGGCTCTGGATGGCGACCGACAGGATCTTCATCGGCATCGTCTGCCTCGGCACGCTCGGTCTGATCACCGACCGCTTCTTTCGCTGGCTTGTCATCCGCTTTGCCTACCAATACGGGCCGATCGAGTAGATCTGCAGGAGCTATCAACGCAAACAACTTGGCTATTTGCAGAAACGTCGATAGATCATTTGCGCAAGATCTTCACAGCGAGATTGTTCCGGTGATTCCCAGCATGCGCGGCACAGCCGCTTCGCCTCGAGTCGCAGACGCACTCAGCTGAGCGCGATTCGGCTGACCACGTGCGGCATCTACTTTCAGTTCGACAATCCCTTGGATACGAGCCAACTATGCATTAGCTCGGCGATCTGGTCGCTGTTCTTATCCATCATCATCATGTGCGAATTGCCCTTGATACCCATGTCGGGCAAATCGATGAAATCGACGCTGCCGCCGGCTGCTTTGAGAGCACTTGCATATTCGACGTCGCCGGCGCGTATCTTCGACCAGCGCGGATGATCCTTCGCATTGTCTCCGATGACGAACAGTACGGGCGTGGTCTTGACCGTCGAAACCTTGTTCTTGTCGCCAGCCAACGTCGGCTCGACTGCCACTAGTGCCTTGACCTTCTCAGGGCGCGCTTCGAGGGCCTTGAAGCCAAACGAACCAGACTGGCTGTGCACCAGAATCACGCACGGACAGATTTTGTCGACGAGCTCGATGTAAGCCGCGACGATTACGTCGTCAGTCGTAAGCCAACGCGGAACCCCTTGTTTCATGAACTGGCCGTACGCGTCAGTCGGGAATTGCGTGCCGGGATAGGTTATGCGCTTGGCCGCATCTTCGCTCCACGAGCCGATTGGGCCGATGCGAAAACGCTCCCACGGATCGCCGAATGGCAGGAACACCGGATCTCCTCTGAACGTATTGGTCCAGCCCGAGCGGCCACGCTCGACGGCGTCTGATACGTAGGTGTCCCACCCGTGCCGGATGAAGTAATGCATCCACCCCTCGCCACCGTCGGGCTTGGTTTCGTAGGTCACACCTGACAATCCACCGCCGTGCCATAGTAGAAGCGGCAGCTTGCCCTTCCGGTCTTGCGGCAGGAAGTACTGCACGTACATTTGCTCGACTTGATATTTGCCATTCGGGTCGACCTTTGCTGGTACGCCACCAGGCGTGAAAACGACTTCCTTAACCGGCTGTCCGGTGACTTCAATCAGTCGACCCCCGAGATGAAACGAACCGAAGTCGCGCAACATTATTGACTTTTTTTTGCTTGCGCCAACGCAGGCACAGACGCAAGCGCAAGCAGCAAAACTGACAGCAGCCGGTGCATGATCCCTCTCCTCGGTCGCTCGCATAATGTCTGGTTGACCTCAGTCATCCGATGGTGATGATTCGCAGCCCTCCTGATTGCTGACCTCGTTGATCGCGATCATGTAGACGCGTGGCTTCGTTTGCGCGTGCAGTGTTTGGATAGCGGCAGCGCCGAGTGCGATGCCTGCCAGCATTGATAACGCCGCGGTCCACGGGGCTTTCATTGTTGTCCTCGCCTGCAGCAAATTGAAAGAGAATCAGGGCTGCCGGGTGAGCCTCGCGCACACAGAGCGCGGAGAAGGACCGGTCTCGCTGTAGCAATAGTCCAGGGTGTTCTGGTCGATGAGACGGAAAATGTAAGTCCCTTCCTCGTCCGATCCCATCATTAGCTGACCGTCCGGCGCAAAAGCGCCCCACAGTTGCTCGTCCTCATCGCCAGTCGGGTTTGAGCGTTTCAAGTGCCCTACAAAGGTGTTGCCCTGCTGCTCCGTTATGACAAGCGTGGCAAGGCCGCCGCGCCGCCCTTCGACCTTGGCAATCCGATCCCTCTGTCCAGTCCATGTCCCGACGAGCGATGGTACATCAGCGCAAAGTGCCGGCTGTGAGACGAGAGTAGCGAGGACCAATGAATAGATCAGGGTTTTCATCTTGGGGCCTCCATGCTGCTAAATCTGCGGGGCCGCGCAACCCCGCCACCTGGCACGTGACGAACGCGCGGCGATTTGGCTGATCAATTTGCATCCCATTCCCACAAACCAGGACCGCACGGCAGAATATAGAATTGGCCGGCTCAGTCAGCGGGCACGCCAGACATTTTGCAACCGGCCAACAGGTTGCCGGCAAATCATAGTTCCGCTGTGGGGGTCCTCCAGAGACTATGGGAGTGCATCGCGTGCGGCCGTTTGAGCCCGAACTGCGCACTCAACGGTTCCGGCGGGCTCGTTCGTGTAAGCGTCGCCAGTGACGCAATCCCGGGAGTTCCGCATGCCTGAGTTGCGCAGGCGCACACATTGCATCCCGCTAATCTTGAGATACGATTTAACCCGAAATGCCATTTGCAGTAACGGGCACTGGCGGACAAGAAGGAGAAAACATGTCTGCCTATCCATCGCGGCGCCAGATTCTGCGCAACGCCCTCGCCTCGAGCAGCCTTGGGCTTGCAATCGGTTATCCCCCTTTGACTTTCGCGCAAAGCGCTGCTCCCACACCGCAATGTCGCGACGGCAACCAGGCGACGATCCGACAGACGGAGGGGCCATATTTCAAGCCGAGTTCGCCGCTACGCGCTGATCTGGTCGAACCTGACAGCAAGGGGCGGCTGGTCGAGATCAGCGGTCAGGTGCTGACCCGCTCGTGCCGACCTGTTGAGCGGGCGCTCGTCGATTTGTGGCACGCCGACGAACGCGGCGCATACGACAATGCCGGCTTCCGCTATCGCGGACACATCTTTACCGATGGCGAGGGCCGCTACCGCTTCCACACCATCCTGCCGGCGCTCTATTCGGGGCGCACCCGTCATTATCACATCAAAATACAGGCTCCGGACCGGCCGCTTGTCACCACCCAGCTCTATTTTCCCGACGAGCCCGCGAATCGCCGCGACGACCTGTTCCGCCCGGATTTGGTGATGCGACTGGCGCAAGCCCCGGAGGGCATCGCGGCGCGCTTCGATTTTGTCCTCGACATGCGGTAATGTCAGGGCTGTGCCCCGGAAGGGGATTACTGTTTCGCGCATGGGTTCCGCTCGATGCACATTCTCAAGCCGGTTTCGCTCGCGATTGCCATGTTCTTCCTCGGTGCAATGCCCGCGCACGCCGAGGCGCCGTGGTGCGCCTATGGTGTCAAGGGAGGCGGCACCAATTGCGGCTTCTATTCGTACGAACAATGCATGGCGACCCTTTCCGGCAACGCCGGATATTGCGCGCGCAATCCTTGGTACAGCAGCGGCGCAAGGGACTCGCGCAGGCGTCAGCGTGATTAGAAAAATCGGGAATTTTGGTTCCGAGAAGAATAGCTCGGTCGGCTATTCGATGAGCTCATCGGCGAGCGCGAGCTGCTCCTTCAAGGTCGAAAAGGCTGTATCGATCTCGGTTGTCGTGCCGGCGGTGAGCACGATTGATTTTAGGCCGAGACTTTCGCGGCCGCTTGAAAATCCTCCGACTCCCTCTTGGCCTGAGGATAGCCCGGGGTGGCGCGTGACGGAGATAGAATCGCCAATCGATCTCATCTGCGTTCCCGGTCGCATCCAAATCATAGTATGACGTCAGAAACGTTTTGAATTCTTTCCACTTTTCGATCGCTTCAAATCCGCCCCCGGTGGGCCAAAAATCATCGGTGAGAAGCACCGCGGCCGGTGGGTCCGTCTTGAGTGCAGCGAGAAATTCTTCTCGTCTGCGCTCATCCGCAACAATGAGCGAAAACCACTGGATGTGCGGTGTCGCTTGTCGGATTCCAGCTCGTGCCATTGCAAGAAATGCGCCGCGATCGGAGTCGAGCACCTGAACGCGGGCGCCAGGAGGCAAGCGACTTTGCAGCGTCATCTGCATGTCTGCGGCGGCGCGCAGCTCTGTGTATCTTTCGACTTTGTTCACGCTGTGGACGAAGTTCCAGCCAAGCGCTGAGACGGTGGCGACAAGGCATGCGAACGCGCGCCATATTGGCAGATATGCAAGGCTCCAACCTCCCCAGCATGCGATCCCGATTGCCAATGGATAGACATGATAGAAATAGCCCTTTCGTTGAGCCAGCAGATGGATGAGTCCAAACGCTGTAAGGCCGATCATTGCTCGCGCCCGTGGCGGTTTAGGTCCCGTGATCCCCAGGATCGCAGCGGCTGTAAGGCCCATCAAGGGCATGAGGCCGGGCGCAGCTCTCAGCATTACTTCCGGAATCGTACGATTATCAAGCTTGGCATAGCGCGGCATCAGATCCCGCATCATAGTGATGAATGGACTCATTGCGCCCAGAACTGCCAGTGTTCCAAATACCAGAATGCCGATAGCGGTGGATCCTGCAACGATCGAGATAACGTCTCGGCGACCAAGCTCTGAAACGGTCAACGCCGGGAGAAACAAGAGGAGGAGCGCGGTCGGCTTTATGCAAGCCGCGGCAATCGCGACAGCTCCGACAGCGAATAAGGACATCCGGCGGCGTTGCGGATCTTCAGCTGCCAGCGCCGACATCCACGCGGCGATCACCGCAAGGATTGCAATCAAATAGTCGCGCTGCCCGGCGGCATAAGGGCCAAGCAAAAGATGTGTGGCGAGCATGACCAACAGCGTCAGGATTGCAGCGGCAAGCCCTGATGGTCTTACCAGCATCAGAATTGAGCCCGACATGATGGCCGCTGCGCCTAAATCAAAGACGCGCCACGGGCCATCGCTCATACCGCCGAAGCGCACAATTGCGGCGTGAATGCCGTAGATCACTGGCATGTTGACATCGAAAATATCTCGATAGGGAACCGCGCCCATCAAAAACTGATTGGCAAGGAAATGGAAAAGGGAAGCATCGCCGATCACAGGCCAGTGGAGCGAGCACCAAAGCAACCAGCCCATCATGATGGCGATGGGAACGTTGCAGAGGGAAAGCAATCTCGAATTTGATAGAATTGTTAGCCCTATTTGCGGACTCTTGCACCGCGCAACACGTATCTTCATTCGGTGTCAGCGGTGCCAGCGAGCAAAGTCGCGGGCTCCTCCAGCCCGGGCGTCTTGGCAGTGGTGATGCTATCCGCGAATCCAGCGGGCATTAGCTCGGTGCTCAACCAACGCTTTCGCATCGAGAGCCATGCGAGTCCGATTGTGAGGGACGCAAGCCATATTAGTCGCGCACCATAGCGATCGTGCGGATTCGATAGTGCACCGCACACGAAAGAATTCAAAAGTATCGCTACTATGACACTTGCGCACAGCGCCCCGCATTGAGCAGCCGTCTTTCGGCTCCGTATGATCAGAAGAATGATTGGCAAGAGCGCCATTGAGCACAGAGCGATTGGAACGTGCAACAAATTGACCGCATGAAAGTGAAGTTCACCGTTTTGTTGCCGTGCGGCACGCATATCGGGAAACACGGACGGCGTATACCGTTCTATGATTCCGTAGGTGTGCCAGATCGTGGTCACAATCCCCTCACCGGTGCTGACACTGACAAGCTGGCGCGCCGCGGCCCGTATCGCCATTACGGCCTGCAACTTGGGATATTCCAAAAGACTTCCGAGCACAATCGTACGCATCTCATCGCCTAGCCCATCGAAGCGGCCGAGCTGATCGAAGACGCTCTTACCCCAAAGAAACGCATCGGCATCATGCGGGAGCTGGTGACGGAATGGACACAGCTTCAATGGCATCTCGCGACAATGATCCTCCAGATAGCGATCGACGAGCCCGTCCTGCAGCATCCGGCTAAACACGATCCCGTAGCCGCCTGGGGTCCACGCGAGGCGTCCAGCCACTGCAAAGTTCGCAGCAAGAGTTGTTGCGATTCCGGCTAGAGCTGCGATTAAAGCGTACCGCATACCGCGAGGCGGGACCAAATCACTTGCAAACCAGTGCGTGATCATGGCGGCGACAGCCAGCGCGCCAATAAGCACGAGCGTGGCGCTGTGCGTCGCTCCAGCAAATGCCGTCAGAGCGATTAATCCCGAGCGTTCCCAACGTCCAAGACTATCTGCGCAGAATACGACAAGGTAGAGCGCGAGCACGCTAAGACCAGCAAAGATATCGGTGAGCAGAATAGCCGTGAGCCAGGGAAGCGATGTTGCAACCGAAAGCAGACAGACAGTGGCGAGAAGCACGAACGGGCGCCCGCCAAAGCCAAGAGAACGCAGGAGAAGGGCGAGCACCCAAAACGTCAGCGCCGCTTGCAAGAACAGGACCGGCCAAAAGTGGAGGGGTGCACTGGCAGCAAGTAGCAGCCCGTAGGCGCCCGGCCGGCTGGGGACGAGATACCCTTCGTACCAGCGGGCAAGATACCCGCCAGTGTCGTATTGCAGCAATGGGAAGCCGTTCCATAACGCCGGTGCAAGCAAGACCAGCCCTGCCACTGCGACCGCGAAGGTCCACATCGCAGCATTAGTTCTTTTGGAAACAGGGCTAACCGCCACCGCGTCCATACGCGCACAACAACGGCGGCTTTCATTTGTGTCGTTCCTGCTTTGTCGCCGTGAGAAATTCCGGTTGATCGGCTCCACCAGATTGCTCGCCAGGTTAACGAAAAGCGAGCTCAAGCATGAAGGTGCACCCTGCGCCGAACGGCAATGAAAAAGCCAACGCCGATCATGACCACATTGATAACAGACAGCGCCGAAACCAGGTCGATTGCGCCCGATCCCCATAGCGAAACCAGTAGCGGGCCGATGACCTCATTTCCGGGTTCGAGCAGGTAGATGCCGGTCGAATAGTCGCGCACAAAGAGAAGAAAAATGAGCAACCAGCCTGTCAGCAGGCCATCGCGCATCAACGGCAGCGTGATGTCGCGCTTCATGCGGCCCTCCGTTGCGCCCATGGTGCGAGCGACGTCCTCGAGCTGCCGATCTGCTTTACCAAGCGCGCTGGAGACAAGCTGCGTGCCGTAGGCGAGCCATACGAACGTATATGCGAGCCACATCGAGATGAGCGTCGCGCGCAGCGGGGTGAGCGGCTTGAAGAACAAAAGCATCCACAGCAGCACGAGTCCTGCCGCCAATCCCGGCATCGCGCGGGGCACCAGCACGAGGAAATCGATCGCCTGGGCCCAGCGTGAAGGCCAGCGATGGATAGCGAGTACAATGCCAGTGTAAAAAGCCATTGCAGCGGCACCGCCGATGAGCCCGATTCCGAGCGTGTTGACAATGCTGCGGACCGCGTTTGGATATTCGAGCAACTTGCGATAGGGGTCGAAGGTGAGCGCCGCCGAGAGCTCGACGCCCTCGCCCCAGGTCGCTGCGAATGACCGCAGCGCGAGTGCGGTGAGAGGCACCAGCACGGTCAGAGCAAGCCAGAGCACGATGGCGAGGAATGCCGGCACGTGCCAGAAGCCGAGCCTGAATGGTGTGAAACGTAAGGGCTTTGCTGCGTCCAAAGACAGGCCGCCTTCCGCCAAAGGAATACCTCGGTGTACGAACAGAAGCGGCAGGCTTATGGCAACCATGATCATGATCACCACCGCCATCATGTGAAACGGCTGCGCCACGTCGAGCTTATTGCCCAGCTTGTAGATATAGGTCGAGAGGACAAGCCGGCCCTGCGCGCCGCCGAGAACGAGCGGAAGGCCAAATATCTCGAAACCGAGAAAGAAGACCAGCGCGGCTGCAGCCAGGATTGCAGGCATGGCGGCCGGCAGGCTCACGCCGAAGGCCACGCGCCAGGGTCCGGCGCCGGCACTGCGGGCTGCTTCCTCGCTATCGCCGCTGAGACCGCGCAAAGCCGCCGCGACACAGAGATAGACATACGGCACGTGGGTGAGACCGGCAATCGCGAGTAGAAAAGGGAACGAATAGACGTTCCACGGCGCGGCGCCGACCCATTTGCTAATGGTCCTGGTCAGAATACCGGCAGGTCCGAGTGCTTCGACATAGCCGAACGCCAACACCAGTGCCGGCAGAAAGATGGGCAGCAAGATCAGCGGCTCAAGCCAATTCCGTCCGAGAACGTTGGTGCGCATCATGAGGAAAGCCAGCATGGCGCCCAGCGGTGCCGCAATCAGCGTCATGCCGGCGGCGAGCAGCAAGGTCGTGCCGAATGCAATGGCGAAATCCGCATCGGCAAAAACGAAGCGATAGGCGTCGAGCCCGAACCGCGCATTCGAGTTGGAGAATGGTGCGGTGAGAAAACTCTGGTAGAGCAGAATGGGCAACGGGGCGAGCACTGCCAATGTTGCAACGCCAATGATGGCGTAGCGAAAGGTCGGGAAGGCGATAGTCAGTCGGAGGCCCCTCTGCACCTCGTCGAGGAAGTAGCCATAGATGAAAGTAATCGTTGCGCGAACACTGCGGCGCATCCTATCGAGGAGGTAGCGATATGCGGAAATGGTCCTGTCGGGGACATAACGATACGCGGGAATGGCTCGCACACTCCGACGGACGTGATAAGCGGGGACGGTCACGCGAACCTCCCGACGCACTTTGTCGGGCAAGTAGCGATAGATGAAGAAAATCGCTGCGCGAACGCTCTGACGCATCCTGTCGAAGCCGTAGCGATAGGCGGGAATGGCCGCTCGAACCCTCCGACGGACGTGATAAGCGGGGGCGGTCACACGAACCTCCCGACGCACTTTGTCGGGCAAGTAGCGATAGATGATGAAAATCGCTGCGCGAACGCTCTGACGCATCCTGTCGAAGCCGTAGCGATAGGCGGGAATGGCCGCTCGAACCCTCCGACGGACGTGATAAGCGGGGGCGGTCACACGAACCTCCCGACGCACTTTGTCGGGCAAGTAGCGATAGATGAAGAAAATCGCTGCGCGAACGCTCTGACGCATCCTGTCGAAGCCGTAGCGATATGCGGGAATGGCCGCTCGAACGCTCCGACGGACGTGATAAGCGGGGGCGGTCACGCGGACCTCCCGACGCACTTTGTCGGGCAAGTAGCGATAGATGAAGAAAATCGCTGCGCGAACGCTCTGACGCATCCCGTCGAAGCCGTAGCGATAGGCGGGAATGGCCGCTCGAACGCTCCGACGGACGTGATAAGCGGGGGCGGTCACGCGAACCTCCCGACGCACTTTGTCGGGGAAGTAGGGATAGATGCAGAGAACAGCCGTGCGAACGCTCTGACGCATCTTGTCGAGCCCGTGGCGATATGCGGGAATGGTCGCTCGGACGCTCCCATGGACGCGGTAATACGCGGGGATCATCACGCGAACGTTGCGACGCGCTTTGTCGAGGAAGTCGCGATATATGACGGCAATTGTCACACGAACGCCGGAACGCACGCTGCAAAGGCCTCCATTGTCATGACAACAGTGGTGGGGCTACGCTTGCGAACCTTGCACGGCTGCAGCGCCATCGCCAACCGCCACTCCGGCCGGATTCTCAAGGCTAGAGGATACGTGGCTCGCGGGAGCCTCTCATCTCACGTCAATCTCTCATCAGCGGTTGCTGGACGCAGCCGTTCTATCCACTGCATTCCCTGATGGTCCATAAAGTTCGTCGAGATACTCACTTGAGGTTTTCTCTTCACGGGCATACATCAGCGACGCAAACAGCCAGACCAGAAAGCCGAAGAAAATCAGAACTTGGATTGTCTCGAAAATTTCCAGCCCGAACGTAGTGCGTTTGGTCGCATGAAGAATGGCATTTGCAGCGCTTGGAAGCGCTGCCAGCGTACCCGCAAAGGCGGCCGCCGTGCTTTCATTGTAATATCTGGTTCGCGGCAGAATCGCCAGCCTGCGCGCGCTCTCGTACGGAACATGAAGCGTCCGAACAGGCTCGCTGGAAGCCGGCACGGGGGCTTTAGGTTCGTCTGCCATCTGCATCCTCCTCGCCACAGAAGCGATATTGATTGCATGCAACAGAAGCGCGCGCCAGTAAATTACGCGGTTCGCAGCCCGTGAGAGACGTGGAAGCGGCTGCCCGCGCCATGGGACTGCAAATCCTGGTCCTCAACGCCAGCACCCGCCGCGAGATTGATGCGGCCTTCGCGACTATTGTGCGCGAGCGACCCGCCGCCCTATTCGTCGGCAACGACGCCTTCTTCAACGCTCGGCGTGTCCAACTGGCCCTCCTGGCGGGGCGCCACGGGGTCCCCGCGATACTTTCGGACCGTGAACATGCCGAGGCCGGCGGGCTGATGACCTATGGAAGCAACATTGTGGACGTGTATCGTCAGGTCGGCGTTTATGCTAGTCGCATCCTCAAGGGCGCCAAGCCCGCGGACTTGCCGGTGGTGCAGTCGGGCAAGTTCGAGCTGATCATCAACGCCCAGACCCGCCAGGATGCTCGGCCTCACCGTGCCGCCGACGCTGCTCTCAACCGCCGACGAGGTGATCGAGTAAGGCGGGTTCAACAACGGCGGTATATGAGATCAAGCTCCTTCGGAGAGTGGCAGCGGTTCTAAGTCGCTTGCCCTTTCCTGACTGGCCCGGATCGGTCGTAAGTCCTGGGGGAGGCGCTCCGCTTTTTGCAGCAAATCCGTCATTCTCGCATCGACCTTCATCGCTGCATTACAAATGTTTGCCAACCGCTTGCGCATCTCAACGGGGTCCTCGCGAGCGCTATTGTGTACAACCGATTCGTAAGTGGCAGCGTAATTAAGCAGGTCATTGCGACTCTGTAGCTCGAATCGAATGCTTTCGGCACAAGCGATGCTACCCGCTTCAATAGCGTCCCGGAGGTAAACAATAAGCGTGAATGTAGGCGTGCACTCCATCAGCTTGAAGAAGCGCATCCGCAAACGTACATCCTCAACTTCATCCTCGGCGAAACGTGACTTCTGGCGAAGAAATTCGTCGCTCAGACCTTCTTCGATATTCTTGGCTTCAACGGTACGCGTTTGCATGTTCCTGCGAACATTACAAATCGCCAAAACAGTTCGATCCCGAACGGCGATAATCGCTTTATGTAACTGCTCGCGAGTAATAGGACGCCGTACTAGCACCGCGATTTGTTGCTCCGCCTTAGCGATCGCGGCATCGATGCGGGCTTGATCGGCTTTTTGATCTCGTTCTGCTTTAATGATCCTTTTAAACAAGGCAGTTTGCCGTGCTACCGAATCCCGCATGCGCGTGATCGGTGGCATGGTAGAACAGTTTCTCAAGCTGCCGCGATTGTTGAAAGGCGGGTTCATAAACTTGTCCGGGGCCTGATTGCGCCGACTACCGTGTCCAAGTCGCTAGCGCGTGTCGGTTCGAAGTCGTTTCCGCGGAGGCGGTTTTGCCGCTGCTGCAACTCCTGCAAGAGTAGTCGTACACTCGTCTCGATCTCGGCCCAGCTGTATTCGCGCGCGGGTGGCCTTATCGGACCCATCGAGGGCCGAATGACATCTGGGTGGGCTGCTGCATCCGAGTTGCTCAGTTTGGGTGCATTGTGTTCAGCCAGACTGGGCGACTCGATGTGTTCGCCCAAGCCGGGCGGCTCCGAAGCCAGATGCGACCGATCGTGCGGCTTGATTCGAGCAGATTGGTGCACGGTAGAATTGAAAATCGTGCGGACAATTATGGCAACGAGCGCCAGTACGGCGGCAAGGAGCGCCAACAGATGCGCAAACGCTATTGCAGATTCAGGCGGCCGCTCTTCTCTCTCCAAGTCGGATGGTGCAGCTATGGCAACATCCGACACTTCTTTCGCTGAATCCACATACGCGCGGCTATTATTTATGCGCACCGCATTCCCCATGCTTTTCGTCCCCGACGCGTCATCGCCCATGCGGTGGTTCGATCTCCTCAAACCGGAGGGTTCAACCGATGCCATTTCCGCCGGCGGATCATCTTCGGCGGCTTTCGTTTCAACGGGTGCCGCAACGAGTGCCTGTGGACTTGGCGTGGAGACAAGGTTAGGAGCGGGCGGCGGCCGCATAACCGGCGAAGGTTCGCGCAGGCGCGCACTCGCCTTTTCAGCTTCCGATGCGAGATACCAGCACTGACGCTGTGTTGCGCGATCTGTCCGGTAGTACCAGTGACTGCCCTGAGGCGGTACAGCGTTTGGCTTGGTGATGCAGTCATCGGCTGCGAGGCTGGCTCGTCCGGCCAGAAGGCCCTCTGCCAGAAGAAGCATGCAGATGGCTGCCAGGAATAACACCGTCCGTTTTGATAAGTTCATCACGAGTCCAACTGTTGTCGTTGCGTGACACGGCAGCATAAGATTTGTGTTGCACTGTGACGAAAAGGAAAAAAACGGATAGCGTGTCGAAAAAAGCACAGAGCTTAACGATATCCATGCTGTCGTAATCTATTTGTCAGAAAAGCCGCGCCGCCCTTTTCAGTTGTGCGCGGATTGTAGCTACGGATAAGTCCGCCTGGGAATGTATCTCTTCGTTATGTCGATCACTCCCTCTCTACGGGTTCTCCTTCAAACAGAATAGGATTTTATCGGATACGCGAGCATCCGCGCGACGTGAGCGGGTCAACGGCGGTATTGCGCGCTCGCATTAGGTCTGTTTTACCTCAGTCATTCGACTACTTTTCTTCTTCGACCCTGGTCGTGGTCGCCGGACCCTCGCCCGACAGGAAGATGATCGTCTCCTCATCCTTGGCACCATCCCAATGCACTTGTTTGGCGTAATGTGTTACGAAAGTTCCGGCCCGCATCGGGACTGTGTTGTTGGGATCGAACTTTCGACCGGTGCCGACCCACCACGTCCCTTTCACCACCATGAAGAAGCGATCATTGGGATGAAAGTGTGGGGGCGGCTGAAATTGCCGGGCAGCCACTTGATGAGCATGACATAGAGCCCGGTCTTTGCGGGATCGCCGAACAGGACCGCCGTCTTCGCACCCGACACCCCCAAGGGATCCTTCCACTCGATCTGCTCCGGCAATTTGAAAGTGACAGCGGACTGATCGAGTTCGAACGCACTCACAACATTGTCTGACAGCGCGAACATGACAACGCCTTGGATTGCCCAGCGACCGAACAAAGACATGACCATGTTGCCCTCCGAATTGACGACGGACGTACCGTCGCAGAATCGACCCATCATCTACCTGGAGTTCACTCGATTACCTCGTCCGCGACAGCGAGAAGCGCTGGTGGGACGCCCAGGCCGAATGCTTTGGCGGTATTGAGGTTGATCACAAACTCGAACTTGGTCGACTGCATGACTGGCAGGTCCGAGGGTTTTTCGCCTTTGAGAATGCGTGCGGTGTAGCCACCGGCGAGGCGAAAGGCGTCGGTAATGCTCGCTCCGTAACTGATCAGCCCACCAACGGCGGCAAACTCGCGCAGATAATAGATTGCGCGGACACCGTCGCGCGCCGCCAGGCCGACCAGTTGATCGCGCCGACTTGCGAAGAATGCATCGGCGCCGACAACAACGGCGTTGACACGCTGTTGAACGAAGCTTGCGAACGCCGCGTCGATATCGCGCTCGCTGCTGGCACTCAGAATCAGTAGCTCAACGCCAAGTTTGCGTGCTGCCGCCTGCACGTCTCTGGTCTGGGACTCAGTAGTCGGATTCCGCGAGTTGATGAGGAAGCCTACAACAGTAGCGCTCGGGACCAGCTCGTGGAGCAATTCTAACCGTTTCGCCCCGAGTGTGTTGATGAAAAAGGTCACGCCCGTGACATTGCCGCTGGGACGGTTGAGACTGGAAACGAGACCGAGATCGACCGGATCGGCGCCGATCGCAAAAACAATCGGAACAGTTGCCGTTGCAGCTTTGGCGGCCACTGCGGCCGTCGGCGAGAAGAGCGCAATGATGGCGGCCACGGGGTCGGACACCAGCTCGGCGGCCAACGCCGGCAATCGGTCGAAGCGACCATCGGCCGAGCGATATTTGATTGCGACGTTGCGGCCTTCGACATAGCCAGCATCCTTGAGGCCCTGCCGAACAGCGCCAATCAGTCGATCATCTAGCTGGGCCCCGCTGAGCAAGCCGACCAACGCCATGGCCGGCTGCTGCGCGCGCGCAGCCTTGGGCCACGCAGTCGCCATACCACCAAGCAGCGTCATGAACTCCCGCCTTCTCACTCGATTACCTCATCGGCGCGGGCGAGCAGCGTCGGCGGCACTTCGAGGCCGAGCAACCTCGCCGTTTGCAGATTGATGACGAACTCGAATTTGGTCGACTGCAGGACCGGCAGGTCGGCGGGCTTGGCGCCCTTGAGGATTTGACCGGTGTAGGCGCCGACCTGACGATACATATCCGCACGATCGGCTGCGTAGGTCATCAGCCCGCCGGCTTCGACAGCCTCGCGAGAGGGATAGGTCGCGGGAATCCGATAGTGCGCTGCGAGCGTCGCGAATTGGACGCGCCGGCTCGTGAAGAACACGTCGCCATATACGTACAGAGCATCGGCGCGGTCGTGCACGAGGGTGGCGAAGGCCGCCTCGATCTCGCGGCTGGTGCTCGCGTTGAGGACCTGAATTTGCAGTCCGATGGCGCGGGCAGCTTCCGGCATGTCTCGGAGCGCCTGCTCGGCGGCCGGGGTATTGGCCGGATTGACCAGCAGGGCAATTCGAACCGCCTTGGGCACCAGCTCGTGCAGAAGTGCCAGCCGCTTCGTGGCCAACTCATTCGCGAAAAAATTGATCCCCGTCAGGTTTCCGCCCGGCCGGGCGAGGCTCGCGACAAGACCAAGCTTGACGGGGTCTTCACCGACACCGAAGACGATCGGGGTCACCGTCGTCGCAGCTTTGCCTGCAAGCGCAGCAAAGTTTCCCGCCGGCGTGGCGATAACGGCCACGCGACGATGCACGAGGTCAGCCATGAGGGCCGGAAGGCCATCGAATTGGCCCTCCAGCCAATGGTACTCCACCGTTACGTTCTGGCCCTCGACGTAGCCAGCCTCGTTGAGGCCCTTGCGGAACGCGGCCGCAAGGGGCGCATCGATTGATCCGGCATTGACGAATCCGACGACCGGCAGCGGCGGCGGCTGTGCGCGTACCGCGAGCGGCCATGCGACTGCCGCGCAGCCGAGCGTGACGACGAATTCTCGCCGCCGAATGTGAATTGCCATGTGACCCTCCCAAGGGGGTCATGCTCATGCAATAAGGACATTACCACGCTTTGATTGCGCGGTCTGTGACTACTTTACGCTCGGAGGGACAGCCGAAAATCCTGTGGAACTTGCGGCTTCTTAATGATCGCTTGGGGGTTGCGGAGAGAAGAAATTACTGCAAGCAAATCTCGTCCGCAGTACATTCAGACGCAGTCATAACAGGGACGAGGCGGCACTCACTCTTCGTGCCATGAGCCGACATTGCCTCGTTTATTCGATCACCTCGTCGGCGAGCGCGAGCAAGGTCGGTGGGATTGTGAGACCGAGTGCGTTGGCGGTCTTCAGATTGATTACTAGCTCGAATTTCGTCGGCAATATGATCGGCAGCTCACCCGGCTTTGCACCTTTGACAAGCCGGCCGGCGTACACACCGACCTGACGGTAGGCGTCCGTAATGCTGGCGCCGTAGCTGATCAGACCGCCCGCTTTAACGTACTCGGGCGCAAAATGGATTGTCGGCACTGCGTGACGCACCGCCAGCTGCGCTAGACGCTTGTGCTGAGAGTTGAACAGCGCATCGCCGCCGATCAGGACAGCAGAAATGCGTTGCAGCGTGAAAGCCGCAAAAATCTGATCAAGATCAGTCTCGCTGCGCACCTTGGCAACCTGCAACTGCCGTCCAAGCAATCGCGCAGCGTCTTGGGCAGCCGTGATCTGGCGGTCGGCGGCTGGATTATTCGGGTTGACCAGCATCCCGATCAACGTGGCCTTGGGCACCAGCTGCTGCAGCAGCTCCAGCTGTTTGGCCTGAAGAGTGCCCGAGTAAAAGGTGACACCCGTAACGTTCTCAGCAGGTCGGTTCAAGCTGGCGACGAAGCCCAACTGAATTGGGTCATCTCCGGTTACAAAGACTATCGGGATTGTTCTGGTCGCCGCCTTAGCCGCCACCAGGGCTGTGAGATTTGCGGCGACAAATACTGCCACCGGACGTCGAATGAGATCGGCGGCCAGAGCCGGCAGTTCGTCTTCGTGTCCTTCCGACCAGCGGAACTCAATCGCGAGGTTCTGGCCTTCGACGTAGCCGACCTCGCTCAGCCCTTCGCGAAATGCAGACACCAAGTTAGCCGAATTTGCCGCGGAGGTGTTGCGCAGGAAGCCGATCACCGGCACCGCCGGCTGCTGCGCGCGTGCAGCGAGCGGCCATGCTGCCGCGCCGCCGACAAGGGTGATGAACTCGCGCCGCCTCATGGTTTCCACTCCTCAAGCCGGGAGCAGCATCCTACCATACTGTTGCGCGAGAGCGCTGCTGTGCAGTGCGTGGGTCAAAACCGGCGGTTACCGGAGCGTTTGCAAGAAGTTGGTCATGCTCGATGAGGAGACTTTGCAGGCGGCTAGGCTACTTCAACACTCGCCTTATCAATCGTGTAATGACAATTACAAGCGGCGCAACTGACCAACCAAGAGCGGTGATTCCAAAATCTACTGCAAATAAGTGCGGTATGTTCATCCTGTGACCTTTCGCACTTCACGACATCGGCAGAATGTCGTTCCAAGACCCCGCTTTTGAAAGCCGATTTGCTCTTGAGCGCGCTTTCACCGCGCTCAAAACCATTGGGGATCAACATCGCCAACTTTTCGAATACATACAAGCGGCCAGCGAGTAGACCCCAAATAATGGATGATCCGTGTGCGGTCGGACGGTATCTCCGTCGCTAACTTGCGGAAAATCGATGATGTCATACACGCTCGACCAATCTTGCAGCCAAGCGTTATCGCATCCTCGCCGCTGTTTCCGGATTGGGAGTGCGAGCGCTGCTCGGCGAGACAAGGCACTGGCGACGCGTTCGCGCAAGAAACCGGCACCGGTGGCCTCTTGCATGGATCGGGACGCTCGATGAAAATCTTGTCCCGACATTGGCATGCCGAGGGGACCTCGGCCCTCATCGGAAGTGCCGGCGCAATCTCATCTATCGCCGATAAGGCATCCAACCGCAGGGGCTTCTTCACAAATTTCGTCGAAGCTCTTCATAAATCACGACGTTGCCAAGCAGTGCGCGAGATCAAACGCTACCAGCACCTGATTCATGAGGCGCACGAATTTGTCGTCCGGCCC
This sequence comes from uncultured Alphaproteobacteria bacterium, assembly GCA_963817135.1. GTDB lineage: Bacteria > Pseudomonadota > Alphaproteobacteria > Rhizobiales > Xanthobacteraceae > VAZQ01. Next base: position 135,731 of record CAWFNG010000007.1, on the reverse strand, counting down.
AAAGCTGAAAGCCGAACGCCGAAATCCTTTGGCATACAGAGAAGGACAATCTCAATGATAATGAGTCTCTTGCCGGATTCGAAGTCCATGACTGGCCACGATGCCAGCTCAGACAATTTTGCCGCGAAGCTCGTGCCGGGAGCGAGCCCTGTGATGTCGCTCAAATTGAAGGTTCTTATAGTCGCGGTTCTCGTCGGCTTCGGCATTCTCCACATCATTGGCGCCACCATTATGCAACGAGCTTCCGGCCAGCAGCCGATCGGCGCGATAATGCTCATGCACAATGAAGACTAATTATTGTCAAGGGTCAGAGGTTCGCATTTCACTCATCGTAAACGATAAGTTAGCGAGTGCCGGAAAACTTTTGCAACCGATCAGTCGTTTTTGAACTGGACGTATGACCGCTCAGGTCATCCAAAAACTATGTATCACTGCACGACCGCTTCACCTCCAATTACGAACTCACCGAGCACGGTAGTGGCACGGCTCTTTTGTGCCAAGAACGAACAAAAAGGTCTGTGAGCATTGGTGGAACATTGATAAGCTTGGACAAAGGAAATCAAGGATCAGACCGATGGAGGCCAGCATGCTCTTCGGTGGCTGCAGCTGCGTTCCTGGATCGTCATTTCTGTCGGCCTATGGCTCGCTGTGTGCCGGCGGCGCAGGATTCGTGTCGGCTATGATCGGCGCGATGGTCGCCAGTGCACGAACCGCAAGTGCGGCAAAACTCGGGCGGGAAATACCGGAGGTGGATCGCCTCGCGGTGCGTATGGTCACGGACAACATCGTGATCCAGTTCGTGCCGCCCGAAACACACGACGGCATCGCTATCGAGCGGCTGGCCGGAGGCAATACCAAACCCGATGCGCCGCCGCGCACAGCGCTTAATGGCGAGTGGGGGCTGTCGATGCACGCGCAATCCCACCGCGGCGACGAGGAGCGTAACGTGCTGGTGGATTTCGGCTACACGCCGGAAGTTCTGCTCAACAACATGTCAGTGCTCAAGATTGATCCGGCGACGTTCGATGCGCTAGTGCTAAGCCACGGCCATTATGATCATTTTGGGGGCATGGTGGGATTCCTCGCGGCCAATCGGGGCCGCCTCAAGCAAAAAATTCCATTCTTTGTCGGTGGCGAGGACGCCTTTTGCATCCGCCGCACTGCCACCGGCGGTCAATTCGGTGCGATCGATCGTAAAGCGATCCTCGATGCGGATCTCATGCTGATGATGTCGGAAGGCCCCGCCATCGTTGCCGATCACGCCTTCACCAGCGGACGGATCGGGCAGACATCGTTCGAGAAACCGCTACTGCCAACCAGCGAGATCGTCGGCATTTTCGATGGTTTTGGCTGTTTCCCGGAGAAAATGCCGCCGGCGAAGAACACCGGCACCTATATGCCCGACGATTTCGATCATGAGATCGCCACCAACTATCATGTCAAGGGCAAGGGTCTCGTCGTCCTGACCTCGTGCAGCCATCGCGGCGTGATCAACGCCGTCAAGCAGGCTCAGGAAGTGTCCGGCGTCGACAAGGTGCACGCCGTCATCGGCGGCTTCCATATCGTGCCGCCGCTCGGTGACGACTACATCCGCCAGACAATTGAAACATTCAAGGAAATTGATCCCGATATCTTGATCCCGGCGCATTGCACCGGCGACCGCTTTTATGATCTCGCCCGCGAAGTCATGGGCGAAAAGGTCATCCATTCCGCGGTGGGGACGCGGTTTGTGTTCGCAGGTTAGGCGAGTACCGCATCGAACCCCAATCATTCCTATTGCCGAACTGTGCCTCTTCTTGCAACAAATGCTTCAGCTTTCGTAGAACCCACAATTCGTTCCGCCGCCCTTGGCGCCGCCGTAATAGGCACACCATGGACCCCCCACGTACTCAGCGCGTGCGCCGAAATCCGATGCGGAACGAGCAGCACGAATTATAGCCGATGCACTGGTTGCGCGGCTTCTGGCTTTGCCTGTACGGGCTCAAGTGGAGGCAACGCACCCTTTGATCAGCCCAGGCTCATAATCACCGCCGGTACGCTGTTGCTTCCCCGTCGCCGTGATCTGCGCCGTTTCCGTTTCCGTTCGTTGCGACGACGCGCACCGCCCCCTCGGAGTCGCGCGGCAGACGTGGCCTTTGGTTCAACGTGCCGAAGAGAGTGGTCATGTCCTTGTGAATGACTTCAATCTCCGAAAACTGCGCCAGGACTGTCGATACGCGCTCCTGAAGCTCATCTTTGGTTTTGCGCAGCTGTTGGATACGATCCGCCAAATTCATGCCTTGATCACGCTCAAGGCCGGCGATGGTTACATCAAGGCTATCTCTGACTTCAGATATTTCGGTCAGTACACCCATTCCTTTTTCTTGCAAAGGTACGAGCCGACGCTGAAGCGTATCGAACCGTTCCTCAAGCTCCAGCAGGCCCTGCATCAAACGCTCAATTTCTTCGCTACGGACAGTTGCAGTGTTTACGAACTGAGAGAGTTTTTGCAGGCGCCGTTCCAGTGTTTCGCCTGCGGCATCCTGTTCAATAACGGATATGGTCGTCTCCATTTCGTCTTGGGAACTTTGCAGCTGCGCAACAGATGTCTCGATCGAGCGGCGTTTAGCGATCACATCCCCGAGCTTCTGTCTGAAGTCGAGCTGCTTCTGACGCAGTTGTTCCATGCCCGCCGTGAGCTCGCCACTAAGATTGCGTTCCCGGTGAAATTGGATGGCCTGCTCGGTCTTGGCCATTCGCGGCTGAAGAGCATTGATGGCGCCCTCCGGATCCGAACGATCGAGATAGTGAGCAGCTTGGTCGTTTGATTTTTGGCTTTGGTCCAGTGCACCTATCTCCACGCGTATGCTGTGCAGCCGCGTCTCCAACGCCTCGGCGAACTTTCTTTTTTCAACCAGTCTGGCGTGCTGCAGCCCAGAGACTGCAAGAAGAAGGAGCGGTACCAGGGAAATGATCACCCAGCCAATTTGCTGCGGGACCGGCAACGACAAGAAGAGCGCAACGAGAGTTGCGGGCTGATGCTCCAGAGCAAGAAGCTCGATAGTTGCCCCGAAAATCAGAAAGGAAGCGGTAATTAGAAGAAACACCGGCATTTTTTGCTTCCTTTTCTTGGTGCGTGATGGTTGTGCCCACCGGGGGCAGTCCAGCTGCAGCGTCGAAAGAAGGTTTGTCCCCAGCAGACTGGCTCGTAGGGTGAGTCCCGGCGGGATGCGCCTGCTCCGGGTTGAAAGAAATCATGCCCTCCCAGCCGAGGGTTTTCACTCATTCGTCGTGTAAGCTGCCCATCTGGTTCAATGCGGGCAGCAGCTCACCGTAGTGATGTGGTTAATAAGCTAAGCAGGTCACCCCGCTAGGCAGTCAGAAATTAGGTCGGAGTAAACGCCCTGCGTTTCGCCGCCCCCACCAAAGGAATGGCCCCGAGCGGTCCAGCAACCCAGGCAAGCGATCTTGGTACTGAGAAAACTGATGATTTCATGTTGGAAACCGACCGCAGCCGCAGGGGCAACAATCTCGGTTACGGGCAATGGCTGCGTGGCACAGTAGAGAAGTTTTGAACAAAAAGGCGCAGATGTTCTGTCCCCAGCCATAAGGGCGCACGCAAGCGCGTTCGCGTAGAGCGCGTCTAAACCGTCTTTTTGTGATCGGTATCACATCGCTTGGATGCTCGATGGATTTAGGAAGAAGCTCCAGCCGTTGACGCAACCAACGCCGGGGCTCCCCGACCGATGCTCATTGGTTACAGCGCAATCGGTCGGGGTCATCTTACCTTAGCCCCGTCGTTCAGAACAGAAAAACCCGGCTGGCCTGCTCACGACGGCTGCAATCATGCAGACCGAAAGGGGAATCTGGCCATGTCTGTTCGAAACTATTGGCGCGATTACGCTCACCGACTGCGCGTTACGCGAATTGTCCTTGGCATCAGCGAGAAAGAGGCCGCTGCTGCGCACGGCGTCGCGCTCGCAACGTATCGCAAATGGGAAGACGGCAGACCCCCAAGAAGCGGTAAGCCTTATTTGGCCTTCTCAGCAAAGTATGATGTCAACTTGGATTGGTTGATCGCCGGAGAGGCCGCCGATATAGGTGGTCATCTTTCAAAGGGGGCGGCGGGAAAGGTGGCACTACTCCAGGTAAAGGGGCCACTTTATCGAAGAGTGCGATTGAGCAACCACATCATAGCGGAGCCATCGCCGCCAACGGCATGAGCTTTGTGCAGCCGAGCAACCCGACCCCAGCGAAGAACCGCAGTTCGTGTGCGGGAACCGTGCCACCGATTTCTTTCAAATAAAACGGCGCTTCAAACCCGCAGTCCTCAGGGCTGGCCTAGGGCCGCCAAGCAGTTCTTCAAGCTCGTGAATGCGATTTTGCAGACGCTCGATGGTTTGCGACACCGACTCACTCCTCGGTAACACCGCGAGCTTCAAATGGGGCATGATATTAATCCCGGTTTACTGATCAGCCTTGCGAGGCCGCTGAGCCGCGTGGCCGAGTCACAAATTTTCCTCGGAACGTGGCGACAGTCCACCCTTACAAGCACCACCATAGTCGTCGCAGAGATACGAAAGATCGCCCTCGCATGGATAGCCGGTGACTGGGCAATGAAATAGTGGCTTGCTTTCGTCGTCAGTTTCGGTGCGACGGTGGATTGCGGGGCTGCTTGCTTGCGTCGAGGTCATTTGTGTCCTCCCGAGAAAATCGAGATGCGGGAAGATACCGCAAGCGTGACCGAGAGACATTGTTTATGGCTTTATTTGTCCTTGAGACGGGCTTGCTTTTTGCTTCCCGTCACCAAACCGGGGGAAGACTCGCGCTGTGGCCCACAACCTTGTTGAACCCGGTTGCTGCGGGTTGGTTTTGGACGGTCGGAACGCCCGCTGTTCCGGCGGCTAGCGTGAGCAGCAGGGCAGCACTGATCGCAGCGGTTAGGATGATCTTCTTCATGGCGATCTCCTGGTTTCCGATTTGACGATGCCGTTTTGTACGCCGTCACCGCTGCCAAGATGTGATGGCTATCACTTCTACAAAACATGCTGTGACTTTTCGCACACTTAGCGACGTGCGGCTCTCGGCCCAGACGGTTTCCAGCACAATCCCGTGTTTTCACTTCAAGGCGCCGAAATACCTGAACCCATTCAGCAGGGGGCGCGACTAATGAATGTCGCCGTCGCTTTCATTGGAGTGCCCTTCATGATGCACGCTAGATGCGCACATTGCGGCGGCAAGTTCGGTCTAACTCGCCAGCGATGGTTTAAAAACCAGTTTTGCTCAAAACGGTGTCGGGCGAAATTTCTCGCCAAGCTGACGCGGGACCGAGATCGAGTGCGTCAGTGGTTGGATTTCTTGATGGCCGGAGCCTTACGATCATCTGCAAAATGATCTGCGCCAAATCGGGGTCCGCCCCGTGAACTCAGGCAAGCGCCGATGCGGGTTTCAGTCCTTCCAGAACCCTTTGAACCGATCCGGCGCCAAAGCCGTGTAGCGCACAGTCGAAGCAAGGGAGCGGTGACCGAGATAGTGTTGGATCGCGCGGGTGTCCTGGCCGTTATTAACTTGGCTAATAATGTGAAAGGCTAGCTTTCTGCGCACGCAATCACTTCGCCTCCTTGCGCTCCCGTTAACTTGCCCCTAGATACGGGCGCCCCAAGGAGATAGTCGGGGAATGCTGCCCCGGTCGGGGCTGCGGGCTGGTTCGGCAGGAGGCGTACATGCCAATGCTCAAGCCCATTTCCATCGCGATTGCCGCACTCTCGCTCTACGCAATGCCCGCGCGCGCCGAAGGTGCGCCATGGTGTGCTAATAGGTCGGATGGTAGCACGAACTGCGGCTACTATTCGTGGGAGCAATGCAGGGCGAATTCTTCAATCAATACCAATTGCACTAGCAACCAATGGTACAGCGGCAACGGAGGGAATTCGCGCCGGCGCAGCCGATAGGGGTTCGCCTATATCGAAGGGTAGCCCCAAAACGAGCGCGACTCCGTCCTTTAGTGGGCAGCAAACTAACGGGCTCCCGTCAGCATCCGCCACCACCAGGGTCGTGAAGACCGCAGGAACCGCAAGGCGGTCAACTCGTCTCTAAGTTGGGAGACCGCCTCTCGTGCCGACATAAGATCGGCGGTCATCCCCAAGAGTTCGGCCATAAGCTGTTCGGCCCGCTCGCGCTCAAGGGTCGCCCGGAACTCTATCTGGTGGCTGGCCATGAGTGTCTCCAGCTTCGCAATCTCCTGCTGCAACATCTCGATCTGCCTCTTGAGCGCGGTGGCCGTCGCCCGGTGCCCGTCGGGTGCAGAGATGAATTGTTCCACGGGCCTTATCTGATCCCTCTGCAAATCGCGCAGGAATCATACCCCGAGAATCACTTCAAACAGCGCACTTTTACGCAACCAGGGTCATCAACGGCGGTAATCGGCGCGCCCGCATTGGGTCTGCTTCGCCTTAGGGGGCGTGTCTTCACGCTCGGCGATACAGGCTCTCGAATAACCTTCTGTTCACGATAATCGGGCATGTTATCCGCGTGGTGTGAGTCATTGAGTTGGTGTTATGCGTAATCAGCTTGTCCTATTGGTTGTCGCTGCGATGCTGGCGACCGTGTTCACCGCGATCCTTTGGGCTCAGGTGTCGCTCGCAACTGCCGTCATAGGCTAAAAGAAAAGCGCATAAACGGGCGCGTTTGCGCTGCTCGATCGCAACGTTGTGCCCATCGTAAGGCTGGAAGGCGCCCCCTCAGGCGCTCGCACATGCGTTTCCCGAGTTGGGTCCTGGTGTGCTTACGCGCCATTCGTTGGCAGCGCGTTACACGTCACGCAGCGAAAGCAAACTTTTTAACTCTTACCCTCTGGGAGCTGTCCTCGAATGATGAACTGCTCTGTAGGGGTAAACGAAAGCCCCGGTGCCGTGATAGGTAACCGGGGCTGGTTCGCAGACAAGTCACGCTCGCCGCGTGACATTCATAGGCTGCCGTAAGCGCCCATTTTCAGCAATCACCGGTTCTATGGATATCGCTTGTCGTGACATTTTTGCATCGCTTTGGGCTTGAACCAATTCAACGGACGGACGACTAAGAAAACGTGGACGACTAAGGAAAAGTCGTCGTTCGGCTCGGTGGCAGCCAATTGCGCCTAGAATATCGTGATACTTTCCCCGCGGTAGCAGCGGTATCTGGACTCGTTGTTCTAGTATTCGTGGGCGCTGTCTACGCCTTCAATTCATTAATGCGGCCCACAATCCTGAAGAGTCGCGCGAACTCGTATTCCTCGTCACACGCGATCAGCGCCGCGCCGCCGGAGAGCGAAGCGCCACCGGCGCTCAAGCAGGCGGGACGCGATTCTGAACCTCCTCGGCCTGCCTCTGGCATTCGGGTAATTCGTTCGGCCTGTGATGAGACGAGCTGCACTGTCCAATGCAACGAAGACGAGATGCTTCTGACCGCCTACTGTGGGCCGAAGCGGAATACTGCAATCACGCCAACCGAACGCTCAGCGATTTGCCGCAGTCAAGTACCGGCTAATAGTCCCATAGTCGCTGCCTGTGCTAAAATGTGATTTAGTAAACGGGGGGCCTGTGGCCGATGGACCCCTATCGTTTCCATGACGCCGCTCTCGGCCTGACAAAAACAACCCGAACTTCCCAGAGCCTCAGCGCACTCAACCTGGGCGCGTTGTCAATTGGACACAGCGCTTCTTTGCCGGTGACGTCGGGCCAATCCTTAACAAGTGTGCTTTCGCTGGCAAATGCCCGGGCCACCCCACGAACAATGACCTGCCTGGGCGGCTGTTGCCCTGGTATACGCTGCACGATCTACGCCGCACCGCGCGCTCGCTGATGAGCCGCGCCGGAGTGCCGAGCGGATCAATGCGTGAGGCGACAGGCGCGGCTCGCTTCAACACATCGGGTCACATCCCCATTCCCCGGGTTGCTGCATCCGAAGATTCATCATATTCACCGCCCTGCGGACTTCCGAGATGTTTATGGTGGGATAGGCTTGGACAGTCGTCCTTATGATGCAATTTCGGACGTATTTCTGGCGCTTCCGCCAGTGCCAGCTGAACTTCATGCCCTTCGCCTCCAGCTTGCATTCAGCGGTCGCCTTTTCTAGGGCAACCCTTTCATCGTTGGACAGCTTCGCAGCCCCCGCGGGGGTAGGCATGAATGCAATGCCGCTACCAAGTACCGTGGCGATAATGCCGGCGATTAAAGCTGTGGCAAAATGGTACATGATACCCTCCTTTGTGATACACCCCTTGAGCTGCTTGTTCACTATTAGTTGCGGTCGAGATTGGGGCCGCGACGCCTAACCGACGCGAGGACGCGGAACCCGATGAGATAGTCAGAGAGGTCACCCGCAACCTGCGATCTTCATATCATAAAAATCAATCAGGCGCGCCCCTCGTCGCAAGCGCACGCGGGCCTGGCGTTGTTTCCTAGCGCGCCACTGGACGCGATGACGACGCTCGGGGCAGCCGTGCCCCGGAGCCACATAGCCTGGGTTCACAAGCCCATCGGGAGCAACATAGAGCGCACCCGTGCGGCCTTTGATCGCCTCGATTGGCGCAGATCACCATCCAGTTGGATCTCGGCAGCCGTAGCTTAACAGTTCCTCGACCTTCTCGACCGCCTTGCCGATCACGCTGGGAAGCTCGCCAGTTTGGGAGCTGGCGCTTAACCCCGACCAGCCATCTATTGGCGGCGTCGAGTCGTCGCGCAAGGATCGCGGCGACGTAGAGGGCGACGATTGGATCTCCAGAAAGAATTGCCGGCGCGTCGGCGACATAGAACTCAGATGGCTCCAGAGTCCTCACGTCTGCTTCCAACCACTAACATCTGGAGACTACTTCATAGTGGCGAAGCGGAGATCGATTTGACCTACATGGGCGGTATTGAGCACGGGAAGCGCAACCCAAGTAATGACGGTTCCGAGCACGCTTTCAGTGCGCTTTCATTAGCACTGAAGATCGCGAAGCCTAGTGGAGCGGAGCTCCACATGGTTTCGGTCGAAGAGATCAATTATCTACCCGATATCATAGAAGAAGTGAGCGAGGAGATAGGAGCTGCTGCGCGCCGGTTTCACCAGCATGCAAAAAAGCAATGATCGCTGGCAGCGAAAAGCGAACGCTGCAAATTGCACCAGAACGTGTTCTTGCGGATATCGATCCCGATCGTGCTGATGGTTTCCAGCGTGTTCTGATGAGATGTGCGCATCGCAGGCGCCTTGAGTTTTGCCTTCACGCCTCCCCGACAACGGTCGGGTCTCAGAACTGAATCCGGCGATTGCGGTAGTCTGCTATGGCGCCACCGACTTGGCCGCACTCCTCGAGGGTTCTTCGGGATTGCGCACCGGCGGTGCCGCGGCAAAGGCTTGCAGCAGGATCCGCCGCGGTATGAACCGCTCGTCATTGACGAGAAAAGTGAAGGTGAATCCGACCGCGAGCACGAGAATGCCGAGCAGGAACGAGTAGACGATGGCGCGATCGGGATAATTGTCCTTGAGACTCGCTATCATGAGGGGTCCTAGGACCCCGGCGGCCGACCAGGCCGTGAGCATGATGCCGTAGAACCGCGACATGCGCTTCGGCCCATAGATGTCGATCACCATGGACGGCATGATCGCGAAGCCCCCGCCAAAGCAGCTCAGCACATAACACACCAGAATGGCGAAGACCCACGGATCGCGCTCTGTCATTAGCATGCCGAATACGACCAGCTGCGAGGCGAATAGGAGACGAAAGGTGTTGATACGGCCGAGCCGCTCGGACACGGCGCCCCAGCCGATGCGCCCGAAGCCGTTGAACAGGGAACTGACGGCGATGAGCGTGGCGCCATAGCCGGCCAGGACGGAGCGCTCCAAGATTGGGTGGTCAAGCCTCCAAATATCCTGGTAGAGCGGCGACAGGAAGCTGATGATCGAGATACCAGCCGTGATGTTGAGAAAGAAGATAATCCACACGATCGCGTACTGACCGACCAGGACGTACTCCCTGAGCGGCAGGTCGGTCTCTTCCTCGGCTTTGGCGTAAGGGTTTTCCGCGCGGGCGTCCTTCGATGCCGACGGGACATAGCCGCTGGGAAGATAGCCGGCCGGAGGGTCCCGCAGCATCGTTGCGCAGCCAAAAGCAGCCGAGCCGAGTATGGCGCCCAGGGCCGCGAACACATAAGTGAGGTTTCCGTGGAGGACGCGCATCAGGATCGGCGCGAGCACGACGCTGAGCATGAAGGCGCCGAGCCCAAACCCCATGGCGACGATGCCGGTCAGCAGCCCCCTCTTATCGGGGAACCACTTGGTGACGGTAGTCATCGGCGTGACATAGCCCAAGCCGATGCCGATCCCGGCGACGGCGCCGTAGCCGATATAAAAAAGTGTCAGACTCTTCACAGCGAGGGCGACTGCTGCCAGGGCATAGCCGGCGGTGAAGAGAAGGCCACCGGCGACGGCCAGCTTGCGCGGTCCGATCCTTGCGAGGTTGATCCCGCCCCAGGCCGCCGCTAGCCCAAGGCAGCAGATGTTCAGACTGAATGCCCACGAGGTATCGGTGTTGCTCCAGCGGAACTGCTCGACCAGAAGCGGCTGGAAGTAGCTCCAGGCATACACGGTGCCGAGGCAGAGCTGCAGCACTGTGCACATCGTCGCGATCAGCCATCGATTGGGCTCCCGGACTAGCGCGCGCATGCTCACTTCCCCCGACCGGAAGCCCAGCGAATCAAACGGCCGAGCTCGCCCACTTCGTCGGTGCGCTCGAGCAGACGCTTGACGTGAGCGGGGCGCGGGGGCGGGACGCGCTTCTCGCTGGACAAGGAATCCCAGGCGTAGCTCCCGAGGTGATCGAGAGGCCGCGACAGCTGATACATCAGCCCGTAGGACACCAGCACACTGACGATGAATATGATGGTGAGAAAATGGACCTCCTTGCCGATGGCCGTCTGGACCTGCAGGGCGACGTAGCCCTTGTCCATGCCGACATGCACGCGGCCGGCCTCGCCGGCGACGATGCCTGCCGTTACCTCCGAAAAATTTCCGAGACCCGCCAGGGTACGGTCGTAAACGTTCTTTCCATCCCGATAATTGGCGGCGATCTCGTCGGGTACGCCGGGCACGAAGGTATGGGCGATAATCACGCCTTTTTTGTCCACGACGAAGACATAGGAGATGCCAGAGATCTCGACGGACTGATCAATGACAGATTGAAGAGCCGAATAGTTCTGGTGGACGATCAGGTCGATATTCGAGTTGGCAATGTTGCGCGCGATTGCCCGGTTGCGCTTCAGGAAATCGTCGGTCAGCTGCCGGTCCACGGTGTACACGTATAGGGCGGAGGTCGTCGCCACAATGAGCCCCATCAGGGCAAACATGCCGAACAGTGTTTTCTGATAGAATCGGGCGATCCTCATCGCTTCGCCCAAGCCTCCCACTCACCGTCGCGGAATGGCACGAAATGGCCTTCTCTGACCACAGTGTAGTAGATCTGGTCGGAAGCCTGGCGCCGACCGGTGGCGCCGCCGAAGGAGAGCGGCTGTCCTACGCCAAGATCGAAGTCGCCAATGGCCAGCACAGTTGGCGCCAGATCGGCACGTCTCGGATCGGCACCCATCCGCTGTAGGATCGCGACGAAGAGCTTGGCGTCCAGATAGCCCTCGAGGCTGATGAAGCCGTAAGGCAGCGGTGCATACTCTCGCTCCGCCGTTTTACCGTTTGGATAGAGTAGGGAGTCCGGAGGCATGATGGCATCGCGGTAGCGGTCCAGCGCCTCGCGATACCCACGCACGGTCGGGACCGAATCGTCCTGATAGCTCGGCACGACCTGCGAGCTCACGAGGCGGGAGGTGTAGTTCTTGTTCAACTGCCGCTCGGCGGTACTTAGCAGCTTGAGCATGGCCTCGCCACCGACGAACGAGATCGTCGCGACGGGACAGTCAGCATCTCTGTCGCGCATATCGCGGACGAATCCGGCACAGGCCGGATAGGTGCCGACACAGAGAATGGCATCGGGCTGTAGCCGCTGCATGATCGCTACCTGACGATCGTAGCTCTGATCGAAGGGCGAGCCGCGCCGATACGTAGCTTCGCCGGCGATCTCCAAGCCGTGCTTGGCCAGCGCCTGGCGCAAGCTGGCCCAGCCCGCCCGCCCATAAGCGTCGGCTTGATAGAAGACCGCGACGCGGGTCCGATTCACGGCGACGAAGTGATTGATCAGTCCCTGGATCTCCTGGTCATAAGATGCGCGCAGATTGAAGGAAAGCTGATCATAAGGCGGAACCCGATTGGTTTCGGCCCCGGTGAAAGGGAAGAACAGCAGGAAATCTTTGGCCTGACGCATTCGCAGCAGCGGCAGTGTCCGATTCATGGTCGGCGTGCCGACATAACCGAACAGCGCGAATACGTCATCCTCATCCATCAGCTTCAGTGTGTTGCGGATCGCGAGATCGGGCTCGTATTGGTCGTCATAGGCGGTTATGACGACACGTCGGCCGTTAACGCCGCCGGCGTCGTTGACCGGGAGCAGGTAGGCCATGGCGCCGCGATAGAGTTCGATGCTGAGCGCCCGCGCACTCGCCGAGAAATCAGCGGACATGCCGAGGCGGATTTCGTTTTGGTCGGCTCCTTGCCGATCGGCGCTGTTGCCTTCCTTCGTGGAGGCTAGAACACCGAGCAGCGTGACCGCGAGCAAAGGGACCAGGGCGAGGATGCAACCCAAAAGCCAGTTCCGACTGTAGCGCGACTTGCTTTGCGTAGCGTGGAAACTTGCTTCGCGCAGTTCCATCCGATACTCCGCAGAAGACTTCCGAACTGTGTGAATATTAGCCCTGTTCGTCGCTTCGTTCAAAGAACCTGGTCGAATAGCGAAAAGCAGAGCCAACAGTCGAAACCATGATGAGGTGGACGCCAGCCACATTCCTGCCGGGCCGGTTAGATCTTTTGACCAGGCCCGTCCCGACCGGATCGCCGCCGATTATGAAGACGATCGGCCATCCATTTTCAGGTGAATGGCCAGCTCGAAATTCGTGGGCTGCCTATCGGTAAATCGGTCAGTTGTCGCCCCTATAGAATCCTGTGCACAAATTGGCGGTCCGCGAATGCCCTAGGTGATGCGTTATAGCTCTGGCTCGGCGGTTCAAGAACGTTCGCAGCGAAGATGGCCATCCCTTGCAGAGTTGATTGTTCCCCTCAGCCCGAAAGGTTACAGCCTACCACATCGTCGTGGGAATGCCGCGTTGTGCAGCACAGCAAAGTTTGCCACCGATTGACAGCTTTGCCAAACCGGACCAACTGCACCGCAGCAAACAGCGTGCCTATTGGGCGGCTTTCCCAACCTCCACAATCCGCGGCACTCGGATTGTAAAGGTAGAACCACGACTTGGCTCGCTCTCGACCGTGATGTCGCCGCCCATCATCTGGCAGAAGCGTCGGCTTATAACGAGGCCGAGGCCGGTCCCTCCGTATTTGCTCGCCGTTGTCGAGGACGCCTGCGAAAATTCCTGAAACAGCTTGCCCATTTGTTCCGGCGTCATGCCGATGCCGGTATCCGTTACCACAAGCGTAATCCAATCGCCGCCGTTCTCCTGTCGATGACGGGCATCGATCGTAATGGTGCCACGCTCGGTAAACTTGTTGGCGTTGCTCATGAGATTAAGGAGCGCCTGCCGCAGCCGCATCTGGTCGGCATGCACCGTTCCGATCGCAGCGTCGCAGTTGACTGAGACGCGGTTAGAGTTCTTAGCCGCGAGGGGCTCGATGGTCTTGACGACTTCACCAATCAGAGGCGCAAGCGCGAAAGTGGTGAGAGCGAGCTCCATCCGCCCCGCCTCGATCTTGGACAGGTCGAGGATGTCGTTAATCAAGGCAAGCAGGTGTCGGCCCGCGCCGAGCACGCGGTCGAGCGGCTCGGTGTCCTGCTTCAGCGCCTCCGCATCCTCGCGTAGCATCTCGCTTACGCCGATGATGGCGTTGAGCGGCGTGCGCAACTCATGGCTCATGTTGGCGAGGAACTGAGACTTGTGCTGGCTCGCCTCGGCAAGCTGTCGGCTTTTCTCCTGGATTTCGTCGAACAGCCGCACGTTCTCGATCGCGATCGCGGCTTGGTCGGCGAAGGTTTGAACCAGCTCGATTTGCTTGTCGGCGAATGCCTGAGGCTCCGCACGAGTCAGGCCGAAAACGCCAATTGGGATGCCCTCGCGCATCAACGGGACTGCCAGCACGGTCCGATACTTGTTGACCCTTTGTATATCCCACCCGGTGTAATCGGCGTCCTTCAAAACGTCCGGGATATGAACGATCTTGCCTTCAAGGAGTAGCACGCCCGACTGCCATCCCCCGATCCGGTTTGATCTGCCTATTTTTCATGAAATCCAACATTTCGCCCGTGAAGCCAAAGCCCGCGGACCAAACGTATTCGTCACCCTCACGCTGCCACAGGAATCCTTCATCAGCCTCGCAGAGACGCGCGGCCGACTCGGTCAGTGTATCAAGCACCGCCTGCAAATCGAATGCCGAGCGGCTGATGACCTTGAGCACATCGGCGGTGGCAGTCTGCTGCTGCAGCGATTCGCGCAGCTCGTTGAGCAGGCGCGTGTTCTCGATGGCGATGACGGCTTGACGTGCGAAATTTTTCAACAAGGATATTTGTTTGTCGGTGAAGGGACGGACTTCCTGGCGATAGATGTTGATGTTACCGATCAGCTCGCCGTCCTTCAGCATCGGTACGAGGACAAGCGTCCGCGCCTTGGCAAGCTCGACGATGCTGACAGCTGCGGGATCGCCCTCCTTATAGGAAATCTCCTGGGTATAGTCGGTAATGTGAACAAAATTCTTGGTAGCGATCACGCGGCCAATGGCGTTGTGCGCTGTGGGATAAATTAAAGGATTGCGCCGCCTAGCTTCGGCGAAGCCGGGTGGCGGATTATGCATCGCAGTAACGCGGAAGGCGTCATTTTCGCGCAGTTGCAGAGTGCCGAAATTGGCTTCACATATGTGCACCGCATTCTCAAGGATGGCCTTGAATACCGGCTCTAGCTCCCCCGGCGAACTGCTGATGATTTGCAGCACGTCAGCAGTTGCAGTCTGCTGCTGCAGCGATTTGCGCAGCTCGTTGAGCAGGCGTGTGTTCTCGATGGCGATGACGGCCTGATCGGCGAACACGCTCACCAGCTTGATCTGCTTCTCAGAAAACGGCTGTGGCTGAACTTTTCCGATGAAAATAACCCCTATGACATCATCGTTGCGCAAAAGCGGAACGCCAAGGGCGGTGCGATATCCAGCAATGTTTTGTGCCTCACCCCAGGCATATTCCGGATCTTTGCGCACGTCGTGAATGTGAACGACCTTGCCATCGAGTGCGACGCGGCCCGTGACGCTGCCCCGATCCAGCATCACTTCTCGATCGGCGAACAGCTCTTTGATGCGAGCATAGACGTCGTTTGAGTGCCCAAACCCCGCGGCCCAGCGGAAAACATCACGCTCCCGCTGGAACAGCCACGCATGATCGGCTTTGCAGAGCCGCGTGGCCGACTCCACGAGCGTATCGAGAACGGCCTGCAGGTCGAATGTGGAGCGACTGATCGCTTTGAGCACCTCGGCAGTCGTGTCTTGCTGCTGCAGTGTCTCGCGGAGCTCGGTGATGTCGCTAACCGCTCCTATCAGCCGCAAAACGCGCCCATTGCTGTCGCGTATCGATGCCGCGCGATCGCTGACCCAGCGCCATTCTCCCGCCTTGTTGAGAACGCGGTATTGGCAGGAGAAGTTAGGCGCGCTTCCTTTGAAATGTGCTACGGTGGCGTCACGGTATCGGCCGCGGTCCTCGGGATGAACGCGCGCCACCCAATTCGACGATGTGAGTTCGCCTCGCTCGAACCCGAACATTTCGAGGAGTCGCGCAGAGAGCTCCAGATGGTTCGGTCTGACGGTCCACTCGTAAATTCCTTCGGCGACCGCGTGGAGAATTAAACGATAACGCTCCTCGGTGCTGAATCCGGGATCGGCCCCTCCTGCGGGCTGACCGGGCTGGTTGGCTTCTATTGAAGTGGATTCTGTTTCTATCATGTTGAGCGCAGCTTAGCCGAACCCTAAGGCACCATAACCAAGCTCGCCATGGCCGGTCAGTGGCCATTGTGAGGAGCGTGCGCGATCAATGGCCGCAGTCTCGGGGGTGTGATCTGTTGTTGTACCCACAATCATGCCGTAGCCTGGGACGTTCGCAACCCTGCAAGCCCATACGAACCTGCGGTGACTCATTCTACAGTGCTTTTGTGTTTGCTACCAAGAGATGGCGCGTTTGGGTCAACAACGGCGGTTATCAGTACGCTCGCATTAGGTCCGCTTCACCCCAATGAGCAGGCATCAGTCGAGACCGTTGGTGGGTCTCATGAGTGCCAATACCGGTCGTGAGCAGATGCAGCAAAGCAGTAAAAAGCACTGTCTATTTTGGGCATTCGAGTACTTCACTTACCTCGCTCCTGCCTGCTGCTGCGCTTGCAGCCGTGCGATATCCCGTTCGAACGCTGTCAGTAGATTTTTCCATTGCGCATCTGTCGGAGATATCGCAACCATTGCTGCTGCGATATCTCGCCCTTTAATCCATTCGGCCAATGCGTCCGCAAGCCGCCCCAATTGTTCAAAGAGCAGCGCCAGTTTCGCGTGGGAAATGGCTAGGTCGCGCTGCCACTGCGTGTTACTGCCGTCGATTGCAGCGAGACGCTCGCGGATGGAAAGCCCGCTGCGGTAGGCCTTAAGCGCCTCGTCGTGCTGGCCTTGCTTCTTCAGTACGTCACCGATCCTAATGTACGAGACCGATAGATCACGCTGACACTCGGTGTTGCTGCGGTCGGCGGCAACAAGGTGCTCTCGGATGGCGAGGCTGTCGCGATAGACCTTGAGCGCCTCGTCGAACTTGCCCTGACCGGCCAGGACGTCTCCAATCTTCTCATAAGAGACCGAGAGATCGCGCTGCCACTCGGTGTTGCTGCGGTCGGCGGCGGCTAGGCGCTCTACTATGGCGAGGCCATCTCGAAACGCCTTAAGAGCCTCGTCTGGCTTGTCCTGCTTCAGCAGCACGCCGCCAATCCTCTCGTAGGAGATCGATAGATCGCGCTGAAACTCGGTGTTGCCGCGGTCGGCGGCGGCGAGGCGCTCTACTATGGCGAGGCCATCTCGAAACGCCTTAAGAGCCTCGTCTGGCTTGTCCTGCTTCAGCAGCACGCCGCCAATCCTCTCGTAGGAGATCGAGAGCTCGCGCTGCCAGCGAGTATTGCTGGTGTCGGCCTTGGTAAGGCGCTCGCTAATCGCTTCTGTTGCTTCGTATTCTTTCAGAGCAGCCGCAAGATTGCCCTGGTTTATCAGGACGTCTCCGAGGCGTTCATGGCTGGTGGCAAGATCATATTGCCGCTCGGCATCGACGGGGTTGGCGTCGGCAAGCCTTTCGCGGATGGCTAATTGGTTGCGGTAGGCCTTGAGCGCTTCATCGAGCTTGCCCTGGCTCACCAACACGTCGCCGAGCTTGCCGTAAGAGACCGAGAGATCGCGCTGCCATTTGGTGTTGTTGGGGTCCGAAGCGGCGAGCGTCTCTGTTATCGTGAATGCATTTTGGTAAGCCTTGAGAGCCTCATCGAGCTTGCCTTGCTCGACCAGAGCGTCGCCTACCTTCGCATAGGAGACCGAGAGATCGCGCTGCCAGCCAGCGTTGCTGGGATTGCCCTTGGCCAGACGTTCTATAATAGCGAGGCTGTCGCGGTCGGCCGCGAGCGCTTGGCCCACGTCGCCGAGAGTGAGATAGGTGTCCCCGAATTCCTGAAGCATCACCGAACGGCTTCGTTGTAGCGCTAGATCGTCGGGCGCGGACGTCGCGAGCTGCTCGAACGTACCTCGGGCGGTTTCGAGAATTTTGCGAACTGTCTCGGTGCTCATGCCCTGCACATCACGCAGTCCTATGGCAATGTCGAAAACGAGCCTCTCGGCGGTGTGCTGAGCTAGCTTGAAATTCCGCGTGGCGTTGTCGCGCTCGGTTTTTGCCTGCGCCTCGTTCTGCTGCGCGATTTGGCGCTGCTCGACGGCGATGCCGCGCTGCCAATAGGCAAGACCTGCAAGGCAGAGAGCCAGCACCAGTCCCGCGGCGAGACTCCCGGTGATAACGTTTCGCCGACGAGTGGCAGCTTGTCTGCTCCGGCGGATGAATGTCTGCGTCTCCTCGGTCGGAGCCGGTGCGCTGCTTGGCCGCGCAGCTATCCAGCGTTCCGCCTGTTCCAGCACCGGCGAGCGCAGCAGCAGGCCGGAGGCGCCCTTAGCCTGTGCCCAGCGCCGCGCCTGCTCGCCAAAGTCGGTGTGCTGCCTGATCCAGCTAATGTCGGTGCGGAGAGCATCGGCCAGCTGATCGGCGCGGTGCTCGAACTCCGTGTCATCGTCGAAGAAGATGAAATTGAGCTTCGCGAGTGCCTCGGGGACGAACTTGTCTACCACCCTGCGCCATACAACCGGCGCGAACCGTTTGTTCAGAGACGCAGCGAACGCCACCTCCCGCAGGGCTATCTCGGAGGCGACTGCACCGGGGCTGAGAACAAAGACGACGGTGTCGGCGCACGCGATCAGAGTTTCGATGCGCTCCCACCACTGCTCGAAGGCGTAGATGTCGGTGCGGTCGATCAGCGGCTCGAAGCCGCGCGCCTTGAGTGCTGCCTCCAGCCGGTCGGCAAAGGCCATGTCCTTGCGGCTGTACGAGATGAAGACCTTGGCCCTGGACTGGTCGGTGTGCCCAACACCGGCATCGGTCATCGGCGTGCTCTCTCCTAGCGCGGGCTCTGATCTTCACGGCGATGTGCCAAGACCGTCAAGCGCAGGGTGACCTGGGTGTGGCGGCGGTTGGTCGATGGGCCAGGAGAAGGCGTTCAAGCCCATCTGTCAAATGGATGAAATTTCATGTTGCCGAGATGGTACGTTCGAACGGAGAGGAGGGGGCTCCTCGCAGCAAGCGCATTGTGCGGCACAGCAAATTGGTCGCCCTAAGGTCCGAGATGGTCATGGAACGAACCCGCTTACGCGGGAGCGCGCTGCGCGCGAAGACTGAGCAAGCGGCAGTGGATGCATGTGACGAGGTGAGCCGAACGAGGTGACAGGACGGTGTCCCGTCTTGAGGATCGAGGGGTCAGTAACCTCCACCTCAAGACAGGAGCACCGCGATGAGCGAGAAGCCCATCAGTCCACTGCGCCAGCGCATGATCGAAGACATGACCGTGCGCAATTTCGGCGAGAAGACCCGCAACGACTATATCCGCCACGTCAAGACTTTCACAGCTTTCCTCGGTCGCTCGCCGGATACGGCAACGGCTGAGGATCTTCGCCGCTTCCAGCTGCATCAGAGACGAACAGGCGTGCGGCCGCCGACCATGAACGGCTCGGTTTCGGCGTTGCGCTTCTTCTTCACCGTGACGCTCGATCGAACGCATATGGCTCGATACCTTACGTTTGTGCGCGAACCGCGCAAGTTGCCGATGGTGTTAAGCGAGGAAGAGATCGTGCGCCTGTTGGAGGCAGCACCCGGACCGAAGTACAAGGCCGCATTCAGTGCCACCTACGGTGCCGGATTGCGGGTTTCTGAGGTGGTGGCACTCAAGGTGTCCGACGTCGATTCCAAGCGCATGCTGCTGCGGATCGAACAGGGCAAGGGGCAGAAGGATCGCTTTGCGATGCTCTCGCCGGTGCTGCTCGAACTCTTACGCGATTGGTATCGCATTGCGCGGCCGGCGGTATGGTTGTTTCCGGGCCGTGATCGATTGCTGCCGTTGACGACGCGCCAGTTCAACCGCGCCGTTCATGCCGCAGCCGAGATGGCCGAGATCAAGAAGCGGGTGACGCCCCACTCGCTGCGACACAGCTTTGCCACCCACTTGCTCGAGCAGAAAACCGACACTCGCCTGATCCAAGTCTTGCTCGGCCATGCCAGGCTCGACACCACCGCGCTCTATGAGCACGTTGCCACCAGCACGATCCGAGCGGTGATGAGCCCATTGGATCGGCTCACACCGCTGATGGGAAACAGGCCCCAGCCGCCGGCATAATCCGCCGGCGGTCATGTCCCGCCCTGCTCTGGAAGTCGCGGACATCTTCCGCGACTGTGGTCCCGCGTGGCGCAGCGCCAATGCCGGTCACGTGAGCCTCGCCCAGCTCAAGGTGATGAACGCCATCGAGAGCTGCCGCACGGCGGCGCTCGGCGGGCATGTCGCGCGCTGCGAAGACTGCAGCTACACGACGATCGCCTACAACAGCTGCCGCAACCGGCACTGCCCCAAGTGTCAGGGCGCGGCAGCGCGCGAGTGGATGGCAGCGCGGGAGGCTGAGCTTCTCCCGGTGCCTTACTTCCACGTCGTGTTCACCCTGCCGTCGAGGATCGGCGACATCGCCTACCAGAACAAGGCGGTGATCTATGATCTTCTGTTCAAGGCGTCGGCCGATACGATGCGCACCATCGCGGCGGACCCCAAGCACCTTGGAGCCCGCATCGGCATCACCGCCGTGCTGCACACCTGGGGCTCGGCCATGATGCATCACCCGCATGTGCATATGATCGTCTCAGGCGGCGGCATCTCACTCGATGGCTCGCGTTGGATCGCGTGCCGCCGGCCGCGCTTCTTGCTGCCGGTCCCCGTGCTCTCGAAGCTGTTCCGAGGGTTGATGCTGGATAAGCTGCTTGCTGCCCACGCCGCTGGCAAACTGCAGTTCTTCGGCAAACATGTCGCGCTAACCGAACGCAAGGCGTTCGCGGCCTACTTGGCGCCACTGCGCAGGCGCAAGTGGCACGTGTACGCAAAGCCTCCATTCGGCGGACCCGAGGTCGTGCTCGCCTATCTGTCGCGCTATACCCATCGCGTCGCCATCGCCAACAGCCGCCTGATCGCGTTCGACGAGAAGGGCGTCACCTTCAAGTACAAGGACTATCGCGCCGATGGCAGCGCTCGCTACAAGCGGATGACGCTCGCGCCGCAGGAGTTCATCCGCCGCTTCCTCATCCATGTTCTGCCGAAGGGGTTTCACCGCATCCGCCATTTCGGCCTGTTCGCCAAGACTTCCACCGACAACATCGCGCGTGCCCGCGAGCTACTCGCCGTACCAACCCCGCAAGTCCAACATGCCGATGCTGATGCCGCAAATCGCGAGGGGCCGGTCCCCGCGCTTGCTTGTCCGTGTTGCGGCGGCCGCATGGTGATCATCGAGACCTTCGCCCGCGGCTCAACGCCTCGACATCGGCCGACCGCAACTGTGATCAGGATCGACACCTCGTGAGCGCAGCCCCTGTTTCTTCTATCCACCAGCGAACATTGACTTGCCGATCATCGACCGGTCACGCCAGCGTGCGGCCGAACAGCGCGCCAGCATTGCGTTCAACGCCGCGGCCAGCGCGCCTGCGCCCGTTACTCGTCATCAAACAAACCGCACACGACTCCGCAGCAGCCGTAATCATCCGAGCGCCCACTCCAATTCCTATCGCGGCGACCTTTATCACCACCAAATCGCCATAGCGCGAAGAGGCAGCTACACTTCACGTCCCGCGGGTTCGTTCTTTGGAGGCTTTCGGACGACGGCCCCAGTGCCAGGCGCATCGTCGCCAAGGGCCGTCATCCGAAACCCTTCACAGGAGCTGACTCCTGCACTGCAGCAAGCGCTCGCAATCCGTCACTCGATGACCTCGTCGGCGCGGGCGAGCAGGGTCGGTGGTAAGGTAAGGCCAAGCGTCTTCGCAGTTTTGAGGTTGATCACAAGTTCATATTTGGTGGGCTGCATCACGGGCAAATCGGCGGGCTTAGCGCCGTCGAGAATCCTGCCCGTGTAACCACCTGCCTGGAGATAATATTCGACAGTGTTTGGACCGTAGCTCATCAGCCCTCCAGCGGCTGCGAACTCGGCCCGAGAGTATATCGTGGGCAACGAAATGCCGTGCTGCGAGAGTGATAAGTTGATGTTGCCTCGTCACGAACAACGCACTAGCTGTTACGACCAGTGCACCGGCCCGCTGCTGAAGCGCGCGCGTGAAGACGGCGTTGATGTCCGTTTCAGTGCTCGCCCTTAACACAATAACCTGCTTTCCAACCGCACGCCCAGCTGCCTCAGTGTCTGCAATTTGGGACTGAGTCCATGGATCGTTTGGATTGACAAGCACACCAATCACCGAAACATCGGGTGCAAGCTCGTGTAGTAGCCCTAGCTGCTTCGGTCCAAGTGTACCGATTAAAGAGGTTACGCCGGTGAGATTCCCACCCGGCCGATTGAAACTGACGACTAGCCCAAACTTCACGGGATCCGCCGCGACGATAAAGACAATCGGAATGTTTGTGGTCGCTGCTTTAGCAGCGAGCGCCGCGCCTTCTCCGCCGCTCGTAACGACGACGGCCACACCCCGACGTACCAAATCCTCTGCTAGAGTTGGAAACAGCGCGTATTGACCTTTTGCCCACCGGAATTCGATGACAACATTCGTGCCCTGGGAGTACCCGGCCTCCTTCAAACCCTGGCGATAGGCGGCCAACATCGGCTCGTCGCTCTCGGCCGACCTCGCGCTGAAGTACCCGATCACCGGCATCGCAGACTGCTGCGCGCGCGCCGCAAGCGGCCACGTAGCCGCTGCACCACCGACGAACGTGATGAACTCGCGCCGTTTCATGTGCTCCCCTTAAGCCGAGGATCACACCCTACCACATCATTGGAAAAGCCGCGTTGTGCATCACAGCAAAATTTGGGGGGCCATGACCGAGATGGGTCAATCGCGACGATCGCGCAGTGTCCGGGTTACTTCTGCTAACCCCCCAAGAGCGGCGCTATAGCGGACATGGCCGCACTCACACTTCGTGCCAATCAACGGACTTCCTGCGGTGGATCACTGCATCTGGTCGAGCATGTTCGAGAATGCCGCCTTGAGCTTGAGCGCTTTCTTGATTTCGTCGCAACTCACATAGGGATGCTCGCTGTATTCGAGGAAGCTCGGCCATTGGTGGTCGCGGAAAAACTTGACTATGGACGAAGGATTGGTCGCGTAGTCCGCCGGCCATCCCTCAAGGGCCTCAAAGGCCGAGTGGATGCCCGTCTTCCCGAAGAGGACAGAGGCATCTTCGCAGTATTTATCGAAATCGGTATCGAAGATGCCCTGGTACATCATGTAGCTCTCCCCCTTAATGGTGAAGATCACCCACCTCAAGTAGTGTGCCTTGAGTGTAGCGAGCGTGGCCGGATCATCTGCGATTGCTTTTTCTATGACTTTGGCATGGTTGTATATGTGCTCTTCCCTTCCGGGGATGACTTTTGCAATGACGGAGAAGCCGTAACACGCCGGAGTCTTGGGAAAGATCGGGCCGTATCTGCCCTGCTCTACCTTTTCCTTGAAGAACCCCCCTTTGGGGATCGCCATCGCCGCCGGCTTGGTCCAGTCCTTTTGCTCTAACATAGCTGCGCCTTTTCCTTTTTATGGTTTGGAAGACATCGAGTTTATATGAACCGTATGTCCCGAACGAGGCGAGTCTGCTCCGGGTTGCAGCCGCCGGCATAAACGCCCGCGGTTATGCCCCGACCAGCGCTGGAGGTCGCAGATGTCTTCCGCGACCACGGAGCAGCGTGGCGTTCGGCCAATGCCGGCCACGTCAGCCTCGACCAGCTCAAGGTGAAGTCGGCGATCGAGCGCTGTCGTACGGCAGCGCTCGGCGGTCATGTCGCGCGCTGCGAGGACTGCGCGCACACGCTCATCGCCTACAACAGCTGCCGCAATCGGCACTGTCCCAAGTGTCAGGGCGCTGCCGCCAAGGAATGGCTGGCCGAGCGCGAGGCCGAGCTGCGCGACATCGCCTATCAGAACAATGCCGTGGTCTAGGACCTACTGTTCAAGGCCTCGGCCGAGACCACGCTCACGATCGCGGCCGATCCAAAGCATCTCGGCGCCCGCATCGGCTTCATTTCGGTGCTGCACACCTGGGGCTCTGCTCTCGTCCACCACCCACATGTGCACATGATCGTGCCTGGTGGCGGCTTCTCGGCGGATGGATCGAAGTGGATTGCGTGCCGGCCGCGCTATTTCTTGACGGTCGAGGTGCTCTCGGCGCTGTTCCGCCGGCTGTTCCTGGAGATGCTGCTCGCTGCCCACGCTGCCGGACAGCTGCAGTTCTTCGGCGATCTTGTGCCACTCGCTACGCGCATCACCACCGGTATGGAACGATGCGGAGCGCTGCTTCGGAATTCCACGGCAAATCCAACGCGTCTGGGGATTGGTGATTATACATCACCGTCGGCATATTGATGATGGTGGCATCCGTTGTGCCGATGTTCTTCCACCCATGATAGAGGTATGGAGGGATAAACAGAAGCGCGGGATTTTTGGCGCTGACGGTAAATTCGTTGATGCTGCCTAATGTCGGAGAATTTTTCCGCCCATCGTACACGACGATTTTCACAAGTCCGTCGACCACGAATAGCCGATCGGACGAAACTTGGTGAAGTCCCCACGCACGGATGCGTCCCGCATAAGTTGTCGTAATATGGACCTGAACGATTGGGCCGCCGATGATGTCCCAGTCTGAACGCGCTACCTCCGCGACATGACCGTCCTCATGGGGTACCGGACGAGTTGGCCGAAACATTACACCTTCGATCGGGACGCTCCGAAGCTCCCCTTGCTTGTCGACGGACGATTGTTTTGGAACGAGGGCATCCCAGCCGACAATATTCGGAGTTTCGGGGGTAGATCGATTGCTCATGGCAGTTCCGGGTCATGCGCGCCGTGAATTTCACTATTGTCGGAGAACGCGAGCCCATTCGGCACCTGCAGAGTGTACTTGTCCTGCGCGGAAATGGCGCTGCCTCCCAAGACAGCGAGCAGCACCGCAATGATCACAATCACCGGGGATGGAATACTCGTCATGGCTCGCTCCTGCGCTGGCATTTGCAAGTCAAGCTCAGTGGCGTCCGTTCAAACGGTGCCCGGCGCAGCGAGTGCGAGGCGCAGTTTGCTGTCATGAATCGTACTCAAAGGGCCGGACACGACCCGGAGGGGCGCGCATGCTAGCGATTATCTTACACCACACCGTCACAATCCATATGGCGTTCGGGTGAAAGTGCCCAGTGATCGTTTTGGGTCTTGTGTCACGAGTATCGGTCCTGAGGCGAGAATACCGGTGTGAGCCAAGCGGAGGTTGCGTCAGCGAGCCAAGCACGACACCTTGTACTGTCGATCCCTTTGCTGGACGTGGAAGTCGAGCGCTGCCCGCCCAAGCGGCATTGGATAGGGTCGAGGAAGACGGATGCCACAGCTCACCGCCAAGACACGTGCGCAACTACGGAACGCCGCCTTTGCCTACGTAGACTTAAAGGGTCGACGACGCTTACCTATCCACGACGAGGCACACGTTCGTAATGCGCTCGCCCGCTTCAACCAGACGAGATTCGAGGACGATGCAGCGCGCGAGCGAGCGCGCAAGAGGCTACTGACCGCGGCCAAAAAGTACGGCATCGTGCCGATCGGGTTCATCACCGGACAGCTTGCGACCGAACGCCTAGAGGGCGAGTCCAGGGCGCGCGCCGGGGTGGTGCGCGGTCTGCCGAGCGGTCAGGTCACCTTCCTTCTGACCGATATCGAGGATTCTACCGGTCTACTCCGCCTTCTGGAGGACAGGTACGCCAACCTCCTCGGTGAAGTGCGTCGCCTCCTCCGCCGCGCTGTGCAACGGTCGGGGGGCAAGGAAGTCGACATTCGCGCGGACGAGCTATTCGCTGTGTTCAAGCGCCCGTCCGGTGCGCTCGCTGCTGCGCTGGCGATCCAGCGGAGGGTCGACTCACGGTCATGGCCGGCCGGCGCCAAAGTGCGGCTCAGGATCGGCATCCATACCGGTCGTCCCACACTGACCGACGGCGGCTACGTGGGGCTGGCAGTGCACACTGCGGCCCGCATCTGCTCTGCCGGTCACGGCGGTCAAATCCTGCTCTCGAGCGACGCGGTACGAGCGGTCGAGGCATCGGCTCCTCGCAACGTCAGCTTTCGCAGCCTAGGCGCTCACCGGCTCCAGGGCCTGCCGGAGCCGCAGCCTCTGTTCCAGCTGGAGGCGCCAGACCTTCCGGGAAACTTCCCAGCACCTCGGACCACAAAAGGGTCATTGCAGCCTTTTGATGAACCAACGATCGGAGCTCGCGGTTCAAACCACGTGGTTCGAACACGGTCTCGTTCGCGATAGAGGAAGGGCCGTGCCTCTGCGGGGTCCTGGCCCGCTGTTGCTAGCCCGATGCCAACCGAACTTGCTCCGCGGGTCGAGCTCGACGATCACGGAGTCCTCCGGCTCGATCGGCGCTGCGCCATCCCATCAGGAGACATATGCAGTGCCAGCCCGCAGCGCCTCCACTCGGCACGCGCCACCGCGCCGCCCATGAGCGTCATCAAGGCCCGCCGCCCAATGTGGATCGCCATGCGACCTCTCGTTAGGTCATGCCAACATAACCAAGAGACGTTATCACGCTTTAACGGCGTGGTCTGTGACCACTTCGTGCTCGGATGGAAATCCCAAAACTTATAAAAGCTGGAAAATTCAGTGAATGTGTTTTCCGCTACACCCCAAAACCGGAAATGAATTCGGTGCGTAGCCCGGCGATGCCGAACCGCCAGTAGATCGCCCTCGGCATCACGGCGAATTCTCTTATGTCGTTTCTCGGTCCGAGGACATCGATCTGAAATAGTGCTCGGCGTGCTGGTAGTAGTTTTCTGCCCCGACTGTATCGCCGGCCTGAGCCTGAGCTTGGGCTAGCGCGAGATACCGCTCATAGCTTCTTTGCGCATTTTGAGAACCCCTCAAATCAGGGCGGGCGACATTCGATGTCCACTGCTTGGGGCGATTAGCAAATGGCCTCGCCGATTTGGGTCGCTGCGTATTCATAATTCTTTTTGGGCCATTTTGCATGGCTCACTCCTTGGTAATGGCAGGTGAAATATGCCCCGTGCTGCAGGACGGAAATCAAAGCAAACGAAATTTATGCCACCTCTGCTCGTGTCCGACCTGCACTATGCGCGCAGTGGGAAAAGTGTTCCTGAGAAAGCGCTCACGATTGCTGGAGCTGATCGGTTCAGTCGTCGTGGCGGTACCTGCCGACTACACGCGATATTTATGAACCAATTGTGTATTATTTGGGGGTATCAGGAGGAATTGTCAAGCACGGCGGCATGTCCGCGTGCCGAAGGCATTTGTTGAATGAACTCGCCCCCCCTCAAGAACAATTCGACGAAGCTGTACGGGGCGCTGAACGAACATTCAAGCCTGTGATTTACGGGAAGCGAAAGGTCCCTCTGTCCGCTTACCGGCGGAGCTGATGACGGGTTCGGTGATTTGATCTGCTCCTCGCAATAACTTGTTTAACGGCTATCGGGTTTCAACAATGTTTCAACTGCATTCATAACCGGTATCTGAGGGTTTCGAATACAATATTCTTGCAGCTTTTTTGCATTTGCCTGGAGGCCCTGGGTATCAAGAACCGTGTTACCGCGCTTCCCGTTATAATAACCACTCAGCCAGATCGCGATGTTTTGCGGATCTGTGATCTTGTAACCGGTGAATTGGTCACAAGTGATCTTTGCAACGTCGAGCGTAACCTGCGCCCGAGCTATTGAAACTGCTCCGAAGGCCAATATTGATCCGGATATCAATCTTATCATCTTTGACATTCCGTTTCTCCTGGGGAGGCTTGGGCACGATGCTCAATTCTATTCAATACTTTTCGGCTTCGGTCATCTCGTAATCGTTGGCTGTCAGCAAATCCCGCACGATCTGCCGATTGTCCACCTGATCCTCGACCACAAGAATGCGCTTGGTCATGCTTGTCTCGCCTGCTGCTCAACCGTGACCGGCAATGTGAACGAAAATGTCGAGCCCTGGCCTACAACCGAATCAACCCAGATTTTTCCCCCATGCATCTCGATGATTCGTTTCGAAATTGCGAGTCCCAAGCCAGTTCCTCCCTTCTTTTTTGTGATCGAATTGTCGGCCTGCTGAAATTCCTGGAATAGCTTAGCTCGATCAGCCTCCGAAATACCCGGCCCGGTATCGTGCACAGCGACCTCGAATGAGCCATTCGCGTTCGATGCTTTGATCGTAACCTCGCCATTGTCGGTGAACTTTATGGCGTTACCCACGAGATTGAGGAGCACCTGCGTAAGTCGGCGTTCATCTCCGCGACCAGGCGGTAGGTTGGACGGTACCTCGACTTTGAATGCAAGCTTCTTCTCACCCGCCAGCGGCTCCACAGCACTGAAAACGGTTTGCACGACATGTTTGAGGGAGTACTCGCCGAGTGCGAGGATAAGCTGGCCTGCCTCTATCTTGGACAGGTCAAGCACATCGTTGATCAAGCCAAGCAGATGCTTGCCGTTGCTCTGAACCCGCTCGAGCACGGCACGCATCTTATCCGGCACATCTCCATAGATGCTGTCCACGATGAGTTCGGTGTAGCCGAGGATGGCGTTCAGAGGCGTGCGCAGCTCGTGGCTCATGTTAGCGAGGAATTGCGATTTGTGCTGGCCCGCCACTTCGAGCTGGCGGCTTTTGTCTTCGATCTCCTGGAACAAACGCGCGTTCTGGATTGCAAGCACTGACTGGGCGGCAAAGGTCTGCAACAAATCAATCGTTTGTTTGGAGAACTCGCCTGGCCTTCTGCGCCGCACTACCAGGGCTCCGACGATGCGTTCAGCGCCAAGTAGCGGGATGATTAGCAGCGCGCGAAAGCCAGCGCGCACAACCACATCGAGGACTGCCGATGGCGGCTGAGTTTCCACATCCGGGATCTGGAGCGGGGCGCGCTGGGCAGCCGCCTGACCGATGCCCGCATCGCCGATGCGAATATGACGTTCCTTGATCGCGGCAATCAAGCTCTCATCCATCCCGTAGGTCGAGCGTAACCCGAATTCCTTCTTAGTCTCGTCATAGTCGTATATTGCGCCGGCGTCGGTATCGGAGAGCTGCACCGCATTGGTAACGATGGTGTTCAATACCTCCTGGAAATCGAGCGTGGAGTTCACCGCCTGGCTCACTTCGCCTAGCGCCCGTAACTCGGCGACAGATTGTGCAAGCTCCTGCGTGCGCAATTCGACCTTTTTCTCAAGGTCGGCATATGATTCCTGCAGCCTTCCCGCCATGTCATTGAACTGATCCGCCAGCGCCTCCAATTCGTCGCCAGTCTTGATCGAAATGCGCTGTCCAAGGTCGCCGCTGCCGATGCGTGCGGCGCCCGTTCGCAGTGCCTGTATTGGGCCGACCATTTTGCGCGCGAGAACAAGGCCAGCGACGAACGCGAAGACAAGCGCCCCTATCAGCAGAACGCCGGAACGTTCGATGGCCGCGATCAGCGGTGCGTAGGCCTCGGATACCGGCAACTCGACGAAAACCAGCCAGCTGAGCGGCGCAACATGTGCGTAGGCTGTGAGCACGCGGCGCCCCTGGATATCGTCGGCGGTCTGCAGCTGTTCGGTTGCTCCTCCTGCTCCGCTTGCACGCGCAGCTTGAACCTGTGCCAGGCGAGTGAGGTCGGTGTTCCGCAAAACCAGGCTGATATCGGGATGAGCGATGAGCCGGGCTTGCGAATCCACCACATAGGCCTGTCCGCGTTGGCCGACTTTGATCTGCGATACGACGTCCCAAATGAGCTTGAGGTTGACCTCAGCCACACTAACCCCGGCATCGCGGCGGGTACCGGCAAGCGCGAGTGTCATATAGGGCTCGGACTCGCGCCGGAAATAAACCGGTCCGTAATAGACCTTGTGCGCTACCGCTTCGACGAATTTCGGCTCCTTGGAGAAGTCGGCCTTGCTCGCTACCACATCCATCGCCAAACGTGAGACACGCAATTGCTCGTGACCGGTGGCATCGAGCTGCGAGAGTTCGGTGATTGCCGGCACCTGACGCAGAAGTCGCAGACCGTCGAACCGGCGCTGATCGATGGTCCCAGCTGACCACGGCAGCTGCGTAGTCCAACCGACTTGGCTCTCGATCTCCTTGATGAACTGTCCGATCTTCGTAGCCGCTGCCTCCGCCTGCTCCCGTTGAATGCGGATCAGGGAACTCTTGTGCTCCTGATAGGAGAACCAGACTTCCGAGAGCCCGTTGGTCAGCAGGGCAATGCAAACGACCGCCAAGAACAACCCGACATATTTGCGAAACAGCCGGCCGCGTGCCGGCGATTTCTCCGCCACCACAACAGGGTCATTGGTCGAGGGCGCTCTCACTCAATCACCTCGTCGGCGCGGGCGAGCAGCATCGCCGGCATGTCGATGCCGAGGGCCTTCGCCGTCTTGAGGTTGATCACGAGCTCGTATTTGGTCGGCGCCTGCACTGGAAGATCGCCGGGTTTGGCGCCTTTGAGGATGCGGTCAACGTATGAAGCGGCTCGGCGAAAGATATCGTTAGGGTCGCCACTGTCGGAAATCAGGCCCCCGCTTATAGCGAACGCGCGCAAAGGATAGACCGCCGGCAAGCGGTGCCGAGCCGCCAGCGCAATGATCAGGTCGCGATGGCCGACCGTAAATACATCAGGCAGGACGATCAGGCCACCCGCTGGCTTGGCGGCGAAATCAGCGACCTTGCGCTCGAGCTCGGCATCGTCGTGAGCAGCGACGGCGATCGGCTCGACCGCAATGGACAAGGCAGAGTCCTCGATCACCCGCACGAAAGATGGAGCATACGGCGCCGCTTCCGGGTTGAACAGGACAGCAACGTGCTTGACGGCAGGCGCGACCCGCATGAGCGTTTCGAGCCACTTACCGCCCATCGAGAATTCGAAATTCAGGATTCCGGTGACGTTCCCGCCTGGTCGGGCCATGTTGGAGATGAAGCCGCGGCCCACTGGATCGACGATGCTTGCAAACACGATCGGGATGGTTTTGGTTTCCTGCACAAGTGCGGCCACGGCGGGCGTGGTCATGCCGACGATCAGGTCAGGATTGAGTTCCACCAGCTCCCGGGCGATTGTCCGCATCTCTGCGGCATCGCCCGTGCTCCAGCGAAAATCGATATGAAGGTTGCGGCCTTCCCTCCATCCAAGCTCCTTGAGCCCCTGCTGGAACGCGGCGACGCGAGCCTGCGCTTCCGAATCGTTTGCGGCAAGTCCGCTCAGCATTGCGATCCGCCGCATCCGCTCGCCCTGCTGGGCCCGCGCCGCGAGCGGCCATGCGGATGATGCCGCGCCGCCTAAAAGCGTGATGAAATCGCGCCGTCTCATACAGCCCCCAAGGCTGACGACCTCGCTGGTCAGGGAGAAATTACCACATTTCCTATGCAATCTTGCGCGGCGCAGCTGTTTTCTCGTCGCCGGTATTGGGTGTACCCGTTGGCTCGATCAGCAGCATGTGCACTTCCTCCTTCGCGACCGGCCGGTGTTCGACGCCTTTCGGCACAATGTACATCTCGCCCGGTCCGAGCGAGATCGTCCGCTCACGCAATTGGATGTCGAGCTTCCCCTTGAGAACCAGAAAAAAGTCATCAGTCTCGTCATGCTTGTGCCAGACAAACTCGTCCTTCACCTTGACGACCATCACGTCGTAATCGTTGAGCCGCGCCACGATTCGCGGCGACCAGTATTCGGAAAATGTCGCCAGCTTTTCCGACAAATTGATTTTAGCGTCCATGTTCGGATCTCAAAGTACGTCGGCGGATGGTGGCAAAGCGGCTGACTAACGTCAAACGAGCGCTGCCCGGTTTAAAGGTTTGTTCGCAATCTCGGCAGGTAAGCGTGAGCTAGCGCGTTTTTCGCACCGCACCTTGCCGGGGCGTGCAATCAAGGATAACAAATCTGTGCAACCGAATGCGTCTGATGCATGGGGGAATATGGCCGCAGCTCGCAACCACTCCGTCAATGCCGCTTCTGGCACTCACCTGACATCGGGACAGATCGGCATGGCCGCGGCGGTTTCCATCGGCGTCGGTGGAATGATCGGCGCGGGTATTTTTTCAATCCTCGGCGTCGTAGCGCACGTCGCCGGAAATGCGATGTGGCTCGCCTTTGCCATTGGCGGCGTGGTCGCTCTCCTCTCCACCTATTCATATGCAAAGCTCGGCGCCGCCTTTCCCTCGGCGGGCGGCGCCGTGCATTTTCTGGTCAAGAGCTTTGGCGATGGCATCCTCGCCGGCGGTCTCAATCTTTTCATGTGGGCGGGCTACATCATTTCTCTGGCGCTCTACGCCTCCGCGTTTGGCAGCTACGCTGCAACCTTTGTCGGCAGGGAGCCTTCCTATCTGCTGCTGAAGTCTTTGGCCGTCGGCTCGGTCATCGCGCTCATGCTGATCAATGCCTTCGGTGCCAGGCTCATGGGTCGTTCGGAAACAATCATTGTAGCGGTCAAGGTGGCCATTCTCGTTCTGTTTGCCGCCGTCGGTCTGTGGTTCATTCGGCCAGGTTATCTCTCGCCCCAGCTGTGGCCCGAGGGGAGGTCGATCCTGTTCGGAGCGGGCGTGCTGTTCATCGGATACGAAGGTTTCGGACTGGTGACCAATGCGGCCGCCGACATGCGCAACCCCCGGATCATGCTGCCGCGCGCGCTGTATGCGAGCGTTCTGCTTGTCATCGTTATCTATCTTGCCGTCGCCCTGACGGTGACGGGCACGCTGTCGGATTACGAGATTGCGCAGGCCAGGGATTACGCGCTCGCCGCAGCGGCAAAGCCCTTTTTGGGAGAATTCGGTTTCCGCCTGATCGCAATCGCCGCCCTATTTTCGACAGCTTCAGCGATCAATGCCACGCTGTTTGGCGCCGCAAATGTTTGTTACATGATCGCCCGGGATGGAGATCTCCCTGGAGGCTTGTCGCGGACGGAATGGAAGCAGGCGACCGGCGGGCTGTTACTTACCACCGCCCTTGTCGTGGCGCTGGTTTTGACCTTCGACCTCTCCGGCATCGCCATGATGGGAAGCGCGGCGTTTCTTCTGGTTTATGCGGCGGTAAATGCGGGTCACCTGAAAGTTCTCCAACAAACCGGCGCAAATGGATCGATCGTCTGGCTGTCGCTGCTCACCTGTCTCGCAATGTTCGCGGTGCTTTGCGTGTACATCTATCAGGAGCAGCCGGCGGCGCTCGTCGCGCTCGTCGTCATTGCGGGCGTCTCCTTTGCCGCCGAGTGGCTTTACCGGTCTTTGACCGGGCGCACGATCAGGATTGGCGAGTAGCATGCAAGCACCGACTTCGACCTTGCTGTCGTTTGCGATTTCGCGTCGTGCGCTCCTCGTCGGTTCGATTGCCTCCCCGTTGGCCGCAACCTTTCCCAGCGCACTGGCGCTGGACCATTTCATCGACCCCGCCACGCTCAAGCCCGGTGAGTTCAGCTGGAACCCCGAGCGGTCTCCCGACGGCCCGCTGGTCGTCCTGGTGTCGATCCCCAGGCAATGGGTCGTGGTTTATCGTGGCGGCATGCAGATCGGGGCAGCGACCTGTTCGACCGGCCGGCCCGGACATCGAACTCCGGCGGGCGTCTTCGTGATCCTGGAAAAGGACAAGACGCATCATTCCTCGACTTACGACAATGCCTCCATGCCCTACATGGAGCGTCTGACCTGGAACGGCGTTGCGCTGCATGCCGGCAACCTGCCGGGCTATCCGGCGAGCCATGGCTGCGTGCGCCTGCCGCTCGAATTCGCCAAGCTACTCTTCACAGTGACGACGCTCGGGACGCCGGTGATCATCGCCGACAACGATGTTGCTGCCGCGGATCTCCAGCACCCTGGGCTTCTGATATCGAATCATCTCGAGCAGATGGCACGCGACGCGGTAAAGACCGTTTCCGCCAAGTCGGCGCATCCGGTCGGCGCAACCAGGCACACGCACGAAGCCTCATCTTTCGTGATTTCGGCGGCGGATCGCAAGCTCACCGCCTTCGTCAACGGCAATGAAAGCTTTACCGCCACGGTCGCCATCCAGGATCCCGGCAAGCCGTTCGGGACGCACGCTTTTGCCTTGACCGGACCGGATAGCGACCCGGCTCAACTCAAATGGCTCGCCTTCGGGCTGAGCGCCGGTTCAGACCAGGCGATCGCCTCGGCTTTGCTCGCCTCGGAAACGGTCAGGCGCATCGATCTTGCACCCGACATTGCAATGCGAATGACCTCGCTGCTGCATCCCGGCTCAACGCTGGTCGTCACCGACATGCATAATGCGGACGAACACCGCAGCGGCCGGGGCTTTACTATCCTGACCCACGCGAACACCTGATCTGCGAGTCAAAATTCCTCGAGCAGGCGTCCAAGCCCCGCAACCTTATCCCTGATCTTGTTCTGGCGCAGCGCATGCCAATAGGTCGCCGTATTGATGGCGATGACCGGTTTGTCGAGCCACATTTCCGCCGCCGCGGCAAGCCGCACCATGCTCAGATTGGTGCCGACCTGAACGATGGCATCCACGTCGCCGCCGCTGCCATTCAACGCGATGAGTTCCTTGCGAAGTAAGGACGGCGGTACTTCGGCGATCGCCGTCCAGCTTGTGCATTGCAGTCCGATGTCGCGGACGACCTCGAAACCGCAATCGCTGAAATATCGGGCCACCTGCGCATTGGCGACCGGATAGTAGGGCGACAGGATTGCGATTCGCTTGATGCCGCTATAGGCCTTCAACGCGGCGGCGCATGCGTGCGATCCGATGCTGACGCCCACTCCGGCCGCATCCTCGACCTTGCCCTGAAACGCGTCGGCTCCGCTCCTGCCCCCGTAAAACGTCACCGCCGACATGCCCATGACCAGATAGTCCGGCGCGCAGGTCATGACGCTGCGCACGGCATCGAGCGTGTTCTGGCCGATCACTTGCGTGCCCGCCATGAACGTTTCGTTGCTGACGGCTTGCGCATTCGGCGTGAAGATACGGCTGTAGTGATTGGTGACGCCGGGCGGCCGCATCATTTCGAAGTCCGGCTGGACAATGGTGTTGGTCGAAGGCCCCATCACGCCGAATTTGCACCGCCAACCGAGGACGTCTCGCATCGCCGAACCGCGCCTAGATGATTGCTGCACGCCATCTTGCTATAGCTCGACCCGAACGCAAAGCCTATGCTTCCGATGACGAGCACGAATGATCGCGTCGCAGTAGTCGGAGCCGGCCCGGTCGGGCTGACGGCGGCGCTGGCACTCGGTCGGCGCGGCATTCCGATCGTCCTCCTTGCGGCGGAGCCGGAGCTTGTGATGGAGCTGCGCGGCTCGACCTTTCATCCCCCGACCCTCGACCTGCTGGACGAATTCGACGTCGTTCCGCAGATGATCGAAGTGGGCCTGAAGGCGCCGACCTGGCAATTCCGCGACCGCGAGACCGGACCGGTCGCCACCTTCGATCTCTCGCTGCTGGCCGGCGACACCAACCACCCGTACCGCGTCCAATGCGAGCAGTGGAAGCTGATGCGCTTTCTCGAAGAGAAGCTGCGCAAGCTGCCGGGGGCCGACATCCGCTTCGGTCACGAGGTGACGGGCGTGCGCCAGCACGGCGATGCGGTCATGCTGATTGCCAGCAGCGCGTCGGGACCGGTTGAGGTCAAGGCGCGCTATGTTGTTGCGGCCGACGGCGCGCGCAGCGCGGTGCGACGCTCCCTCGGCATGGAATTTGCGGGCTTCACTTATCCCGAGCTGTTCCTGATCGCCTCGACCAGTTTTGCGTTCGAGAAAACGCTGACCGACATCGCCTACGTGAACTATATCGCCGATCCCCTTGAATGGCTGGTGCTGCTGCGGGTTCCGGAACTGTGGCGCGTGCTGGTGCCGGCGCCGGAAAACTCCGACCGGGAAAGATTGCTGTCAGACGAGTTGATTCAGCGGGTGCTCCAGCGTATCGTCCCGCGGCGCGAGCCTTATCAGATTGCGCATCGGTCCCTCTATCAGGTGCACCAGAGGGTGGCGAAGAGTTTTCGCTGCGGGCGCGTTCTGCTGGCAGGCGACGCCGCGCACATCAACAATCCACTGGGCGGCATGGGCATGAACGGCGGGATTCAGGATGCTTTCAACCTGGCTGATAAATTCAAGGACATCTGGGCGGGAGCCGACGACCGCCTGCTCGACCGCTACGACCGCCAACGCCGCACCGTCGCGGTCGAGGCGGTGCAGCAGCAGACCCACCGCAATCAGCAGATCATCAGCGAACGCGATCCGCAGACGCGCAGGGAATCTCTCGAGGCGATGCGACGGATCGGGGCCAACAAGCACGACGCACGTGAATACATGCTCAAGTCTTCGATGATCAGCAGCATGCGCCGCGCCGCGCAGATCCAGTAAGACTTTAATCCTTCACCTGATACTTCGTCTCGCGTCGCCAATAGTCGGGAAAGCCCACAACTCCCTGCAACTCGGTGAATGAAATCGCTGCCGGCGACGGCAGGTTGGATTCCGGGCGCAGCGCGGCCAGCGCCGCCTGCATCGCGGCAATGGAGGAAGACAGCAGCATCACCGGGTAAACCGCAAGCTTGTAGCCGATGTTCTGCAATTCCTGTAGCGGCAGGATCGGCGTCTTGCCGCCCGGTACCATATTCGCCATGCAGGGCTTGGCGATTGCCGAGCAGAAACGACGCATCTCGTCCACGCTTTCCGGCGCTTCGAGAAAAATGATGTCGGCGCCTTCGGCGGCGAAATCCTTGCAGCGCGCCAGCGCCTCATCGAAGCCGTGCACCGCGCGGGCGTCGGTTCGTGCCATTATCAGGATGTCGGCATCGGAACGTGCGTCCACCGCCGCGCGTATTTTCATCCTCGCCTCGTCGCGGGAAATCACCTGCTTGCCGCGGGTATGGCCGCATTTTTTCGGGCTGACCTGATCCTCGATCATCACGCAGGCGGCGCCGGCACGGGCATATTCGGCAACGGTGCGCTGAACGTTGAGCGCGTTGCCGTAACCGGTGTCCCCGTCGCCGATCAGCGGCATCCGGCCGGCGGCAGCGCAGCAATTGCGCAAGCTGTCGAGCATTTCGTGAAACGAGATCAGCCCGGTGTCAGGCAAGCCGAGCCGCGCGGCTGCGACCGCAAAGCCGCTCATGAACCCGACCCTGTAGCCGGCGTCGGCGGCAAGCTTCGCCGACAGCGCATCGAAGCAGCCGGGCATGACCTCAACGTTCGGCTCCGACAGCAGTTCGCGCAGTCGTTCGGCTGGCGTCGGCAAGGCGAACCTCATTGCTATTTCGGCGGCTCGATTCCTGCAGCCTTGATGGCCGCCGCAAACGATTCGAAGTCCTTCTTGAACACCGCCTGCGATTGCTCGCTCGTGAGCCCGCCCGGAATAATGCCGAGTTTGGTCAGCCGATCGGAGATTTCCGGCGCCTTGGCGAAGGCAGCGACCTCGTTCTGAATCGATGTCAAGACCGGCTCGGGCGTCCTGATCGGCGCAAGAAACCCGTTCCAGGACGAGAACTCGAAGCCCGGCAAGGTCTCGGCGACCGCCGGAATGTCCGGAGCGGCCGCAATTCTTTGTGCGGTGCCGACTGCAAGCAGCCGGACCGCGTCATTGTTTGCCAGCGACAGCAGCACGGAGGAGTTGCCGAAATAAAGGTCCACCTGGCCGGAAAGCAAATCGGCAATCGCCTGCGGCTCGCTTTTCGCCGGCACCATGGTGAGATCGATCCCTGCCCGCGCGAAGAGCAGCGCAGGCGCAAGATGGCTGATGTTCTGTGTGCCGGCGACGGTATAATTGAGCTTGCCGGGATTGGCCTTGGCATAGGCGATGAATTCCGCCAGCGTTTTCGCCGGCAACGTCCGCTTGATCGCTATCGTCTGCGTCCCGGTGCCCATATTGGTGATCGGCACAAGCTGCTTCATCGGATCGAAGGCAAGCTTCTGCAATTGCGGCGTCAGCGCGATCATCGAGGAGGCAGCGAACAGGAGCGTGTATCCATCGGGGCTCGCCGCGGCTACCTGTCCGGTGCCGATCGCGCCGCCCGCGCTCGGGCGATTTTCCACCACGAAGCTCTGGCCGAATGTTGCAGATAGATGCTGGCTCGCGAGCCGCGCCATCATGTCGGTGTTTCCGCCGGCGCCGAACGGCACGACGACCGTCACCGGTTTGGCCGGCCACTCGGTGGCGTGCAGCGGTCTGGGAAGCGCAGCGACCGTTGCCAGCGACAAGAAAGCGACTGACAGCCCTAAAGCGCAAACCATGGAGCCTCCAAGCGCCAGCAGCGGACAAACGTCGCGTATTTCCGATCGGCTGGCAAGATCGGCTGCGAGCCTGTTATCATCGCGGCGTGCAGTGTTGAGCGCGTGACACGGAAGCGTTCCATGAAATACCGGTTTGTGCCAATTCCCGAGCGAAAGCCTCTGCGCTGGCCAAACGGCAAGCGGCTTGCGCTGATGGTCACCACCAATCTGGAATATTGGGACGCGACAAAGGACACGCCGAAACCGTTCTATCCGGGCGGGCCCGGCATCGTGGGCGGCGATCTTCCCGGCAACGTTTACGACAATCCGAACTGGACATGGCGCGAATACGGCCAGCGCGTCGGCGTCTGGCGCATGTTCGATGTCTTTGACGAGTTTGGCGTGCCTTCCACCTGCACCATGAACGCCAAGATGGGATTGGAACGGCGCGCCGTCATCGAGGCCGCGCTCAAGCGCGGCTGGGAGATCGTTGCGCACAATTACGTGCAAACCGAACTGCTGGCCGACTATGCGTTCGACGAGAACAAGGAGCGCGAAGTGATCCGCGCGACGCTGCGGGTCTACAAGGAGGTATGCGGCAAGCCGGCGAAAGGATGGCTGTCGAGTTCGCTGCGCTGCACGTTGAACACGGTCGATATCCTCGCCGAGGAAGGTTTGCTCTTCACCACCGACCTGCTCAACGACGACCAGCCTTACCTGATCGAAACACGCTGCGGCAGGCCCATCGTCTCGATCCCGTACACGTCGGAGGTCAATGACTTCACGGTGTTCATGCGCCAGGGTCAGGACGTCAACGGCGCTTTCAACGTGTTCAAGGAGCAGTTTGACTGGCTCTATCGCGAAAGCGCAGCGAGCGGACGGTTCATGAATCTCGGCCTGCATCCGCATGTGATCGGCCAGGCCTTTCGCATCCGCGCGCTGCACGATTTTCTCAGCTACGTCAGGTCATTCCACGATGTCTGGTTTGCCACCCGCGAGGAGATCGCGCAGTGGTATCTTGAAAATCACCACACCCACATCGCCTGATGAGAATCGACGCTGCAATCCCACAGGGCAAGGCCGCGGCCGATCCCGTGCAGCGGGCGCGGCAGCTGCACGCGCTGATCGAGGGCGCGGCGCAGGCGATCGAGCGAGGGCGCGCGCTGCCTCCGAAACTGCTCGAAGCTCTCCATGATGCAGGTCTGTTCAGGCTGCTGCTGCCGCGCAGTTGCGGCGGCGAAGAGGTCGCGCCCGCGATATTTGTTGCAGCGGTTGAGGAGGTCGCCAGGGCCGATGCCAGTACGGCATGGTGCATGGCGCAAGGTTCAGGCTGCTCGATGGCCGCAGCCTATATTGAACCCGCCGCTGCGCAGGAAATCTTTGGCGGCAGACAGGCCGTTCTCGCCTGGGGTCCGGCCGGGGCGAACGCAAAGGCCATCACGGCGGAAAACGGCTATCGCGTCAGCGGAACGTGGCCTTATGCCAGCGGTATTCACCACGCAGCCTGGCTCGGCGGCCACTGCCAGCTCTTCGATGGAGACGGCAAGCCGTCCCTGGGACCGGACGGCAAGCCAGCCGAACGCACCATGCTGTTTCCGCAGTCGAAGGCTGCGATCCACGATGTCTGGCACGTCATGGGCCTCAAAGGCACGGGCAGCGACACCTACACGGTGACTGATCTGTTCGTTCCGGCGCGCTACAGCTTCGCCCGCGAATCCGCTGCTGACCGCCGCGAAGCCGGACCGCTCTATCGCTTCACCACCTTTCAGCTGTATGGCGCCGGCTTTGCCGGGGTCGCCCTCGGCATTGCGCGCGCCGCGCTCGATGCATTCATTGCGATCGCCGCCGGCAAGGTTGCCATGCTCGCCGCGAAGGCGCTGCGGGACAACGCGGTGGTGCAGTCGAAGGTCGCGATCGCCGAAGCACAATTGCGATCGTCGCGCGCGTACCTGCTGCAGATACTTACCGAGATGTGGCAGGTTGCATCGGGAGGCGAGAGCTTCACGCTTGAACAGCGCGCCGCGTTGCGGCTCGCCGGCGTTCATGCCGTGCACCAATGCAAGAAGGTCGTCGAGACCGCCTATCATCTCGCCGGCGGGTCGGCGATCTTCGAGAATCAATCTTTCGAGCGGCGGTGGCGCGACATCAACGCGGTGACGCAGCAGGTGCAGGGGCAATTCGCGAACTTCGAAATTGCGGGCCAGGTGCTGCTGGGACTTCCCAGCACGTCGCGATTGATTTGACGTGCTGGCTTTGGCGATGTCTTCTGGCGCGGCCCGTTGATTGAGGTTAGCATTTTCCGTGTCGTGGCCTGCCGAGAGGAGATTTCCATGCGCTTGCTGCTGGGACTGTTCGCATTTCTACTGGTGAGTCTGCCGCTCGGTCACGATGCGTTCGCTTCGGCGGAGGGCAAGCGGGTGATGCTGCTCGGCACCGCCAACACCAATCCTTATATCGGCGCCTGGACGGCAACTTTCGCGAAGCTCGCCACCCAGGCAGGCATGAAGGTGACGAATTTCAGTTCCAATTACGACGCGGCGGTGCAATCGCAGCAGATCGATGACGCCATTGCGCAGAAATTCGATATCATCGTGCTGTGCTACGTCAACGATCAGGCAATTGTGCCGGCGCTGACCCGCGCGAAGGCGGCCGGCATTCCGGTCATTCTTTGGGCGACGCCCATCAAGAAGGACTATGAAGAGCTGTTTACGTCCTATGTCGGCACCGATCACAGCGAGCTTGGACGCATCGCCGGCGAGAACATGGTCAAGGGTCTGGCGGCTGAGGGAAAAGACAAGGCACAGGTCATCGCAGTGACCGGTCTCGCGCAGCAGATCCACGTGGGGACGCGCATGGAGGCGTTCAACGCCGTGCTCGCGAAACACCCCGGCATCGCCCTGGTCGCGGTGGAAGACGGCAAATGGAATACCGCGCTCACCGAGAAGATCACCGGTGAACTGCTGGTGCGCTTCAGCGGGCGTGGCGGCGTCGACGGCATTTTCGCCATGGCCGACAATCAGGCGACGGGTTCCATTCAGGCGGTGGAGTCCGCGGGTCTCAAGGCTGGAGTCGCTGACAAAGGCATCGTGATTGTCGCCAGCAACTGCATGAAGGACGGCATTGTTCACATCAATTCCGGACAGCAGTACAGCACCGCCACGCAAATCCCCACGCAAGAGGCGGAAGTGACCGTGCAGAAAGTGGCCGCCCTTTTCAATGGCGAGAAGCTCAAGAAATACGAGCTGGTGCCGGTCTACGGCATCAGCAAAGAGAATGTCGGACAATTCACGGCGGGCTGCTCGTATTAAATCACGCGGCAATGGCCGTCCTCGCTGTCGAAGGGCTGACCAAGCGGTTCGGCCCGAACGAGGTTCTCAAGGACGTCACCCTGGCGCTCGACGTGCAGGAAATCCGCGCGATCTGCGGCGAGAATGGCGCGGGCAAGAGCACGCTGGTCAAGATCATTACCGGCGTGCATCGGGCTGACAGCGGCTTGGTTCTCGTTGATGGCAGGCCAACCGAAATTGTCGACCCGCAGCACGCGCAAAAGCTCGGCATTGCACTTGTGGCACAAGAGCTGAGCCTCGCCCCTGCATTGTCGGTGCTCGATAATATCTGGCTGGGCAACCGCGAAGTGCCGTTTTTTCACCGCCGCAAGGCATTGCGCGAGCGCGCCCGTCAGGCTCTGGAAAAGGTCGGCTTGGGCGATCTTTCGCCTGCGGCGCCGATTTCGCAGCTCAGCATCGGACAGCGGCAGCTCGTCGAACTGGCTCGCATGCTCACGCGGGACGCACGGGTCTTCATACTCGACGAGCCCACCGCCACGCTGTCGGATATCGAGATCGAGCGTATCTTTAATGCGTTGCGCGCGCTCAAGGCGGAAGGCAAGTCGATCATCTACATTACCCACCGGCTCGGCGAGGTATTTCAAATCTGCGATGCCGTCTCCGTGCTGCGCAATGGGGAGCTGGTTGGCACGCGCCGTACCGCCGATAT
The DNA here is from genome assembly GCA_963817135.1 of uncultured Alphaproteobacteria bacterium. Lineage (GTDB taxonomy): Bacteria > Pseudomonadota > Alphaproteobacteria > Rhizobiales > Xanthobacteraceae > VAZQ01. The sequence continues at coordinate 93,684 of CAWFNG010000007.1, read as the reverse complement.
CGATCGCGGGCATCTGATGCAGATGATGCTCGGTCGCAGCATTGGCGAGATGTATCCGCGCTGGGAAAGCAGGCCCGGCGAGCCCATGCTGGAGGTGGCTAATCTCCGCGTGCCGCCGGTTGTCCGGGATTTCAATCTCACCGCCCGGCGCGGCATGGTGATCTGTCTCGCCGGGCAGATCGGCTCCGGCGCGATCGAAGTCCTGCGGGCGTTGGCCGGACTTGCATTCGACGCGAGCGGCGAGATGAGGGTGGCGGGAAAGTCATTGCCGCTTCGCTCGAGAGGGAAGGCGCATACATGCGGGATCGAGTTCATCTCCGAGGATCGCGCGGGGGAAGGAGTCTTTCTGCGCCTGAGCGTGGGCCATAATCTCGTTGCAACTCAGTTCGCCGATTACAGCCGCGCGGGCTTGCTGCTGCGGCCCCTATTGCGCGCCACCGCGGCCAAATTGGCCGCTGCCGTGGGGATTGACCGGACCCGGCTGGCTTCGCCGGCCGACGAACTCAGCGGCGGCAACCAGCAGAAGCTCGCGTTCGGACGCTCGATCGGCGGCGGGACGCCCGGCATACTGCTGATGAACGAGCCCACGCGCGGCGTCGATGTTGGCGCACGGGCGGAAATCTATCGGCTGATACGGCAATTCTGCGATCGCGGCTATTGTCTGCTTATAGCCTCCTCCGACATCGAAGAAGTTGTCGGCATGGCAGACGTCATCATCACGATGTATCGCGGCCGCCAGATCGCCACCTATCGGCGCGGCGAAGCCGATATACAGCGTGTGCTGGCCGATATCACCCATCAGGCCGAGGCGGCATGAGCGTCGTTTCTCTGCAGGCACGCTTTCGACCTAGTGCGGTGAATTTGAAGTTCCTATCATAATTGGCCGCAAGCTCGTTTAGGAACTTCAAATTCAAAACCGCACTAGAAATCATAGAGTTGCTGGTGGTCCTTAGATTCCGAAGTTCGCATCTGAACGTGCCGCGCCTGGTGGCGAACTTCGGAATCGGACCACGAGCCGGCAGCCGGGCGCGGCATCTTGTCCTTGCAGTGCGTAGTATCGCCGGCGCGGCAATTGGGATCTTTGCGGTGATCACGCCGGGCTTCACTTCGCCCCTGAGCATCAACGCGTTGCTCAATGCAATTTCCTTCATCGGCTGCGTCGCCGTCGGAATGACCTTCATCACGCTCACCGGCAACATCATGTCGCTGTGCCTCGGGGCGACGGTTTCGGCTTCGGCGCTCATCTTTCTGGCGAGCCTGTCATTGGGCGTGCTGCGTGCCTTTGCGCTGGCCATTCTTTTCGGTGTCGTCATCACGGCGGCGCAGGGTGTGCTGGTCGGCTATATCCGCGCCAATCCCATCCTGGTGAGTATCGCCGGTCTCTCGCTCCTGGTGGGCGGTGCCGCGCTCGCTACCGGCGGACAGCGCATTTATCCGGGCGGGGCAGGCTTGCAGATGTTCAAGGGCCGCATGTTCGGCGTACCGATCGAAGCCCTCTATTTTTTTGCCACCGTGGTAATCGGCCAATTCATCCTGTCGTGGACGCGCATCGGGCGGGCGATGGTCATGGTCGGCAGCAACCAGCGCGCCGCCACTGCCGCCGGGATCGGGACAACAGGCGCCATTACCGTCGCCTATGCCATCGCCGGCGCGTGCTCCGCGCTGTCGGGGGTGCTGCTTGCGGCTCGCTACGGCTCGGGCGATATGGAGCTCGGCGCGGGTTACGATTATGCGGCGATCGCCGCCGTGCTCGTGGGCGGCACCGGTATCGCGGGCGGCTCCGGCTCCGTGGTGCGCACGCTGATCGGCGTGACCGTTATCGCCATCATTGAAGTTGTGCTGCTGCTGCGCGGATTCAGCCAGCAACTGCAATACCTCATCACCGGTCTCATCGTTCTCGCCGTCATCATGCTTCACACCATCAGCGAGCGCCGATGACGCGGGCAGCCAAAGTCCTGCTTGCTCCCGCGGCGCGGCCTTTCACCATCATGGCAGGCGCCATCGTGGTGCTGGCGCTGATCGACCGCGGCAGCGGCTATTTCTTCAGCGTCGGCACGATTTTCAGCGTGATGCAGTTGTTTGCCACGCTGGGTCTGGTGGCGCTGGGCTTGGGCCTGTCGATGCTGGTGCGCGAGTTCGACCTTTCCGTTGCAGGGGTGGTCGGCCTTGCCGGCTGCATCGCAGTAATGACGGGCGTGGCAAACCCCTGGCTCGGAGTGCTTCTCGGGGTCGGCGCCGGCGCCGCAAGCGGCATGTTGCAAGGTCTCATCATGACACGGCTGGGCCTGAGTTCGGTCGGCGTTACGCTTGGGGGGCTACTCACGTTGCAAGGCATCACGTATGTGCTGACGGAGAACAAGACGATCGGATATCCCAATATTGCGGTGGCATTGGAGCTCAATGCGCCCATTGCCAACCTCATCTCGGTGCGAAGCGCCGCGGCGCTCGCGATATTCGTGCTGGCGGCGCTGGTGATGGCCTGCACCCATATTGGACGCGATGTGATCGCGACCGGCAGCGATCGCCGTGCCAGCCGCATCGCCGGCCTCAACACGGATCGCATTGTCATCGGCGCGTTCGCTGCCTCGGGCGCCTCGGCTGCGCTTGCGGGCGTGCTGCTGAGCTATGGGCTTGGCGCGGCCTCCCCGGTCGCGCTCGCTGACGTGCTCGCGCCCGCGGCCGCGGCGGCCATTGTCGGCGGTGTGTCGGTGGCCGGCGGCCGCGGCACCCCGATGGGTATTGCAGCAGGGGTGCTCACCCTTTGCATCCTGCGTTCCGGCCTGAGCGCGATCGGCGTCGAGCCGCATGTACACGATCTCGTCACCGGCATTATTCTTTTGGTCATCGCCATTCTGGACGCGCCGGATCTGGCGCGGCGTATCACCATCTGGCGCCTCGACCATGTCGAGCGACGCAACCGGCGCGCTGCATAAACAAGCTTGTGTAGGCTGGGTTGAGTTCTAACGAGACCCAACTGGTAGGGTTAAGGCGTGGCCATCACGAAATTCTTCACCCCGGATGCGCTGAAGGTCGGCTCCTGCTCGTCGTTCGTCAGTCGCTTGACTTCCTCGGAAACAAATTGTGACAGCGCCAGAATGCGCACCGCGCCTCGCTTCATGAAATCGGCGGCTCCAGTGAGGCCTTTGTGGAGCGCGTAGGTGAAAACACCATGCCCCAACTCGCTTCTCTCCTGCGCCTCGGTTGCGCTGTCGGTGGCCGACAACACGACGATATTCGCGTCGTTGGCATCCTTGATGAGACGCGGGTTGTAGGCGCCGCGCGAATGGCAGGTATCGACCAGCATGATTCTGCTGCCCTGGGCGTCCTGCAGCGCCTGTTGCAGAATATGCCACCTCACCACCGATGACGGCCGCCAATGCTGGCCGTCTTCGGTGAACTGCGCATCCTCCGGCATGAACAGATAATCGGCACCCTCGTTCACGCCGTGCCCGGCGAGGAACAGGACCACCGTGTCCTCCGGTCTGGCTTCGCGGAACAGGAGCAGGGCGTCCTCGATATTGGCTTTGGTCGGCGCCGTGTCGCCCCCGCTGACCAGGAGCTTCGCCTTGACCTCGGTATGCAGCGGCCCCGCCTTCTTGCTCAGCGTTTCGACAATGAGGCGGGCGTCGGCGCTGGCAAATCGCAGCGCGTTTTGCGGGCCCAGTTTCGCATAGGCGTCCACGCCGATCGCCAGGACGAACAACCTTCCCTTCCGGTCGAGCATGCCTTCGCCGTCGAGATAGACGACCAACTCATTGACGCTCTCGCCTACGGCGTTACGGGCCGCGATCTGAATGCGGTTCTCGCCCTTTTCCAGCGGAACGTTGAGGGTGCGGATATGCGCATCGGCGGCGGAGCGCGGGAGATCGCGCACGGCGCGAGGGGTCACCTGTTTGCCATTCACTTTGATGTCGAAGCCGGTTACCGGCTCGTCGGAAGCGCCGATATCGAGTCGCACGGCGACTGGGCTGTGTTCGGCATGCATCTTGTCGTTGGGATCGACGATGCGGAATGCCGGCGGCGTTCGGGTCGACAGGTCGGCTAGCCTGAATCCGGACAACCCCGCTTCGCGTACCGCTGCTTCCGCATCGGCCAATTCGAAGGCGCGCTTGACGATATCCGGGCGGTAGAGGTGCTTTCTCAGCCGCGCCGCGGTGACGAAGTCTCCCGGCTGTGCCCAGCCTTTGTTGAGATGCCAACCGATGTACTCGTCGCCGTTCGGCGATGAGGCAAAGTAGCCTTGCGGGGTCCACAGTACCCATTCGCGCGTTTTTGGATGCACGAACAAGGCGAGGATCTGCTCGCCATCCGACAATCGATGCCAGCGGATGGTACCATCGCTATAGGCAGCAAGGATGAACCTGCCATCGGCGCTGACATTGACGCCCCACACGATCCCCGTGGTGGCCTTACGCCACAGCGGCCTGCCGGTTTTGTCAAAACTTCGCAGCGACCAATCCGACCCGAGTACAAGGCGGTCGCCGGAAGGTGCGATAGCGAGCGAACGCGATTCTTCAAGCTGTTGCAGTTGCAGCGGCTTGCCGTCGAGCTTGGGCGCCTTGTTATTCATCCAATCGGTGACGTTGAGGCGTCGCACATCGGGAGCCGCAAGGCTGTCCACGGGCTCAGGCTGGTCGACGAGCCGGTTGGTGACAAGGTCGAACAGGACGGGCAAGTTCCCGTCGCGTTCCAGACCGAACCGCACTTTGCTGCCGTCGACCGATACGGTGAAATCCTTGCCGCGCGTCCCGCGCAGGTCGGGCTTGACGCCTTCCAGCCAGACCTGCTTCTCGCCCGTGAGCGAGATTACCCCGATCGCCGGATCCGACGAGGCGATCGCCATGCCGTCGCGGCAGGGCGCAACGCTCATGATGCTGCTGTTGGCCACCGGCACGATGGTCCCGCGCCCGCGGCCTTCGTGATCCCAGAACCGAATCGGAATCCTCCCGTCGATGCTGTAACGGCCGCCCGCAAACAGCCGTTCTCCGTCAGCCGACCAGCCGACCCCAAACATGCCGTATCTCGCTCCGGACGTCTGGGCGACGAACAGGCGCGAAAGATCCTTGGCGTCATAGATGTCGACGTCCGCGACGTCGTCGAATCCCACGGCAACCGTCTCGCCCTTTGGATGGATTGCAATCGCCCCGGGCTTCTCGCCTGCGGACGTGCGTGTCTTCGCTTCCAGCTTGAAGTCCGGCCCGTAGCGGCGCAAGTAACCGTCATAGGCCGCGGTGTAAAGCCTGCCGGTTTGATCGAATGCTGCCGCACCGTTGAGCGCGCCGCCGTAATCGGTATCTTTGCCGACGAGCGTCCAATCCTTGGTTTCCCACACTCTCAGGCCTTGCCCCCCGTGAATCAGCGCCGCCAGATATTTGCCGTCGGGTGAGAAGGTCAGATAGTTGATCACATTCGACACGTTGCCGATCCGGCCGATAAGCTTGCCCGTTGCCGGATCGAACAGGTACACGCGGTGGTCGCCGCTGGTTGTCCAGCCGCCGGCCGCTATCAGCTTGCCGTCAGGAGAAAGCGCAACCGCAAAGATTTTTCCCTCGTCGCCATCTCCAATCGGCACGCGGATGATGCGCAGCAATTTGAGCTCGCCGGTCGCCTCATTTGGCAGCGCCCAAAGCCGTACTGTTTTGTCGTCGGAGCCCGTCACGATCAGGCGGCACGCTGCATCGACCCCCATGCGAATTCGTTCGGTATGCATCCCCGTCTCGATGCGCAGAATTGGTTCGTTCAGAGGCGGAGCTTGCGTCTTGTCCCGAATCGCCAGCGCGCGCCGCTGGATAGCCTCCGCTTCGGCATAAGCCCCGGTCCCGAACAGGGCGTCGCCGAGCCTCTGCAATGGCCATGTAAGGTCTTTATGCTCCGGTCCGAGCGCCTTTTCCCGGATCGCAAGCGCGCGCCTCAGGGGGGCAACCGCCTCGGCATAGCGTCCGGCATTGTTCAGCGCCCAGCCGAGATTGCCGAGGCCCAATCCCACATCGTCGTGTTGCGGCCCGCGCGCAACTTCCATGATCGCGACCATGCTTCGATATTGTTCAATGGCCTCGTCGTGGCGATTGAGCTTGCCGAGCGTGTTGCCGAGTTTGTTGTGTGCCCAGGCGACATCGGCGTTCTTGGGGCCGAGCGATTTTTCCCGAATGGCGAGCAGGCGCCGCTGCAAGGTCTCTGCCTCGGCATATTGTTCCGTTGCGTAGAGCGTGTCGGAAAGTTCGACCAGCGTCCAAACCAGATTGACGTGATCGGGACCGAAGGCTTTCTCCCGAATGGCAAGGGCGCGCCGCAAATATTCCTCTCCGGCCTCGGCGTGTCCCTGGCGCCGCAGCGTTCGACCCAGATTGCCGATTCCTACGGCAACGTCCGGATGATCGGGGCCGCGGGCAGCTTCCATGACGGCGGTCATGCTGCGGTAATTCGCGATCGCCTCCGCATAACGGCCGAGCTGGTCGAGAGAGTTGCCGAGTTGGTTGTAAGACCAGGCCAATTCGGCATCCGACTTGGAAAGCGTTCGTTCGCGAATGGCGATTGCACCGCGAAGAAACGGCTCAGATTCGCGATACCGGCCGCTCCCGTAGAGCAGATTGCCGATGCGAGTGAGTGCGGCGGCATGCGCATCGGTCAAATCGCCGGGACTGGATTGGTTCAGCCCGATCAGCCGCTCCGCAAGCGGCAGCGCGTCCGCATATCTCTGCTGCTTTTCCAGTGTTTCGATCTGCGCCATCAGGGCGAGCGACTCAGGCAGGCGGCCAACCGTTGCGATCAAGTCGCGGCGCTCTCCAGCCCGCAAAATGGAAACCTTGAGGCTCGCCCCAGGTGTGCGAGCGCCGATATAATTGACCACCTGGGACAGGTCCGTCATGGGCAAGTCGTCAAGCGCCAAAATGACGTCGTCGGTGCGCAGCCCCGCCTGCTGCGCCGGAGTTCCAGTCTTTGCGGTCAGCACAAGGACGCCTTTTGTGTTTTCCAGACGAAGATCGCGGGCACGCTCGACGCTGAGATTTTGCAGCTCGATCCCGAGATAGCCGTGCTCCTGGGCGGCGCTTGGCGAGGGCACACTCGCAAGGCCCAGAGCTGTGAATGCAGCAATTATCTGCAGAAATCGCAGCATCATCGCCGGTCGCATTTAAAACAATTCCAACACCGGGGAAGGCACCTCAAACGATACCGCAAATCTATCACGGAATACGGGGTACTTCCACCGTAGGTTGGGTCAAGGCTCCAACGCGGCGCGGAAGCGGTCGCGGCACAGCGAGGCGTGGAGGTTGCGTTTGAACGGCGCGGGTTCCGTGGGCTTCACGCGCAACAGCACAAAGCATGCGCCATTCGTTTCACGCAGCAAACGGGCGCCGGCGGCAATGTCGGCTTCGCCGGCGACCGTACGGGTATGCTTGATGCCGGCACCGGCTGCGATTTTTTCCAGGTCGACACCAAGGCTGGTGTGACTCTTCTGCCAGCCGGTCTCGCCGTAATGGCCGTTATCGACGCAAAGGATAGCGAGATTTGCCGGGTCTACCACCGCGATGGTGGCGAGCGCGCCGAGATTCATGAGGAGTTCGCCGTCGCCGGTGACAACCAGCACGCGCTTGTCGGGGCGCGCCAGCGCCAGGCCCAAACCCATCATTGAGGCCGCACCCATGGCCCCGGAGAGGAGGTAGGCGTGCGCGGCGTCCCCGGTTACGGCGCCCACGTCCAATGCGGTGCCGCCAAGCCCGGCGACGATGAGAAAGTCCTGATGACATCCGATGAGCGCCGGAACGGCTTCGCTGCGATCGAGAACAAAACCCGGCGCACCCGCTGCCGGCACCGCCGATGCAATCTTCCCCGCCATGGCAAGGCACCTCAAAATGGCTTGGCGCCGATCAGGCGCTGGGAAAGGAGCACCGCGACGGCCTGGCCGCTCTGAAACACCATGGTGAGTGCGGCGCTCACGCTGGGGATCACGTCCTGGGGCCGATCGATGCGCAAAGAGATCACTCCCATGGCGGCAAGCACCGGCTCGGTGGCCTGGCCCATGGCGAACTGCCACGGGTTTCCCTCGCCGAAATCGCCGCGCATGCTGATGAGCGCAAGGAAGGGAAAGCGCCCATGCTTGATCAGCGACAGCATATTGATGCAGTTGCCCACGCCGCTCGACTGCATCAGCAGTACGCCGCGAGCGCCGCCGAGATCGGCGCCGGCGATGAGCGCCACGCCCTCCTCTTCCGTGGTCAGGGGAATCGAATGCACATCGGGATCGGCGAGCGAGCGATCGATGAGAATGCTGTGTCCGGCATCGGGTACATAAGCAAACTGCGTGACCCGGTGGCTGCGCAGGAGGTCGTAAAGCGCATGCTGCCAGCTGACTTGCGACGAGCCGTCGCCACTGTCCTGCATGGTCACTTCGCCTTTGCTCCTCAATCGGCCTTCAGGCCGATTGCCCTGATGAGGCTCGACCATTTGGTCTCCTCGCGATCGATCGCGGCGGCATGTTCCTCCGGGCTCGTCGGCAGCGGCTCGGCGCCCTCCTGCAGGAGCCGTTTCTGCACTTGCTCGTTGGCAAGCGCAGCGCGCAGTTCCTTGTTGAGGCGCTCGATAATCGGCCGCGGCGTCCCCGCCGGCGCGAGAAGCCCATAGCTCAACACCGCATCAAAGCCGGGCAACCCGGATTCGGCAACGGTCGGAATGTCCGGCAGCGCCGCGGAACGATGCAGCGACGTGCCGGCAAGCGCAATGATCAGCTTCGCTTCGATTGCCGCCCGCGACACCGGAATGGGGTTGAACCCGACTTTCACATGGCCGCCGGCGAGATCGGTGATGAGCGGACTGGAGCCCTTATACGGAATCTCCTGGACTTCGACCCCTGCCTGGCGGGCGAACAGCACCGACGCAAGATGGTTCACCGTGCTGATCCCGGGCACGCCCACCTGGAAGGCAGGTTTTGCGTTCTTCATCATGGTGATGAGATCGGCAACCGTGCGCACCGGCAGGCTCGGATGAATGAGCAGGAGCGAAGGCGCCGACGCAATGAGACCAATGGGGGCGAAGTCCTTGCGGGGATCGTAGCCTACATCGCGATACATGCTCGGCCCAGTGGCGAGCGTCGAGGTATAACCCAGGAGCAGCGTGTAGCCATCGGGCGCGCTCCTCGCCACCTGTCGCGTACCGACGGTGCCGCTTGCTCCGGCGGCGCGATTCTCGACCACAATCTGCTCACCCAGCGTTATGCTGAGCCGGTCGGCAACGGCGCGCGCCATGATGTCATTGCTGCCGCCGGGCGGCAGCGGAACGACGAGCGTGATCGGCCGGTTGGGATAGGATTCGGCGCCCGCAAAGGCGGGAACAGCCGGCAAGCTCGTCAATGCCACGCCGAGAATGACGCTGCCGAAGAAAAGTACACTGGCTTTCCGGGTCACCTTCAGCTCTCACAAATCTGGCGCGATCCTCGCACTCCGCGCGATCTTTGCAAGCCGCTACGGATGGAGTAGCAGTCCTTTTATCATGACCTGGGCCGACAAGTTCCTACACTGCCTCAAGACAAACGACGTGCGGCTGGTCGCCTATGTGCCGGATAACGTCCTCACGGCGCCGGAATCCACAACAGCCATTGGATACGCGATACGCGCCATTTCGACGAACTGACGTCGCGGCGGTTCGACGAAGGCGGCCCGGTGCTGCTCGCGGCCAACATCGACGATGCGCCAGGCGTCGGGCAAACCGTGCGCGACCCGCCGCTTATCCGCCACCGCTTCATGCGCGGGCTCGGCACCGGGCGCACGAGCGCGCTTGACGAGTTGTGAATTCGTCGTGAATTGGTGGTTACCTCGTGGCGGCGCTGGCGTGACGGGAAAAGCCGGGGATCCTTCGCAGCACGACTTTGAGCGGATCCCTGACCCACGCCTCGGTCATGAAATCCTCGTGCTTGATCTCCTCGTTGGCGGCAATGAAGGCGACAGTCCCACGGCCAAGGCTGGAAGGCAGCGCGTTGGCATAGCGCACCCCGCGCTCCTTGAGCTTGTGCTTAAGGGCCGCGTTCTCATCGCGCGCCGACTTGCTGAATGCACTCACGAAAAATGCAGGCGGCCGCTTGGCGATCCAGTCGCTGAACTTGTCGATGTCGCTGTAGAGGGCGTCGAGCAGAATGAGTCCGCGCAGGCGATCCTCGACGCGGCCGGACTTTAAAATATACGCCGCGGGATAATAGCCGCCGCTATAGGCCGCAATCACCAGCGGGGCTGCATGAAATGCGCCGCGGGCGCGTTCATCCCCGTAAAGCGCCGCAAGCCGCTCTTCCGCCTCGCGCAGAAATTCCGCAAACACGCCGGGCCGCCAGAAACGCCCGGCGCTCGAATTCGAGCGCATCGACCGCGAATTGCGGCGCGAGCAGAACGGCATTGAGCCCGGATTCGGCGACCTGGCGCGGCACTTGCTGGCGCTTGCGCACGTCGCGCGTCAGCCTTGCCTCGTTGCCATGGAGAAACACGATGATGAGCGACGGCTTCCTCGGATCGAAACCTTTCGGGATGTGCAGAAGGACGCGCCGGTCGCTATAGGTTTCATCCTCCCAGTAAGTGCCGCCGCGCGCGGAAGCGTGTCCGCGCCGCTCTCCCTGCGTCACGTCGAGGAAGGGCCGGTTTTTTTCCGGCACCTCGCCGCGATAGGGAAAGGGCGAAATATCGAACGGCAGCAGCGCCGTTTTGGCGGCGGCAAGCGGCGGGAGTTCGGGCTTTGCGGGAGTCGCCGAGCGTTTGACAGGCCGCGCAGCTTCGCGTTTGTTTGCCGGCGCCGCCATCGCCTCCACGTTAGCGTGGATCAACAAACCGGCAATCGCCATAACGAGCAGCGATAGTCGCGAACCGGTCATGCTGCTGCGGGAACCGGCGCTGGCGCGCGCCGCAGCGGCAGCAGCACCGCGAAGAAAGCAGGCAAGGCGATGAGATAGGCGCAGCCCGCGATCATCAGGACCGCATTGAGACCGAACGAGGTCGCTATGATGGGAACGGCGGCTGCGCCGATTACCGAGAAACAGCCATTGATGCCCCATGCCCATAGAAACATGTGGTCCTTGCCCAGGCGCGCAAGCGAAGTCATGGCGGTAGGCATGGGAAAGCCCATGAGGAATGCGGGTGGAAACACCAGCAGGAAACAGAAGACCAGACGCAGCAGGTAAGGCAGCGTACCGATCAGATCGAGCACGCGGTCGAGAAACAGCCCATAACCGATCAACAGCGCGCCGATGGCAATGAAGATTTTCGGCATGACAATGCGCGCACGATCGAGATAGCGCTCCGACATGAAAGCGCCCAGGCCGGAAAACACCAGCATGGCGGTGATCAGGATCGAGGCGGAGACCGTGGCGTTGCTCAGCGCAAGGGTAAAGTCGGAGATGAGGCCCACCTCCACCATGATGTAACCGGCCCCGAGGCAGGCAAAATAGATGATGGTTCGGAACTTGCCGGGATTATGACTGAAGATGGTGTGCCAGCCGAAAACGACGGGGATGGCCACCAGCGTCAGCGAGGCAATGCAGGCAATCAGCAGCGTCGCCCATAAGAGCAGATAGCCCCACTCATCCTGGATGAGTTCGAGCCGGTCGATCACGCGAGGAAGGTCGCCGGGCTTCACATAGGCGGCGAAATAAGGCCGCTGATTGGTGAGCGGCCGCGTGTCGAACACGTAGCGCCGGGCAACCTCGTCCCAGCCCCCGTGCACGAGATAATGCCACGTCAATTGGCCCATTACGGTCGCGGGAATAGCGCTTGTTTTGCCATCGGGCTCCGGCCTGTTCGGCGGCTCGGGGGGCATGGTTGCAGGCGCCGTTTCATCCGTGCTGCCGGGCTCGGCAGTGGCGGAAAAGAACAGCTGCTGTTCATAGTTTTCCAACACCTTGGCGGTCTGGGACTGGTCGTACTCGAAACCGGGATAATAGATCTCGTCGAACGACATGGCGCGCGTGTGCTCGCGCAGCGTGCGGATATCTTCGGCGCGAAAGCCGCCGCGCTTGTAGAGGACCGTTGTCGTGGAAAGGTAACTTGCGACGACGAAAAAACGCCCGGCGATGTCGCCTTCTTCCGCATCGCGCGCCGCCGCCGCCATGGTGGCGTAGAGCTTGAGCACCGATTTCGGCGGCTCTTCCTTGTTCCACAGCGTCACCGAAAGTACGCCGCCGTCCTTGAGCGCGCGCATGTAGCTCACCATTGCCTCGCGCGCGTAGGAGAACTTCTCGACGATGGCAAAGCCGCCCGGGCTCGACAGCCCGGCGGAATCGGCAAGGCTCAAGTCGATGATGTCGTAACGCTGCGGGGTGTGGGCGAGATAAAGCCGGCCGTCGTAATTGATCACCCGCAGCTTGCGATGATGCAGCACGTCGCCGGTGAAATTGCGCAGCCCCGCATCGTTGCGAAATGCGCGCAGCACCGCCGGGTTTCCCTCGGCGACGGTTACACTTTTTGAGTTGCTGCGCAGCGCGACCGAGGTCGATATGCCGCCCCCGAACTGGACCACGAAAGTGTCGGGCGAAGGTTTGATCAGGTAGGGATAGATCATCGGCAGGAAACGATAGTAGACGGTCTCGCTCGCCGGCAGGTCGCGGATGATGCCGGTTGGTCCCTCGCCGTCGATATACATGCCGAGGTAGGCGTTATCCGGCATTTTCGGCAGAGCGAATGCCGCATTGTCGGAAAGCCCGGGAGCGAAATGCAGGTAAGAGCTGGAATAAATTTCCAGATAGCCGAATGGCGAGGAATCCGCGTATACGCGCTGGCTGTCGGGAAACCTGCGCGCGTAGGCGACCCCTTTGTAATCGGACACGACCAGCTTCGGCATCTCGAACAGCGCGGGCAGCGCAAAGTGGCTGCCGATGCAGACGACGCCAATGACGAACAGCCAGGCCAGCCCGCGTCGGCTGCCAAGCGCCGAGAACCATGAGAGGCTGCCGACCAGCCACAGAACAAGCGGCACAACGATGAGGTTTTCCGGCGAAAAAAAATACATCGCGATCAGAAGAGCCAGTCCGCACAGTCCGGCACCGGTCAGGTCGGCGAAATAGACGCGGCCGAATATCTTGTTTGCCTTAAGAAAGACGGTTCCGAGGAACAACGCGCCGGCAAGGAACGGCAGCATGTACAGCATGAAATTGGCGAACAGACGCCATTTCTGCATGGGATCGGAGATGAGAAAGATGGCGTTGAAGGGAATTTGCTGCGCCAGAATGTTCGCGGCCAGCGCCAGCGGCCCGAACAACATAAGCGCCGCGGCGGCAACCCCGCGCCAGTGGCGATCGAACCAGCCTTTGCCGATGCACATGACCGCGCTGGTGAGGCCGAATCCCAGCATGGCAAGGCTCACCACCAACGAACCGAAATGCGTCCAGCTGCCGACGGAGAAGATTTGCATGATGCAAATCTGGAGTGCGATGACGGCGCCGGCCTCCAGGCCCACGGCCAGATAGAGTGCCGGCGTAGGCTTCAGATCGAGTTCAAAAAACACGGGTTTAGCCATCGCATCCAGGTAAGCGAAACCTCCGTCATGCCCGGCCTTGTGCTGGACAAGCCCGGCCATGACGGCGATATGGTCATCTACCGCAAGGGGAGGGCGCTGTACGAACGCCTCGCGTGCCACACCCGAGCAACTACCGCTGACCGTTGTGGGTGCCCCTGATTGCCTCGCCGTCGAGCTTGGTGAAGGCCACGAACGGCACGACGCGGCGCCCATTATAGATATCGGAGCGCGCCACTGTGATGACACCGTCCGGGGCCTGCTCCTTTACCACCTTGAGCACGCGCTGAGCGCCGGGCGGGCCAACCGGTATGACCATGACGCCGCCGACTTTGAGCTGCTGCAGGAGCGGCGGCGGAATGTGATCGATGCCGCAGGTCACGATGATCTTGTCGAACGGCGCCATTTCCTCCCAGCCGTAATAGCCGTCGGCATTCTTGCTGGAGATCGCGGTGTATTCGCTGTAGCCGCGTGCGATCAGCCCGTCATAAACACCGCGGGTACGCTGCGCCAACGGCTTGATGATTTCGATGGTGAAAACCTTGTCGGTGAGGTTGGCCAGATAGGCGGACTGGTATCCAGACCCGGTTCCGATCTCCAGGACTTTCTCGCCCGGCATGACGTTCAATGTCGACGTCATGCGGCTTACGATATGCGGGCCGGAAATGGTCACACCATAGCCGATGTCGAGGTAGGCGTGATCGTAGGCACGGTCGAGATTTCTCGGGAGTACGAATTCCTCGCGCGGAAGCAACAGAAAGGCACGCTTGGTGCGATCGTCCCAGAGGTCGCTAGCCTGTACGGCCGCCTCGTAGCGCGACCAATGCAGCTGCAGAAATTTCGGGTCCTCGCCGCGATTGGCAACCATCCAATCGACATAGGCGGTGCGATCGTTAAGTGGTGGCGACAGCTCCCAGCTGTAGGGAGTGGGGACATTAGCCCAGCCGAAGCGCGGCAGATACGCGCCGGCAAAGGCCGTCAAGCTGCCGAGCAGAAATCGTCGTCGCTGCATTCAACCCCTTCCTGTTTGTCCGCTAGCGAGCCCTGGAAATTTGTTTTCGAGCCTATGGAAAAACTACGGATGGATGGTACCTTTCTCAAGTAACATTTTAGAATCGGACTTGTTGTCACACAGGGATCGGGCTTATTCGTGAACCACTCCGTCATTCCGGGGCGCCACGCAGTGGCGAGCCCGGAATCCATAACCACAGACCGGGAGTATGGATTCCGGGTTCTCGGCCTGCGGCCGCGCCCCGGAATGACAACGTTCGTTGGATAGACGCGCGAGATCGGAAGCCACAATAACAAAGCCGCCTCGACAAGGAGGAAGCATAATGACTTTGCAACGCGTGACCGTCGCACCCAAGGGCATGGGACTTTATGATTTCGTTGCCCGGCAGGAAGGGTTCTTTGCAGCGCAGGGGCTCGATGTGGAATTCGATTGGAAGACTTTCCGCGGCACCCAATCGAGCTGGAAAGGTCTCGACTATTTCGAGCGTCCGCAGGATCGGCCTTATACCAGGGACAAGACCGACGTCATTCAAGGCGCCTGCGCCTGGGGCAGCATCTGCAATGCGGCTGCGGGCATGGGTCGCTTTGTGCCGGACGCCTATGGGGTGTCGCCGTGGGCCATCTTCGTGCGTCCGGATTCGAAAATCCGGCAGCCCGAAGACCTGAAGGATGTTCCCGTCTCCGTCGGCATGCGCGCGGGCAGCCATTTCAACGTGCCCTATCGGTTGGAAAAATATCTGCCGCTGGAAAATATCAAGGTGGTGAATACCGGCGGTTTCGGCGCGCGGCTCAAAGCGCTGCTCGATGGCGAGGTGGAGGCGGCAAGTCTGTTGCCGCCGCAGATCGCAATGGCCGAGCAACTCGGACTGCGCAAGGTCATCTCCGACACCTTCCACACCTTGTGGTGGGTGCCGCCGAACGCCGAGCCCGCGGTGGTGCGCGGCTATCTCAAGGCGCTCGATCGTGCCGAACAGGCAATGGATGCCGATCTTGCGAAATACCTTCCGCTGTGGAAGCTCGCAGTGCCTCCCGAATTCCAGAGCTACCACCCGTGGGATTTCAGCAGGTTCGGCCGCGGCGAACGGTTCGTTTACCGGTCAATCCCGCGCGCCGAATTCGACGAAGTGCTCGATCAGGTCAAACGCTGGGGGCTCGATCAATACGTGCATGAGCGCAGCTTCGATAAGCTGAGCTACTCGCTCGCAACCGTCGACGCGTAACCGTAGCCGGATGGAGCGAAGCGCAATCCGGGTGCTCTCCCCGCATTACGCTTGCGCTCCATGCGGGCTACATGCTGTGCTCGCTCCGCAGGTGACCGCATGAAGAATATCAATCCCAATCCATTCACCACGCGTCCGGAAATCGAAGGGACCTTCGGGGTGGTCGCCTCCACCCACTGGATCGCGACCGCGGTCGGCATGGCTACGCTGGAGAAAGGCGGCAACGCCTTCGATGCCGCGGTCGCGACTGCCTTCACGCTGCAAGTGGTGGAGCCGCATCTCAACGGGCCCGGCGGCGAAGTGCCTGCCATCCTGCACGACGTGCGCAAAGGCAAGACCGAGGTGCTCTGCGGTCAGGGCACCGCGCCGGCAAAGGCGACCATCGCCCATTATCGCGGCCTCGGCCTCGACATGGTGCCGGGGACCGGGCTCCTTGCCGCCTGCGTGCCGGGATCGTTCGACAGCTGGATGATGCTGTTGCGCGATTACGGCAGCATGCGCCTTGGCGATGTGCTCGCGCCGGCGATCGCCTATGCGCAGAACGGCCACCCGTTGGTCGAGCGCGCGAGTGCGATCATTGCGACCGTTGCCGATCTCTTCCGCAACCACTGGCAAAGCTCGGCGGCGGTTTACCTGCCCGCTGGCGAGGTACCGCCGGCCGGCACCCTCTTCGCCAATCCCACGCTCGCGCAAACCTATGCGCGGGTGCTGCGCGAAGCGGAGAGCGCAGGCAGTGATCGCGTCGCGCAAATCGAGGCGGCGCGCAGATGCTGGTCGCAAGGCTTCGTCGCCGAGGCAATCGACCGCTTCTGCCGAAGGGAAGCGGTCATGGATACCAGCGGTGAGCCGCATTACGGCGTTCTCACCGGCGACGACATGGCGCGCTGGCAGGCGCATATGGAAGCGCCGCTCACCTACGATTATGGCCGCTACACGCTGTGCAAGCCCGGGCCATGGTCGCAAGGCCCGGTGATGCTGCAGCAACTTGCCCTCCTTAAAGGCTTCGACTTTGACGGCGCCGATCCAGGAAGCGCGGAATTCGTCCATCTGCTGGTTGAATGCTCGAAGCTTGCCTATGCGGATCGCGAGAAATTCTATGGCGACCCCGACTTTGTCGAAGTCCCGATGGCGACGCTCCTCTCGGCTGCCTACAACGATGCGCGGCGCAAGCTCATCACCGATAAAGCCTCGCTCGAATTGCGGCCGGGCTCGGTCGCAGGTTTCGGCGCGGTGGTGAAGCTAGCCCGCGCCGGAGGTCAGCGGCAGGCGGTCGGCGTGGGGGCTGGCGAGCCGACCGTCGGGCGTATGGGCGAGATGATCGGCGATACCGTGCATTTCGACATCATCGATCAGGCCGGCAACATCATTTCGGCGACGCCATCAGGGGGCTGGCTGCAATCCTCGCCCGTCATTCCCGAACTTGGGTTCTGTCTCGGTACGCGCGCGCAGATGTTCTGGCTGGAGGATGGCCATCCCGCCTCGCTTGCGCCGGGAAGGCGCCCGCGCACCACGCTCTCGCCTACGCTGGCTCTGCGCGACGGCGAACCCTACCTCGCCTGGGGCAGCCCCGGCGGCGATCAGCAGGACCAATGGACCACGCAGCTGTTCATGCGTCACGTCCATGCCGGAATGAATTTGCAGGAAGCGATCGATGCCCCGGCCTGGCACTCCGAGCATTTTCCAATCTCGTTCTGGCCGCGCACGGCGCGCCCGGGCGTGCTGGTGGTGGAGGGGCGGCTGCCGAAAGCGACCATCAGCGAGCTTGAGCGCCGCGGTCACCTGGTCGAGGTCGATTCCGACTGGTGCGAAGGCCGGCTCACCGCGGCTTCCCGCGACGGCCGCCGCCGCCGCGCCGCCGCCAACCCGCGCGGGATGCAGGCCTACGCCGCCGGCAGGTGATTCTCATCAGGGTTGCGCCGTTGGTCGTTGCGCGCGACAGGCGCGCGAAATAGAGTGGCCGCGAATAGACGTACCAGGCCCGCCTCGGGCCGGTCCCCGCAGTCAGGGTGGAAACCATGAATATCCGCGAAACCGCGCCGCGCATCAGCGAGCTCGAGAAGATATCCATTCGCACCGACACGCGCGATTATCTCGCCAAAGCGGCGCCGATGACGGAGAAGCTCAAGGACTGGCTTGTTGTCGACGTCGACGCCCATGTCAACGAGACGTCGTTTTGGTCGGAAGTCACCGAGCGCATAGACAACGATGTTCTGCGCTATATCGCGCAGGCTTTTCGCGAACGCACGGGATCGCCCCCCGGCCTTTTGACTTCCAACGGTCCGCTCTACCAGGACGTTGCCGGCCGCATCATGCATCAGCAGCAACTTGCCGAGCCCACGCCGCCCGGCCTGCACCGGCAAGTGCAGCTCAGCCAGCGCGCCATGGAGGCCATGGGCATCGACTACATGGTGGTATTTCCGACGCCCATGCTTTCCCTTGGCATGCACCCGCAGGCCGATGCCGAAGTGGCGCTGGGCAATGCCTATAACCGCTGGCTGATCGAGAAGATCCTGCCTCAGGACAAGCGCCAGAAGGCGCTCCTTTATCTTCCGTTCAACGACCCCGAGGCATCGGTGGAAACCGTCGAGCGCTTTGCCGATGCGCCCGGCGTGGTAGGGTTCTCCGTGACTTCGACCCGGCACAAGCCGGTCTGGCACAATTCCTATATGCGGCTCTACTCGGTCCTGCAGGAAACCGGCAAGCCGCTGGGCTTCCATGCCGGCTTCACCTGGGGCGATCCTTCCTTTGCGCAGCTCAATCGTTTCATCGGCATGCATTCGCTCTCGTTTGCCCATTTCAACATGGTGCACATGACGAATTGGGTGCTCAACGGACTGCCCGAGCGCTTCCCCAAGCTCAAGGTGATCTGGATCGAGAGCGGATTGGCGTGGGTACCCTTCCTGATGCAGCGGCTCGATTCTGAGTACATGATGCGCGTCTCCGAGTGTCCTCTGCTCAAACGGCGGCCGAGCGAGTACATGCAGGAAATGTACTACACCAGCCAGCCGCTCGAGCGCAGCAACATGAAGCTCACGCAGGCGACCATGGAGGCGATGCGGGCGGAAACGCAGCTCCTTTATGCGTCCGATTGGCCGCACTGGGATTTCGATGCCCCCAGCAGCATCACCCGATTGCCGTTCCTCAGCGAGCAGGCCAAGCGCAACATTTTGGGTCTCAACGCCGCCCGGTTGTTCGATCTCGAAGTGCCGGCGGCGAAATCCGGCAAGAAGGCGACGGCGGCGCCCATTCCCGTCCCCGCCGAATGAGCTTGCCCCAGGTGGTCGACGCGGCCGGCACGACAGATGCGACTGGCGATGCGGCCGAGCCGTTCTGCCTTGCGGCCGAGAAGGCGTTGCAAAGCGGCAAGCCGGATCTCGTGCCCGACGCGGCGCTGCAGAAGATATTTTCTGCGGCCGTGCGCCTTTATGCCGCCAAATGGGAGGAGCGCCAGCGCGAGCTTCCTCCGTTCGGCGAGCGGCCGGTGAACGCGACCGAAGCGGTGACGGCGATTTGCGCCATCATGCGCGCCGCCGACCTTAACTTCTTCGATCTGCAAATGTGGTATCGCCGCGATCGCAGCGAAGCATAGAGAATGATCCCGAAAAAGCCTGCCCCGGACTTGATCCGGGGTGGGTACCGGTTTTCGGAAAAAGATCATGCTCAAACAAACAAGCAGCGTGGGAGGCTTCCCGCGATATAGTGACAGGGTCAAGCAATGAACGAGATCATGGTTGGCGAGCTGCGTGAATTCGACGAGGGCGGCTACCGGGTGCTGCGCGTGAACGATTTCGAGTTCGGTATTTTCCGGCAAGGCGATCGGCTTGTTGCCTACGAAAATCATTGCCCGCATGACGGAGGACCCGTCTGTCAGGGCAAGATAATCCCTCGCGTCGAGGAAGAGCTCGCGCCGGACAAAACGAGCCGCGGGCTGCGCTTTTCCGACAAGCGCAATATCGTATGTCCGTGGCACGGCTGGGAATTCGATATCGAATCCGGCCGCCATTGCGGCGACTCGAAATATCGGCTGCGCCCGGTCACCGTCCGGGTGCGCGACGACCGCGTTTACGTGGCGCTGCCCGGCGCTGCGTGAATTCGCCTGAGGTTGGCGATAGGCTTCTTTGCAGGGTAGCAAATTCATTTTATAGTTTTTGCTGAGCGAACGGTGCGCGTCGATGTGCGCCTACTTGTCGGCGCCGGAAGCACTTTGCAGCCGCGCGAGGTGGGTGGCTGCCTGCTCGTTGCCGGCGGCAGCAGCCTTCTCGTACCACGTCTTTGCCGCCGCCAGATCGCGCGCGACGCCAAGTCCGTTCTCGTACATCGTGCCGAGGTTGAGCATTGCTGTTGCATCTCCCAACCCGGCAGCTTTCTCGAACCATTCGCGTGCCGCCGTATTGTCCACCCGAAAACCAGCGCTGCCCTCTTTGTAATGGTTTCCCAGGAAAATCATGGCACGCGTGTTGCCGGCTGCGGCCGCTCTCTCCCACCACTGCTGTGCCTCGGCGAGATTCCTCGGCAGGCCATACCCGCCCTGAACATAGATCGCACCCATGTTAGCCATGGCATTGGAATTGCCGAGTGCGACCCCCTTTTCGAACCACTTGCGCGCTTCGACCCAGCTCTTGGCTCCGCAATGCCCGCGCGTGCACATCAGCCCAAGATTATCCATGGCCTGCGAGTAGCCCAAGGCGGCCGCCTTTTCGTACCAGCGCCGGGCCATGGCAATATCGATCGGGACCCCGTGTCCCAGTGAGTACATGACGCCAAGATCATTCATCGCGATAACGTCGTTTTCCGTTGCCGCCTTCTCCAACCAACGCCGCGCGGCGGCGTAGTCGCGCGGTACTCCTTCTCCACGTTCGTAAAGCCGAGCGAGATTGCGCATCGCCAGCGGCAGCCCTCCAGCTGCGGCTTTCTCGAAGAGCCGGCGAGCCTCGGTCCGATCTTGTGCGACCCCTTTGCCCTGGTCGTACAAAAACCCGAGATTGTTGGTCGCCACGAGGTGCCCGAGCATCTCTGCACGTTCATATTGGGTGCGTGCCTTGTCGTACATTTGCGTCGCGTAATACGCCCGGCCGAGTTGAAAAATGATCCGGCGGTTCTCCCCCGCGACTGCCACCGCCGCTTCGCACGCCGACACCGCTCGCAGGCCATCAATCGCATCCGGTGAAAGGCCGGGGATTGATGCTGGCCGCTCGGGGTCGACATCGCTTGCACCCAGACTGTCGCATTCGCCTATGACCTGCGCGGCTTCGGTCTCCGCAAGCGCATGCCGAGCCGCCAGCGCGGCCGTAATCATGATCACGAAAGAAAGCGAGCAGCGCGGCATGCATTCTCCTTTCCGCTCACGGTTTGATTTGTTCAATCATATCGATGATGCAATCGAAATTGCCAGGCGTCCTTGGCAGGACCGTTCGTTTGCCGTTCTTATTGCGATTTTTTCAATTCTCCCACCACGACGAACGGCGCCCAAAGACGAGGACTTGCTTCGTCCTCCGAACGAGCTGCATCGATCATCGCCAGCATGGCCTGTCGCAGCGCCTCCGCATGGGACAGGTTGCTATTGCGCGAAAAGACACGAAACGTCTCGGACATCAGCCGGGCGGCAAAGTCGTCGTCGACGCTCCAGTGTGACACAAGAAGGGATCGCGCGCCGGCATAGAAGAACGCGCGGGCAAGTCCAGAGAGAGCTTCCGCCCCCGGCTTTTCTTCCGCGGCGGTATTGCACGCGGATAGAACCGCCCAGTCCGCGTCGAGCTTGAGCTGCGCAATCTCGCTGGCCGTGAGCAGGCCATCATCGAAATCGTTCGGCTTCTCCGGGATGGAAAGTGCCAGCGCAGGCTCTGCCCTGCTCCTGGCAAAGGCCTCCAAATCGCCCGCAACAAGCCCGTGCGTAGCGAAGTAGACGATGCGATACTCATTGAGCTTTGCCTGCTTCACCGCTGTCTCGCTCGCATCCAACCCGAGCTTGATGTCGGTTGCCTGCGCCCTGAGCTCGATCGCTATCTGCTGCACTTCCTTGCGCGTTCCCGGGAGCTGCGGAAGAAGCTCTCCGATCGCGGTGACATCAACCTGACTGCCGCGGTAAAAGCTTGCGAGGCTGCGCATGCCTTGCTGCTGCGGTTGGCTGTGCGCAGCCTTCGAGAAAACCGGATCGGCGAACGCGATCATCGGTTTGCGCGCGGACGATGATTGCGAGCCTTCCCGCAGCACCTTCAGGCTGGCGACCGACGGTAGGACCGTCACGGCATGGGACCGAATAAGCCAGTCCATCTCCTTGAGGCTTTTTCCGTTCGGCTCCCTGGTGACCAGGAGCTGCGGCGGCAGGCTGGTCAATGCTCCGCTCGTGACGATCGAAAGTCGTTTCTTTGCCGCAAACTCTTCGGCAAATACGCCAAACGTCGCCTCATAAATACGATGGGCCAATTCGGAATCGAAGCGCTGCCGCGGATCGAGTATCGACTGCCGCAAAGCCTCGACTTGCAAATCGAGCTCCGTTGCCGAAATTCTTAATTCCTTCCAGTCGGCGCTGGTCTTCGTAATCACCCAAGCATAGGCATTGGCAACGATCGTTTTTTCCTCTATGTCGAGCACCAGCAGCGCTTCGTCAGCGGCCAGCAATTGTTGGGTCTCCTGTAGAGAGAGAGGCTGCGGTCTCGACAAAGCCACGTAGTCGGGAAAGCGCTGGCTCAGCGTCTCGTTGAGCTTTGCGCGCTCCACCTTGACGCCTTCGATGCGCTTGCGAATCCCTTCCTCGGCCGCTGCAGAACGCTCTGCCGCCGATTTGGACACAAACGCCAACACGGCTTTGTCGAGACTTTCTTTCTCGTTGAGCAAGTCCTGGTCCTTGCGCACGAGCTGGGCGAGCTCGCCGGTGCCGGCGGCAAAGCGCGGCGCGAGCTTGGAAACGGCGTTTGCCGCGGCAGAGGCGGACTCGCGCTGGACGATCTCATAGCTGTAAGCCATCGCTTGTTCAGGGCTGAGCAGATGCTGATCCCGCGCGGAAGCGAGCACGGGAAATGCAATGCTTCTGGTCACGACGCCTTGCGGAATGCCCTTCGTTATGATGGCCAAAGCTTCGCCATAGCGTTCCTGCTCATTATACAGCCGCGCCAGGTTATTAAGCGAAAGAGCAACATCCGAATGATCCGGGCCGAGCGTTTTTTCACGAATTGCCAAAGATCTCTGATAAAGAGGCTCCGCTTCGGCATAACGACCCTGTGCGGTATAGAGCCGGCCCAGATTGCTCAGCGAAAGGGCAACCAAGGGATGGTTAGGGCCTAGCGCCTTTTCGGATATCGCCAATGACCGCTCATGCAACGCTTCCGCCTCGGCGCTGCGTCCCTGTTCATCAGCCAGCAAGGCCAGGTTGTTCAGCGACGTCGCGAGGGCCGGATGATCGAGACCAAGCTTCTTCTCTCGTATCGCCAACGCTCGCCTGTTGAGCCGTTCGGCGTCCGCATAGCGGTTGAGGCTGTGATATGCGGCAGCCAGATTGTTCAGCGACGTCGCGACCACGGGATGTTCCGGACCGAGCATTTTCTCGCGAAGCGCCAGCGCTCGTTCCTCCAAAACCTCCGCCTCTTCGTAGCGGTGTTGGGCGAGATAGAGATGGGCGAGCTCGTTCAGCAACTCGGCAACGTCAGGATGCTCCAAGCCGAGCGCTCTTTCACGTATGATCAATGCTCGATGATAGAGCGGCTCCGCGGCGGAGTATCGGCCTTGGATCACATACAGTGCGCCAAGGTTACCCAGCGAGGTTGCGACATTCGGATGGTCGCGGCCGAGAGCGTTTTCGCGGATCGATAATGAGCGCTGGTACAAGGGCACGGCTTCAGTATAGCGTCCTTGTTCCTGATAAAGCAGAGCGAGATTGCTAAGGGAATTTCCAACATCGGGATGGTCGCGACCGAGTACTTGTTCGCGAATTGACAGTGAGCGCTGATGGCAAGGTTCGGCTTCGGCATAACGGCCCTGGTTTCGATAAAACTCGCCCAAATTGTTTAAGGAAGTAGCGACGTCCGGATGATCAGGCCCGAGTGCCTTCTCGCGAATAGCCAATGCCCGCTTGAGCAACGGTTCTTCCTCGGCATAGCGACCTTGCGCATGGTATTCCCCAGCAAGATTGCTGACCGAAAAAGCCACATCGAGGTGATCGTCGCCGAACGCATTTTCCCGAATGGCTAACGCGCGCAGATGCAATTGCTCGGCCTGCGCATGATGGCCTTGATGAGAATAGAGCGGAGCCAGGTTGTTCAGGGCCGTCGCCACAGCCGGATGATCGCGCCCGAATGCCTTTTCCCGGATCGCTAAAACGCGTTGTCCCATCGGGATCGCTTCAGCATAACGTCCCTGCTGCGTATACAGCCAAACCAGGCCATTAAGGGTTATTGCCCCATCGGGATGATCACGCCCGAGCACCTTCTCGCGGATAGCCAGAGCTCGCTGATACAAACGCTCGGCATCCGCGTAGCGGACATTGCCCACATAGGCCTGAGCAAGATTATTCAGGTCGGTCGCCACATCGGGATGATCGCGACCGAGCCTTCTCTCTTCAATGCTCAGCGCCCGCTCGAGTAGCGGCACCGCGTCGGCGTGGCGGCCGATGCTGTCATACAGAATACCCAGATTGGTCAGCCACGTGGCGACCGTCGGATGATTGGGGCCGAGTTGCTTCTCTCGGATCGCCAATATCTGCTGGGCGAGCGGGATTGCTTCCGCATCCTTTCCCGCTCTCCTGAGCTCACCGGCGCGTTCAATGAGCCGCTCAACTTCGCTTGCCTGTTGCGCCGGCGCCGGGGCGCTGGCGCCGAGCGTACTCGTAGCAAGAGCGACCGCCAATGCGGCCTTCAACGGTGACAGCATCTATCCTCCCTGCGGACCGCGATGTGCGTCGCGGCTCTAGTGACGCTGCGGGTACTCAAATTAACGACTTCTATGGCTCCGCTTGGGCGGCACAAAAAAGTGATCCATAAGCGCCTGCCTTGTCCAGCCAACACGGGTTTCGCTTTCTCGCATTTTGCTGCCCTCGACTGCCCATTTCTGCTGTAGCGTGACCAGAACACGAAGTTCGCGCACGTGTGAGGCAAGTTTGATCGCGAACTTCGAGTTCAAAAGGGCAATAAAATCATAGAGTTCCTAGGGTCCTTACAGACCGAAGTTGAGCAAATTCGTTTTGTAGTTTTTGCCTAGCGGACGCAGCGACATTTCCCATGCAGCGCTCAGGCTTGCTTGGCGTTCTGTTTGATGGAAGCGAGGTGAGTCACCCAGGGCAGCGCCGAGCGAAACCAGTTTTGCCGCGAGGGGGAGAATTGGCTGCGCTGGCGCAGGATGCCGACGCGCACCGTGTACCAGGGCTGCTGTCCTTCGCCGGGCGTGGTCGAATAAATGGGTGCGCCGCAGCGCGGACAGAAGGCCTGGAGGCGCGCATTGCCGCTCTCCGCCGTGGTCTTGAGGTAAGTTGCAGGCGTCCCCGTCATTTTGAAGGTTGCACCCGCAACCGGTACCGACACGCGAAACGCCGAACCGGAGCCGGTCTGGCAATCGGTGCAGTGGCAGATTGTCGTTTTCTGCGGGTCAGCCTCGCCTTCGATCGTGATTGCGCCGCAGTGACATGCGCCGTCGATCTGCATGAGTTGCTCCGTGGTCTCGCTCGCCGTCACGCCCGCAGCTACTGAGCTACGCCGAGACTGCAACAACAAATTCAGGCTGGCTGGGAATCGCGAATACTCACTTCGCCCTCTTGCCTGACAGATAGCGCGGCAGTTCTCGTTCAAATTCGGGGAAGTAGCGTGCAACGACCCCCACATCGAACCGGCGCAGGATCGCCTCTTTCAACTCGCGATCGAGCAAAAACCGAAATACCGCGTCGATGCAGTGTTCGGCCGTGTGCTCGCCAACTGTAAGCCGCTGATGCATCGCGCGCCCGAGTGTGACGTGATGCCTGGTCTCGCTGCCGCCGTCGCGGACAATCACTTCGAATTCGAGCGGATCTGCATCGGCTATGCGTTTTATGGTGAGCAATGTGCAACCTCCCGACCGAGTGTGCGTAATTCCCTTTCAGCCGTCGAACTCCATGATGTACAGCCCGCCGTTATAGTCCGTGCTGTAGATCAGGCCGGCAGCATCGACGAACACATCGGCGCACTGGATCACGCGTGCCCGGTTCGGCCGGTGATCCATCATGCGCGCGGGCACGGGCGGTACCAGCGCGCCCACTTCTCTCGGGCGGAATGGATCGCGGATGTCGAACACCCGCACCCCCGCGTTCTGATAAGTCGCGAAGATCAGTTCCGAGCTGACAAAACTGCCCGGACGGTTCTCATGCAGATTATGCGGCCCGAAATGGCCGCCCTTTCCGGCATAGTCTGCGTCCGCCGGCGTCGGCAAGGTGGAGATGCTGACCGGGTTGTCTTTTGCCCGGTTATCAAACACCCAGATGAGCTTGAGCCCGTCTTCCTGATGGTCGAGCACGGCTTCATCGAGCACAATGATGAGATTGCGATCATTAAGCGGCAGGCAATTGTGGGTGCCGCCGCCGAAAGGCGGCGACCAGTTGCGATGCGCGATCAGCCTGGGATGCGCCCGGTCGCTAACGTCGAGCATCAGCATGCCGGCATCGCGCCACGCGGCGTAGGCGGTGTCGCCGTCCACGATTGCGTGGTGCAGGCCGTAGCGGCTGGTGACGGGCCATGCAGGGGTCTCGCCGGCTTCCGCATTCATGCCGGGGATCCAGAAGCGTCCGGCGGCGCGCGGGCTTGCCGGATCGCTCATATCGACAGTCATGAAAATATAATCGGTGAAGCCGTCGAGCAGCACGGACACATAGGCCCAGCGCCCGCCGGTGTACCAGATGCGGTGAATGCCGCCGCCTTCGACCGGCATGAAACCGATGCGCCGCGGCGTCTGCGGCTTTGCAATGTCGTAGACCGCAAGTCCCGCGGTCCAGTCGCGCATGCTGCTCTTTCGCTGCGCCGTGCCGACCGTCTTGCCGATTTGGCTCTTGTAATAGGCCTTCTCGTCCGCGAACTCCGCGGCCGCAAACATGTCCTTGGCATTGATCACGAGGAGGAGATCGTCGTGCGTCTGCAAGTGGATGTTCCAGGTGCCGGGCGGCGCCGGGAGATAATTCACGGCGCGCGGCCGCCTTACGTCGCTGACGTCGATGACGCTGAAGCCTTTGGAGAACATGTGGCCGACATAGGCATGGCCGCGGTGCACCATGACCTGCACGCCGTCAGGCCTGCCACCCTGATCGCAATGGCCGATCAGGCGCATGTTGCGCGCATGATCGGGGCGCGGCAGGTCGGCGTTCATGGCGTGGCGGCCAGTGGTCCGATTCCGAAGTTCGCCAGTGCTCGCGGCACGTTCAGGTGCGAACTTCGGAATGTAAGGACCACTAGCAACATTATGGATTCTAGTGCGGGTTTTGAATTTGAAGTTCCTATACGAGCTTGCGGCCAGTAATGATAGGAACTTCAAATTCACCGCACTAGAAAATCAGGGACCGCGATCCGGTCCATCATGGCGCGGTAATCCTGCAAGAGCTTCCACATCGCCCGCTCCTCCTCGGTCTGCAGGTTGACGCCGAGATGGGTGCCGAGCTTGCGTCCGTGCAGCACAATGCGCTCGCCGATCGGCTGGCGAATGCGGTCATAGGCGGCAAGCCCGTCATCGATATTGTCATGACTGCCCAGCGCCTGCGCCAATTCCTGCGCGTCGCCGCCCGCCTTCGCCATGCCAAAGCCCATATGCGGGCGCGCCGAGGACGCCGCATCGCCGACCAGCGCCACGCGTCCGAACACCAGATGCGGGGTGGAGAAATCGTAGATCGGCGTAAAGAACGGCTGCATCTTGTTGAGGCAATCGAGAAATTGCGGCGGCATGATCGCTGCGGCGTCCGCGCGCATGCGCGCGATCAGGTCGCTGCGAATGAGCGGCGGCGGCACGGAATGCTCGTGTTGATGGCCGGTGGCGTCGACGCACATGTCTTGGAGTTCGCGCGCGTCGGCGACCCGGTACCAGATGAAATTATAGCGGCGATGACCGGGCCGCAGGTCATTGTCGAGCCCGGCAATGGGATAACCGATGACCTGCTGCCGCTCGGGCAGATAGAACGCAAAATATGGGCAGATGCTGCTGCGGGTCCGCGGTTCGAGATCGGCCTCCTTCGGCGCGCCGCGCCAGATGTAGTAGCCGGAATAAACCGGCTCGATTGCCGGCGCAACCTGCCCGCGCACGCCGGAGCGGATTCCGTCGGCGCCCACCAGGAGGTCGGCGCGCTCGCGCCGGCCGCCGGCGAAATGCACAAGAACCCCGCTGCCGTCCTGCTCGACCCGATCGAAGGCGTGGCCGAGATGGTAGTGCGCATCGTCGATGGTCGCGCGGAGAAGCCGCTGCAGCCGATCCCAGGAAGTTCAGAATCTGCGGCAACACCTTCTCGCCGATAACGCGCCCGCTCTTATCGAGCGTGATGCGCTTGTCCACCGTGATCCCAAGATCGGAGGTGCCGGCGCCGCTCGCCTGCAGCGCTTCGATCAGTTCCGGATGGGTGGTGATGCCGGCGCCGCGGCCGACCAGCTCGACTTTCGAGCGCTCATAGACATCCGCCTCCCAGCCGACCTGCCGCAGGAATGCCGCCGTGAACAGGCCCGACATGGAGCCGCCGATGATCGCCGCGCGCCGCTTGCGGCGGGTTGAGGCGCGAGCCGCACTCACCACCAACCCCTGCGCGCTGCGCGGACGAGGAAAGGGACTGCACCAGCGATGAGGCACAACACCGCCGCGCATGACATGACGACGATCATGGGCGACGGCGAGCCATCGGCGACGAAACCGTAGGCCTGTGCAAATGCAGCGCCGCCGAAATTTTGCATGAACACCCCGAGTCCGGCCGCGGTGCCAGCCAGGCGCGGGATTACCGCCATGGCTCCAACTTGAGCATAGGGCAGCGCAATGCCTTGCGAGAAGGTGAGGAAGAAGCCGGGAAAGAAGAAGGTGCCGGGCGTTGCCTGCCCGATCAGGAACAGCAATGCCTGCAGCATGACCGCGCTCAATGCCAACAGCGAGCCGGCAAGCACCATCGCTTCATTCGACACACGGCTGCTGATGCGACTGGCTACCAGGTTTCCGAAAAAGAGGCCGAGCGGAAACAGCAGAAAATAAAGGCCGAACTCGCTTGCCGGTCGATGCAGCAGCTCGGTCATCAGGGTTGCGGATGCGGTTGCGAGAGTCATGAACGCCGCCGTGCTGAACCCGCTTTGCAGGACATAGCCGACGAATTGCGGTTTTCGGAGCAGGTCGAGATAGCCGCGCAGAAGCGCGGCTTCGCTTGCTTTCCCAGAGGCATGCGGGTGGGTTTCGGGAATGAGCGCGTAAGCAACAATGAGAATCGCGCCGCCGCTGACCAGCGCAAGGCCGAACACGCTGCGCCAGCCGAAGGTATCGATCAACACTCCGCCAAGGAGTGGCGCGATCATCGGACCGAGTGTGTAGAACATGGTCAGGTAAGCGATCGCACGCACGAGATGCTCTGCGCGATAAATATCGCGGGCGATGGTTCGCACCAGCGTCATTGCGCAGCCCGCACCTATTGCCTGCACGACGCGCCCAAGTGCAAGGATGGACGCCGTCTGCGCCAGCGCCGATATCGCGCTGCCAAATAGAAATAGCAGCAGCCCGGACAGCAATACCGGACGCCGTCCGAAACGGTCTGAGAGGCTGCCATATGCCAAAGTGGCAAAGGCCATCGTGAACAAGGCAACGCTGAAGGTGAGCTGCGCGGTGGCGTCGGAAAGCGAGAGTGCAAGCTTTACTGCCGGAATCGCCGGCAGGAAGAGATGCACAGCAAGCGGCGTAATCAGCGCGACCAAACCGAGCGCTAAGGCAAGGCTGCGTGCCGGCGCTTCTCGCGTGCGGGAATCAGCCACGCTTCACGTTCCAGGTCTCCTCGATTTCCGTCCCGGCGCTACGAATGATCTTGGTCTTCTCCTTCACGATGGCCATGGCCTTTTTTCTCCGGTGGCTCTTTTGTCAAGCTGCTTCCATTGCGTGGATACGGCGCCATAGGTGCACACGACGTATGGCACCACATAGGTCAGGGCGAGTTTGAGCCAGTTGATCGATGCCGCGCCGAAAATGGCATCCCCCTGGTTGATCAGATTGAGCGCGGTACCGACCACAAGCGCGACATAGAGCGAGCGCCGCGGAACGCCGTCCGATGCCGCACAAGTGCAGATAAGTTTCAGG
Source organism: uncultured Alphaproteobacteria bacterium (assembly GCA_963817135.1). Classification (GTDB taxonomy): domain Bacteria; phylum Pseudomonadota; class Alphaproteobacteria; order Rhizobiales; family Xanthobacteraceae; genus VAZQ01. The sequence goes on along the minus strand of CAWFNG010000007.1, from coordinate 63,730 downwards.
TTTGCTTTCGCACGCATGGCTGCGTGTGCGTAGTAGCCGGCACCGACAGCGTCAAACGGGAAGTGCGTAGCCCGGATGGAGCGCAGCGTAATCCGGGAAGGCCGTCCTGCATTGCGCGGAGCCTGTCATCGGGCGGCGCTTTGCGCCGGCCCGTCGGCTCCATGCGGGCTACAGGAGTTGTAACCCCTTGTTCATGCGGCCGAGCTAGGCCACAACAGCCTCGTTCCGATTTGGTCGCCGCAGGCCGGCGATGACCGGAGAGCAGGAATGCGATTGGGTTATTTCACCATGCCGGTGCATCCCATGCACCGCAATTGGGCGGAAACGCTCAAGGAGGACCGCGAGGCGATCATTCTTGCCGACCAGCTCGGATTTTACGACGCGTTCATGGGCGAGCATCTCACCGACGCTTGCGAGAACATCACCAACAGCATGATGTTTCATGCCTCGCTGATTCCGCTGACCAGGCGCATCAAGCTCGCGACCGGCACCTCCAATCTCTCGCACATGCATCCCGTTTTGATCGCCGTACACGCGGCGATGTTCGACCACATGGCGGAGGGCCGCTTCATCTTCGGGGTCAGTCCCGGCGCGCTCACCTCTGATGCCGAGGCGCTCGGCATCCTCGACGAGGATCGCAACAGGATGTTCGCCGAGGCGATCGACGTGATCCTGGAAATCTGGCAACGCGACGCTCCCTACAACATCGACTTTCCCGACAATCGCTTCAAGGTGTCCACCGCCCGCACAATGACGCTTGACCTTGGCGTCGGCACAATGGGCAAGCCCTACCAGAAGCCGCGGCCGGAGATCGTCGGCACCGTGGTCGCCCCGTTCTCGCCCGGCGTGGTGCTGATGGGAAGACGGGATTTTCACCCGCTTTCGGCCAATTTCCTGCTTTCCCAGCATCTCAAGTCGCACTGGGAAAACTACGCAAAGGGCAGGGCACAGGTCGGGGAGAAACCGGATGTGGCGGATTGGCGCGTGGCGCGGGCGATCTTCGTTCATGACGACGACAAGGTCGCCGCGCGCTACGGCCGCGACGACCCGAAAAGCCCTTATGCATTCTATTACCAGCAGATGCGCGCCAAGATGAAACGCGGCAACCGGCTCTATGTTTTCAAGGCGTACAAGGATCAGCTCGACGAGGAGATCACCCACGACTGGGTCATGGACCACTGCGTGATCCACGGCAGCGTGAACAAGGTGGTCGATCGCATCCTGGCGCTGCGCGAGGAGACCGGCGATTTCGGCGAACTGGTCTATGCCGGAATGGACTGGGTCGAGCCCGCGCTCAACAAACGCTCCATGCAGCTGATGGCGGAAGAGGTCATGCCGCGCGTCAATGCGGCAATCGGAAAATCAGCCGCCGCGGCGTGACTGGGCGCAAGATACGAAACCGCAGTGCAGTGGTCTCTTCTGCATCATTCATTTTGACCTTGCCGCCACTGCGATGGAGACACAAAAGTTCCCGCCCAGATCCCGCGCTTGGCGGCTTTCGCTTCTGCCTCTTCGGACTCATAGGTATTTGCAAAGCCATATGCCAGGGCCCAACCTTGCTGCACCATCCATGCGTTTATATCGGAGCCGTCGGGGAGGGTGCACACTGCGAGGACACGCTTGTATTTGTCGAAAGCCCTGCGCTGGCAGGTCAGCTCATGCCCGCGGATGTGCGCCCTGAGTTCACCGGCGGCCGCTTTTCCGCAAGGCCATGCCTTTCCTTTGGCGTCGGTACATGTTTGATCCGATTCGGGCGCATCGATGCCTTCCAGCCGAATGTGAGTGTCCGATATGCTGATTGTGTCGCCGTCGATGACCCACGCCTTGCCAAGGATGGCTGGCGGCGGCGGCGTATTCCAATGCTTGTAGACATAGAAACCGAACAGACAAGCCACAAGAATGATGCCGGCGAACAACCGCGCATTGCCTTGCCTGACTGCGCCCGATCCGGCTTGTCGTCCACGTACCCGTCTAATCATTGGGCTACTGCCCGCTTGATTGCTCGGCAATATCGAGCGCACAACATTTATTCGAGATTAGGCGCCGATACGCAATATTGGCTCTTGAGCCCACGCTGGTGAAGGAGAATGGCGATCATCCTGCATCCGTCCGGAACGCTGGCCGAACGCTACGCGCACGGGGTTGCGCTGCGAAAAAAGACCCCCCGGGAAAAGCACGCGGATCTGCGCGGTCCGGCCGATCGCGACCCCGTGGCAATCCTCGCTGCCAGCGACCGCAAGCGGATCCCCCAGCTGGTGCCGGTCCGCTATCAGCGCATGCTGACAAGCCCATTCGCGTTCCTGCGCGGGGCCGCCGCCGTCATGGCCGAAGACCTGGCGCATCAGCCCATCGCCGGCATCCCGGTACAGGCCTGCGGCGATTGCCATCTGATGAACTTCGGCTCGTTTGCGACGCCGGAAGACAACATCATATTCGATATCAACGATTTCGATGAGACGCTGCCTGGTGTCGATTTCACCATCGACCTCAAGCGGCTGGCGGCCAGCGTTGCGGTCGCAGCGCTGGCCGCCACGTTTTCGAACAAGCAGGCCCGAACCATCGCTGCCGCGACCGTGGCGGCTTATCGCAGCAAGATGCATGCGCTCGCCAAACTCTCGCCGCTGGAAATCTTCCACGACAAGGTCGAACTTGCGCGGGAAATCGCGCACATCGAAGACCGCGCTTTGCGGCGCCGATTGCAGGCGCTGGTCGCCAGGATGGCCGGACGGCTTGAGCAGGACGACAACTTTCCGCACCTGGTGAAGGGCAAGGAGGCGAAGATCCAGGATCGGCCGCCGTTCATCTACCATTTTGGCAAGGCGGACGTGCGGCACCGTGTCAATGCCGAGCGCGTGTTCTCCCGCTACGAGAAACGGTTGTCGCCGGAGCACCTCGCGCTGGTGACGCGCTATCGACTAGAGGATGTCGCTTTCAAGGTTGTCGGCGTGGGCAGCGTCGGTACGTTCTGCGCGATCGGCCTGTTCATGAGCGCAGACGGGGTGCCGCTGTTCCTGCAGATAAAAGAAGCGGGGCGCTCGGTGCTTGAACGTCTCGGACCGCATTGCAAAGGACATCCCGGCCAGCGAGTTGTCGAGGGCCAGCGCATGATGCAGGCGGCAAGCGATGTTTTCCTCGGCTGGACCGAAGACCGCACGTCGGACCGGTATCTCTACGTGCGCCAGCTCAAGAACCGGCATCTGGGATCGGTCGCAGAGCTTGTGGAGGAGCGCGCCCTCATCCATTACGCGCGCCTGTGCGGCCGCACGCTCGCGCGCGCCCATGCGCGCTCGGCGGAGCCTGCGGCGATCGCCGGGTATATGGGCAAGGGGGAGGCCATGGACGATGCACTCGCATCGTTTGCCATGGCTTACGCGAAACGCACCAAGAGCGACTACGATCGGCTCCTCAAGGCGAAGGGCAAGCTGCGCAAAACCGCGGAGAGCGGATCGAAGCGGCGTTAATTACGGCGCAGACCTGAGCGTATTCATGGAATCGATCTGTCCGTCCGACGGGCGACCCGCTGCCAAACCGCGTAGACGGACTCGCCATCGCCCGGCAGGGGATGATGCTCGAGCCTGATGCTTTGTTCGGGTATCGGTTTGCGAAACTGCTCGTACATCATGCCGCCGCGGGAGAGTCCGTCCGGCACATCTTCAAGCGAATAGGCATAGAACCCCTGCTGGATGCCGCTGACATACATCGCGGCAAGACACATCGGACAGGGATGACCGCTCGCATACATGACGCAGCCGTCGAGCTGATCGGATTTGAGCGTCTTGGCGGCGCCACGGATGGCTTCGGTTTCAGCGTGCGCCGTGGGATCGCCGGTTGCCACGACGCTGTTGACGGCGCTGGCGACCACTTTTCCATCCTTGACAATGACCGCAGCAAACGGCCGGCCGCCACGCTCGGCATTTTGCCGGGCAAGGTCGAGAGCCATCCTGAGATAATGTTCCGTGCTGCTCATGCTTTTCACCCTTGTGTTATTGCCGGGCTAAAGCTTCTTGATGCCGGCGCGAGCGATAAGATCCCGGAACATCGGCACTTCGCGGGCGACGCGTTCCATGTGCGCCTTGCCGGGTTTTGCTTCGACCTGAAACCCGGACTGGACGAACTTGTCGCGAATGTCGCTTCGGTTGAGGATTGCCAGGGTCTCCTTTTCCAGCTGGGCAACGATCTCCGGCGGGGTCATGGCCGGCGCCAGCAGCGCCACATAGGTCTCCAGCAGAAAATCCTTGAAGCCCGCTTCCGCCATGGTCGGTACCGCAGGCAAGTCATGCCAGCGCGTGGCGCCGGTCGTTGCCAATGCGACAATCGTACCCGCCTTGAGATGCGGATGCGCGGGCGCGAGCGTCCCGACGCTGAGCTGCACTGTGTTGCCAAGGAGCGCCTGCAAGGCCTCGCCGCCGCCCGCGAAGACGAGGATGGGCATCTGCGACAAGCCTTCGCGCACCTTAAGGAGTTCGATTGCGAGATAAGGCGTGGTGCCGATGGGTGGCGTGGAAACATTGAATTTGTCGGGGTTGGCCCTGGCGAGCGTTACCAGGTCCTGCATCGACTTGGCGCCTAGTTCCGGCTTGACCGCGAATACATTCGGGGTCGTGACCAGTTCGGCGATTGCGACAAAATCCTTGAAGGGATCGTAGGGAAGACTGTTGTAGAGTCCGGGATTGACGGCGTAAGCGCTGGTGCTGATCAGGAGCGTGTAGCCGTCCGCATCCGCGCGCGCGGCGGCGCCCATGCCGATATTACCGCCGGCGCCGCCTTTGTTCTCCACGACGAATGATCCGCCGGTTGCCTGCTGCAACGACGCGGCGATGAGACGCGCGACAATATCCGACGGTCCTCCGGGGGAATTGGCGACCACGATCTTGACCGGACGGTCGGGATAGGCGGCGAGCGCCGCGCGGCTGCGCAGGATGGCGGGAGCGACGATGCCGGTCGCCAACACCGCCGCAGCCCTGACGACCGCCCGTCGCGACGGCATTCGTGAATGGTACTGCCTCACTGATTTCCTCATGCTCAACTTAATTTATTTCGTAGCCCGGATTGAGCGCTTGCTCAATCCGGGATCTCCCTGGATTTTGCCGCTGGCAACCGGCGCCATAGGGAACGTTCGCACCACCACGGAAAAAGCCTGGTCCGAGTCGGAGTTCGGAAAGCTTGAACATAGCCAAGCAGTCAAGCGAGGCGGTCGTATGATCGGTGCGGCACGGCTCGCCGCCAATCGCGCCAACGCACAAAAGAGCACGGGGCCGAGGACCATAGCGGGCAAAATGAGCGCGGCGCGGAATGCGCGGCGCCACGGCTTGTCGTTGCCGGTTGCAAGCGACCCTGATTGCCGCCAGGCGATTGCAACGCTGGCGCTGGCGATTGCCGGATCAAGCGCCGCGCCGCATTTGCGCGAACTTGCCCTGCATGTCGCGGCCGCCGAAATCGACCTCAGGCGTGTGCGCGAGGCGCGCCTTCCACTCCTGGAAGCTGCAACGTGCGAGTCCATTCGTCGCCTTGCCGCCATCGACCGCTACGAGGGGCGCGTGCGCTCGCGGCGCAAATTCGCCATGCGCGCTTTCGCTGCCGCGCGACTGCGCCTACTGCCCCGGCAGCCAGCGCAAATCTGCCAGAACGAAGCCAAGCTGAGCCGGCCATTTTGCCAAAACGAACCCAAGCAGGTCCAAAACCAGACCGCAGCTTTTTGTCAAAACGAACCCAACGATCAGGACCCGCGGCCCTTCCCGGCCTCATGGTCTGAAGAGCGTCGCAGCGCCACTGCGGTTCCATCTTGTACGATGTCGCGCGCTGCGACGCGTCTCGAACCCATGAGGCCGCCACCGCAGCTTTGGTGCCGATCTCGGGTGAACCCGAGATCGGGTGGCCGCCTCCTTCTTCGAGACGGGCGCACCCAACATTGCCGGCGCCCTCCTTCAGAACGAGGCGGAACAGACGCGCGAACAAGGCGAAAGCCCCGCGACAAGGAAGCGCAAGACCGGGCATAATGCGTCAATCGCAAGGTGACGCCCATGGCCAACGAGACCATCGTCGACATTTACTGTCACATCTTCCCGGACAGGTTCTTTGCCGAGATGAACCGGATCGCGCCGCGGCTGGGAAATATCGGCGCGCGGCTGCGCGGCGTGAAAAAGCTGTTCGACCTCGACGAGCGCTTCCGGGAAATGGATCAGTTCGGCGATTATCGCGAAATCATCTCGCTGCCCAATCCGCCGATCGAGGATCTGGTAGAGGGCGAGGCCGGCCTCAACCTTGCGCGCATTGGCAACGATGCAATGGCGGAATTGTGCGCGCGCCATTCGGCTCGATTTCCCACGTTTGTCGCCGCGGTATCGCTCACCAATGTCGCAGGCTCAATAAAGGAAGCGCGCCGCGCCGTGACCGAACTCCGCGCCGCCGGCGTGCAGATCTTCACCAATGTAAAGGGCCGCCCCCTGGACAATGCCGAATATGAGCCGTTCTTTGCCGCCATGGCAGAACTCGACGCGCCCATCTGGTTGCATCCCGCCCGTACCGCCAGCATGCCGGATTATGCGGCCGAGCAAAAGTCGCGCTTCGAAATGTGGTGGTGTTTCGGCTGGCCCTACGACACGTCGGTGGCCATGGTCCGCCTGGTGCTGTGGGGACTGCTCGATCGCTATCCCGGTCTCAAGATCATCACCCACCATCTCGGCGGCATGATTCCATTTTATGACGGCCGCATCGGCCCGGGACTGGCCGTATTGGGGAGCCGTACGCTGGACGAGGACTATTCCAAAATACTGTCCTCGCTGAAGCGGCCGCATCTCGATTATCTGCACGACTTCTATGGCGATACTGCGCTGTTCGGCGGCGGCGCGCATGCGGTGCGCTGCGGGCTTGAATTCTTCGGCAGCGATCACGTGGTGTTCGCCACCGACACGCCGCTCGGTCCCATCGGACCCACCATCGACCGCATCCGCGAACTCGACATTGCCGAGAGCGACCGGCGCAAGATTTTCTGCGGCAATGCCGAGCGCCTGCTGAAGCGAAAATTATAAGGGAGGAGATTGGCGGAATGCGCGCGGTATTTTTCTCATTGCTGCTCGGCGGCTGCTGCGTTCTTTCCGCAGGCGCCCAAGAGAGCAGTTACCCGGTCAAGCCCATCATCATTGTGGTACCCGCTTCGCCGGGTGGAGTGACCGATGCGCTCGGACGCATGCTGGCACAGCGCTTTGGCGACGCCTGGGGCCAACAGGTCGTGGTGGAGAACAGGCCAGGCGCCAACAACCAGATCGCGGCGGAATACGTGACCAAGGCCGCGCCGGATGGCTACACCTTGTTCATCGGCCCGGAAACCACCTTCGTGGTCAATCCGTCTCTCTATCCCAAGCTGCCCTACGATCCCGTCAACGGCTTTTCCCCGATCTCCGGCCTGGTCAGCATCAATCATGCGTTGATCGTTCACCCGGCGCTTCCCGTGCGCAACGTCGCCGAGCTCGTGGCCCTGGCGAAACAGAAGCCGGGCGAGATCAACTACGGCACCTTCGGCATAGGCTCGAGCGGCCACCTCAATATGGAGCTGTTCCAGTCCGTGGCCGGAGTGAAGCTGCAAGCCGTGCACTACAAGGGAGCAACGCCGGCGCTCACCGACGTGGTCGCCGGTCACATCCAGATGATGTTCATCAGCGTCGGCAGCGCGGTGCCGCAATGGAAGGCGGGCAAGGTCAATCTCATTGCCGTCGGTGCCGCCCGGCGTATGGCGCTGTTGCCGGAAGTGCCGACTGTGGCCGAGAGCGGACTTCCGGGCTACGAGGCGGTGTCCTGGTTCGGCCTGTTTGGCCCGCCCGGCATGCCTGACGACGTGGTTACAAAAATCGATAGCGAGCTGAGCAAGGTTTTCGCCGATCCGGAAATCAAAAAGAATTTCCTCGATCGGCAATATTTCGAAATCCATCGTCGGGACACCGCAGGAGCTGGAAGCCCGCATCAAGGCCGATGAGCCCAAATGGCGCAAGGTGATCGAGAATGCCAAGCTCAAGCCGGAGTGAAACGTTGTTGAGCCTCATTCGGGGGCGAGGCCGAAGCGCAGGGAAGGCCGAGTGCCATGAGTCAAAACCCCGCTTCCGCGGGGTTTTTTCACGCTAAGCCAAGGGGCAAGGCTGTGCATCGAACGTGGCACTTGTGCAACATCGCGCATCAATTCGCGATTTCGCCCGTTATGGCCATTGTGCTGGCATCGACAATCGCCGATTTTCACCGATGTACGGATTGGCAACCGGTCCTTACCGGGCGCCCTTGGAGCTCGCCATGCGAACCGCATTTCGATCCCTGTTTGCGGCCTGGGCCGCCATTGCAATAGCGAGTTCATTTGGAGCAGTGCGGGCACAGGAGCCGGGGCTGGCTGAGCTGTTGGATCAGCTGGCCGCAGTCGAAGTCGCCAAGCAGCCGGAGGCAGCCGAAGTCGCCAAGCCCCCGGAGGCAGCCGAAGTCGCCAAGCCTACGGAACAAGCGACTGCCGTGGAAACGGAAGAAAAGCCGCCGCAGTCGCGGTTCGATGTCTCCAAGTACGAGGCAGGGACCATTGTGGTGGAGACATCGGAGCGCAAGCTCCACCTTATCCTCGGCAATGGTGAGATGTTGACCTATCCCGTGGGGGTCGGCAAAGCCGGCAAAGCATGGTCGGGTACCGGCATGATTCGCGGCAAATATATTGCGCCGGCATGGTCGCCGCCGCGAGCCGTAAAGCGCGAAAAGCCCTGGTTGCCCGACTATATTCCCGGCGGAACGGCGGGAAATCCCATGGGTGCCGCCGCCATGTTGCTCAACGTCGACCAGTACGCCATTCACGGCACCAATGCTCCCAGCTCGATCGGCGGATTTGTTTCGTTTGGCTGCATCCGCATGCACAATCGTGACATCCTCGACCTCTTTAAACGGGTAAAAGTCGGCACTCGCGTCGTCGTCCTGCAATAACGGCTCCTTGCTCCGCGCAGTGAGTCTCAGTTCGCGCCCGGTCATTGAATTCGGCGACTGGCCGGGTCGGATCGTCTTTGGTCGCGGCGCGGTCGCTCGGCTTGGCGCGGAAGCGGCGATGCTTGGCACAAGCCGCGCCATTGTCGTCTGCGGGGGCAGTGTTGCGCGCGGACCCATGCTGGCGAAGGTCAAAGCGGGACTGGGCGCCACATTCGTCGAGGCATTCAGCGAAGTCGCCGCCCACACCCCCATCGAGACGGTCGAACGCGGCGTCGCCAGAGTGCATCAATCAAAGGCGGATCTGCTGGTCTCCGTGGGAGGCGGATCGGCAATCGATGCGGCCAAGGTCATCGCCATGGTTCTCGCCAGCAACGGGAAACTGGCGCAGCACGCCATCAGGTACGAACCTGGGGGGAAGATGCTGTGCATGGCCCTTCCCGGTCCGTTGATCCGCCATATCGCCGTGCCGACCACCGCCGGCTCGGGCTCCGATGTGATGCCGACGGCGGCGTGCCGCGATCCGCGCACCCGCAAAAAACTGCTGTTCTGGGATGGCGCCCTGGTGCCGCAGGTCACAATGCTCGATCCGGAAATGGCGATCTATGCCGATGCGCATCTCACTGCGGCGACCGGCATGACGGCGGTCGCGCGCGCGATCGAGGCAGTCTATTCCGGCAAGCGCCACCCCTTATCGACTGCGCTTGCCTTGCACGCGTTGCGGCTCGTTAGCGCCGCCTTGCCGAACTCGATCGCAAGACCCCACGATCTCGATGCGCGCGCCGCCTGCCAGATCGCCGCCGCGATGGCGAGCATGGCCGCAATAAATGCCATGGCCTCGCTGGTCCACGCCATTGGACACATAGTGGGGGGCCGCCATGGGCTGCAGCATGGCATCGCGCACGCCATCCTGCTTGCCCCGGCCATGCGGCTCCTTCTGCCGGCCACCGGCGATGAGCAAAGCCTGGTATGCGATGCCCTGGCGAGCGGCGGCTCCGCCCGGCAGGCGCATCGTTTCGGAGCCTCGGCAGCCGATCTCATGGCGGAGCTGGTGGCTCGTTTGCCGCTGCCGCAGCGCCTGCGCGAAGTCGGCGTACAAGATGGCGAGCTTGCCGAGATCGCGAGCGAGACCATGTCCGATTACATGATGGCGAATTTGCCGGGACCGGTGTCGCAACAGGAGGTCCTTGCGCTCCTGCAGCAAGCCTGGTGAGGGGGTATGACTCCACTTGAGACGCTTGCTGGTTGGGCCAGCACGCTGCGGGATGCCGAAATTCCAGCCGAGCAACACCGGCTCGCGCGCCTGCGCATTCTCGATACGCTGGGTCTTATTTCCGCTGCCGGCGAGGAGCCGGTCTGCCGCAGTGTCCTGCAATTTGCAAAACGTTACCGCCATGGTGATGGAGTGGCGACGCTGATCGTCGATGGCGCAGTCGTTCCAACAGAGGTCGCTGCGCTGGTTCATGGCACCCTTGCCCATGCGCGTGACTTCGATGACACCTTTCCCGATAGCGTAGTCCATCCCGGCAGCGTCGTTATCCCTGCCGCGCTCGGCGTCGCGGAACAGATTGACGCGCCGTTCTCGGAATTATCGACGGCGATCGTCCTCGGCTACGAAATCGCCGCGCGCGTGGGCAAGGTGGCAGGGCGCGGTTTTCACGCCCGCGGTTTCCACGCGACCGGCATTGTCGGCCCGATCGCCGCCGCCGGCAGCGCCGGCTATCTTCTGCGCCTCGATGCCAATGCAATGGCCGATGCGCTGGGGCTCGCTTCCAGCATGAGCAGCGGCTTGTTTGCATTCCTTGCCGACGGAGCATGGTCGAAATGGCTGCATGCAGGATGGGCAGCGCACGGCGGCATCGTTGCTGCCGAGCTTGCAAAGGTTGAATTCCGCGGAGCGCACCACGCGTTCGACCATGCTGCCGGTCTCTATGGCGCGTTCCTCGGCGGCGATTCCGGCCGGGACCTTGCCTCACTGTGCGAAGGGCTAGGCGCTCGCTGGCTGGGAGCCGGCGCGCAGCCAAAGTCCTATCCCTGTGCGCACGTCATCCAGCCGTTCATTGATGTCGCTCTCGCGCTGCGGAGCGAAGGCCGCGCACGCGCCGAGCAGATCGCCGCGATACGCTGCGCGCTTGCGCCCTGGGCACTGCCGATCGTCTGCGAGCCGCGTGCCGCCAAACTTGGCCCCCGCAACGATCTCGAGGCGATCGCCAGCCTGCCATTCATGCTGGCTGCAGCGCTGTGCGACGGCAAGGTCGACCTTGCGACGTTGCGGCCCGAAAGTTTGCGGCGCGCCGATTTGCAACAATTTGCCGCACGCATTGCCTGCGAGAAGGACGCAGCACTCGGTTCCGGCTTTGACGGGGTGCTTACGATTGAGCGCAGCGATGGCGAAGTGATCAGGCGGCGCGTCGCGCTGGCGCCTGTCGATGCCGCCGCCTTACGCCGTAAGTTTCGGACAAACGTCTCCATCCTGTACGATGCAGCGGCGGCGCAGGCGCTGGAAAGCGCGATCATGGACAGCAAAGCGCCGCCCGTTCGCGAAATCATCCGGCTTGCCGCCCGATCGCGTGCAGCGCCTGGCTTGACGCACGGATAAACGGCTGCCTAATTCTGCGGTTCTCGTCCTGCGTAGGGTAGGTCCGCAAATGCGTCTTGCTAAATTCGTTCTCCCATTCGTCCTGACTCTTCCTCTGGAGCTTACGTGCGCGCACGTCGGCATCGCCGCAGAAATGATGCGCGCGATTTCGTTCATTCCCAAGAACGATCCCGTTCTTGCCATGGCGAATGTCTGGGTCGCGGAAGTCAATGCGAAGCTTGGCTCCCAGCTCAGAGTGAACTACGTCGGCGGCCCCGAGGTGATCGGCCGCTTCCAGCAGGTGGAGGCGCTTCGCACCGGCGTCATTGATTTGATTTTCGTGCCGAGCGGCGACTATCAGGACCAGATCCCGGCCTCGCAGGCATTCGTGCTGTCCAAGCTCACCCCAAGCGAGGAACGCAAGAGCGGGTTTTACGACTTTATGGTCGACGAGCACGCAAACAAGATCAATGCGCGCTATCTCGGTCGCCTGCAGGTCTCGCCGTTCTATCTCTGGACCAAGAAAGAGCCGAAGACGCTAGCCGACCTGCGCGGCCTCAAAATGCGCTCTGGGGTTCTTTACGACAAGTTCATGCACGAACTCGGCATGACCGCGATCACCATCAACGCCCCCGAGGTCTACACCGCACTGAGTTCCGGGGTGGTGGACGGCTTCGGCTGGCCGGTCACAGGGCCGCTCAAGCGCGGCTGGCTGGAGTCGGTCAAATATGTGATCGATCTGCCGTTCTTCTGGCCTAGCAATGTGGTGGCCTTGATGAATTTCGATAAATGGAAAGCATTGCCCGAAGCGACCCGCAATCAGCTGATCGCGCTGACGGCCGAGTTCGAGCCGAGGATGGTGAAGCATTTCGACGATGAAAACGTGCGGGAATGGAAAGAGATCGGAAACAGGGTAACGAAGGTGAAGTTCTCGGCGCAGGAGAACGACAAATATCTGCAGACCGCTTATGAGGTCGAATGGAACGCGCTGCAAGCGCGCGCCCCCGATCTGATCCAGAAGCTGCGCAGTATCAGCGGCAATTGAAAACTGGCTCTGGTATCACGGCTGCACCAGCGCGCACTGCGGAATAGCGCAGTGTATTGCGCCAATCGACGCAATACAATTCGACGCGAACGCCGATAGTATCCTGCCGAAAGACACCAGTCAGTGCGGCTTCTGCGTCCCTTGTACCGTGGTGCGCAGCATGAGCCGGCGCTGGTCGGAGGGGAAGTCGTCGCGCGCATGCATGGAGCAACGGTTATCCCAAATAATGAGGTCGCCGACCCGCCAGACGTGTCGATAGACGAATTCCGGCTTCTCGGAATGATCGAACAGCGCCGCAAGAAGCGCGTCGCTCTCGGCCGGAGGCAAGCCCTCGATTCGCGTGGTCATTAGGCGATTGACGTAAATCGCCTTGCGTCCGGTCTCGTCATGCGTGCGGAACACGGGGTGGACCGATTCGCTGAATGCCTCGGTCCCCTGCGTACCGCCGCGCGTAGTCGTGCCGTAATTGTAGTGATGGAAGGCGCGGCGGCCGGCGAGTTTCGACTTGATCGCGGGATCCAGCGTATCGTAGGCGCCATAGCCGCTCGCGAACAAGGTATCGCCGCCGTAGCTCGGTACTTCGACAGAATAGAGCAGCGTCGCATTGTGCGGCACTTCCGCATGGATCTGATCGTGGTGGAAATGCATCTCGCCATCGGGAAGCGCGCCGATGGTCTCGCCGTTTTCCCGGATGTTGGAGATCATCATGATGTTGGGGTGCAGCCGGTCATAGCCTTTGGGGCGGAACTTGACCGGCCGAGTAAGCGGGCCGATCTCGCCGAAATATCCGGTCACGCGCAGCAGGTCGTCTTGCGTCAGGCTTTGACTGCGAAACACCAGCACAGAATGGTCGAGCCATGCCCGATAAATCTGCCGGCGCAATTCGGGGTCGAGCGGAGCGCGCAAATCGATCCCCCGCAGTTCAGCGCCGATGTGTTTGGACAGCGGGACGAGATCGAGTCGGACGGCGGTGGCGACATTCATGATGGGCCTCGGTGGCAGAATGCAACCAAAGCCTACCCGAGCGCGCTAGCCCCAGCAACCGGACGGGGCAAACCTTGCTAGCCCCTTACGCGGCGTAGAACACGGTTGGCGGCGGGCTGCCGTTGCCCAGCCGCACAACCCGCAGGCGGGCCTTTCTCCGATCGCCGTCTTTCTTGAGCCGTTCCCCCGTCACCTTATATGCGGCTTCTTCCTCATCCCTTGCCGCCACGATTCGCGACTGTTGCCGATCCCAGCGGCCATGCGGGCAATGTTGTACTTCATACATTTCCATCGTGCTCTCCCCCGACACGAGGTGGCTCAATAAATGCCGTTTGTGACAAGAGTCTGGCACGCGAGAGGAATTCCGCGCTGCGCAACGCGCAAGACGGGTCAGCCCGCGAGGGGGCAACTTTACCGGTTGTTCACGGAGGGGTGCGATGCTGCCAACCTTGGAGATACGTCATGGATCAGGGCGAACGGCGATCCCGTCTCGGCAGACGATCCGGCAACGATCGGCGTAGCGGCGCCGACACACGCTCCGAGCAGGAGCGGCATTCGGTCGGCGAGAGACGCGCGAACCGAGACCGCCGATCCGATCCGGATCGTCGCACCGCTGCCAAGGCAAATCAGTCGATCTCGAAGCCGTAGTCACGGCTCGTGCGTGAACGCGTGCAACTCTTCACAATACTGCTAAGCCTTCTTTAACCGCGCTGTCACAGCGCGGTGGTTTTTTGGCGCCGTAGGAGTAGCCTCGTAAAAAATATGCGAGGCGCACCATGCACCGGCTTGCCGCATTCCTGCGCAATGAAGCAGGCGCTACGTCGATCGAATATGCAATACTTGCCGCCGGGATTGCGCTCGCCATTATCTCGACGGTCAACAGCCTCGGCTCTTCGGTCCAGGCGAACTGGACGTCGGTCAGCGTCGCTCTGAAATAACTCCGAGCCCCGAAGCAAATCCTGGCGGTGTTCAGCGCACGCACGCTCGCCTGCGTGTCTGGAGCAAGCTGACAAGGCGGGGGGCGGTGTCATCATTGGCGTCTTTTTGACTGCCGAATTGTGGCACGAGCCCTGCGGAAATTGCGAACCGCGTCCGCAATATTGCACTGCACAATAACGTGATTTGCGCAATCCCTGCGGAGACTTATGTCTCGTCCCCTAGGGTGCAATCGATTCGGCACCCCCCGCTCCGCCGTCTTATTGATTTGCCCCCGCCTGACGGCGAGCTCCGTCCTCTTTTTCCGCGATCAACAAAGAAGGAGAGCATTCATGACTCACCCTATTGTTCATGCTGCATCGAGATTGGCAGTGATATTCGTGCTCTGCATCGGCTTTATTGGCGGCGCACTGCTCTTCAGCCATGCACATTTTCATCGCGCGTCCTCTGACACGCTACCCATTTATCAAGGCGGTCTTCCGCCGCTCTGGTGAAGAGAAAGGGGTTGACTTGCCGGTCTACCGCAGGTGGGGGTCCGCTTTCGCCGCGCAAAAAAATGCCCGCCAGCTCAAGCACTGGCGGGCACCTTCAATTTTGATATGGCGTCAGGCTGACTGGTTAGCCGACCTTAAGGTTCTCTGCCGATTCCTTGCCGCGATTGCTCACGACTTCATATTGGACCTTCTGCCCCTCATTAAGGGAGGTCAATCCTGCGCGCTCGACGGCGGAAATGTGAACAAAGACATCCTTACCGCCGCCTTGCGGCGCAATGAATCCGTATCCCTTTGTCGGGTTGAACCACTTTACCGTTCCTGTTGCCATATTGGTCTCCTTGCATTGTGCTCATGTAGACGGTCACGCACCTTGGCTCGCACGCGACCAGTAGATCCGAGTTTTAGGGAATGACTTGAGAGCGGCCGAAAACGGTAGCTTGGCAAGGCAGACCGAAAACTTGGGTGTGAGGATTTTACATGCGACGCCCGCCCAGCGTCAATGCGCGTCGGAAGGTGAGTCCAGAAGATTGAGCTTGCCGGCCAGCCATTTTGTCGTCGGTGCCTGTATCAAGATGGTCATGAGAACGGCAATGAAGGTGACAGAGGCAATCATCTGGGCATCGGGGGCCTTCATGCCAAGCAGCAGGCCGGCCAATGCGGCCGGAATGACGCCGGTTTCGCGGGTCCAACACATGAAGAGCAGTTCATTCAGGTCCCAGCGCGCATGCCGATCGGGCAGGGCACATAGGAAAACCGTCACCGGCCGGGCGATCAGCACGAAAATGGCAACCACAGCGATTCCGCCGGCCAAATATTTGCCCATTAGTCCAAAATCGACCTGGGCACCGAGCGGGATAAAAATGAACAACCGTATGATGAATGCGGTGGTCATCACGAATTCTTCGAGTCTCTGCGCCTCGCCTGCCTTCATCTTGAAGCCGAAAGAGTTCTGGTTTCCGAGCGCGATGCCAAAGACAAAAACTGCGGTGAATCCGCTGGCCTGCAAACCGTCGGCAGCGAAATAGGCGCCGATGATGGCCGCCACCGTCACTACGGGGGCGTATTCGGCGAGGAATGCCCATCGCTCGTGCGCGATGAGCAGCGCAGCCAAATATCCGAGAGCGCCGCCGGCCACGATCCCGATCATCAATTGCTTGAGCAGATCAAACAGCGATGATGCCAAAGAGAACTCGCCGGTCCCCATCGCCACCGCCAGCACGCCGAATGTGGTGATTGCCCCCGTCGCGTCGTTGAATGCCAATTCGCTCACGACGGTTTGGGCTACGCGATCGCGAATTTTGACCTGTTGAAAAATCGGAACCAGCGTTGCCGGGTCGGTCGAGGCGAGTGTGGCCCCGAGGAGCAGCGCCACGATCAATGGAACACCGAGGATGTAATATGCGGCGATGCCGGTGAGGGCGGCGGTGATTACTACGCCGACGGTCGCGAGCACGACAATGGTAATCCAAACCTGTTTCAGTATCTCGAAGCGCAGAGAAGCCCCGCCATTGAACAGGATGTAACTGGCGCCGAACAGAAGAATGACCTGGTTCAATGCGGAATCGGCCCTGATGTTTATCAGGCCCAGCGTCTCCGGACCGATCAGCATGCCGACGAGTAGAAAGACTGCGACGTCGGGAATCTTGACCTTCTGAGCCAATAAGCCGGTCAGCGTGCCGATTGCCAGGATAAGTCCACCGGAAAGCAAGGTGTGCTTGGCGACCTCGAATGCAGCCGGCACTTCCAATCTTGGCTTCTCCAATGAGAATGGAGCACATCGCCGCGAAATCAAAATTGGTGCCGGTGGAGGGAATCGAACCCACACTCCTTGCGGAACGCGATTTTGAGTCGCGCGCGTCTACCAATTCCGCCACACCGGCTTGCAAGCAATCTATAGCTGCGGGCGCATTTCTCTGCAAAACCAAAGCAGTGAGGCTTGAGCCCGCCGGATGCAATCCCCTGTTAAATCCGCAGTTGGTAACAATATATGATCGACTGTAGCGAAATCCGGGGTCCCATGCGCAGATGATTCCCGGATTGCGCGGAGCCTGTCATCGGGCGGCGCTATGCGCCGACCCTTTGGCTCCATCCGGGCTAATAGGGAGCACGGCGCGCATGCCTGTTCAAACGAGCAGCATGATAACGTCGAGGCCGGTCGCCTCGGCGGCGATTGCCATTGCCGTGACCGGAGCCGCTGCGATCGCAGGGGCTTGGATCTTTCAATACGGAATGGGCCTGAAGCCCTGCCCGCTATGTCTCGAGCAGCGCTATGCCTACTATTTCGCGGTGCCGCTTGCCGTCATGGTGGCAATCGGCGACCAGGCCGGCGCTTCCCGCAAGGTGCTGCTTGCCGCGCTGATCGCAATCGCCGTCGGAATGCTGTGGAACGCGGCGCTCGGCGCTTATCATTCCGGCATCGAATGGAAACTGTGGGCGGGACCGCAGGAATGTTCCGGCTCGCTCAGCGAGATCCGGACTGGGCGCGAACTTGTAGAGCAACTGCAATCCATCAATGTAGTGCGTTGCGACGAGGCGCCGTGGCGCTTTCTCGGGTTTTCGCTTGCCGGCTACAACGCGCTGATTTCGTTACTGCTCGCAGCCATAGCTGCGTGGGCGGCGGCAGCGGAATGGCGGAAACGCCGTAACCGGCCGGGGTAGAGTGGATAATCCGATCAGGGATCGAGCTCGGTGTCCCAATAGAGATAATCGAGCCAGCTTTGATGCAAATAATTGGGAGGGAATAGGCGGCCGTTGCGGTGAAGATGATGAACCGTGGGCTGAAACGGCATCTGCGAGGGCCGCATGCCGGCCTCATCCATCGTCATGTTGCCCTTCTTGAGATTGCAACAGGAACATGCGGCGATGACATTGATCCAAGTGGTGTGTCCGCCGCGGGAGCGCGGCAACAAGTGATCGAAGGTAAGGTCATCGCGTGAGCCGCAGTACTGGCAGCAGAACTTGTCCCGCAGAAATACGTTAAAACGGGTGAAGGCGGGTTGGGTGGCCGGTTTAACGAAGGTCTTGAGCGATACGACGCTGGGAAGCTGCATCTGCCGGCTCGGGCTGCGCACCGCGCGCTCGTATTCGGCAACGATATTTACCCGCTCCAGAAATACCGCCTTGATGGCGTCCTGCCACGACCACAGCGACAGCGGATAATAGCTAAGCGGCCGGAAATCGGCGTTGAGCACGAGGGCCGGAAATCCCGTGGGCGAGACGTGCACGTTCAACTCCTGTCTCCTCCTTTCCCAGCCAACGGCCCCAGTCTATAGGACAGCCGGTCGGGATTGTGAAGCCCGCTCCGGGACTTAATCGATAAACTGCAAGCGCATCCAAGCGGGGTGTTGGCGCTGCGATCCAGTTCAATATGGCCTTCAGGCTGCTAGAGGCAACCGACGAGCCAGAAACTCCCCACCGTGACGCAAGCCTTCCTGGTCGATGCCATGGCCGATCCCGTGCGAGAGGTGCCATTCGACCGGAATGCCGAGGGAAGCAAGACCGCTGGCAGCAAGAAACAACGCCTGCGCCGGGATGAGGTCATCCTGATCGCCGTGGATCAGTAGCACCGGCGGGCGCGATTTGATCTCAGCGGCAAAGGTATCGGGATTGGCGTCGGGGGGAGTTACGAACAAGCCGGAATATCCGACAATCGCAAAAGGCGCGACGGCGCGCCGAAGACCGACATGCAGCGCGAGCATTGTGCCCTGGCTGAATCCCACCAGCGAGAGTGCCGAAGCCGGAAGATTGCGCCGCTTGAGTTCAGCGCTGAGAAAATTCTCCAGTACCGGCGCCGCTTTGTTACACCCGAGCCAGCGCTCGTTGGGATCGCGGAAGGTCAGCGGGAACCATTGCCTGCCTACCGGGGCCTGTCCGCAGGGTTCCGGCGCATGCGGCGATACAAAGGCGGCATGCGGCAATAGCACTTGCCAGGCACGCCCGATCTCGATCAGGTCATTCCCGTCGGCGCCGTACCCGTGCAGAAACACCACCAGCGCGCGCGCCGGGCCGGAACGCGGCTCGAGTCGCGGGCCATTGAGTTCAGCGGCCATTGCTCTTTGCCTGATTGCGCATGGTCAGAGGCGTTGCGTCGCGCCGCTTGCGAACGCGATAGTAATTCCACAACACATGCGCGGCGACTCCGCGCCATGGCCGCCATTGCTCAGCGAGCTCGACCATCTCTTTAGCGGACGGCCGCCGCTTTAAGCCGAAAGCAAGCCGCGCTGCCTCTTGCAAGGCAAGATCGCCGGCGGGCCAGGCATCGGCATGGCCGAGGCAGAACAGCAAATAAATGTCAGCCGTCCAGGGGCCGATGCCGTGCAGACCCGTAAGCACGGCATGGGCATCGTCGGCGTCGAGCAGGGTAAGCGCATCGAGATCGATATCGCCTTTCGCAATTGCCGTGCCGATCGCCTTGATGGCTTTGATCTTCGGCCGGGAAAGTCCAATTCGAGCGAGCTTGTCATTGCGTGCGTGCCGAATTGCGTCGTGGTGAAATGGCTCAAAGGCACTGGCAAGTCGCCCCCAGATCGCCGCTGCACTGGCGGTTGAAAGCTGCTGCGAGCAGATGATCGCGCACAGTCCGGGAAAGCCAGCAGGTCGCCGGCGCAGCTTGGGGGGGCCCGCAATCGCAACAATTTCAGTCAAGCGCGCGTCGGCATTGCCCAGCAGTGCTACTGCCGCATCGAGATCAGCTTCGTTGTGGAGAAAGTGAGAGGCCATTTGCGCCGGCAGTGATATCAAGCCAGCCATGCTCGCAACAAGAGCAGTAACGTAATGCGAGTCATGCCGAGATCCGTGTTCCGCTTCGCACCAAGCCCGAATGGCTATCTGCATCTTGGTCACGCGCTGTCGGCGCTCATCAATTCTGACATGGCACGGGTGGCGTGCGGTCGCTTCCTGCTGCGCATCGAGGATATCGACGCAGCGCGCTGCCGGCCGCGATACGAAGAAGCGATCTACGAGGATCTGGCCTGGCTGGGACTGCAATGGGAGGAGCCGGTCCGCCGCCAAAGCGGCCATTTTGACGAATACCGTGCGGCACTGGCCCGCCTCGACGCATTGGGACTGGTCTATCCGAGCTTCGAGAGCCGCAGTGAAATTGCTCGCCGGGTGAGCGCGCGCGAGAGAGAAGAGGGTAGCTGGCCGCGCGATCCCGACGGTTCGCCGCTCTATCCCTGCAACGCCGGGGCATTGTCGGTCGCTGAGCGCGAGCGGCGCATGCAATCGGGCGAGAGCCATGTACTGCGGCTTAACATGACGGCTGCCATGGCGCGTGCAGGAGCGCTGAATTTTGTGGAGACCGGCACCGGGCCGGGCGGCGAAACCGGCTCACTCATTGCGCTCCCGCAGAAATGGGGCGATGCGGTACTGGCCCGCAAGGAGACGCCGACGAGCTACCATCTTTCAGTGGTCATCGACGATGCCGCGCAAGGAGTGACCCATGTGGTCCGCGGGCAGGATTTGTTCTGGTCAACCGGCTTGCATCGCCTGCTGCAGGCGTTGCTCGATCTGCCGCCGCCGATTTACCATCACCATCGCCTGATTCTCGACCCTCAGGGGCGCAAACTTTCCAAATCAACCGGAGCCAATGCGCTACGCGCGTTGCGCGCCGGCGGTGCATCTCCAAGCGACATCCGCCGAATGGTAGGATTAAGCGGCTAATTCCAGAACTTTTGATGGCCTTACGCGATGCGTTTGCAGCGTCTTGTCCAATCTGATGCAGTAAGGAGGCTTCGAGACAATCGCTGGCCGCTCGCGGTGGCGGCAATAGTGTTCACCGGCTTGGCTGGCTATGGCAAGGTTTCCCCGACCTTGGCGGCCGTGAGCTTCCTGGCATTGGGGGCAGCAATGCTGCTGCGCAAACAGCAAGCGGTAAAAGCTGATAACCTTGCTTCTGCAGAAATTCCACCGACGCGGTACGCAGAGCTGCAACGCATCATCGAGAGCCTGCCGGATCCGGCAGTGGCGCTTGATCGACAGGAGATCGTCGTTGCCTGCAACGAGGCGGCGCGCGCACTCGCGCCGGCCCTGCGGATCGGCGAGCCTTTCTCGCTCGCGTGGCGAACGCCGTCTGTTCTCGCCGCAATGCGAGCAGTAGCGGCCGGTGGTGCTCCACAACGCGTGGAGTTATCGGACCGAGTGCCGGCCGAGCGCTGGTATGAAGTTCATATCGCTTGCATGCAGTCGGCGGCATTGTCGTCGGATCGCTTCGGAGTTCTGATGATTTTCCATGACGTCACGCCGTT
Source organism: uncultured Alphaproteobacteria bacterium (assembly GCA_963817135.1). Lineage (GTDB taxonomy): Bacteria > Pseudomonadota > Alphaproteobacteria > Rhizobiales > Xanthobacteraceae > VAZQ01. The sequence goes on along the minus strand of CAWFNG010000007.1, from coordinate 42,508 downwards.
GCGCCGAAGCGAGGAAATGCGATCTGATTTCGTCGCCAATGCGAGCCACGAGTTGCGCACCCCGCTTGCCTCGCTGCTCGGGTTTATTGAGACGCTGCAGGGCAAGGCGCGGGATGATCCGATGGCGCGCGAGCGGTTTCTCGAGATCATGCACGAGCAGGCCCAGAGAATGACTCGTTTGATCGACGATCTGCTGTCACTATCTCGCATCGAGCTTAAGGAGCATGTTCGGCCAGACGGAGAGGTCGAATTGCTGGGAGTCGTTCGCCAAGTGGCTGACACGATGCAGACGCTTGCCCGCGATCGCGATGTCGAAATTCAAACGGACACCAGCGCCGGAGCAGTCTACGTGCGCGGCGACCGGGACGAACTTATCAGCGTTTTCGAAAATCTGGTTGAGAACGCGCTCAAATATGGCGCATCCGGCAAGCGGGTCGATCTCACGGTCGGGGCCGACAACAGCGAGGTAAGCGTGGCGGTTCGCGATTATGGCCCCGGCATCGCGCCCGAGCATCTGCCGCGGCTGACGGAGCGTTTTTATCGCGTGGATGCGGTGCACAGCCGCAGCGAGGGCGGCACCGGGTTGGGTTTGGCACTCGTAAAACACATCCTCAACCACCACGGCGGCCGACTATCCATTGCGAGCGCACCTGGCGAGGGTGCGACATTTACCGCCCATCTTCCGCTCGCACGCCAGAGTGCCGCAATTGCTGTATAGAACGATTAGCCCCTTGAACCGTCATCCATCTGTCATCGTTCTGTCCTAGTTGCTACGATCCATGACCGCGACAATCACCCAACATACCGCAAAGGCATTCGACAGCGACCTGCAGGAGCTGGCGCGCAGGGTCGCGGAGTTGGGCGGCCTCGCGGAGAAGCAGGTCGTGGACGCCGTTGCGGCGCTCATCCGATATGACGTGGATCTGGCAAGCATCGTCGTCGCCGGCGATGCGAGCTTGGATACAATGCAGCGTGAGATCGAGGAGAAGGCCGTCCTCACCATCGCGCGACGCCAGCCGATGGCCGTGGATCTGCGGGAAATTGTCGCCGCGCTACGCGTTTGCAGCGATCTCGAACGGATTGGCGACCTTGCAAAGAACATCGCCAAACGAGTGATGGTTCTCGACGACGAAGCTTCGCCGACACAACTGATGCGCGGTGTCGAGCGGATGGCAAACATGGCGCTGGCGCAGCTTAAACAGGTGCTCGACGCCTATGGCGGGCGCGATCTTTCGGCAGCGCTCGAAGTCTGGAACGGCGATGAGCAGATCGATGCAATGTGTACCTCACTGTTCCGCGAGTTGCTCACCTACATGATGGAGGATCCGCGCAATATCACTTTCTGCATTCATGTCATGTTCTGCGCAAAGAACCTCGAACGGATGGGCGATCACGCCACCAACATCGCCGAGACGGTCCATTACGTCATCGAGGGCCATCCGATCGCGGACCAGCGGCCAAAACGCGACACCGTGAGCTTCGGCACAGCCGCGGTGCAGGGCTAGTTGCCGCACATGGGTGCACGCATTTTGATCGTCGAGGACGAGGCGCCACTGACCGAATTACTGCGCTACAACCTCGAATCCGAGGGTTACGAGGTCGAGATCGTTGCCCGTGGGGATGAGGCGGATGCCCGATTGCGTGAGCGCGTGCCTGACCTCGCGGTCCTCGACTGGATGCTGCCGGGCACTTCCGGCATCGAACTGTGCCGCCGGCTGCGCGCGCGCACGCAAACCAGGGCCCTGCCTATCATCATGCTCACCGCCCGCGGCGAGGAAAGTGAACGCGTGCGCGGCCTGGCGACCGGGGCGGACGACTATATTGTCAAACCGTTCTCAATTCCGGAATTCATGGCTCGGGTTGGCGCATTGCTGCGCCGCACCCGTCCCGAGCGGGTGGCCGACAAGCTTACACGCGGCGACATCGTGCTCGACCGCGAGAAGCGGCGGGTGCTGCGCGGGACGCGCGAGCTGCGGCTGGGGCCGACCGAATTCCGGCTGCTCGAATTCCTTATGGAAAAGCCGGGGCGCGTATTCTCGCGCGAGCAGCTGCTCAATGGAGTTTGGGGCCCCGACGTTTACATCGACGAGCGCACGGTGGATGTTCATGTCGGCAGGTTGCGCAGCGCGCTCAATGTCGATGCGGGGATGGACCCCATTCGCACTGTGCGCGGCTCCGGCTACGCCTTCGACGACCAGTATGGGGGTACGCCTTCGCAGTAATGGAACATCAACCTATGTTCCCGCATTCTCTTGCGGGAACGGAAAAGGAAGCTGCTGTGCGATTGCTCGAACGACTGCTGCTTGAATACCGCATTTACCGTCGATACCCCATGCGGCCATGGGGAGCATTCAAGAACGCCTGCCGGATTGTTTTTCGCAGAAGGTTAACCCAGCGCGCCCTCGATGTTGGCGAGCCTCTGGTCTAGGTCTGAAGGTCAGCCCAAGAGTTCACGGCCTTAGCCAGCCTGCGCCCGGACTCTTCCACGTCACTCGACCTTCGCCCGATTGCCGGGCTATTTATTGCCTGCGTTCTGCTGCGAGCCGCGATCTTCGCGTGCAGCGCACCAAGCCGGGAAGAACCATAATGCTGCAGTATCGCAGCTGCGGGAGGGAGCATGGCTGACATACCCCGTCTCAACGGCGTGATCCGTGCCTTGGAATCCGCCAAACCAGCATTCACCTCGTTCTGCCAGGCCGATACGGAGACTGCCGTCGCAATGGCCGCCGCCAAATACGACGGCATCGTATTCGAGATGGAGCACAATCCGTGGGACATAAGGGCGTTGCGCGATAGCCTTCAATACATGCTCAATCGCGGACAAATCGCCAAAACTGGCTCGGTCGCTCCGGGCGTCACGCCGATGGTGCGCATCCCGCCCAACGGCTCCGAGAAGGCGCAATTCCACGCCAAGCAGGCTCTTGACCTTGGGGTTTATGGAATTGTGTGGCCGCATATTTCTTCGGTCGAGGAGGCCTACAACGCGGTCGCCGCCTGTCGCTATCCGCGTTTGAAAAGCGCGCGGGATTTCGAGCCCGCCGGCATTCGCGGCGATGGGCCTGGTGCGGCGGTGCGCTACTGGGGCGTGTCCCAGCAGGAGTACTACCAGCGCGCCGATGTGTGGCCGCTCAATCCCAAGGGGGAGATTTTCGTCATCCTGATGATGGAGGATATGCGCGGGATCGAGACGCTTCCGCAAATCCTGCAGAAGGTGCCGGGAATCGGGGCGATCCTGATCGGTGAAGGCGACCTTTCCCAGGAACTTGGCTACCCCCGCCAATATGAGCATCCCGAAGTGCTGAAATGGATGGCCAAGGTGGTAAGCACCTGCAAGCAGCACAATGTGCCGGTGGGTCATCCGCATGTCGACGCCACCAATGTCGAGCGCGTCCTGGGCGAGGGCTATCGCTTCATCATGGCGGCGCCCGTGCGCAGCTATGCCGCGCTCGACAAGGGATTGAAGCTGGCAGGCCGATAAGGCGGGTCCCGCTGACCCCGCTGAGCCCTGCTTTCGTCCTCTGTCCACTGTCCTTCGCCCTCCGATCTCATGCTAAAGTGACTTGATTCGGGGCCGAGCGGGAGTAGAGGCACTCGCCGCTCAACCCCCCGGACGCCGGCATCGCGCGATGCGGGCAAATGCGGCTATTGGGGCAAGCGGGATGCCGGAGACGATCCGGACCACCGTGGAGGGCTTTGGGGCTCGTCCGCTGCGGGGCGCATTGCGCGTCGCCGCCGGCTTCCTCTTATTGTCGCCGTCGCAAACCAATGCCGCCCAGCAAATGGGGCCAGGCGCCGAAAATTCGACGGCCAAGGCTGTTTTCTCGGCGCTTTTCCTGCTTGACCGCCATGACATCGCGACGCTCGCGCTGACCCTTGGAATTCTATGCTTTGCGGTGTTCAGCGCCGTCCTGCTGGTGCGCACGCGTCGGCGCCTTGCGCTGGTTGCCGCGCAAGCGAGTGACCAATCAATCGTCGCGCGCATGGCACTCGATCGAGCCCATGCGCTTCTGCTCTCGGAGCCGCAAGTCCTCGTGGTCTGGGCCGCCGCCTCGGATGAGCCGGAGATCATCGGCGACGTTGACCTGGTGACCGGTGACGCAGCCCCGCACCGGGTGCTCGCATTCGCAACCTGGCTTCCAGCCCAATCGGCAGCAGAGATAGAGCGCTGCGCGGATGCTTTGCGCGCTCGCGGCGTGAGCTTCGCACTGCCGCTGACGACGCTCGCAGGCCGGAGCATCGAGGCCGAGGGCCAGGTCGTGGGCGGGCGGGCGATACTCCGCCTGCGCGAAGTAAGCGGCCTGAAATATGAGCTCGCCGAGCTCAGGCAGCGCCATCAAATGCAACTCGACGACGCGGCGGCGATGCGCGCGCTGATCGAATCGCTGCCCGCGCCGGTGTGGCACCGCGATGAGGCCGGCGCGCTCACCTTCGTCAATCAGGCGTATGTCCGTGCGGTGGAGGCCAAAGACGCCGCCGAGGTGATCGAGCATGACGTGGAATTGTTCGACCGCGGTCCCCGCAATGAGCTGGTGCGCGCGCATGCGGCGGCCGCCCCCTACCGCGGCCGGCTTGCTGCCGTCATCGGCGGAGAGCGTCGCAGTCTCGAGGTGATCACCGCGCTTTCCCCGCGCGGCAGCTCCGGCATCGCTATCGATGCGACCGAGGCGGAACGCATGCGCGGCGAACTCAAGCGCATGATCGATGCGCATCGGCGCACCCTCGATCAGCTTGCAACCGGGGTGGCAATATTCGGATCGCATCAGCGACTGAGCTTTTACAATTCGGCCTATCGCTCGCTCTGGGATCTCGACGTCGAATTCCTCGATGACGGGCCAACCGATTCGTCCGTACTCGACCGTCTGCGCGCCGCGCGCAAGATTCCCGACGAGCAGGACTTCCGCCAATGGAAGGCTGCCTTGCACGAAGCCTATCGTGCGGTCGAGGCGAAAGAGCACATGTGGCATCTTCCTGACGGGCGAACCATGCGCGTCGTCACCACTCCCAATCCGGAGGGCGGAGTGATCTATCTGTTCGACGATGTGACCGAACGGCTCGACCTGGAGCGCCGCTACGATGCCCTAATTCGCGTTCAGGGGGAGACGCTCGACAATCTCACCGAAGCAGTCGCCGTGTTTGGCAGTGACGGACGGCTGCGACTCTACAATCCGGTATTCGTGCGCATGTGGCGGCTCTCTCCCGAAATTCTTGCCGGGCGTCCGCACATCGAGACCGTGAGCAGCGCGACGGGCGGATTGCACGGCGATCATCCGATCTGGCGGCGCTTGCGGGCGACGATCACCGCGATCGATGATCGCGAGCCGGTGATTGGCCGCATCGAGCGGCCTGACGGAAACGTTGTGGATTGCGCCACCATGCCGCTGCCGGATGGCGCTACTCTCGTCACTTTTCAGGACGTCACCGACACCGTCAATGTCGAGCGCGCATTACGCGAGCGCAACGAAGCGCTGGAAACGGCGGACAAGCTCAAGATCGATTTCGTGCACCATGTGTCATACGAGCTGCGATCGCCGCTCACCAATATCATCGGTTTTGCGCATTTCCTCGGCGATCCGGTCACCGGCCCGCTTACCGGGAAGCAGCGGGAATATCTGGGTTACATCACAGTTTCGACCAATGCGCTGCTTGCCATCATCAACAATATCCTTGACCTTGCGACCATAGATGCCGGAGCCATGACGCTCAATCTCGGTCCCGTGGATGTTCGCAAGACCATGGAGTTTGCGGCAGAAGGTATCCAGGACCGCCTGGTCAAGAGCGGCATCAGGCTGGAAATCCGCGCCGCGACCGAAATCGGCAGTTTCGTCGCGGACGAGCGCCGCGTCCGCCAATCACTGTTCAACCTGCTGGCCAATGCGGTGAGCTTTTCGCCCGCCGGGGAAACCGTTACTTTTGCCGCTCAGCGGCTGAAGGATGCCGTGATTTTCTCCGTCACCGATCGCGGACCGGGCATCCCGGCCGATGTGCAGGACAAGGTATTCGATTGGTTCGAAACTCATTCGCTCGGCTCGCGCCATCGCGGCACCGGTCTCGGCCTCTCGCTGGTGCGCTCATTTGTCGAGCTGCACGGCGGCTCGGTAACGCTCGAATCCGCCGTGGGCCGGGGCACCACCGTCACCTGCGTCTTTCCCCTCCGGCATGGCGCAGAGCGCTCGGCGGCCTGATCGAGGATGCCGGCGACTTGACGGCCAATTCCGAACGGCTCGGGGCACGGGCGTATGGCCCCATTGCACAATCGCGAGTACCGCAATGGTGCTGACCACTGCCGGGACCTCAAGTTTCTCCGTGGTATTGCCCGACGAGCATGCCACGCATCGGCTCGCGGTGGACATCGCCAATTCGCTTGCGGCTGGCGATGTCGTCACTCTCTCCGGCGATCTGGGTGCCGGCAAGACGACGTTTGCGCGTGCGCTCATTCGCTACCTTGCCGGCGACCGCAGCATCGAGGTGCCGAGCCCGACCTTCACGCTCGTCCAGATCTACGAACTGCCGCAGTTTCCTGTTGTGCATGCCGATTTCTATCGGTTGTCGGGGACGGCGGAACTGGCAGAACTCGGATTTGACGATCTGCCTGAGGGCGCCGTGGTGCTGATCGAATGGCCGGATCGGGCAGCTGGATTCCTGCCGCCCGATCGGCTCGACGTTACCTTCACGCTTGCGCCCAAGCTCAAGCTTGAATTTCGCCATGCGCGTGTGACCGGCTATGGCTCGCTTGGAGCCCGGGTCGACCGCATGGCGGCGGTGCGTCAGTTCATCGCCGAGAGCGGCTACAGCGAGGCATTGCGCGCGCGCATCAAGGGAGACGCTTCGACCCGCGTTTACGAGCGCCTCGCGCTCGGCGACAAGCAAGTCATTCTGATGAATTCGCCGCGGCGCTCGGATGGCCCGCCCGTGCGAGACGGTAAGCCCTATAATCTCATCGCGCACCTTGCCGACAATGTCATGCCGTTCGTCGCCATGGCCAACGGCCTGCGCAAATACGGCTTCTCGGCTCCGCAAATCTACGAGGCCGATCTCGACCAAGGTTTGTTGATACTCGAGGATCTCGGCGACGAGGGCGTGGTGAGTTCCGATCCGCCCGCGCCGATCCAAGAACGCTACGAAACAGCCGTTGATGTGCTGCTTTCCCTGCACAGCCAACGGTTGCCCGATGTGCTGCCAGTTGCGCCGCAACTCGATCATCGCATTCCTTATTACGACCTCAACGCCTTTTTGATTGAGGCCGAGCTGCTGCTTGATTGGTACCTGCCGCGCCTCAATGCCCCGATGCCGGACAACGAGCGGGAATCCTTCCGTTCTCTGTGGCGCGAACTGCTGCAGCCGGCGATCGACGCGCCGCCCACTTGGGTGCTGCGCGATTTTCACTCGCCCAACCTGCTCTGGCTGCCGCGGCGGAGCGATATAGGTCGCCTCGGTGTCATTGACTTTCAGGATGCAGTCATGGGACCCGCTGCCTACGACCTCGCCTCACTGCTGCAGGACGCCCGCGTTGACGTGACGGAACAGACCGAGCTTGCGCTGCTCGGCCGTTACGTCAAAGGACGGCGGAAGGGTGATCCCGATTTCGACCCCTCGCGCTTCATCAAGATTTATGTGACGCTCGCCGCCCAGCGGGCCAGCAAAGTGCTCGGCATCTTCGCGCGGCTCGACATGCGCGACGGCAAGCCGCAATATCTGCGCCACATGCCGCGCATATGGCGTTATTTGCAGCGTTCGCTGGCGCATCCTGCGCTCGAATCGCTCAACGCGTGGTATATTGCCCACGTGCCGTCGTTGAGCACGGTTTGAGGCGCGGGTGAGCGGGGGGTAGGGGCTCGTGCATGGCTGAATCCTCCAAAATTGCGGCTGGGCCCAGATGCGCAATGGTCCTCGCTGCCGGTCTCGGCACACGCATGCGCGCATTCAATGAACGTGTGCCCAAGCCGCTGGTTCAGGTCTGCGGAAAGGCGCTCCTTGATTACGCGCTCGATCGGCTCGCCGGGCAGGGGGTCGAGCGCGCTGTGGTGAACGTCCATCACCTTGCCGATCAGATCGAACGTCATCTCGCGCAGCGACAGCGGCCTCGGATCGTGATATCGGATGAACGCGATGAGCTTCTCGGCACCGCCGGCGGGGTGATCAAGGCGTTCCCGCAGCTGGGGCATGATCCCTTCTTCCACGTCAACTCGGATACGATCTGGATTGACGAAGCAAAGCCCAATCTTGCGGCGCTCGCCGAAGCCTTCGATCCCCGTCACATGGATGCTCTACTGCTGGTCGCAGCGACCGCCTCCAGTATCGGCTATGCCGGGGCGGGCGATTTCACCATGGCAGGCGACGGCCGGCTGACGCGCCGGCGCGAGGGCGAACTTGCGCCTTTCGTTTATGCAGGAGCGGCAATCCTCACGCGCGAATTCTTTTCCGGCGTTCCGAGCGGACCGTCCTCCATGTCGCCGTTGTTCGACCGGGCAGCGCTTGCCGGCCGCCTTTGCGGAGTTCCCCTCGAAGGGGTGTGGATGCACGTTGGCACTCCGGAAGCGGTGAAGGCTGCCGAAACTGCGATGCTGGCCGGCGCCGCCTAGTGTGGTGGATTTGACGTTCCTGCCAGCATGGCCGCGAGTCATTTGTAGGAACGTCAAATCCAAGCCACACTAGCAATCATAGAGTGTGCTAGTGTCCCTTTGGTTCCGACGTTCGTTTGCGAGCGTGCTGCAAAGTGATACGAACGTCGGAACCGGGACACTAGCCCTCTGCTAACAGCGGCTCCCCCGACATTATTGCGCATGGCCCGCTCCCGCGTTTTCACGATTCCGCCCTCGGCACCGTTTCTCCCGACGCTTATTCGTGCCCTTATCGAGGGACGACTGGTGCCGGGTTTTCCCGCGGGACGTGACCCGCTCACGCTGGCAGCAGCAACACTTTATCTGCCGACCCGTCGCGCCTGTCGCCTCGCACGCGAGATCTTTCTCGACGTGATCGAATCCGATGCGGCAATCCTGCCGCGCATCATCGCGCTTGGTGACATCGACGAGGACGAGATCGCATTTGCGCAAGCTGCAACCGGGAGTCTTGCGGAGAAAGCGCTCGCTCTTGATCCGGCTCTCGATGGACTGGAACGGCGATTGTTGCTCGCGCGCCTTGTTTTGCAATGGGCGACACGGATTGCGCCGCAGGAGAGGGGCGCCGCCCCGCTTGTCGCCGGCACTCCCGCATCGGCACTCGCGCTCGCCGATGATCTCGCGCGCCTGATGGATGACATGACGACACGGGAAGTGCCATGGGAGCGGCTCGACGACCTGGTGCCCGATAATTTCGACCGGTATTGGCAGCTCACCCTTGAATTCCTCAAGATCGCGCGCGAGAGCTGGCCCAACATTCTCGCCGAGCGCCGCGCGATCGAGGCGGCTGCCCGGCGCGATGCGCTTATAAAAGCGGAAGCCGCCCGCCTCCACGCGCGCGCCGATGGGCCGGTGATTGCCGCGGGGTCGACGGGATCGATGCCTGCGACCGCACAATTGCTCGCTGCCATCGCGAAGCTTCCGCACGGCGCGGTCGTCCTCCCCGGGCTCGATACCACGCTCGATGATAAATCCTGGCAGCTCATCCCCGGTCAGCGCGACGGCGCCGGCCGCGAGCTTACCGCACCTGCCGTGAGCCACCCGCAATTCGCCCTGCAAACGCTGCTGCAAAGGATCGGCATAGACCGCAGCGATGTGGTCATGCTCGGCGAGCCGGCTGCGCATGGACGCGAGCGCCTTTGTTCGGAAGCCATGCGGCCCGCTTCCCTTACCGACCAATGGGAGAAGCTTGCGCGGCAAGGGTTTGAACAAGCTTTCGCCACGCTGTCGATCATCGAGGCCGCCAGTGCCGAAGAAGAGGCATTGGCAATCGCCGTCGCATTGCGCGAGGCCGTAGAGCAAGACAAGGCAGCGGCCCTGATCACTCCGGATCGAGCGCTGGCGCGCCGCGTTACTGCCGCGCTTGGTCGCTGGGATATCACGGTCGATGATTCCGGCGGCGATCCGCTTGCCGAAACCTCCGCCGGTCGGTTTGCCTGCCTTGCCGCGCAAGTGGCTCTCGGTGGTCTTGCGCCGGTTGAGTTGCTCGGATTGCTGAAACATCCTTTGACCCGGTTGGGCGCTCCTGAAAGCAGCCTCGCTGCGGCTGTCGCAGCTCTGGAGATCGCGCTGCTGCGCGGCACTCGGCCGCGTCGCGGCAGCGCCGGGCTGTCGCATGCGATGCGGGTATTCCGGGACGAACTCGGCAAACTGCGCCGCAAAGAAGCTTCGGAGCTGCACCCCTCCGAGCCGCGCACGCACGTCAGCGACGCGCAGCTCGATCGCGCCGGCAAGCTGGTAGAGCAGCTTGCCCTGGCGCTCGCGCCGCTTGAAAATCTCGCCGAGGAGCAACAGTCATTTGCAGAGCTTGCCAACCGTCATCATGCGGTGCTTGGCGCGTTGAGCGCGTCGGAAACCGGCGAAGCGGCCGCGTTCGGCGGCCATGACGGTGCAAAACTCTTCGAAGCATTCGATGAAATTGCCAGCCTCGGCAGCGATGTCGATCTTCCGGTGCTGCCGGCCGATTACTGCGAATTGTTCGAACTGGCGATTGCCGACCGGGTGGTGCGTCGACCGCAAGCCGCCGGTGCACTAGTTCGCATCTTCGGTCCGCTCGAAGCGCGGCTGCAAAGCTTCGATCGCGTCATCCTGGGAAGCCTGGTCGAGGGCGTATGGCCGCCGCAAGTGCGCTCCGATCCGTGGCTCAGCCGTCCCATGCGCCAGGCGCTCGGGCTTGATCTGCCGGAGCGGCGGATCTCTCTCTCCGCTCACGACTTTGCGCAGGCCCTCGGCGCCGCGGAAGTCATTCTCGCCTATCCTGCGCGGCTCGGCGGCGCGCCGACCGTCGTCTCGCGCTTCGTCCAGCGGCTTGCTGCCGTGGCGGGGCAGGCGCAATGGGAACGAGCGCGTTCGAACGGCGGGAAATATGTGTCCTGGGCGCGCATGCTGGATGCGCCGCAGAGGATCGAGCGCATCGAAAAGCCGGCGCCGCGGCCGCCGCGTGCCGCCCGCCCCAACTCGCTCTCCGTCACCGAGATCGAGAGCTGGCTGCGCGACCCTTACACCATCTATGCCAAACACGTTCTCAAGTTGCGCGCGCTCGATCCCGTCGACATGCCGCCGGGCGCCGCCGATCGCGGCGTTGTCATTCACGCTGCGCTGGGCGAATTCACCCGCACATTTGCCGCCGGCCTGCCCACCGATACCGCAGCCGCGCTGATCGACATCGGCAGGAAGCATTTTGCGGCGCTCGAGGATTATCCGGAAGCGCGCGCATTCTGGTGGCCGCGTTTTCAGCGCATCGCCTGCTGGTTCGCGGGATGGGAAATAGAGCGCCGGCAACAGCTCACTCTCATCGCCGCCGAGATCTCCGGCAGGATCGAAATTCCTCTCGATGATCGGGTATTCACGCTGCGCGCGCGGGCCGACCGCATCGAACAGCGCGCTGACGGTCAGTACGCCATCCTCGACTACAAGACCGGGCAGGTACCGACGGAGCCGCAAGTGCGCACTGGCGTTTCGCCGCAGCTCACGCTCGAAGCCGCAATCCTGCGCGGCGGCGGCTTTTGCGGCTTTCCCGCCGGCGCCTCGGTTGGCGAACTGACCTACGTCGCGCTCAGGGGCACCAATCCCGCCGGCGAGAACAAGACCATCAATTTCACGGACGGCAACCCCGATTTGCATGCCGACTGCGCTCTGGCCAAGCTTAAAGAACTGATCCGGCGCTTCGAAGACGAAGCCCAGCCGTATTTTCCGCTCGTACTGTCGATGTGGAAGAACCGATACGGCACCTACGATCACCTGGCCCGGGTCAAGGAATGGTCGGTCGGCATCGAAGAGGAGGCAGCCGACGAATGAGCATGGTCCAACCAAAGATGGTCGGCCGCGTCATTCCCGCCGACCTCCTGCGCGTGCAGGCCGAGACATCGGATCCGGCGGTTTCCGCCTGGGTTGCCGCCAATGCCGGATCGGGCAAGACGCATGTGCTGGCGCAGCGGGTGATAAGGCTTCTCCTCGAAGGCGTCGAGCCGTCGAAAATCCTTTGCATCACCTTTACCAAGGCGGCCGCCGCCAATATGGCCAACCGCGTGTTCGATGAGCTGCGGCGCTGGACGACGCTCGATGACTGCGAGCTTGACGGCGCAATTACCGGGCTTTCGGGCTTGCCGCAGGATCGCGAACGCCGCGCGCGGGCGCGGCGGCTGTTCGCGCTATCGCTGGAAACTCCCGGCGGGCTCAAAGTGCAGACCATCCATGCCTTCTGCACCCGATTACTGCAGCAGTTTCCATTCGAGGCGAATGTCGCAGCGCGTTTTGACGTGCTCGACGAGACCGGCCAGGCGCAACTCCTCAACGAGATCAGCCTCGGCGTGCTGTTGGAGGCGGCGCAGATGCCGGACAGTGCGCTCGGTCGCGCGCTTGCCGCCGCGGTGGCCGCCGCCGCCGATCAGACGTTCAAGGAAGTGGTGAACGAGGCCATCCGCAAGCGCAACATCGTCCATGCATGGGTCCTTCGAACCGGCAGCGTACAGGCTGCCATTGCGTCGCTGTGCGGGACCCTTGGCCTTGACCCTGATGACGCTATCGAGCAGGTCGAAAAGGAAATCACGGAAGGTCCGCTGATGCCGAGTGCGCAATGGACGCGGCTCGCAAAAACGCTGGCCCAGGGTTCGGTGACCGACAGCGAACACGCACAACGGCTCACCGCCGCGCTGCAAGCTGCCGGATCGGAACGAACGAATATCTACCTTAAAGTTTTTCTCACCCATAAGCTCACGCCGCGAGATCGGGTCGTCAGCCGCAGAGTTGAAAGCATCGATTCCGGAATCGCCGATTGCTTCTGCCGAGAACAGGGACGGCTCCTGCCCCTCATCGAGCGGCGCAAGGCCATTGTGTGCTGGGACCGCACGGCCGCACTCATCAGCATCGCCGATGCCGTGATCTCGCGCTACCAGCAGACGAAGGATCGGCGCGGGCTTCTCGATTACGACGATCTGATCGACAAGACGCTCGACCTACTCAGCGAGAAGCGGGCTGCCTGGGTGCATTACAAGCTTGACCAGGGCATTGACCATGTTCTGGTTGACGAGGCGCAGGACACCAGCACCAGGCAATGGGAGATCATCCGTCTTCTGACGGAAGAGTTTTTTGCCGGCGAAGGGGCACGCCGCATGCAACGTACCATTTTTGCGGTCGGCGACGAGAAGCAGTCCATCTTCTCGTTTCAGGACGCCGCGCCGCGTGCCTTTGCGCAGATGCGCCGCCATTTTCAACGCGCGCACGCGGCGAGCGGCCTGCCATTCATTGACCGGGACTTCAAGCACTCGTTTCGCTCCGGAGCAAATGTGCTTGGCGCCGTGGATGAGGTCTTCGCAAGCCCGGAGATCTATCGCAGCGTCACGACCGATAATGACGGTATCCCGCCGCATATCGCGCTCCCTGACGCCGCGCCGGGCCTTGTCGAGCTGTGGGACACCATCAAACCGGAGAAGAAACGCCCGATTGATCCTTGGGCGCCATTCGATGAACAGGGCGAGACGAGCCCGCAGGTTCGGCTGGCAGCCAAGATCGCCCGTCACGTGAAGCGCTGGGTTGCGCAGGGAACGCGCGCCGGCGATGTGCTGATCCTGGTGCGCCAGCGCGGCCCCTTGTTCGAGGCGATTATCCGGGCGCTCAAGAATGCACGCATTCCGGTCGCCGGCGCCGACCGGCTCCTTCTCGCCGAACATATCGCGGTAATGGATTTGCTGGCGCTGGCGGACGCGTTACTGTTGCCGCAGGACGATCTCGCCCTTGCGAGCGTGCTCAAGAGCCCGCTGTTCGGCCTTGAAGACGATGATCTGTTTGCAATCGCATGGCAGCGCACGGGCTCGCTGCGTAGTTCCTTGCGCAGGAAAGCGGCCACGGATCTCCGCTTGCGCGAGGCATCCGACAAGCTTGAACGGCTCGCCCAGGCGGCGCGCCGGGAACTGCCGTTTGCATTCTACGCCCACGTGCTCGGCGGCGAAGGCGGCCGCAAGGCTTTTCTGCGACGGCTGGGCCACGAAGCGGACGACGCCATCGACGAGTTTCTCAACCTTGCGCTTGATTACGAGCGGCGGGAGACGCCGTCGTTGCAGGGCTTCATTGCCTGGCTGCGCACTGCGCAGGCCCAAGTGAAGCGGGACATGGAGATCACGCGCGACGAGGTCCGCGTGATGACGGTGCATGGCGCCAAGGGCCTCGAGGCGCGCCTCGTCGTGCTCGCCGACACCATTACGCCGCCGGCCGGATTGCCGCAGCGGCAGCCGCGCTTGCTTACGTTCGGGGGTGAGGACGGCGAACCCACGCACTTCGTGTGGCCGCTCAACAAGCTCCATGACGTTCCACCGGTGGGCGCGGCGCGAGATCGCCGGCGCCAGGAAGCCGAACACGAATATCGGCGCCTCCTTTACGTGGCCATGACGCGCGCCATCGACCGCCTGGTTGTCTGCGGAGCCGAAGGCGAGCGCGGCCCCCCGCCCGGATGCTGGTGGGATCTGATCTGGAAGGCGCTGCATCCCTTGTCGGCAGAGGAGCCTGCCGACGACGGCGATGGCCTGGTATGGCGCTATCGCAAAGTGCCGCAGCCCGCGGCCGCCTGCCGTCGGAGAGAGCGTTCGCCATCCGACCCTCGATGGCCATGAGCGGCCATCCTGGCTCGACCGCAAAGCGTTGCCCGCCATGCCGGCATTGGTGCCGCTCTCGCCCTCGCATGCCCATGACGAGGCTGCCGCGGTGCGCAGCACGCGAGGGGCGAGCCGCGGCGAGCGCGAGAAGGCCATGGCGCGGGGAGTAATCGTGCATCGAATGCTGCAATCGCTGCCGGACATTGCGCCGGCCGCACGGGAAGCGGCCGCGCGAGGGCACGTCGCTCGCAGCGCCGTTGCGTTTTCCGCCGAGGAACGCGATGCCATGGTCGGGCAGGTGTTAAAGCTGCTCGACGATGCGCGGTTTGCGGCACTGTTCACGCCGGAAAGCCGCTCCGAGCTGCCGATTGTCGCGCGCGTTGCCGTGAATGGCCGCAGCTTGGCCGTTTCCGGCCAGGTGGACCGTCTCGCGGTAACGCGGGACAGCATTCTCATAGCCGACTACAAGACCAATCGCCCGGCACCAAAGCTGCTGGAGCATGTTCCGCCGGCATATTTCACGCAGCTCGCACTCTATCGTGCCGCGCTCGGGCGAATGTATCCGCATAAGACGGTTCGCGCGGCGCTCCTGTGGACGGAGACTCCCGAATTGATGGAAGTTCCGGCGGCAATCATGGATGCTGCGTTTGCCGCCGTCACCTGCGCGTGAATGCGGCTTGACGCATGGGGGTTGCCTCCATAGGTTCCCCGTTCCTCGCAGCGAAAAGGTGACGCCATGGCCGTCGGCAAGGTTTCGGACAGCACATTCGAATCGGAAGTGTTGAAGGCAACGAGCCCGGTCGTGGTGGATTTCTGGGCCGAATGGTGCGGTCCCTGTCGCATGATTGCGCCGGCGCTGGAGGAGATCGCGGGGTCGCTGGGCGAGAAGGTCAAGATCGTCAAGCTCAACGTCGACGAGAATCCGCAGACCGCGGCAAAATACGGCATTCAGTCCATTCCGACCTTGATGATTTTCAAGAACGGGCAGATGGCTTCGCGCCAGATCGGCGCCGCGCCCAAGCAGAAACTCGAACAGTGGATCACCACTGCGGTGTAACCTGCGGCGGGTTCTCAGGCTGTAGTGGCGTGTAGGGCGGAATAGCGAAGCGTATTCCGCCATCAACGATCCAATACCATCCCCGGGAAGTCTCTGATGGTTCGTCGGCGCGACTTGCACAAGCGGAGCGGGGTGAATTCGTTCCTGACGATGTCGTAGCAGAATGTGACAAACGTCACGGGATATGAAGGTTCGCTATTAAATCCGGGGCAGGACTTCTCCCGGATTGAGCGAAGGCGCTCAATCCGGGCTACGAGTTTACTGCTGAGCCTCGCTTGACAGCGACAGGGCCAAGGCCCATGTCGAAGCGATGCCGCGCCCCCGCGAGAACCCCATGACCGCCGCGCAGAGCGATGCAAATGGGGGAAAGCCCCCGCTCAAGGTGCTGCTGTGCTCGCCGCGCGGTTTCTGCGCCGGCGTGGTGCGCGCCATCGACAGCGTCGAGCAGGCGCTCGCCCGCTACGGCGCGCCGGTCTACGTGCGCCACGAGATCGTGCACAACCGTTATGTCGTGGAGGGCCTCAAGCAGAAGGGCGCGGTGTTCGTCGAGGAGCTTGACGAAATCCCCGATAGCGGAGCGCCGGTAATCTTCTCCGCCCACGGCGTGCCGAAATCGATCCCGGCGGAGGCGCAAAGGCGCAACCTGTTCGCGCTCGACGCCACCTGCCCCCTGGTCACCAAGGTCCACCGCGAAGCGGAAATCCATCATAAGCGCGGGCACGAAATCGTGCTCATCGGCCATGCCGGCCACCCGGAGGTGGTCGGCACTATCGGGCAGTTGCCGCCGGGCGCCATCACGCTGGTGCAATCGGTCGCCGAGGTGGCGAGCTTCGTGCCGCGTGACGCCCGCAATCTCGCCTATGTCACGCAGACCACGCTCTCGGTCGATGACACCGCCGATATCGTCGCGGCGCTGAAAGCGCGGTTTCCCGCGATTCACGGCCCGCACAAGGAGGACATCTGTTACGCCACGACCAACCGGCAGGAGGTCGTCAAGAAAGTCGCGCCCATGGTGGATGCCATGGTGGTGGTGGGCTCGCCCAATTCCTCCAACACCCAGCGCCTGCGCGAAGTCGCGCAGCGTGCCGGTTGCCCGCGCGCCGCGCTGGTGGACCGCGCACAGGCGATCGACTGGTCGTTCTTCGACGCGATCGCCACGCTCGGCATCACCGCGGGCGCGTCCGCGCCGGAAGTGCTGGTCGAGGAGGTGATCGGCGCATTCGCGCAACGCTACGCGGTGAGCGTTGAAACCGTCACCACCGCCGACGAGGACATGTTCTTCCCGTTGCCGCGGGTGCTGCGGGATGCGAAGGCGGCGGAGTAAGTGGCGGTCTATACCCCGGTAACGGCGGAAGAGCTTACCGCTTTTCTCGCCGCCTATGATGTGGGGGAGCTCTTAGCCTATAAAGGCATTGCCGAAGGCGTCGAGAACTCGAATTTTCTCGTCCACACCAAGCGCGGCTCTTTCATCCTCACCCTCTACGAAAAGCGCGTCGCGGCAAAGGACCTGCCGTTTTTTCTCGCGCTCATGGAGCACCTGCACGCCCGCGGCATCAGCTGCCCGCAACCGGTCAAGAACAGGAAGGGCAAGCTGCTCGGCGAAATCTGCGGCCGTCCGGCGGCCGTGATCACCTTTCTCGACGGGATGTGGATCCACAGGCCCACTCCCTCGCATTGTGCAGCGCTTGGCGAGGCGCTGGCGAAACTGCATCTTGCCGGACTTGATTTTCATAAAACGCGTGCCAATGCGCTCTCGGTGGAGGCCTGGCGGCCGCTCTACGCGCTCTGCCGCGACCGCGCCGACGAACTGCATCGCGATCTGAAGGAATTTCTGGGCGCCGAACTCGTCGCGCTTGAACAGAACTGGCCGCGCAAGCTGCCGAAAGGGGTGATCCATGCCGACCTCTTTCCCGACAACGTATTCTTCCTCGGCAACCGGCTCTCCGGACTGATCGACTTCTATTTCGCCTGCATCGATGCGCTCGCCTATGATATCGCCATCTGCCTCAATGCTTGGTGTTTCGAGAGCGACAATTCCTATAATGTCACCAAAGGCAGAAGCCTGCTGCAAGGCTATGCGCGGGTGCGCCCGCTGTCAGGGGAGGAGCGCGACGCTTTGCCCTTGCTCGCCCGCGGCGCTGCCATGCGATTTCTTCTCACCCGGCTGGTCGACTGGTTCGACGTGCCGTCCGACGCCCTGGTGCGGCGCAAAGATCCTCTGGAATATTACGGCAAGCTTCGGTTTCACCAGACCGTGCACAGCGCACGCGATTACGGGATAGCCGCGTGAGCGAGCCGCATGTCGTCATCCACACCGACGGTGCCTGCTCGGGCAATCCCGGACCGGGCGGGTGGGGCGCGATCCTTAGTTTCGGCAAGAATGTCAAGGAATTGAAAGGCGGCGATCCGCACACCACCAACAACCGCATGGAGCTGATGGCGGCGATTGCCGCGCTGGAAGCGCTCAAGCGGCCGTGTCTTGTCGATATCCACACCGACAGCCAGTATTTGCGCAACGGCATCATGAGCTGGATTTCCCAGTGGAAGCGCAACGGCTGGCGCACCGCCGAGAAGAAGCCGGTGAAGAACGCCGATCTCTGGCAGCGCCTCGACGCATTATGCCGGCAGCATCAGGTGCGCTGGCATTGGCTGCGCGGCCATGCCGGCCATGCGCTCAACGAGCGCGCCGATGCGCTGGCGCGCGAGGCCATTGCCGCGGTGCGCTCCGGCGCTCTGGGCGCACTGGCAAAGCCGCGGCCGGAAGCGGACAAGCTGTTCACCAGCCGATCGCAGCAGCGCGCTGACGATTAGGTGGAACGATTACTTGATCACCTCATCGGCCCTGGACAGCAGAGTCGGCGGGATGGTGAGGCCGAAATAAGCGCCTTCGCTGCACAAATGTTGGCGCAGTCGAGCCATGAAAATGTGCATCGCGACTGCGTGCTTGAAACAATCACCTAGCCGCTGCTGGTGCTTCAGGTCATCGAGGACCAGGCTTACTTCGTCAAGGTAATGCTTGACGAAATTGATGGCGGGGAGTTTGTCGATCATCGAGGTTTCCGTGCTTACCGGCACACTGCAGCCACGCACGCTGCATCGTCTGGAGATGAGCCATGTCCGAAGTGATCGGAATTGGCGCTGCCCCGCGCCGCAAGGAGGATCTTCGCTTCCTGACCGGGCGCGGCAATTACGTCGCCGATATTGAGCGGCCCGGGATGGTCTTCGGCGTTTTCGTGCGCTCACCGCACGCGCATGCGAGGATCAAGTCTATCGATCCGGGCGCCGCGCTCGCCATGCCCGGAGTCCTCGCCGTTTTCACCGGTGCCGATCTCAAGGCTGACGGGATCAACGGACTGCCCTGCGGCTGGGGCATCAAGGGCAAGGACGGGCAGCCGATGAAGGAGCCGCCGCATCCGGCGTTGGCGCAGGACAAGGTGCGCTACGTCGGGGATGCCGTCGGCTTCGTGGTCGCCGAAAGCCTGCCCCAGGCACGCAACGCGGCCGACGCGCTGGTGGCGGATTACGACGTGCTGCGTGCCGTCGTCGACCTGGCGCATGCGCTCAAGCCGGACGCCGCGCTCGTGTACGACGATGTGCCCAACAATCTCTGCTGCAACTGGGACCTCGGCGACAAGGCCGCCACCGAGTCTGCCTTCAACAAGGCCGCCCATATTGCTCGTATCAATCTCGTGAACAACCGCCTTGTCGGCAACCCGATGGAGCCGCGCGCGGCGATTGCGGAATTCCATCCCGAAACCGGTCGCTACACGCTGTGGTCGACGAGCCAGTTTCCGCACGTGGTGCGGCTGCTCATGGGTCTTTTCGTGCTCAATATCCCCCAGCAAAAGCTGCGGGTCGTCGCACCCGATGTCGGCGGCGGATTCGGCGTGAAGCAGTTCCACTACGCCGAGGAGGCCGTGGTGACATGGGCTTGCCGCAAGGTCGGGCGGCCAATCAAGTGGGTGTGCGAGCGCTGCGAAGGATTCATATCGGACGCTCACGGCCGCGATCACGTCACCGAGGCTGAGCTTGCGCTCGACGCCGACGGCAAGTTTCTCGGCCTGAGGGTCAAGACCGTCGCCAATCTCGGCGGCTACATCTCGACGTTCGGGCCGAACATCCCGACCAACCTCTATGGCCCGCTGCTTGCCGGCGTCTACACCACGCCCGCGATCCACTGCGAGGTGAAGGTGGTTTTCACCAACACCGTGCCGGTCGACGCTTATCGCGGCGCTGGACGGCCGGAGGCGACTTTCGTGCTCGAGCGGCTGGTCGATATTGCAGCGACACAGATGGGCATCGACCGGATCGAGATCCGCCGCCGCAACATGATCCCGAAGGAAGCTTATCCCTACCAGACGCCGGTGATGATGCAGTACGACAGCGGCGACCCGAAAGGATGCCTCGCGAAGGCTATGGACGTCGCGGACTGGGCAGGCTTCGCCGCGCGCAAGGCGAAATCAGCGCGGCAAGGCAAGCTGCGTGGCATCGGCATCAGCACCTATGTGGAAGCCTGCGGGCTTGCCCCCTCCCGCATTGCCGGCCAACTCGGGGCGCGCGGCGGGCTCTACGAAAGCGCGACCGTTCGCGTCCATCCGACCGGCCATGTGACCGTGCTGATCGGAACGCACAATCACGGCCAGGGTCACGAAACGACCTTCGCCCAGATCGTCGGCGAAAAGCTTGGCGTGCCGTTCGAGAACATCGACATCGTGTTCGGGGACACCGACAAGGTGCAATTCGGCATGGGCACCTATGGGTCGCGCTCGCTCGTCGTCGGCGGGCCGGCGCTGGCGAAGGCCTCGGATAAAGTCATTGCAAAGGGCAAGAAGATCGCCGCCCATCTGCTCGAGGCAAGCGAGCAGGACATCGCATTCGAGCGCGGAACGTTCTCGGTAATCGGCACCGATCGCAGAAAGACTTTCGCGGACATCGCGCTCGCTGCCTACGTGCCACACGACTATCCGCTTGAGACGCTCGAGCCAGGTCTGGAGGAACAGGCCTATTACGACCCGGTCAACTTCAGCTTTCCGGGCGGCGCCCACGTCGCCGAAGTGGAAATCGATCCCGATACCTGCACCGTGAAGCTCGTCAACTACACGGCCGTCGATGACGTCGGCACCGTTATCAATCCCATGATCGTCGAGGGCCAGTTGCACGGCGGAATCGCTCAAGGAATAGGCCAGGCGTTGTGCGAGAACTGCGTGTACGAGTCGGCCTCCGGCCAGCTCTTGTCGGGCTCGTTTATGGATTATTGCATGCCGAGGGCCGACAACTTGCCGAGCATGACGGTGTCAACGCACAGCGCACCGAGCGCGCACACGCCGATGGGTGTAAAGGGATGCGGCGAGGTCGGAACAATCGGCTCACCTGCGGCGGTCACCAACGCGGTGGTGGATGCGCTCTCGCATTATGGCGTCAGCCACATCGACATGCCGGCGACGCCAAATCGAATCTGGAGTCTCATCCGCCATCGCGCGCTCCCGCAAGCGGCCGAATAGAAGAACTGTCTCTTTCGCTATCAAGACAAAAGCAGAGCTGACGCGAGCGCACTGATCACCGCCGCTGACAACCCCTGAGCCCGACATTGCCAGAGCTGCGATGGGAAATGTTCTCCTTCAATCTTGATTTCGCCGGAGGGCGCACACGGCAGCATAAGGCGCAAGGCCCGCAAGCCAGTTTCCCGGCATTTTCCCGGCATTGCCTCGCCGGTCTACAGCGTTTAGTGTGTTACGCGACCCGTGACGCGCCGTAAGCGCGCCTCGCCCGTTCGGAATGGCACTTCCGGATCGGTCGTTCCCACAAAACTTCATATGTCTCTGCGCGCAATCGTGCGTGCATGACAGCTATTACGGAGTGCCACATGTATCTAATGGCCCGCTTCATTGCCTGCTTTGCAGCACTGTTTGCAACCGTGAGCCCGCCATCAGTATTTGCGCAGGACAAGACAGTGACTGTCTTCGCCGCTGCATCGATGAAAAATGCGCTCGACGATATCAATGCTGCATTCACGAAAAGCACTGGTATTAAGGTGATTGTGAGCTATGCGGCGAGTTCGGCCTTGATGAAACAGATTGAACAGGGTGCGCCGGCAGACGTGTTCGTCTCCGCCGACCTCGATTGGATGGATTACGGTTCAGAGAAGAAGGTCATCAAGGATGAGACGCGTGTCAATCTATTGGGTAACCGGCTGGTCTTGATCGCGCCGAAGGATTCCAAGCTCGACAATGTTACGATCGGACCAGGCTTTGATCTCGCGCGGCTTGCGGGCGACGGGCGCATCGTGACCGGCGATGTGCGGGCGGTGCCGGTCGGGATATATGCGAAGGCGGCGCTGGAGAAGCTTGGGTCATGGGACGCCGCCGCTGCGAAATTCGCGATGACCGAAAATGTGCGCGTTGCGCTTACCTTGGTTGCGCGTGGAGAAGCGCCTCTTGGCATCGTCTACGCAACCGACGCCAAGGTCGAGCCCGGCGTCAAGATCATTGGCACGTTTCCCGCGGACTCTCATCCAGCAATCGTATATCCCGTTGCTGCAACCGTGACAGCAAAACCCGAAGCGGTCACCTACCTGTCGTACCTGCGCTCAGCGGCTGCCAAGGCGGTACTCGAGCAGTACGGCTTCATCTTTCTTGTCCCGCCAGGTTCCTGATCGGCTATGACTTGATACCGTGGTGAAAGCCTCAAACGTTATGGTCGGTCGAAAAGTGAGCCGAAGCGATGGTTAGGTTGAATGAGATACGCGCGGGAGAGTCGATCGTGGAGATCGCTCTACCGACCGACGCCGCGATTGTGTTCATCGGTCGTATTCATACGCCCTGGACCGATCGGCTGACTTGTCCGCGCCAGGGTAGGCAAGACGGTCCCACCTGCCGGATTCAAGTTTTCGAGCCGTGGGTTGCGGCCCTTGACGGAGTCACGGAGTACGAGCGCTTGGAGGTGCTTTACTGGCTTCACGAGTTGCGTCGCGACTTGGTTCGTCAGAGCCCGCGCAACGACGGCATCGCCCGTGGCACATTTTCGCTTCGCACGCCCGCGCGCCCGAATCCGATCGGAACACAAATTGTGAAGCTGCTAAGCGTTGATGGTGCGAACGTTTTCGTGCGTGGTCTTGACTGCCTGGACGGCACGCCGCTCCTCGATCTTAAGCCTGACCGTTGCGCCTTCGCGCCGCTCGCGCCTCGCCAGCTCGGAGATGACCAAGTTGGAGATCCGGAGTGACAATACCGTACCGCCGCTCCGTCGCAGCGGGTCGGCCGGCTTTTCTTTGTAAAGGAAGGTTCTTATGAAACTCAGCGCGCGTAATCAGCTCAAGGGAAAGATTATCGATGTGGTGAAGGGCGCCACGACGTCCCATGTTCGCATCGATATTGGCGGTGGTGTCATCGTTACGTCCTCGATTACCAACGAGGCCGTTGCCGATCTTAATCTCCAGGTGGGTGATGATGCGTGGGCGGTCATCAAGGCTTCCGACGTGATGATCGGCAAGTGATGTCGCTCGGCCGGCGCGCGCTCCTTGGCAGTCTGGCAGCAGTTCTGCTGGTGCCGGATCGAGCGCGCGCTGCAACCGTCACGGACAGCGCCGGACGGTCTGTACCGGTGCCTTCGCGCGTCGAGCGCGTATTTCCCGCCGGCCCGCCAGCCGCGATCATGCTCTATACGCTTGCACCCGATCTGCTGCTCGGCTGGCCGCGGGCCAACCGTCCGCAAGAGTGTGCTTATATGCTACCGGACATTTGCACCCGGCCGGAAGTTGGGCGCATCACCGGGCGCGGCAATACGGCTAATCTTGAAACGGTGCTGGCGCTCAAGCCCGACCTTATTGTCGATGTCGGTTCCACCAATGAGACGTCCGTATCGCTCGCCGCACGTGTGCAGGATCAAACTGGCATTCCCTACGCGCTGCTTGACGGACGCTTCGATGCGCTCACCTTGGCCTATCAAAAGCTTGGTCAGCTGATCGGTCGGCAGGCTGCGGCCGAAGACTTGGCCGACTATACGCGCCGTACCTTGACGGCGATCACCGGGCGCATTGCAAACGTGACCGCCGAGCAACGCCCGCGCGTCTACTATGCGCGCGGACCGCGCGGACTGGTGACCGGCCTCGGCGGCTCGATCAACGTCGAGACGATCGAGCTGATCGGCCGCAACGTCGCGGGCGGCGCGCCTGGTGGGCTCGCCAATGTTTCGATCGAGCAGGTGCTGCTGTGGAATCCGGATGTGATCGTCACCATCGACCTGGAATTTTCCAATGCCGTACGCAGTGATCCGTCGTGGGCGTCGGTCAAGGCCGTGCGTGACAACCAGGTGCATCTGTCGCCGAAAATGCCATTTGGCTGGGTGGATTTCCCGCCCAGTATCAACCGCTTGATTGGGCTGTGGTGGCTCGCCAAGATCCTTTATCCGGAACGCTTCCCCGAGGATCTGCGCGGGCTCACGCGCGACTTCTATGCGCGCTTCTATCATGTGACTCCAACCGACGCACAGATCGACCAGGTACTGGAGGGGCGGGATTGATGATCATCGCCGGATGAGCAGTCGCCGCTCCGCAGTGTCCGGCTTCGCGATCGCGGTCGGCGTTCTGATCGGCGGCTTGCTGGCCGCATTCACAGTCGGGCGCTATCCGGTCGGGCTTGGCGACCTTTTCAACGTGCTGGCGTCGAAGGCGCTTGGCCATCGCACCGACCTGTCTCCCGCCGTCGAAAGCGTCATCCTGCAGGTACGCGGGCCGCGCGTTCTCGCTGCTGTATTGGTCGGGGCCGCGCTCGCGCTTGCCGGCACCGCATTTCAAGGGCTGTTCCGTAACCCGCTGGTATCGCCCGATATTCTCGGCGCGTCCTCGGGGGCTGCGCTTGGAGCCGTGGTCGGCATTTATCTTTCACTCGGCGTCTTGGCTATTCAAGCCGTGGCCTTCGTCGGCGGTCTGATCGCAGTCGCTGCAGTCTATGCTATCGGCTCGGCGGTACGGTCGCGCGACCCGATCCTTGTCCTGGTGCTGACCGGCGTCGTCGTCGGATCGCTGTTCGGCGCCGGCGTTGGGTTGGTGAAATATCTTGCCGACCCCTACAACCAACTCCCTGCCATGACATTCTGGCTCCTGGGCAGCCTCTCAGCCACTACAGCGCCGGACCTCGTTCCTTTGTTCGGTCCGATCGCCATCGGTGCCATCGTGCTGCTTGCCTTGCGCTGGCGCATGAACGTGATGTCGCTGCCGGAGGAAGAAGCGCGAGCGCTGGGTGTCGCGACCGGGCCATTGCGAATCGCGATCGTCGCGGCTGCCACACTGGTAACCTCCGCGAGCGTCGCCGCGGCTGGCATTATCGGCTGGGTCGGGCTTGTGGTGCCGCATCTCGCGCGTTCCCTGGTCGGCCCCGATTTTGCACGCCTGTTGCCGGCCGCGGCGATCCTCGGCGGTGGCTATCTCCTGCTCATCGATACACTTGCGCGCACCATGGCACAGGTCGAAATCCCGCTCGGCATTCTCACCGCCGTGATTGGCACGCCGTTCTTCATCTGGTTGCTGGCAAGCGTGCAAAAGACCTGGTCATGATGCTCGAAGGCCACGGCCTCACCATCGGTTATCCTGACCGCGTTGTCGGCGTGGGCCTTGATGTCAAGCTGGCCAAGGGTGAAGTGCTGGCGCTGCTCGGTCCCAACGGCGGCGGCAAGACCACGCTGCTTAAGACATTGCTTGGATTGCTCGCCCCGAAAGCAGGCGAGGTACGGCTTGACGGCCATGCGCTCTCTGCCCGGTCCATCCGCGAGCGCGCGCGTCTCATCGCCTATGTTCCGCAAACCCATGTGGCGACCTTCGCGTTCCCGGTGGAAGCGGTGGTGTTGATGGGTCGGACGGCGCACGGCAATCTATTCCGCCGTCCGACGGCGAAAGACCGTGAGGTGGCTGCAGCCGTGCTCGATCACTTAGGCATCGCGCGGCTTTCCGAGCGGCCCTACACCATGATCTCAGGCGGTGAGCGCCAGTTGGTGCTGCTCGCCCGCGCGCTCGCGCAGGAGCCGCAATTCATCGTTCTCGATGAGCCTACCGCCAGTCTCGACTTCGGTAACCAGGGAAAAGTGATGCGCGAGATCCGTGCGCTGGCGGCTTCCGGGCACGGCGTGCTGTTTACCACGCATGATCCAAACCATGCGCTGCGTGCGGCTGATCGCGCTTTTTTGCTGCGCGGCGGCGAACGGCTGGCCGAAGGCCCGGTCGAGCAGGTGTTGACGCAAGAGCGGCTCGAAGCGCTCTATGGAGCGCGAGTTCACAGGGTTGCAGATGCCTCAGGCATCGCCTTTCTCCCAGGTTGACGAGGATGCTGGAAACGGCGTCTGACACCCTGCGTTGTTTACGTCGAGAATGCCGGTCTCGGCTCTCGCGACTTTTTTCGGCCTTTTGAAGATGGGGCTGGGGCCATTTCAGCGCTGAGGATGCGCGTAGATGGGAACGTATCGCGCCCGAAGATGACAACATCAGGAGGCGTGCAATGCTTCGCGGCCAAGCCGCGTACATCGGCATCATCGGTGTGTTCTTGCTGTGCGCAGTGGCGCTCTACATTGCAGGGAGGACGCGGTAGCACACTTGCGCAGAAATCCTTAATGCACCAATCGGAATTGTATTAATCCCTTTTGACCATTCGCAATCCTTGCATGTTACGTTGCGCGACTATGGAACAGGCGTTCATGTCCAAGTTCTTTCTCCTGGCTGGAGGCTTGCTTATTGGTTATGACCAAGCCGTATTTGGCGGAAAGCATCTTACCGCTATCGGCAAGGTATTGAGTTTGATCGTGTTGCATTTCAAATGATTGGTACGCTGTCGAACAGCCGCCTTGGGGGCTTCGTACCGAGACATTGCTGATTGTCATCGCTGCCCAGCGACCACCAAGACTGCAGAGCCTTCCATCCTCCGCTGGGGCCAACCATGCCGCTCTAACCAAGAAATTACGCTAGATTTGGCGTACGGAGACTCGCAGCCATCCAGATAAGTCGCGAGAAGGATCGTGACAATTTTTTCGAGCTGGAGATCACCAGCAGAGACAGCACTGGCTGGCTGGGCTGGGAGGATTCGAACTCGGAAATGACGTTTTTGGAAACGCCCTTTGAAATGTCGCAGGAATTTTGCGCAATTTCGGACCACATGGCGACCAGAGACTTTTACCGCGTGAGCTGCTCAAACTTGACATACGCGCAGCAGCTGCACTGGTTGCCACCCGCAGGAGATTCGAACCTATCTCGGCCTTGAGGTTTTGGGATATCCCGTCTCGAACGTAACAGCGATACGACACTCTGATGCCTTTTTTACCAGTCGCGCCGTCGACTTGGCCGCGCTAGCAAGTCGCAATTCAGTGCCTGCGATTTATGCAACCCGTGTCCCGACCTCCAGGGAGCTCGATAATTCCTGGTGCCGCGCGCGCGAGGTTGGCCTGCGCTTCGAGGCGACCACGTTCGAGCGCCGTCGTTTGCTCCTTTCGTAGGCCTCAGCACAACCCCCCCTGCAAGCTTGCCGGGAGCCATGAAAGCTGACGGCGTTCCGCAATCAACGCGATTGCCGCAAGGCAACGGGCGGACTACGATCACGCAGAGGTCCGCAAAAGAGGGGTAACTAACCCGTGAACAACCGCAGCGCCATCATCATAATCGATCTGCTCAAAGGCTTCTTCAAACAAAATCCCACACTGCCCGATCCGTTGAATGCTACGCAGCTGTTTGCGACGGTGCGACGCGTCATCGACAGCGGACGTGAGCAAGGCGTGCACATCGTGTTCATCAAGGACAATTTCCTCCCCGAGGAAGTGCCCATCGACAAGCATTTCAAGATATACGGGCCGCATTGCATCATCGGAACGCCCGATGCCGAGATCGTGGACGAGCTCGACCCCAAGCCGGGCGACTTTCAGATCCGCAAAAAACATTACAGCGCATTCAACTCGACGCGCCTTGATGCGGTGCTGCGCGAGCTCGACGTCAAGCGGCTCTATTTCACCGGAGCCTGGACCGAAGCATGCGTGCAGCACACCGTCATAGATGCGTTTTACCTGAACTACGAGATCAACCTGATTTCCGACGGGGTATCTTCGCCGCATCGCGACGCGCACGAGTACGCGCTCAATTACATGCGCCAATATCATCGCGCCAATATCATCACCAGCGACGAGGCGATCGCGCAATTCCGCGCCGGCGTCCCGCCGACGCAACCCGCTCCCATTCGCGAGGTTCAGCGCCCCTCCTATGCGAGCTGGTCGCGTGCATCCTGAAGGTGCAGCCGAAAAGCCCACGCGGCGAGCCGGCAATCTGGTTTTTGCCTCCGGCGAGATCGCCAGCGACGGCACCGGGGTGGCGCCGGAATGCCGCATCGATCCCGCCTTCCCCTATTACGGTTCGCCGATCAAGCGGCAGACGCACCACATTCTGCAGAAACTTGCGAAGAAATTCGCGGATGCCGGGACCTCGCTGGATCATGTGGTCAAGGCGCATGTGTTCCATACCGACCTGCACAATTTCGACGCGTTTGACGAGGTCTGGCGCGAGTGTTTTCCGAAGGCGCCGCCGTGCCGCGCTACCGTCGGCGCCGGCGGACTGTTGGTGCCGGGCTGCCTGGTCGCGGTCGATCTGACCGCAACTATGCCTGCGGCCCCGGCGAAGGTTTTCAGCTCGTCAGCACCGCGCGCCCCGGTGAACTATTCGGAAGCCATGGCCACCGGTGATCTCGTTTTCGCAGCAGGGCTGATGGCGAGCGACTATAAGACCGGAGTGCCGTTCGAGGCACGCATCGATCCGGCCTTTCCCTATTATGGCTCGGAGATCAAACGGCAAACTCGTTACATTCTGAACAATTTCAAGACCGTCCTTGCTGCCGCCGGCACTTCGCTGGAGCACGTGGTCAAAGCCCATGTGTATTTGAAGAACCTGCGCGACTTCAACGGCTACGACGAGGTGTGGAAAGAATTCTTTCCCGCCCCGCCGCCGCGCACCACCATTGGCGTTCCCGATCTGCTGGTACGTGACGCTCTCGTCGAGATCGACCTGATCACCGCCGCGCCTTCCGCGCGCCGCGAATTTATCGACGTGCCGGATATTCCCAAGCCGCTCGCCAATTACGCGCCGGCCTTGCGTGTCGGAAAT
Source organism: uncultured Alphaproteobacteria bacterium (assembly GCA_963817135.1). Classification (GTDB taxonomy): domain Bacteria; phylum Pseudomonadota; class Alphaproteobacteria; order Rhizobiales; family Xanthobacteraceae; genus VAZQ01. The sequence continues at coordinate 13,630 of CAWFNG010000007.1, read as the reverse complement.
CTGGTCTTTGCCGCAGGCGCGCTGGCAACCGACTTCAAGACCGGCGTGGCGCCGGAGGCGCGCATTCATCCGGCATTTCCGTATTACGGCTCCGCAATCAAGCGGGAGACCCGCTACATCCTCGACAATCTGGTGCGAACCTTCAAGGCGGCGGGGACTTCGCTCGATCACGTGGTCAAAGCCCAGGTGTTTCTCACCGATCTCGCCGATTTCAACGGCTTCGACGAGGTCTGGCGCGAATACTTCCCGGTCTCTCCACCGCGAACAACGGTGCGCACGACCGGTCTGTTGATCAAGGATAACCTCATCGAGATCGATCTGATCGCGGCGATGCCGCAATAGATCAGCCCGATCCGATCGGGCGCGCGCCGGTCCGATCGACACGCGGTCGCGGGCGGCCACCATCGCTGAGCGCGACGATAACGACGATTTCCGCACGGCGCGGCGCACCGGGGACCGCGACGGTAATGGTATCGATCTGATCGAACGCCCAGACATCGTCCCGATGGCCGAGCGGGATATCGATCGCGGTGCCGGCACTGGCGACTTTCACGTTGGATGGAATGATCGCCTGCCCGCCGCCGATCGCTTCGCGCATCGGTTTTCCCATGCGGGGGTGCAGGATCGCTGCCGCATGCTCAAGATCGCCATCGGCTCCGACAATGGCGGCCTTGCCGTAGGCGATCGCAGGATTGGAAAGGGCTGCGAGCGCCTCGCGCACGAGCATTTCGCCAAGCTCGGCACCGAAGCCGACGAGTTCCGAAAGATCGTCGACCCCCTTGCCGGCGAACGGATTGGCAATGACGGCACAGGCGGCCGCGCGGGTGACTGGACGGAGCGCAGGCAAGCCTCCCTCATTGTGGATGGTGTCGCGGACGAGCAGGGTGCGGTGAATTAGCATGGCTTATTTCCCGGTAAGGCGTGAAAAATTCTTCGAGAGTACGAGCTCAGCCTGATCGGCCGGCAGGGCGCGGCGGACGAAATTGACGGGATCAGGTTCGCCGAGCGGGAAGGGGCCGTCGCTGCCGAGCAGGAGGTGTCCCGGCGAAGCGATACCGGCGGCGAAACGCAGATAATCCGGCTCGAAGCAAACCGTGTCGAAATAGAGCTGGCGAAGATAATCGCCTACGTTGCGGTGAAGCGTGCGCGCGAGGCCCGCATTGGTGTCGACCTCGCGCTGCATGCGGTTGCGCAGCATCAGCGCATAGGCACCGGTATGGGCGCACACAAGCTTCAGGCCTGAATAGCGATCGAGGAAATTGCTGCAGATCATGCGCAATATGTTGATCGTGGTATCGAACAAATAGCCCGACACCACGGTCAGCTCGTAATCGCCGGTGCGGTCCCGCCCCGGCGGATCGGCCGGATGCAGGAAAAGTGGAACATCCAGCTCCTTGGCCGCATCGAAGATCGGGTCGAAACGCGGGATCGGGCAGATAGACGCCGCGTACGTTGGTCGCCACGTGGCCGCCGAGGAAACCATGATCGCGCACGCAGCGACGAAGCTCGGCGGCAGCCGCCGCGGGATCCTGCATGGGCAGAAAGGCCCAGGCGGCAAAACGCCCCCCGCCAGCTGAAATGAGCTGGGCGAAGCCGTCGTTGCAGAGCCGGGCGGCTTCGACGGCGAGCTTTGCGTCCACGTAGTAATTCACGAGCGGAGTCGCGAGCGAAATGACGCTGTGCTCGACGCCGAGGGCATCCATGCGTGCGGTCTGTCGGGCCGGCTCGAAGAACGTTGCGTTCAGGCCATAATGGCTTCCGCGGCACTGGAGGTCGATCGCATCGCTCCCGCGGTCCGTCACGCGCACTTCGAATTCGCTCCTCTTGCGCACGAACTCGAAGTATGTGTCGGGGATGAAATGACAGTGGATGTCGGTGATCATGGATCAGAGGCCAAGATAGGCAACCTTGAGTCGGTTATCGCCGAGCAGCTCCGCGCCCGCTCCTTGCATGACGATGCGCCCGTTTTCCAGGACATAGCCGCGGTCGGAAATGCTCAGCACATGGTGCACGCTTCTGCTCGACGATCAGAATCGTGTGCTTCTGCTCGCGCAGCTGCTCGATCAGCTGGAACACGAGGCCGACGTAGTTGGGGGCAAGGCCTTCGGTCGGCTCATCGAGCAGCAGGACCCTGGGCTTCGACATCAGGGCGCGTCCGATCGCCAGCATCTGTTGCTCGCCGCCGCTGAGCGAGCCGGCGGTCTGCATGCGCCGTTCCGCAAGCAGCGGGATGAGCGAGTAAATCTGCGCGATTGTTTCGTTACGAGAGGATCGTGCAGCGGCGGAATAGGCCCCGATCTCGAGGTTTTCGAGCACAGTCATGAATGGAAACAATCGCCGGCGTTCTGGCACGAGGACAAGGCCGCGCGACACCCGCTCATAAGCGGGAAATCGTTTCGATCCGCTCATTTGCGAGCAAGATGCTGCCGTTGCAGGACGTACGCAGGCCAGCCAGCGAGAACATCAGCGTGCTCTTGCCTGCTGCATTCGCCCCTACCAGGGCCACGACCTCACCCGGCTCGATGATCAGATCGATGTCATGCAAGATCTGCACGGGCCCGTAGGACGCATTGAGCTTCTCGACCCTAAGCAAGGCTCAACTCCTCGCCGAGATACGCCTTGATCACCGCAGGGTCCCTCGCGAGCTTCTCGGGTGCTCCGTCGGCGATCACTTCGCCACGATGAAGCACGATGATACGCGGCGCCGTTTTCATGATGGCGTAGAGCACGTGCTCGACCCAGATCACCGTGATTCCGCGAGCCGGAAGGCCTGCAACCAGCTGGGTCATGCCGGCGACCTCGGTCGGTGTCAGCCCCGCCATGATCTCGTCGAACAGCACCAGTCGTGGGCGCAGCGCGATGGCGCGTGCGACTTCTAGGCGTTTAAGCAGGCCCACGGTAAGGATTCCGACCGGGTCTAGTGCATAGTCCGAGAGGCCGACATCCTCCAGAATCGGCTCCGCATTCCGTCGCGCCGCTGCGACGCTCGCTTCGTGCAACAGGGCGCCGAGCGCAACATTGTCGATGACGGAAAGGTGACGAAACGGTTTTGGGGTCTGGAAGGTGCGTGCAATGCCTGCCCGCGCCGATCGATAGGGCTTCCAGCCTTCGACCTCGCGCCCCTCGAACACAGATCTGGCCGGAACTCGGCCGCAGCGCGCCGGCGATCAGGTTGTAAAGCGTGCTTTTGCCGGCACCGTTTGGACCGATCAGTCCGAGGAGCTCGCCCTTCTGGACGGAAAAACTCACTCCATTGACGGCGCGGAGCGCGCCAAACGTGCGAGTGAGATCGCGGAGCTCGAGCAGGAGGGTCACGCAGCCCTCTTGGAAAGCCGTGCGAGCCGCTCCAGCGCTCCGGCGATGCCGGCCGGGAAATACAGCATCACCAGGATGAGCACGAATCCATAGATTGCCAGATGCAGTCCCGCAGCGCCGCCGCCGAAATAGCCGCGCAGCATTTCCGACAGGGGAGTGATCGCGATGGATCCAAGCACGGGTCCGATGGCGGTACCAAGCCCGCCAAGAGCGGGCAGGAGCGCGAACTGGAACGAGAGTTCGGGGGAGATCACGTGGGTAGGGTCGAGAAAAAGGAAATATTGCGCAAATAAAGAGCCGCCGATCGCGGTGAGGAACGCGCTCAGTGTCATGGCAGCTGTGCGGGCGAGCAGCGGGTTTACCCCGGCGGCACTGGCGGCATCTTCGTCGTCTCTTACGGCAAACAGCCGGTAGCCGTAGCGGGAGCCTTCGAGCCATTTGGTGATTACGTAGACGATGACCAGATAGCCCAGGATGAGCGCCGCATAGGCGGCCTTCGTTTCGAATATCATCCTGGAGAGCCCCGGGACCGGGAGGATTTCCAAGCCCCTCGGCGCCGCCCGTGAGATCGGCCCAGTTGAGCGCGCCAATGCGCACGACCTCGGAGGCTGCAAGGGTCGAGAGAATGAAGAACGGGCCGCGCAATCGGGCGCATGCGCAGAGTGAGCGATGCAGCAAACGCCGCCGCCAGCAGCGCCCCGATCCACAACCCGATCCAGGGCGTGAGTTCAAAGCGAGCCATCAGAATGCTGGAGGTGTAAGCGCCAATCCCGAAGAAAGCAGCGTGCCCAAATGAGATCAGCCCGGCGTAGCCGCCGGCGATGTTCCAGGCCAGGGCGACGCCCGCCCACAGAAAGGTCTGAATGACCACGTCCTGGAGATTCTGAGAACGCAGCAATACGGCAAGCACAACGGCAATCGCAAGCAGAAGGAGTTCGAATGCCGAGACGGTGCCGCGTTCGGGCATCCACCGCCAGCGGGTCGTTCTTTGCGCAAATGGTGAGGTGCGCATTCGCGGCTCAATCGATGATCCCGATGGTCGCCTCGCCCTTGCGGCCGAGCAAACCGGCCGGGCGCAATACCATCACCAGCAGAAACAGAATGAAGAAGAACATCTGCCCATATGCTGGAGCGACGTAATAGCTGCTCAGCGACTGAACGACGCCGATGCAAATGCCGCCGAGCAACGCGCCCTCGATGCTGCCCATGCCGCCGAGCACCACGATGACAAAAGCGATCAGCACGAAATTGAGACCGACCGTCGGAAACACCGAGAACAGCGGCATCATCATGCAGCCGGCAAGCCCGACCAACGCCGAGCCTGTAGCAAAGGTGATGAGAAAAATGCGCGGGACTGGAATACCCATCAGCATGGCGGCCTCGCCGTCCTGAACGGTCGCGCGCACCGCCTTGCCGAGATAGGTCGTATCGAGAACGAACCGCAGCGCCGCCGTGGCGGCAACCGCGACGCCGAAACCCAACAGGAGTTCAGGCTTGGCGTAGAATGGGCCGATGGTAAAGGACCGCCCGCCCAGCAGGGGAGGTACATCGAAGAGATCGGCTGAGAACAGCATCAATGCCAGGTTCTGCATCAGGATCGAGAGCGCCATGGTGGCGAAGACGATCACTAGATGCGGCTTGTCGAGGCCGGGGCGTATGATGAGCCAATGAATGAGAGCGCCGAACAGAAACATGCCGGGTACGATTGCAACCACCGCAATATAGGGATTGAGACCGAGGAAGCGCGTCATCGCCCATGCTCCGTACATGGCGATCATCAGGAACTCGCCATGCGCGAAGTTCACGATCCGAAGCACGCCGAAGATCAGCGTCAGTCCGATGCTCATGAGAGCATAGATGCTGCCGATCAGAACGCCGGAAAGGATCAGCTGTCCGACCGTGGTCATTGGTCAGTGTTCAGAACGTTTCCACTGTCGTGACCGCAGGTGCCGCGTGAATCCCGGCCATCGATTCCGGCCATGACGTAAAAGGTCTCATCGGCTGCGGACCAGCCGTCGGCACTCAGCGCTGGCTCCAATTCGGCAAGGGCACCATCTCCAGGTCGTGCGTTGCCAGCTCCTTGGGGAAGACCTGATTGTTGCCGTTCTTCTGCCACTGCCATACGCCGATCGAGGCGCGCAAATTCTGTCCGGCATCCTTGGGATCGGTCGGCCAGTCGTTATTCGTGAACTTGATGCCGCTGCCGTTGGCGAGACTTCCTTGCGGCAGATCGAGCTTGAGCGCGATCTCGCGCAGCTCTGCAGGCTCGACGCTCTTCGCCTTTGGGATGACTTCGGTGAACAACCCCCATGTCCCAGAGAAGGAGGAGGAGGCATGTCCCGCCGGGGGCCGTTTCATCTTCTCGTCGTAGCGGCGGAAGAACTCCTCCGCCACCTTGACCGTCTCGGGCTTGAGTGCCTTTGGATTGACCCGGGCCGCAAAGTCCGAAACGAAGATACCGTTCACCATGTCGCCAATGGAATCCCGCAGATCGGGATTCGAGTAGCCGGCGCTCACTCCGACCATGGCGCCGACATTGAAATCCAGCTCCTTGGCCTTGCGCTGGAACAACACGGCGTCGTTCGGAAACGAGATCGCAATCAGCACGTCGGGCTTGACGTCCTTGAGCCGCTGGACAATCGGCGTCATGTCAGTGGACATTTGGTCGTAGCCCTCGTCATAGACCAGGTTGAGCCCCTTCTGCTTGGCATAGGGACGCACCGCATCGCCGACCGACTTGCCGAAGGCGCGGTTTTCCCACAGCAGCGCGACGCGCAGGTCGGCAAGGGACTTGCCGAGTCGCTTCGTCAGTTCCTCGCCCGTGAAATCGACCGCGGCCTCGGCATACCGTCGCCCTGCCGGGCCGACCTGAAATGTGTATTTGAAACCACGCTTGGTGATGATGTCGGCGGCACCGGCGGTTTCCCAATGAAAAACGCCGTGGCGTTCCGAAGTCTGGCTCACCGGAATTGCGAGCTGCGATACGCCCGAACCCAGCGTCATCTTCACCCCTTCCTTGGTGATCAGGCGTTCTGTTTCGCTGACCGCGGCGGTCGGGTTGGGAATGTCCGCCAGCAGCAACTCGACCTTCCTGCCGTTGATGCCGCCGCGCTCGTTGATCATATCGCGGGCGATCTGCATGGCGGTGTAATTCTCCGTCCCGTTCTTGGTAGCCGGTCCGGTCATAGGCTGAAGCACGCCGATTCGGATGGGCTCCTGCGCGCCGGCTGTGCCGGACTGTGCGGCCAAGGCCGCCATCGCTAACGCAGCGCTCAATAGCTTCGCTACAATTTGCATTCCGTGCTCTCCTCCTATGCAATCGAGGCCAGCGGACGCTAGCACACGCATGGCCTGCCAGCTACATGAACACATGCGATCAAGGCATTGGTTGCGGCACGTCAACGCACGCCGATGCGGCTGTAGCATCCCGAAGCAGCGGTTAGGTAATGTCCTCCATTATGTGTGCTCGCGCCGATAAAGCGGAACCGCGGCTCATCGAACCAGTCTCTTCGGACTTCTAACTTGGTCTCTGGGCTTCGCTATTTGGAAATTGAATTTTCGCGGCCTGAGACTGGCACGCAAAATGCGGCTGAGATCGCCTAACAACGAGAAATTTGGGCTGCAGAGACGCACGCAGATCGCGCTAGCTCGCGGAAACGTCGCGACAATTTTATCGACCTGGACATGGCCGACAGAGACCACACATGCACAAGGTCGCTGACGTCGGCGAACCTCTCTATGGACGCGACCGTTCGCGAGCTCATGGTCATCTGCTTCACCTCGTGCGTCTGCCTTGCTCTCGCGTGGGGGCATGAGGCGAATTATTTCGCGATGTTCTTCGCGGCTGCTGCGGCTATCTCTGGTGAGGAAGCCATTCGCAAATCCCGTCGTTCGCAGGTCAGGCAGTTGCCAGCTCAGCCGCCGAAGATCACAGGCGGCGGCACCCAGAAGACGATCGAGCTAAATGACAGGAACTGGATTCCCGATTCGAATGACATCCAAATCTCCAAAACCTCATTTGGGGAGGATTGAGTAGGTCCGAAACCGAGGTCGATAGTGTGCGCGTATGTGGTGGGGTCGGTGATCGGGATGCGGATTGCTTGCGGGTTTGGAATGGTCACGTCCGGGTTGAATATGCGGACGTGCCCTAGCAATCCGGGCCATGCCGCACCTCGGAGCGAGATAGTGACGATAGCTGAGCTAACATTCGGCGCGGCAAAGTAGAATTGCATTTCAGGGTTTTGGGCGGGGGGGAGAACCTGGGGCAGCCACCATACGATGACGTCGCGATCAGCATCATACGCATAGATGTTCATGGCACTGAGGGACGCGGGGCCAAAAGATTGATACGGAGCCTTCGGAGTGAGCGTATAAGAGGGTCCACCGAAGACTCCCCCAATGCCTGACGGATCGAAGCGGAAGCCGAGGTGGGACAGTCGTTCCGCACGGGAAGTCGGCGCGATCGGGCGGTCTAACGGGAAGGTCAGTAATTTTCCGCTCTTGAGGTCCGCGACATGATGTATCCAACCTTGGGTTTCTTCGGCCTCATTCAGGCGACGACGTAGGTCCTTTATGCTCGGTGTATCCATCGATGCGTCTCCTTGCCATAGACTTCGAACGTGACAACTGACCGCAGCAGCGTGCGCCTGTTGGGCGGCAAAGATGGCGAACTCTACTCGCGGTGCCGAACTTCCAGCAAGGGGCAGGGCGCATCGAGATCACAGTGCGACTTTACCCTTCTTCTGTAAGTCAACTGCCCGGTTCGTTAAACTCGAGCCCAGCACCCGTGACGAAAGCCACGAAACACATATCGATCAGAGTTGAGCCATGGTGCGAGTTTGGGACAACATCCTACAAATCGCGTTGATCGTCTGGATCGTCCGTGTACCCGTTGTGATGACGGGACTCGGACTGCTTGTCCTTGGGTTAGCGCCTCAAGCGCAGGACCTCTTCGTCGAGTTTGCTCGACTTCCCACCTGGCGCATGTTCCTGTTTGTGATTGTGATGGTCTTTGTGTGGACGTTGCCCACCCACTATGCAGCTCGCCTGCTCCTCGATACCGACGAGCGATTTCAGAAACTCCTGATTGCTCCGCGAAAGGATGGTCAGAACCATTTCCTCGAAATCGTAGCGCGGTTTGTACCCCGGTTTTTGGGTGTTCTGACTTTCGTTGCGGTGCTTATTGCGATTTGGCGATCGCATATCAACCTGCCGATCTTGGATGAGACATCCGTCATTATGGCGGTTGACCGGTCGCTCGCAATATTGGCGATCCTCGTGCTGTTGGCATTGGCCGGATTTTGGCTGTATGTCGAAAAGCGTGATCAAAAAGCAGACCTGCCACTCTTACGTGCAATAAAAAGGGTCAATGAGCGCTTAGCGCCGTTTTGGCGTGCAATATCTCCCGGACTTCCAGACCCTCCGAGGTCGCCGCAAGAGGCAGATCGGAACCTCGGCCGTCTGCTGCTCGCGATCATCTTTGTTGTTTTCGCTGCTTTCTTTCTTCTCGGGGCGGATTTCGCCGCCTCGCTCTTCCCGCGCGCCACGGCTGTTCCTTTCATCTTGGGTGGCTGGCTTCCATTTCTGTCATACCTTTCAGGCACGGGACGCCAGTTGCACGCTCCGCTGATTGCGGGGGTTTTTGTGCTGATATTCGCGCTCGCTGTCCTGCTCGGGGACAACCATTCGGTTCGTCGCATTGATGCAACGAGGACGGCGGGGCGCTCCGTGGACTTCAGTCGATTAGCGCTCAATGAGGCAGTGACGATGTGGATGCGCTCGAACAACTGCGCAGATAGTCCCGTCAGCTGCCCACGCCCTATCATTATTGCGGCCGCTGGGGGTGCCAGCCGAGCCGCATTCTTTACCGCCAGCATAATCGGCTACTTCATGCAGGAGGCTTCCGAACACGGCCTTGATCCCAACGCGGTGCGAAACAGACTATTCGGCATTTCTGGGGTTTCGGGCGGTTCCATGGGGGCCGTGATGGTGGCGGCAGCCCTCGCGGTGAAGGCAGACAGCCACGATCATCCGTGCGCACAATCCCCGTTCCCGTTGTGGTGGGGTATTACAATTAACAATTGGCGCGACTGCTTTGAGGCATTGACCAGTGGCGACTTTTTGAGTGCCGATTTTTTTGGTTTTGCCTTCAACGACATGCTGCCTTTCGGTCTATGGCGTGACAGAGCTGCGGTCCTCGAAGACTCTTGGAAGAATCGCTACGAGGCCATTGTTACGCGACCTGATCCGGCTGGCGAGCCGATGAGTTGCAAAGGGCTGGGCTGTCCGTCCCTGACCTTGAAACCTCGGGCCGAGCATTGGATTCCCATCCTCGTTCTCAGCGGCACCTCTGAGGCGACGGGAGCCCGTATTATTACCACGACACTCTTACCGAACTACAGGACGAGTGCGATAGAAAGCTGCCCCACGTCGGAACGTCCGGCCGGTTGCGTGCTATTCGCTGAAGCAGACCACTTTCATGATCTGCTCAAGTACCCGGCAACGTCAGAAACCTGGGTTGGCACTATCCAGCGCCTCCTTTTGAAATACTTCCATCGGGGCGAAGTGCTCGACGATGTACAGCTAAGCACGGCCGCACATAACTCTGCGCGCTTTCCTTTTATCTCGCCGCCTGGAACTGTCCGCAATCGGGACCAGGCAATCGTGGACCGCATTGTAGACGGTGGGTATTTTGAAAACTACGGTGCGCTCGGCGCCAAAGAATTGGCACTAGCAGTCCATGCTGTGCAGCCGGAGTTGGCGCCCTTCGTACTTGTCATCTCAAACGATCCTGACGATCTGCTCGACCCCGCTAATGACTCGGATTCAACGGCGAAGGAACGGCGGATGGCGCAGCGCGCCACACAGTTGCAAAAGGCACGAGCCGCCGTCAGTACCAGCGAACCGGTAACCGACGTGGTCACGCCGGTTGTAACGGTCACCAACACCCGAACGGCCCATGGCATCCTGGGGGTTGACCAACTCCGAAGCTCACTGCGCGGCGCCTTGCCGACCTGCGAGGTGACGATGACGCATGTGCGGGTATGGCCGCAGCCTGAGGAAACCTCCAATCGCTCGCGCGCAGTGTCGATGAGTTGGTGGCTGTCCTCGCCAGTGCAGCGGCATCTGCATCAACAGACGGAGGGCACTAAGAACGCAAACGAAAATGCACCTCGGCTGCAGGCCGCATGGGACGTGATGAAAAGCACCTCGAATTGTTTGAAGCCGCCCTGACAAATCTCGCGTGTCGGTATGGCGAGCCGAAGGAATGGTTGTGATTCGCTAGTTACTAGCTCGCACATGAGACGAACCTTTTACAGTGCGCGCCATGCTGACTCAATCAAAAGAACGAAAACAACCACCTTATCAATTAGTTAGTCGTTGGCTGGGGCACTAGGATTCGAACCTAGATTAACGGAGTCAGAGTCCTCAGTCTCACATTGATTCTTCGACATTTTTTTCCCAAACGGCGCCTAAATCGCGGCTTTCGCATCAATAGGTTATCCTAGATTTCCCAACCACGATTCGCGCTTAAAAGTTGCTGGATGAGCAAGACCGCTCCTAATTTCGCGAGGCTCGATTCCGGCCCCCCGATGTTGCGACGGTCATCAGCGCCATGCTGGGTGCACGCCAAGCCGTCGAGCAGCCGCGCCTGGGCTTCTCCAATAGAACCAACAGACGATTATTGGTGGGCAAGCACCTACAACGCGGCCGACCTGACGGGATTGCTAAATCTACCCGGAAGAAGATTATTCCGGTGACCAAAATGATATTCTCGAAGGCGGAAAGGACGCAACGTAGGAACGAATACCAACGATATTGGGTAAATAGGCAAGGACCACATTAGGCGCTTTGCCGTGAGTGCCTGACCGTTGGCAATCCATACCGTGGTACTTTACTCATATAGTCGAGATAGGTGTCGCCAAATTTCGCGGTTAGATAACGTTCCTCGCGCTTAACAACGCCGAAATGCAGGATCAGTGCTGCTAGCAGTAGCAGAACAAGTATCCAATCGGACCCAAGCGCGATAGCTACTCCGGCAAGTAACAGGATGAGCGCGACGTACATTGGATTTCGCATCCAGGCAAAAATTCCTCCGGTCACAAGCCTAAGAGACGGTTTCCACGGTTCAACGTTGGTCCCCGCTTGCACGAAGCTGCGAAAGGCAACAATGGCTATTGCTGCGCCTATGGCAATGAAGATTCCGCCAATAATCAATCGCGTTCGAAGCCAAAGAATCCCCGACACCATGAATGCTGGCAAAAACCAATCGAGCGCCAGACCGACGAGTAAAGTCGCGAGCGCAATCAGCGGTGGAGGCGCGATTACGCCGGGATTGTCGCGTGGCTCATTCATTAAGGCGATTAGCTTTTTGTGCAAGTCATGTTCATGCCGACGGAAATCATTGTGATCGCGAGCTTAACTCTAACTCTGCTCCTCGTCACAGGCGCATGGTCAGTCGCAGTCCCAGACATGGAAGGGCAGCAAAGGTAGGCTGTTACGGCATGATGGTAGTCAATGGGTAGTTGCCGTTGATTTCACCACTCGACTGTGCTGTCATGGGCAAGCCTAGGTAGCCATTGGCTCAAGGCACAATTCTCGCTTTTTGTCGGTCGGGGCTGGAGACAACAACGGAGGTCTTCAGCATGTGCGATTATAGCTTACACAATGTTAGGTCACGACCTGCCAAGGTTGGCGACAAACTGACAACTCGCTCCACTTCAACACTGGTACGATAGGTTTTGCTGCGCCGGAGAACGCGAATGTGGCCGTTCCCGTTCTTCCCGGAACGGAGCTCGCCTTTACAACCAAGGTGAGTTGTCAGCCTCGCCGGTTCTTTGGTTGGAAAGGGGGTACAATCAATCACACGACCGCCATCTTCCGGCAAATCAACAAGGACAACCCCCATATGCATCACGATGCATTGGAATTTCCAGACGGTCAGATTGTGCTCTTGACGGGCTTGGTTGAAGGTCAGCAGGCAACAGTGCTCCGAGCTTCCGGCGCAACCTGCTACTGTAAGTGAGATGCAGGCACAGGAGCCGCTTGCATTCATAAACTAATTCTGTGTTGCCGAGCGGTGGGGCTGCCTCTTGATTGGGCAGCCCATTTTGTTATCTAGCCAATGTTATTTCGCTGTCGTGTCGAACTCGTTCTGGATCGAAGGCAAGTCGGTTAAGCCCTCTCGCGATCTGTGACCTAGATCGCTACTTTTTCCTGCAACGAGTAGAGATATTCGGTAAGCATTAGTATTCGCGCACGGACCATTAATTCAGCTAAGTCAACTAGCCGTTTGCCCAAACTGGCCGTTGTCACGCGAAATTTCCAAGTGCGCCCACGACTTTCACATCCTTCGAGTGGGAGAGATTTACAATGGAAGAGCAGAAGCGATTTGGCTATATTCCGGAATCATCGCGACGACCTAGAATGCCACGGATCGCGAAACTCCTGCCGCCGGCAGAATTTCGGATGCCATTAGGGCCGTATCCGAGACAAGTTAGCTGCCCATTACGGCGCTAACTCAATATTCATGGACATCGACAGTGTTCCGGTAGGGATGGATTTTAGAGAGCAGATTAAAAATGAGCTGCTGAAGAATGACATCCTGCTGGCAGTGATTGGCCCTGTGGCGGGGAATCCAGGAAAGGCGGCATGCTAGGATTAATGAGAAAAAAACAATTCGACTTTCGCGTGGAGCTCGAAATGGCGGATTAGAAAGAGCAATTCCGGTCGTTCCTGTTTTGGTTGAAGGCGCTGAAATGCCTAAGCCGCAGGACCTGCCTGAAAGTCTACAAAAATTTTCCTTCTACAACACAGCAACAGTCAATTCGGGTCGAGACTTTCACCAACATGCCGATCGTCTGATCCGTTCGGTGGATCATCTTGTTAGCATCAAAAAGAAAGAACAAGGAAAAGTCGGAAAAACTATAAGCAGAATGGATCTCGGTAGGCGTGCTTGGAACGATCGCTGTCATAGCTGTTGTATCGGCACTTTCCTTCCAGTATTTTCATCAAGGAAACAGCCCACCAGTCTCCTATAAACCACCTGCGGCTCTGGCGACAAACACCCCACCAGCTTCCTATAAAGCCCCTGCCGATCTATCACAACAAAAGCTCCACCAGCTTCCACCAAGCACCTGCCGGTGTCGCGACAAACAACGAGGCACGTGTGGCCCTGGTTATTGGGAACGCTCATTCCGATGCCAGCACGTCCATTTCCAGTATCACCGAAGACGCACGCAGTCTCGGCCAGGAGTTTCGCAACGGGTTCGAGGTCGACCTCAGGCAAAACGTTGGCAAAACTGATATGCAGTGG
>CAWFNG010000006.1:0-155175 GCA_963817135.1 uncultured Alphaproteobacteria bacterium | reverse complement strand
AAGTAGTTTCGCTGCGCCGGGCTTTGCCTCCAGGGCCTTGACCCCACCAGCCGCATAGGCCGCAACCGCACGGAGCAGCTCTGCCAATTGATGAGGAGCGCCCGCATCGAACCGGCAATAAGCTCCGTGTGTCAGTCGAGCGATCTCACGGTATGCCTGTTCGACTTCGGGATCGTCGCCTTCCTGGAACATGAACACCGGAACGCCAAGAGCCCCGAGTTCACCCGCAGTGACGGCAAGCTCACCAAGTGTTTCCTCCAGGCAATCTCCAACAAACACCATTGCCGCAACCTTGTTCTTCTCCGTTTCGTGCCGGGCATGGGTCAGGACCTTGCCGATCTGTGTCGCCCCCGTTGAGCAACGGATCTGTTGCATGAGACCAGCGAGCCGATCCCCACTCGAAATCCAGCCCGATGCCCGACACTCATTATGCCCTCGGAAGTATACGAGTTGCACATTGAGCCCGGAAACTTCGTGGAACATTTCGGCCTGTATCTCACAGGCGGCGTCCCAGGTCGCCTTGCCTGGAGCCGGTAGCATCCAGCGCGAATATCAGACGACCCCGCTGCTGTCCCGTAGCTGCTTGAAGAGTTCGGGACCGCTGCACAAAGGCGTCAATCTCAGAACCGATATCTTGCTTCGGCCTCTTGGCTGTCAGGTCGCCCTGTTTCCGTTTCGTCAGGTCATCAGCCATTGTTCCTCTCCTGTGTTGCAACTGTAGGTTCGCGGACGGTTGGACGGTTTGGACGGTTCTTTGGGATGGGGCTGGCTCTGAGGGTTGCCAAAGAGTTTCGACCCGAGCCTTGACGGCGGTCGTTTCCCTTATCCGCTCCCGAGAAAACCGTCCGAACCGTCCAACCGTCCATTTTCATTCCGCCCCAACCCGCTCGATCCGGATCAACTTGGTGCGGTTACGGGTCGTGTCCTTGGTGCGCGCGATCTCAAAACCCACCGCCTTGAGCCGCCGCACGTTCTCGGATTTCCTCAGCCAGCGACCAAGCGATTCCGCGCTATCAACCGCGCCGTTCAGTTCGGTCAACAACTGTGATGCCGTTCCTTCCCACGACTGCCGCTCGCCCATGAACTCAATGATGGCGACCACGACGGGGTTCAGCCTGTCGTAATCGGCCCACCGGATCACGCAGGCTTCCACGTCCGCATCGGTGTCCTCGATCTTCCACGGCAGTAGTCCGACTTCGATAGCCATCCGACAAGCCGCTGCCACCGTCGCGAACCGATCAATCACGCTACGCTGATACGGACCGGCGACCTGGTAGATTGCCTGCACCCTGGGGCGCGACCGAAACTCCTGCTGATGATGATTGACCTCGGCTCTGATTTTCTCAGGACCCATATTGACCAGCGCCTGGAGCCATGCATCCCCGACCGCACCGTGGAGCTTGCCGAGGAGCGGATAGTATTTCTTGCCCAGTCCTGGGATCGCATCAGCACCGAATGTCTCGAACACGCTACCCGGCTGCACTTCGGCGGGGATATCGGCAAATCGTGTGCGCATGCCGTCAGTTACGCGCTGTCCGGTTCGCGTTAGGAAATCGACCATCGCCTCTTCGCCGGTTGAGAAACCGGGGACGCAATAGGTCAAGCGAGGCTCAAGGTCACCACCGCGCATCCGCGTCTTGTCGATGCCGTTCGCGACCCGATAGGCTGCGTCGGCAATGTCTTGCGGCTTGCCCTGATTCAGTTCCTCGAAGAACGCCCCAATAGACGAGCGCACCCGGATCATTCGCCCGATGCTGTTCGCGGTCGCCAGCCAACTCATGCCGAAGGGATCGGCGACGGTTTCGTTCGGGATCAAGGGGCGACCGTAGACCGATTGACCAATCGCGGAGACGAGTGATTTGCCGTGCTTGGAGTCGCAGAAATTGTGGAATAGCCCAGGAGGTACACCGGCCCACACCGTTAGCGGTCCCGACAGCGCCACTCCCACGGCGAGGGTCACGTTGCTGTTGCCTGCGAACGGCGCGGCGATCTGCTCGCACCATTCCTCCAGGGTTCCCTCGATGGCGAAGCCGTTTTGCAGGTGAAGATGTTCGGTCTGGAAGATCGCCAATTCGCCTGCTGGCAAGTCGGCGGGAAGCTTGGTCGTGTGCGGGAGCACGAACACCCACCGGCCATTGTTCAGCTGACACCATCCGGTCGTGGGAACAGCCAGAAACCGCGTCAAGTCCTGAACCGTATCGTCCTCTGCAACTTCAACGGTGGTCAGCAAGAAATCCGGCAGAAGCTCGCGCTGCTCCCGGACCACATCCACGCCAAGGCCTGCTAACCGACCGGCAATGCTGCCCTGCTTGTCATTGATGATGTTGCGTGGGATCGCCAATCGCATGGCACGGCCGTCCATGTTGATGATCTTGACGTAGACGCCCCATTTATCGTCCTGTTTGCTGCGTGTTACAGCCAACAACTCAATGCGTGTTCGGGATATCTGCACCCACTTGGTCACTGACTCCCCGGTTTTCAGTTCCTCGGTGATCAGGACAGATACGCCGCCGTGGTCGAGTAACTTTGTACTGCTTGAACTCGCCGTAGAACTTGGCGTTCTCCTCGCGTTTCTCACGAGCTTCCTCGGCGGCGGCAGTCTGTTCCTCGTTCGCTATCAATTTCTCCTTTGCATCTTTCTTGTTCTCGTTGAGGCGGTTGCGGAGGATCGCTCTCAACTGCCGCTCCGTCAGCCCCTCGAAGTGTTTCTTGCGTGATTTCCCCCCGCCGGAGTGCAGGGCATCTCGGATCGCCATGATCAGCGTGGGGTCGCCCTCATCGAGTTTGACGGCATCCAACTCTTCGCGGGTCTTGGCGTTTCGGAGCGCATCGAGCAAGCCCATGTCCTTCAGCACTTTCTCAGCCCACTCGAACAAAGCCTTCATCTGCTCCGTCTGATCGCAAGCGTGCTCCTCAGCCGACTTCTTCTTGCCCGGCTCAGGCTTGCGCTTGACCATAGCTCGCCCGTTGCGGCCTCCGTTGGTCTGCTGAGGCTGCTCGTCGGGCCGGGTATCCGCGTCGCTACTCATAATCTCGCTGTGTGCTCACGTTGATGCTTTGGTACCGTCGAGCGCGAACGGCATCGCGACGATGGTCTTGAGCGCGTTGCCCTGGGCCCCCCGCGTCGGCGAAACGTAAGCCTCGCGGCTCGATGCGGTGACGGTGTAATCGAGAATATCCGCGACCGTCCCGAGCTTGAGTCCAGGACCGTTATCGGAGACCGTGATCTCGCCCCGATTGACCGAGACACTGATGACTGGGTGCCGCCGGCACGACGTATTGGGTAGCCAGTTCTGGATATATTCGCGCGGCCCTGTGTCTCGCACGTATTTTTTGGTGGGACACCGAAACGAACCTAACGCTTGAGGCGGAGCGTTAGCCGACGGTACGTAAGCTATCTTGCTGACGGAATTCCGCTGCTTGGCCAGGTCGACCTTCGCTTCTCCATTCTGTTCGCCTCAATGGAATGCCGAAATTCCGGATCGGCCAACCACCGAGCGGCTGTGCTCCGACTCGTGCCGACCGCAGCCGCCAGTTTGCGGACAGAGATATTCCTATCACCTTGAAACCGTTTGGCTGCAATCCACGCAGCATTCTGGCGCCTTTGTTTAGCAAGAAGATATTTAAGCACGTCTGGGTTTGTTCCACATAGCTGATGCCTTAGCAGTGTGACGAGGGAACAGGGAATTAGGAGTTCAGTTTTCTTCGTTTCCATTCCCTCCAACATTATGATAATGAGATAATTTGCAAGCGCATCGCTGATTGCGTTACGCCGTAGTTCAATGGTCCCTGGTCCTGTGGCTGGAATTTTCTGCTTTGTCACCAAGGCTTCGATGATCTGCAATGACAGTGCGTCAATAGCAGGTTCGTAGCCTTCTACCGCAAAACAGAGACTACCTTCGGGTCCTGGATGTACGCCGTGTTTCTTGAGGTCCTGCGCCAGCGCATTAATTGTATGTTCTCCGTCGAACAGAGCTACTTCGATTTCGACCTGTGGAAACTGCCGCCGTAATTCAAGATAATTCTCCAGGCTTGGCTCGTTTTGGTAGCTACCAGCTAATTTCTTGAACAGCTGAAATGCTTCGGGGGAATCAAATTTTTTAGCGAGCTTATTAACTCGTTTTGGATCGTCAACATCGGAAGGACGAATCCGAATTCCTGCTGCGCCAATCGCGTTGCCTCTTTTCGAACCACTCCCAAATTTCTTGAGCTTCGCGTTTTTGAGCTTCGTAGTTTGTGCTTTTCTTATCCCGTTCAATTTTCTTGCTCATAGCCTGCGTTCCCTCGCCACCTAAACTTTTGCCCCCTCTCCAAACTTTGGCTAGCGACTCCAAATTTAGGTTTTCCGCCTCGATCCTGCAAAGCGTCCCATCAAATAATGTCCATGGGACAGGTTGTCCTTGAGGTAATTGTCTGCGATTCCTTCAAACTACAACATGAAAGGGATAAAGGGCTCTCGTCTATGAATACCGCGCCGCTCGAAGCGATCCTACGCCGCATGACGTCGTCGGAGCGGAAGACACGTGGCAACAGGTAATCGGCTTGCGGGAGATTGTGCGCTGCAATGGCAAGGCGTACCTCGGCTGGTTGACCTCGCCCTGGATAGACCCGGAGTTCCGGTGGGCAGCAGGCGAGCCGCTGGCATACCACGATTGCGTCGTACGATGGTTGGATGACCACCCCGTACACTCACCACCGGGACGTTGCGTTCAATGTGGACAAATCGAGCGGGCAGGACGGCCGTTGGTGCCCTACGGCGCCGCTCCCGGCGCTTGGGTTCACGCGGAGGAGTGCTGGTGTGCTTGGCAGTTTTGCCGCCGCACAGAAACGAGAAAAAGACTTAAGGCCTTTGGGCTCCATGACGTTGGCGACGAGCATTTGCCCGCCGCCAAGAGTTGAGTGGACTAGCATGGGGCGCGGCAAGTGCAACTTCCGCAAGACAGACGTAACCAGGGCGGTAAAAGCCGCCACCGCGGGTGGCGTGAATATCAGGCAGATCGAAGTTGATATTGCCACCGGCAAGATTACGCTGATCGTCGGCAGTGCAGATACGGGCGATCAATCAAGTGCTTTAGACGAATGGTTGGCAAAACATGCGCGTGAGACTTAAGGGCCTTAATAGCGTCATCAAGCGGCTCGCTGATGGCCGCACAGTCAGCTACTTTTACGCATGGAAGGGCGGTCCCGCGCTTCGCGGTAAGCCAGGTACGCCCGAGTTCATTGCCAGCTACAACGAAGCTGTGGCGAGCAAGATTACGCCACAAAGCGGCACGCTCTTGTCCATCCTGCAAGGTTTCCAGGTGAGTGAAGATTTCCGCAGCTTGGCCGAGCGTACCCGCGCTGACTACGTAAAGCACATCAAGGTAATTGAGATCGAGTTTGGAGATTTCCCGCTTTCAGCTTTTACTGACCGTCGAACACGCGGCGTGTTTTTGGCGTGGCGTGACCGGCTTGCCATGTCGTCTCGCCGGCAAGCAGATTATGCCTGGGTCGTGCTGGCGCGCATTCTGTCATGGGCATTGAATCGCGGGCTTGTCACAGCCAACCCATGCGAGAAAGGCGGCCGGCTATATCGCGGCTCTCGGGCGGAAAAGATTTGGACACCCGATGACGAGGCCGCATTTATCAACAGCGCTCCTGCTCATCTACATTTGCCGTTGCTGCTGGCGTTGTGGACTGGGCAGCGTCAGGGCGATCTTCTGCGGCTGTCGTGGTCCGCGTATGACGGTAATCACATTCGGCTGCGGCAATCGAAAACTGGCGCTCGCGTTTCCGTACCTGTTGGCGCGCCATTGAAGGCCGCGCTCGAACTCCACGATAAAACATGGGCCGATAGTGCTCACATCCACCGACAAACGGCCTTGGACAGCGGGTGGGTTCCGCGCATCTTGGCGCAAGGCGTGCGAAAAGGCCGGCATTGTTGGTGTGACCTTCAACGACCTTCGCGGGACTGCCGTGACTCGTCTAGCGCTTGCAGGATGCACCGAGGCAGAGATCGCGACTATCACCGGCCATAGCTTGCGCGACGTATGCTCCATCCTCGATGCGCACTATCTGCACCGCGATCCGGCGTTGGCTGAGAGTGCGATCAGGAAGCTCGAAAAGAGAACAAAAATTCCCAACTGAACGCCCAACTGGACTGTGATGTTCTATGCCTGAGAGCAAAAAATCTAGGAAGATCAATGGCTGGGGCACTAGGATTCGAACCTAGATTAACGGAGTCAGAGTCCGCTGTTCTGCCGTTGAACTATGCCCCAAAGCTTGGCGTGCTGCCGCCCGCAAAGGCCTGGCCGCGGCGCCTCATGTAGGCCATTTGCGCGGCCCTTCCAAGCGCTCATAAGGCCTCGCCGAAAGGGAACCATGGCGCCAGCCGGGCTGCTTCGCTGGGTATAGCAAAATTGTCACAACTTGCCTGATTTCGCTCCAGGGGCTTTCGCATCGGCACATTCGGCGCTTTTTAGAGTGCAGAATCGCTTCCAAACTCGGGACGGGGGATGATCATGATTCGACTGAGCAGCACATTCTGCGGCGTCGTGGCGGCGCTGGCGATTGCACAGGCGGCGCAAGCCGCCGATCTCGCGCTAAGGGCGCCCGCCGAACCGGCGATCCAGCCCTACAACTGGATGGGACCCTATTTCGGCGTGTCCATCGGGGTTGGGGTCGGCAGCAGCACGCAAAGCACCACGCTCGGCGATCTCACGCCGAGGTTCGACGTCACCGGCGGGCTGTTCGGCCTCGCGCTCGGTTACAACTGGCAGGCCGGCGTGCTGTTGTACGGCATCGACACCGATATTTCCGTGTCCACCGTGCGCGGCACCAGCGCCTATCTCGGGGCGCCTCCCGGCTTTCTCGCGGAGACATCGCAGCAGTGGCTGGCAACCTATCGCGGCCGGCTCGGCCTCGTGAGCAACAGCTGGATGTTCTACGTGACCGGCGGCGGCGCGACCGCGAACATCAAGATCACCGCGACCGAACCGCCCGCCGGCATTGCCTGGGAGAGCCAGGTGCGCACGGGATGGGTCGCCGGCGTGGGCGTGGAGGCGGGACGCATCCATTCCTTCACGGTCAAGGCGGAATACCTCTATGCCGATTTCGGCAACTCCGACTATTTCAATCCGGCGCCCGCGGGCTTCTTCAATCGCGCGGGTGGGGTGCGCCTCACCGAGCACATCTTCCGCATCGGGCTCAATCACAAGTTCCCGGGATGGTCGTAAGCGTCAGCTGACGCGCGTTCTGCTGAGATCGACGCGGCGTCTTCACCTCTTCCCGCAGGTCGACGCTGCTGAACTTCGATGAAGCAAGCTTGCTCGCATCGCGTCAGGGTTGCCGGCAGCAGGTTGGCCTGACCTCCAGCCGGTTGAGGATTCTTGTGCCGCGGGACAACGACGACCTTGGTCAGCCCGGAAAAACCGAGCGCACGCGCCCCCGCAGGGGTGAGATCTATGATGCGGCCCCGCACGAAAGGACCGCGATCGTTGATGGTCACCTCGACCGATCGTCCATTCTTCTTGTTGGTCACGAGTACATGGGTACCAAACGGAAGTTTGCGATGCGCAGCGGTCAAGGCGTTCGGGTTCAACCTTTCGCCGCTTGCAGTCCGCCGTCCGCTGCCGGTGGAATAGATCGAAGCAACGCCGGACTGCGCCGCTGCAGCAGCGGCCTGCGCCAGATCGAAGTGGACGGCAGCAAACACAATCAGAACAAAAAGGACTCCGTGCTTACTCATTAATTCCCCCCGTCGCATGCCACGACGTTTCTCTGCATTCGACGAGGAAATGAAAGACCGGCGGAATTACGACGCGAATGAACGGGTTATTTTAACATTGCGATAACGTGTCAGGCGGAACTGAGTCGGCCTTCACCAAATCTCTGATATGCGCACCATTTAAGATATATTTGTCTGTTCAGGTTTCGTTAACTCATTGTTCAAACAACACCATGAGGGGGACCGCTGATGAAATTTGCCCATTTCTCCCATATCTGGGGCAAGCCCGGCATGACGCCGCATCAGCGCTACGAAGAGCTGTGGCGCGAGTTGCAGTTATGCGACGAGCTCGGTTTCGATTACGGCTTCTGCGTCGAGCATCACTTCCGTCCCGACGAGAGCTGGATATCGTCGCCGAGTCTGTACGCCGTCGGCGCTGGTGCGCGCACGCGTCGTCTGCGCGTGGGGCCCATGGGTTACATCGTCCCCCTCTACCATCCCTTGCGTCTGGCGGAGGAGATCGCAATCGTCGACCAGATGCTTGGCGGGCGAATGGAGCTGGGGCTCGTTCCCGGAATCAACGCGGATTATTTCCGCCCGTTCGGCCTCGACTATGCGCTGCGCAAGTCGCCGACGCTTGAATTCGTCGACTACCTGCGCGCGGCATTTGGCGCAGATCAGCCGTTCTCGTTTCACGGCCATGACTTTCATACGGACAGCGCGCAGCTCGCGGTGCAGCCGGTGCAGCGCCCGCATCCGCCCCTATGGATGATGAGCCGCGATCCGCAGACGCTTGCGTTCTGCGCGGCCAACGCAATCAACCCCGGCTACTTTTTGATTTATCCTCGCTCCGATGCGGCCCCGCGTTATCGGCAGTTTCTCGAGGACTGGGACAAGGCGGACTGGCCGCAGCGGCCCAACATCGCCTACTGCACCATCGTCCATGTGGACGAGAGCGATGCGAAGGCGCTCGATACCGCGCTCTTTCGCGCGAGCCGCGCCTATGAGGGCTTCCTGCCGCAGCCGCAGCCGGGGGAGACCTTCGACGAACGCGTGCGCACCCACGCGAAGAAATTCATCGGGCGCGGGGAGCCCGGCGCATCCGCGATCATGGCCAATCTGTTCGATCCCGACTACCTTCTCAAGCACGATCTGGTGTTCATCGGCTCGCCGCAAACCGTTGCCGCCAAAATTCATGCCGCCGCCACGTCGGGCGTGTTCAACACTTTCATGGGCGAGTTCAATTTCTCCGACCTGCCGGAAAGCGACCTCATGCGTTCGATCCGCCTGTTTGGCGAGAAGGTGATTCCCGCCTTGCGCGAATATGCGCCGTTCTGAGGCCCCCGGTTATCAACGGCATTTGCCGATGCAGGCGAGGCTGATCGCTTCTCATTTGCCGTCGTTTGGGGTATTTGATGCGTTTCGATGAATTGCAAGGAAACGGGGACACGCCGTGGACGCCAAGACGGAGGAACGTCCGATAACGAAATATT
Source organism: uncultured Alphaproteobacteria bacterium (assembly GCA_963817135.1). GTDB lineage: Bacteria > Pseudomonadota > Alphaproteobacteria > Rhizobiales > Xanthobacteraceae > VAZQ01. The sequence goes on along the minus strand of CAWFNG010000006.1, from coordinate 145,977 downwards.
CCTTCGGCGCGCTTGTCGCCGAGGGAAAGACGAAGAAAATTTATCAGGTCGCCGGCAGTTTGGATCTGGTCGCTCTCGTATCCAAGGACGACATCACGGCCGGGGATGGGGCAAAGCACGACCTTATCCCCGACAAAGGCAGCCTCGCCAATGCGACCACATGCAACGTGTTCCGTCTGCTCAAAGCGTGCGGGATACCCGTCGCATTCGCGACGCAGGTCAGCTCGACCGCGTTCATCGCGCCGCAATGCCGTATGCTTCCCTACGAGGTGGTGGTACGGCGCGAAGCGCACGGCTCCTACCTCAAGCGCAACCCGCATATTGCGAAAGGACAGCTGTTCCCCCGCCTCATCGTCGAGTTCTTCCTCAAGACCAAGGACCGGAATTGGAAGGGAAAGTCGCTCCTCTGTGACGACCCGCTGCTGATACATATGGAAGGGGCAGCGCAGATTGCGCTCTTCCATCCGGCAAGACCGATCGCGGGGCAGGAGCCGTTTCTCGTGCTTGCCTCTTCCGAGGTCTTTGCCCATGACGAAGAGTGGAAAATCTTTCCCGAGATGCGGCGCATGGCACGCCATGCCTTCCTGGCGCTGGAAAAGGCATGGCAGCTGGAAGGCGGGACGCTCGTCGATTTGAAGGTCGAGTTCGGCTTTGACGCCGCAGGGCAGCTGCTGCTTGCGGACGTCGTCGACAACAATTCCTGGCGCGTGATCGAGAATGGGGCTTACATCGACAAGCAGGTCTACCGTGACGGTGCGGCGCTCGACGATGTGGCCGAGAAATACCGGCTCGTCGCCGAGATCACCAGCCGCTTCAAGCTGCCGCGTCAGCGCATCGTTCTCTGGCGGGGATCCGACAAGGACAAGACCGACGCCTTTTCGCAAGCGCTTGGCAGCCTGTCCGATTTAATGACTGTGGTGACCTGCTCCGTGCACAAGGAGCCGGTGTCTGCAGTCAACACATTCCATCGCCTGCTGCAGGAGGTGCCGGACTCGGTGGTGGTCGCCAATATCGGGCGCTCGAACGGGGCAGGCCCGGTTCTCTCGGCCATGTCGACTGTTCCGGTCATCACCGTGCCGGCGAGCATCAGGGAGTTCCCGGACGATGTGTGGTCGTCGCTGCGGGCGCCGAGCAACGTGCCGGTCATGACCGTGCTCGAACCTGCGAACGCGATCCTCGCCGCCTTGCAGATCCTCTCCGCCCGCAATCCTCGCCTCTACGCCCATGTCCGCAGCGAGATCGAGAGCCGTGCCGTCAATGTGCTTCAGATCTGAATTCGCGGACGTTTCGCAGCGATTGAATACCGCAATAGCATTCAGAATGGGAATTCATCGAACTCGCGTCCCCGGAAGGCGCGAAAATGGGCCCAGTGATGTTCGATGTCGTCACGGAACAGTTCGCGGGTCAGAGCGCGGGCGAATTTTGGAACCAGGTATTTCATCGGTCGGATCGCTGCCCCGCTGGGGCCGAAACTCAGCGTGCTGGCAAAGTTGAAACAGTGAATGTCCGTCAAGCCCGGGGTCTTGCCTGGTTCGCGTTCGCTGTAGCTGAAGGACGGCGAGAGATAAGGGAATTGGCCGAGGCGCGGATTCTCCTCTCCCGCAGGCGGCCGGAACCTGTCGTGCCATGTGGCGATGTTCTGGGCGAACGCGTTGAGTTCCGGGCGCAGACGATGATCCACCGTGACCCCTGTGCCGCAGATCATGAAGTCTGCATGGGCGATCCCTTGAGATGTCCGGATCAGAAGCTGCTCGCTTTCGACCGTGACGCTTTGCCATGGCTCGCCGACGATCATCCGATAATTGGCGAAGCGCGACACGCGCGCCCAAGCGTCTTGCGTGAAGGGCTCCCGCAGATCCAAAAAGTAGGTGAGAAACCGCCACCGCCATAGATCGTCCATCTCGCCGATATGTCGGGTAAAGCCCGGAAACGCCGCCCACTTGAACGGCTGTATCGATTGAATCTGTGCCCGCCTGCAATACTGGTCGACCGTGCGCGCGCCATGCTCCAGTGCCATCGCCGCATTGTCCATGGCCGAGGCAGCCGCCCCGAGAACCGCGACGCGCTTGTGCGCAAGCGTGGAAAAATCAATTGGCTCGCTGCTGTGAGCCCAGAACCGCCTGGGAACAGCGTGCATGATTTCCGGCGTATACCATTCGCCGCCGCCTTCCATGCCGGTTGCGAGAACGACTTTGCGTGCCAGCAGTCGCCTGGTGCCGGAACCCGTGGTGATTTCCGCCGCAAGGTGGCCTCCGGCCGGGACGATCCGGTCGAGGCGCGTTCCATTCTGCACGGGAACGCGCGTCACCTCGCGAACCCAGCGCAGATACCGCGCCCATTCGGTGCGCGGTATCTGGAAAAGGTCATGCCACGCCTGCGACCCGAATTGAGCTTCGTACCATCTTTGGAAGGAGAGGCTCGGCAGTCCCAGATCGGGGCCGGTTACCTGCTTGGGCGTGCGCAACGTGATCATGCGCGCGACGCTCAACCAGGGACCCTCCTGTCCCTCCGGCATCATGTCGATGCACAGAACACCGTCGACGTGATCGCGCAGCAGCGCAAATGCAATGGCCAGTCCAGCTTGCCCGGCACCGACGATCAGAACATTCAATATCGGCTGACCGTCTTCGCTCCGGTGCGGAACAACCCAGTTTCTTTCCGGGAAGTCGAGGAGGGCACGCTCCTTCTCGACGCAACTTGCAAGATCTGCAAGGCGCTCGGCGGCGTCGGGCTTCAGTGGCGGACTTTCAGGACTATTCCAGGTACCGCCGACGAGGCCAAAGCTACCCCGCTTTTTCAGTCGTCGGATCGATCATCTTGCGGACTTCGGTGATTTTCGTCGCCGGAAAGCCGCTGATCTCGGCGTGCTTGCGGATGATCTGCTCGTCGGCAGCGAGATAAACACAAAATGTCTTATTGTCTGCAACGTAGCTTTCCTGCCACTGGATATCGGGCCCGAGCTGGCGCAAGACTTCGTTCGACTTCGCTGCCGCCGCACGCAGCTGCTCGCGTTCAAATGTCCCGACTTTCGGGATATCGCGTTCAATGATGAACTTGCGTAAAGCCATGATCATCTCCTTTTTTGAGGCATTCGCTCGCTTGCGCGCGAGGTCAGACAAGAGCCCAGCGCGGAGAACAGAACCGGCGCAACCCGCTGCGATCCATCAGCGCGTCCGCGCTCTTCTGAGCGTCTTCCAACACGCTTTGCTCGTCCAGAGAGCGGACCCGTCCCGCCGCCAACAGAATCTCCCCATCCACGATGACGGTGTGCGCCCCACCGCGGGTGCTGAACACCAGGTTGGCGACCGGATTGATCACCGGCGCCCAGTCCGCAGAAACCATCTGGAACATCGCGATGTCGGCCTTCTTGCCGACTTCGAGCGATCCGATCTGGTCCTCCAGGCCCAGGGCGAGCGCGGCGCGAATGGTTGCCATCTCAAGTGCCGTTTCCGGCGGGACGATGGTGGCGTCGAGGCGGTAGGTCTTGCTGCCCCCCGCAAAGAGAAAGAGCTGACGCGCGATATCGATGTAGTTGCTGGCCATCGCGGACCCGGACCCAAGCGTCACATTGACGCCGAATGCGAGCAGCTCGGGGTAGCGGCCGAACTCCAGGCTTCCAGTGCCGAGACGATGCGACATCGACGGACAACATGCGACATGGGCATTGCCGTCGCGAATATCGACGAGATCCTGCGGGCTTGTCCAGCCGGCATGCGCGACGATGGTCGCTGGCGTAAGCAGCCCCGCCGCCTTGAGCCGGTTCACCTCGGTGCGCGAATGTCGGCGGCGTGAGGCCACGGCGTCGTCGCGCGAACGACCGGCTGCCGCGATGACGCGCACGGACATCTTCTGAGCGAGGTCCGCCAGTTGCCGGCACAAAAGGTCGCTGGCCGCCGCCATCCAGGGCAACGCCACTGCCGCTCTGACGCGATCACAGCCAAGTGTGTGGATACGATCGACGTGCGCCAGAGCATGACGCAACGTGTCGTCGGTGCTCTCGCGTGCAAATGCTGCAGGAAACGGTCCCATCAGCGTCTCGAATTCGTCAAAGCAGGCGCGCGCCACCATAGCCCGCAGGCCGGTCCTGATAGCCGCATCAGCGATGGTGTCCGCAAATCGGCTGCCGCTTTCGACAAAACAGGTCGTCCCGGACCGGATCATCTCCAGCTGGCAGGCCAAGTTCGCTATCGCCGCGTCCTGTGCCGTCAGGGCCGCTTCGTAGACGAACAAGCGCTCCAGCATGAACTTCGGGATATCGCAAAGGTCCCCGGCGCCGCGGCCGAGTTGGTGCACGGTCGCCACGCAGGTGTCGATCAATCCCGGCATCGCGATCAGGCCGCGGCCGTCAATGATCTCATCCGCCGCAAATTCCCGCTCGACGGCGCTTGATTTGCCGATCGCCGCGATGCGGTCGTCCCTGATCGCAATCGCGCCGTCCGCGATCATCCGGCGGCTGCCGTCGACGGTCACCACCCAATCGATGTTCCTGATGAGGAGGTTCGCCATGCCGTCCCGCTAAAGCCTCGGCCAGGGAGATTGCGTGATGCGATCGAGACCCGATCGGCGAGCGATCGCAATGCCGCGTTGTTGGCATTCGGACAGAGCTTCCCGCTCATCGATGGTTCGGGCTTTGCCCGCGGCCATCAAAATCTGGCCGTTGACGATTACGGTATGGGCACCGCCGCGGGAGCTGTGCACGAGATTCGAGAGCGGATTGAGCATCGGCCGCCAGTCGGTCCTGCGGGTATCAAAGAGGGCGAGATCCGCTTTCTTGCCGACCTCGATCGAACCCAATTCGCGTTCCATGCCCACAGCTGTTGCGCCGTTGATTGTCGCCATCTCGATCATCTCCTCCGGCGGGAAGATGAACGCGCTCAGCCGCGTGGAGCGCATCGCTCCGGCACCGAGGTTCATCAGGCGGACCATGTCGAGATAGTTGCTCGACATGGCCGAATTGCAACTCAGCGATACCGTGATGCCGAGGGCGCTCATCTCGGGAAAATGCCCGTACGTGGTGTCACCCATGCCGAGACGGAAACCGGTGGACGGCGTATAGGAAATCTTGAAGCCGTATTTTTGCGCGAGATGAATTTCGCGCGGGCTCGCCCAGCCCATGTGAATCATCACCATGTCCGGCCCGAGGACGCCCAACTCTTCCAGGCGTTCGACATCGCTGAAGCCCGAGGAAAGTCGCGAGCCGACAATCTCGTCACGTGATTCCGAGGCATGCATCACGATCGGGACGCCGTGCTTGTTGGCGAGCCGGCGAATGCCCCGGCACAGGTCGTCCGAGCATCCCGCAAGGATGCGCAGGGCAAACCAGGCCCGCACCCGGCCGTCGTGCGTGTTATTGTGTCGGAGCACCGTATCCTCGGCTCGATCCAGGGCCTCGACCAGGGTTTCGCGAAACATCGTCTTCGACGGCATTTTGCCGATCGTCGTGTTGTGGATATCGAACGCGGTGCGCGAAACGATGCCCCGCATCCCGGTCTCCCCGGTCGCTCGCGCCGTTTCGCCCGGATAGTAGCTGCTTGGGTCGAGAAAGCAGGTCGTGCCGGAGCGAATCAGTTCGAGTTGGCAAGTCTTGGCGGCCCAGTAGGCATCTTCCGAAGTCATCTCCAATTCGTAGCCGTAGAGACGCTCGAGAAGCTGCCTGGGAATATCGCACTCGTCGGCGAGCCCGCGTCCAAGATGCTGGGTATTGTGCACGTGGGTATCGACGAAGCCGGACAGCACCAGCATGCCCGTCGCGTCGATCGCCGTATCGCCGACCAAGCCTTTTGGCAGGTCGGCGGATTTGCCGACGAACGCGATTCTATCGCCGGCAATGGCGACGGTACCGTCGGTGATTATCCGGCGCGCCGGGTCGACGGTAATCACCCATCCGGCGTTCTTGATGATTAGATTTGCCAATGCGTTCTACCTGTGACGTGCTTGTGTAACGTCAGTTCTTCTTCCCGGCAAATTCCGGCATCTTGATCTCCGGCGTCAACATGACAGTCGATGATCATGCCGGCTCCCCTGTTGTTGCGTGGCAGGACCTGACCGTTCCGCTCAAATCGTCCCCAGATAAGACTGCTGCACGGCAGGATCATTGCGCAAGACAGAGCTCTCGCCTTCACGCACGATACGGCCATTTTCCAGGATGTAGGAGTACTCTGAGAGCTTGAGAGCCTGATTGGCATTCTGCTCGATCAGCAAGATCGTCATGCCGTCCCGGTTAAGCAGGCGCAGCGTTTCGAAAATCTGCTTCACGATCAACGGCGCCAGACCAAGGGTGGGCTCATCGAGCAAGAGGAGTCGCGGGCGAGACATCAGAGACCGGCCGATTGCCAACATCTGCTGCTGGCCTCCACTCAACGCGGCGGCACGCTGCTTGCGCCGTTCGGCAAGCACGGGAAACAGGCTGTAGACCCACTCAATGTCGCGATGCACATCCGCTCGGTTGCGACGCGCGTAGGCGCCCATTTCCAGGTTGTCGATCACCTTCATGTCAGGGAACACTTCGCGTCGCTCCGGCACCATCGCGATCCCAAGCCGGACGATCCGATGCGGCGGTACCTTCCCAATGGACTGACCTTCAAATCGAATGTCATTATTGGCCGTTCGATTGAGGCCAACGATGGTGCGAACCGTCGTTGTCTTGCCTGCGCCATTGGCCCCAAGCAAGCTGACGATCTTTCCCTCGTCGACGCGCAGACTGATAGCGCTGAGTGCTTGAATCTTTCCATAGAACGCGTCGACCTTGCGCAGCTCAAGCATCGTCGGTCCCCAGATAAGCGTCGATGACGCGCGGATTGCGCTGGATGTCACCTGGCAGTCCTTCCGCCAGCTGGATGCCATGGTCGAGGACCAGCACCCGGTGCGAGAGCGTCATGACGAGCCGCATTGTGTGGCCGATAAGGAGCACAGAAATCCGCAAATCCTGATGGATCCTGCAAATGAGTTCCATCAGGAAATCCATTTCCGCAGCACTCAGGCCGGCGGCAGGTTCGTCGAGAAGAATGAGCTTCGGCGTTGATGCAAGGGCGCGGGCGATCTCCAGCAGCCGCTGGTGCCCGAACGCAAGGCTGTTCGCGCGCTGGTGCGCATAGGGCTCGAGTCCGACGAAACGCAGCAGCTCCATTGCGGTTTCCCGGCAGCGTGCCTCTTCCGCACGTTCCCCCCGATCCGCAGCGCCGCACGCAGGAGCGTGCCCTGCAGTCGCGTGTGGGCGCCCACGCGCACATTATCGAGCACACTCATCGCGCCGAAAAGGTCCAGATTCTGAAAGGTCCGGGCGATACCGAGCCGGGTGCGGGTATGCGCCGGCAATCCGGTGACGTCTCGGCCCTCAAAATAGATCTTACCGCTCGTCGGCCGATTGAGTCCGGAAATGAGATTGAACAGCGTGGTCTTTCCCGCGCCGTTCGGTCCGATGACGCTGAGAATCTCATCGGCGCCGAGCGTCAGGCCGACATCCTGCAGCGCCCTGAGACCGCCGAAGTTGATGCCGACGTTCTCGACTTTGAGCAGCGGCTCGCCTTCACGCTGGTTCCGCGAAGCCTGGGTCGCGGGAATTTGCAAGCGGAGTTCCACCGCTCCTTTGCGCGCCACCGCAGCTGCACCGGCGGGCGCCAGCAAACGACTGCGCGCCAATCCAACGATTCCTTCCGGTAGAAAGATCAGCAGCAGCAGGAGCAGAAACCCGGTCAGGAAATCCTTATAGTCCGCGGCACCGCGCAGCAGCTCCGGCAACACGGTGAGCATCGCACCGCCGATCGCAGCGCCGACCAGGCTGTCGATGCCGCCGAGGATACCCATGGTGACGTAAAGGATCGATACCGGAAAAACGAACGCATCCGGATTGACGAACTGCGCAAGTCCCGCGAACAGAGCGCCCGAAACCCCTGCATAGAATGCGCCGAGCGCAAACGCCGTCGTCTTGTAGTGGGCGAGGTTGATTCCCATCCCGCGGGCGGCAATTTCACTCTCGCGAATGGCGACGAACGCTCGGCCTTGCTTGGAATCCAGGATGTTGCGGGCCAGCAGGAACAGCAACGCGGCGATGATGACTACCGCGACATGGAATTCGCGCGGAAACAGCTCGTGGCCAAGCAGGACAGGCGGCGGTACTGCAATCCCGTTGGGCCCATTCGCCAGCTCGTACCAGTTCTGCACGATGATCACGACGATCAAGCCGAACCCGAACGTCACCATCGAGACATAGAGTGGGCCCAATCGCAGCGTCGGCAACCCGAGGATGTAGCCGAACAGCGCCGCCAGGAGCGCCGCCAGCGGCATTGCGATCCAGAAGGAAAAATCGAGGTTGGCGACCAGCAGAGCGGTCGTATAAGCGCCGATGGCTGCGAACCCCGCGTGCCCCAGCGAAATCTGCCCAGCGTTCCCCATCACCAGACTCACTCCGACAACGGCAATGACGTTGACTACCGTCAGGCTAAGCACAAATAACGGGTAGTTTTTCAGATAGAGCGGAGCAAGCAGACAGAACAGCAAAGCCAGGAGGGCAACACCCGTTTTCGCTCGTTGTCGGAGGAGCGAACTCACGCCCGCTTGCCTTCCTCGCGGCCGAACAGGCCGTGCGGCTTGATGGTCAGGACCAGGACCAGGACGCAAAACGCAATTACGTCCTTCATCGAGCTGGCGATATATACGCCGCCAAGATTTTCAATGACGCCCAGGAGGAAACACCCCGCAACGGCGCCCGGGATGCTGTTGAAACCGCCCAGAATGGCGCCGATGAATCCCTTGATGCCGATGGTGCCCATCTCTGGGGTGATGATGATCAACGGTGCGAGCAATATGCCGGCCGCGGCGGCAAGCGCGGAGCCGATCGCCCATACCAGCGAGAACGTCTGATTGACGCTGATACCGACGAGCAAAGCCGCGTCTCTGTTCTCCGACGTTGCTTCCATACCCTTGCCGAGCCTGGTTTTGCGGAAGAACAGCATGAAGGCACAGACCAAAAGGATCGCGATAGCGATGATGCTCAGGCTTAGCGGCGTCAACGTCACTCCCGCGATCACGAACGGCTCTGCCGACAGGATCGACGGGAATCTGCTGACCTCCGAACCCCGCAGGATGCGAACCCCCGCACGCATCATCTGCCCGGCCGCGACCGTCGCCAGGATCAGGGTGACGACCGGGGCATTGAGCAATGGCCGATAGGCGACGCGTTCAAGCGCCGCACCGAACGTCCCGCACAAGAGCACCGCCAGGAAGAACGCCGCAAAGTAAGGAATGCCCAGATCGGAAAAGAAATAGAGCGCCAGCATCGCGCCAAGCATCATCATCTCGCCTTGGGCGAAATTGACTACTTTGGTCGCCCGATAAATGACAACGAAGCCAAGTCCGACGAGTGAATACAGGCTGCCCAGCGTGATGCCGCTGATAACGACCTGTGAGAACAATTCCACAGGAAGCTCGTCCGGATGTGATCAGAGGAAGGGCCAACGCCGACAACAGCCGCGGCGAACCTCCGACTCGCGCAACCTATTTGCCACCGCTTCGTGCAACCGTTTGCCATTTGAGATCCGGGCCGACTCTGACGATCTGCGTCTCGGTGGTGCCTTCGTGATTGTCCTTGCTGTAGCTGATGGGGAACGTCATGCCGGTGTCGAAGTCCTTCGTGGTCTCCAGGACATCGACAAATGCTTCCCGGGTCAGGTTGCGGCCGACCTTATCGAGAGTTGCTTGCGTAACTTTCGCCGCAGCATAAGCGGCGGTGTCATATTCGGAAGGCCGTCCGGGCGGAAAGCCGTCGGGATAAAAGGCTGCCTTGAGCTTGTCGCGATACGCGACCACGGCCGGATTCGTCGAGCTCTCCGGGATTTCCGGAACCACAAGCACCGCGGTGAAGCCGATCGCTGCCGGTCCGGCTCCGCGTTGGAGCAGCGGCGTCGACGTTCCGCCGCCGCCGAAGAGCTTGGCGGTCAGGCCAAGCTCCTTCGCCTGCCGCACAATGATCCCGGCCTCCTGCGCGAACGCATAGACAAGGAGGCCATCGGGGTTTGCGGCTTTGATGCGAAGCAGCTGCGCGGTGAAATCCTGGTCGCCCGGATTGTAGCGTTCCGCGGCGACTGACGCGATCTTGTATTCGGTCTTGAGCCTCTCTTCATAAATCTGAAAACCACCGACGCCGTAATCATTGCTGTTGTAGAGGATCGCCGGTCGCTGCACCTTTTCGTTCTTCTCCAAAGCGAATCGCATCGGAGCAATGGAATCATTGGTCGTTGAAATCACCAAAGACTTTTGCAACAAAATCTGCCAGGAGGAGACTCATGCAGCGCAGCAAGATGCGCATACGGACTGCATACCAGCATCGTCCAGCCGCATAAACATCGTCTATCTATTCAAGCTCGCTTGGGCTAGCATACCGACATCGGCGATAGGCAGCCCCAGGCATCGCCGGCTGGGAGAGCCGTCCAATCCCCCTCCCGCCTGCTCGTCCAATGGCCCTTGCGTATTGGATCATTGGCAAGGCCACCTTCAGTCCAGACACCTCTTGCCGCGCCAGGACCGTAGGACCGTTTGCCGTAGCGCGCCAGGCGACGGACGCGCAACTTGTGGAGAAAGATTCGTGCTTGGGTTTAATCGCGGGCATCTGCTCACAGGATTGGCCGCGATCCTATGCATTGCAGGTATTGTTTCGCTCGCGTTGATCTATTTCTTTCCCGCACCCCCATCCACGATTACGATCGCCTCCGGATTCAAAGGCGGCAACTACGAGATCTTGGCCGGGCTCTACAAGAAAGTGCTTGCCCGCAACCACGTGAATTTGGAAATGCACCCGGGCAGCGGGGGGTGGGACAACGTCAAGCTGTTGCTGGACCAGAATTCCGGCGTGCAGACCGCTTTCGTACAGGGGGGGATGGGAGGCAGCGAGCAAGCGCCTGGATTGCTCTCGTTGGGGCGCATCAACTATCAAATCTTCTTCATTTTTTACCGTGTGGCCGAGATGCTGGAGGATCTGACGGACCTCAGGGGCAAACGCATCGCCGCGGGCACGGTCGGCACCGGCTCTCGAGCGGTGATTGAAAGAATTCTCGGGATCAGCGGCGTCGCTTCTGAAAACTCGACGCTCCTGCCACTTTCAGGCCAAGCCGCTTTCAACGCCGTCAATGACGGCAGGGCCGATGCCGCGATTATCGGCCTCGAATTGGATTCGCCACTCATTCACTCGTTGCTGCGAGATTCCCGTCTTCGGCTCATGAGCGTCACCCGGGCAGAGGCTCTCACCCGATTTTTTCCATTTCTCACACGCTTGGTGTTGCCGCAGGGAGCGATCGATTTCGAGAAAAAAATCCCGGCCAACGACGTTGTCCTCTTCGCCAACACCAACTCCGTGCTCGTGCGTGACGATCTTCATCCCGCACATGTTCGTCTGCTGGCACAAGCATTGGTAGAAACACACAACAAGCCGGGCCTTTTCCAGCGGGCCGGCGAGTTCCCCACCCAGACCAATTCCGAATATCCAATGGCCGAGGGCGCTGTCGACTTCTACCGGAACGGTCCGCCATTGCTGAACCGGTACTTGCCCTTCTGGATAGTCCCCCACGTTCTGAGATTATTTGCCGTGTTGTTAGCGGGCGGAGCAATCGTTTATCCGCTATTCAACCTTGCGCCCAAGCTGTACCGGTGGTTTTTGCAAGACCGCCTGCGTAAGTTATACCGCCGCCTTCGGATCGTTGAGGATGCATCGCAAACGGAACTTACTGCTCCGCAGGTGGTATCCCTCCAAACCGAATTGGAGGGCATTGACCGCGCGGCGAGAATCCTTCCACACCGACACTCGGATTTGTTCTTTATCTTGGAACAACACATCATTCTCACACGTACGCAACTCGCCTCGCGTCTTGTTAAGGTGCGGAGCCACATAGCCAAAGTTGTCCGGGGCGCGACCCCATAGACAAGCCATTGGATGGTTTGCCTGATGGTCGCGGGGACGAGGAGTGCCCCCGCAAAAATCAACATTGCTATGGATGCTGCGATGCACACTCCACTTCCGCACCGGGTCAAAACACGACTATGCCTTAAGCACCGCTATGTCAGCTTTCGCCAGCTGCGGACAAGCCGTCGCCTATGCTCTGGCCCGCGGTGTGCCAATTCCAGACCTGAGCGGGTGCAGCAAAAAAAACGGCTTACTCAATCACCTCGTCGGCCGCGATCAGCAAACCCGGCGGCACTTCAAGGCCGAGCGCCCTTGCAGTCGACATATTGATGACGAACTCGAACGTGACCGAGCGCACAACCGGTAGATCGACAGGTTTGGCACCCTTGAGAATGGTCCCGGCATAGGCGCCGAGCTGCCGGAAGACCTCGGTCAGGCTGATCCCGTAGCCCATCAGGCCGCCGACTTCCGCGAACTCACGTGAATTAAAGATGGCAGGAATGACATGGCGCGCCGCCAGCGTAGCCAGCTGGACGCGCCGGCTGAAGAACAATTGGTCCGTGCCGATCAAGAGCGCCTCTGACCGGCTGCGGACGAGAGCAGTGAAGGCGGCCTCGATCGCGCGGCTGTTGTCCGCCTCAACCACGCCGATCTCGATCCCCAGAGCAGAGGCCGCAGATGTCACATCTTTCGTCACTGCGGCGGATGGCGAATTATTGGGGTTGACCAGCAGTCCAATTCGCCTGGCAGCAGGGACAAGCTCGTGCAGCAGTCCCAACTCCTTTGTCGCAAGCTCGGCGAGGGGAAAGTTGACACCGGTCGCGTTGCCACCCGGCCGGGCGAAGCTGACGACGAGGCCGAGAGCAACCGGGTCGTCGGTGACGCTGAACACGATCGGAATGGTCGCAGTCGCCGCTTTCGCCGCCAAGGCCGGTGCGGTGCCTCCAGCAGCGACGATCATGACGACCTCGCGGCGCACTAACTCGGCCGCCATCGCCGGCAATCGATCGTATTGACCCTCGGCGAAGCGATATTCGATCGCTACGCTGCGACCCTCGACATAGCCGGCTTCGGCCAAACTCTGGCGAAAAACAGCCAGGGGCTGCGCATTCGCCGCAGCCGAACCTCCGCTGAGAAATCCTATCACAGGCGCTTTCGGCTGCTGCGCCCTTGCTGCGAGGGGCCACGCAAGCGTCGCGCCGCCGAGAAGCGAGATGAACGTGCGGCGTTTCACTCAATCACCTCGTCGGCGCGGACGAGCAATGTTGGCGGAACGGTAATGCCGAGCGCTTTCGCGGTCTTGAGATTGATAACCAGCTCGTATTTGGTCGGCGCCTGCACCGGAAGATCGGCAGGCTTCTCGCCCTTGAGGATGCGGTCGACGTAGCTGGCCGCGCGCCGGTACTGGTCGAGAAGATCAGCGCCATAGGAGATCAGGCCGCCGGCGGCGACGAAGTAGCGTTCCCAGTAGACCGCCGTCAGCTTGTGCCGGGCCGCAAGCGCTATGATCAGTTCACGATGAACGAGCGACAGCGGGCTCGCCGTCACGATCAGGCCGCTATTTCCCGGGCGCGCAAAGGCCGCGAGGCCAGGCTCGATCTCGCCGGCGTCACGGAGGTTGAGCGGGCTCACCTCCACGCCGACTGACCGCGACACAGACTGGATGACGGCGAATTGGCCGATGCCGGTGGGTAACGTAGAATCTCGAATGATCACCGCTCGCGTCACGCCGGGCGCGATCTCTTTGAGCAGCTCCAGCCATTTCGCGCTCAAGTCGTAATCGAACAGCATAAAGCCCGTAGCGTTGCCGCCCGGCCGCGACAGACTATTGACAAAGCCGCTTCCGACTGGATCGACGATGGCCACGAATACGATCGGCACGGTGCGCGTTGCCTGCAACAACGGCGCCAAACTCACGCTGCTGGCAGTCAGAACGACGTCGGGCGCAAGCGCGACCAGTTCCGCCGCGTATTTGCGAGCCTTATCGGCATCGCCCGCAGGCCAGCGATAGTCAATCCTCACGTTTCCGCCGTCGGTCCAACCCAACCGTTGCAGCGCTTGCAGGAATGCCGCGATGTTGCGCTGCGAACGCGGGTCGTCCCTGTCGGCGCCGCCCTGAAGCACTGCGATGCGCCGCATCCGCTCGGCCTGCTGTGCGCGCGCGGCGAGCGGCCAGGCAGCCGCACTGCCGACAAGGGTGATGAACTCGCGCCGTCGCATGAGTTGGCCTTGGACGAGGTGCATAATCTAGCACATCATGGCACGACGTGGGCGCCTGTGCATCGCGGCGAAATACTGCCGCTTATGTCGGTTCAGGGTCATGAACAGCCCAAAAGCTGTGTCCGCAATTTAGTCCGGTGCTTCCCAATCAGATGGGGTAATCGGCCGGCAGCGTGTGGATAACTGAAGATTTTGGGTGCTGCGCTTCAGGCTGATGGTTCAACGAGGTCCGCATTCGTGGCCTCAAGCATCAGAAGGAGAAGCGCAGCATGGACCATTTTGCTGGACTGGACGTTTCGGTCAAGGAGACCAGCGTCTGCATCGTGGATGACACGGGCAAGATCGTTCGGGAAGTTAAGGTGGCGAGCGAACCTGAGGCGCTGTTGGCAGTGCTGAAGGACCCCACCTACCGCTTCAAGCGGATCGGGCTGGAAGCCGGGCCACTCTCGCAATGGCTCTTCAGCGCACTCGCTGAAGCAGGCTTGCCGGTGATCTGTGTTGAGACACGACACATGCAGGCGGTGTTGAAGGCTCAGATCAACAAGACGGACCGCAACGACGCGCGCGGCATCGCGCAGATGATGCGGGTGGGGCTTTACCGTCCGGTGCATGTAAAGACGTTACGCAGTCAGAAACTGCGGATGCTGCTGACCCACCGCAAACTGCTGCAGTCGAAGGCCATCGCTATCGAGAACGACCTGCGAGCCACGCTACGCAACTTCGGCCTCAAGGTCGGAATGGCCGGAAAGGTGAAGTTCGAGATGCGCATCAAGGAGCTTGTCAAGAACCAGCCTGACTTGGTAGCTCTGGTCGAACCGCTGCTCATTGTCCGGCGAGTGCTACGCGAACAGACTGTCATCCTGCATCGCCGCTTGCTGGCCATCGTCCGAGACGATGATGTTTGCCAGCTCCTGATGACGACCCCCGGTGTTGGCCCCGTGGTGGCGCTGACCTACCGCGCCACCGTTGACGTGCCAGCTCGCTTCCGCAAATCCAAGGCAGTCGGCGCCGTGTTTGGACTGACGTGCTCGAAGTATCAATCGGGCGAGATCGATCGAACCGGCAGAATATCACGTTGCGGAGACGAGATGATGCGGACGATGCTTTACGAAGCAGCTCAGAGCATGCTGCTGCGTTCAACAAAGTGGTCCTGGCTCAAGGCATGGGCGATGCAAATCGCCAGGCGGCGCGGGATGAAAAAGGCGATCGTGGCGTTGGCACGCCGGTTGGCCGTGATCATGCATCGCATCTGGGTTGACGGCACCGAGTTCCGGTGGACCCGGGAACAAGCCGCAGCAGCATGAAACCCGTACAGGATCAAATCCGATAGGAGGAAACTTCGAGCTCCACCGAGCGGTGGAATGATGTCCCTCACGGGACGATGGATGAGGTGAGTTCGCATGTCCGCTTGGACCTGCCGTCTGTCTGACGGCAAGGCCGCCAATCAGATTGTTCCGCCTCGTTCTCGAACCCCATGATGGAAGGGCCTTGGTGCCGATTCCGAAGAGAAGCGCGAGCCCGTGAGCGACATCGACACTGCTGTGGTGGATAGTCTGAAAGCGCTTGACCCGGAATGGCCGATTAGAGAAGCAGACATTAGCGAGCGTGTCTGAGATGCCTCTTGTGTGCCAATTGGAGACCTGAGCAGGTGCAGCAAATTATCGCTTATTCGATCACCTCGTCGGCAAGCAGCAGGAACGAATCCGAGATCGTTAGCCCGATCGCTTTGGCGGTCTTGAGATTGACGATCAATTCGTATCGAGCCGGTAGCTCGAACGGCAGATCGCCCGGGCGGTCGCCTTTGAGTATTTTGACCACCAGTCTGGCCGTCTGCCGATACGCATCGGGAAGGTTGTATCCATAGGACATCAGACCGCCTGCGTCCGCGAACTCGCGGAAGCCATACATAGCCGGTAATCGCAGGCGCGCCACCATCGCCGCAATCGCATCGCGGGCGTAATTGAGAGTTGGCCCATCGCCGACGAACAACGCCCCGACATTCGCGCGCCCGATCACAGCGGCGACGGCTTCGAGCTTGGTCAGATCTCGGACCTCAAACTGCTCCAGAGTTATACCCAAGGCGCGGGTTGCCGCCGACAATCGCGAGATTGTGAGGGCATCGATTGCATCGTCTGAATAGACGATGACCCCAACGCGCCCGAGGGCGGGCACCGCCAGCTTGAGAAACTCCAGCCGTTTACTGACCAGCGCATCATAGTCGAACCAGGTTCCCGTGATATTGCCGCCGGGCCTGGCGATGCTGTGTGCAACCCCCGATGCAACCGGGTCGTCAGTCGTGATGATAACAATCGGGATCGTACGCGTTGCGGCCTGGGCGGCCAAGGCGCCGGACCTCGCGCCTCCTATCATCAGCACGTCGGGCTTGAGTGCAACCAATTCCTGGGCCAGCGGGGCCATGCGTTCAGGCGCCCCGTCGCCATAGCGAAGCGCCAACGTCACGTCGCGTCCTTCCAGATAGCCGAGATCGCGCAGCCCGGATCGAAACCCCGCAAGGTTGCGCGCCGCCAATGCGGCGGAGAGGGGAGAGAGAACGCCGATCAGTGGGTGGACCGGCTGCTGCTGCGCCCGCACAGCAAGCGGCCAGGCTGCCGCGCCGCCGAGAAGCGTGGCGAACTTGCGCCGTCCGATCACTCGATCACCTCGTCGGCGCGGGCGAGTACCGAGGCTGGCATTTCGAGGCCGAGCGCCTTGGCGGTCTTCATATTGATGATCAGTTCATATTTCGTCGGCGCCTGCACCGGCAGGTTGGCTGGCTTCTCGCCTCTGAGAATGCGGTCCACGTATTGGGCCGCACGCCGATATCCGTCGATCGAATTGGGCCCGTAGGAAATCAGGCCACCATCGGTGACGAAGTAGGAAAATGGATAGACCGCCGGCAATCGGTAACGGGCGGCGAGCGTGACGATGAAATTGTTGTCACTTGCCCGCAACCCGCTTGCCGTCACGATCAAACCGGCATTTCCAAAATGCGCAAGAGCCGCAACAGCACGTTCGATCTCGCTGCCGTCACGCACAACGATCGGGCTCACCTCCACCCCATGGGACGGCGCCACCGATTGGATCGCGGCGAACTGGCCGATCCCGGCGGGGTTGGTCGACTCCCGAACCACCGCCGCTCGCGTCATGCCGGGTGCGATCTCCTTCAGCAGCTCCAGCCATTTTGCGCTGATGCCATATTCGAAAAGAGAAAACCCGGTGGCATTGCCGCCCGGCCGCGCCAGGCTTTCGACAAAGCCGGCGGCGACGGGATCGGTCACGTTCGAGAACACGATTGGCACGATCTGGGTCGCAGCCTGCAACGCCGCCGTGGTCGTGCTGTTGGACGCCAACATGACGTCCGGGGCCAGCGCAACCAATTCCCCCGCATATCGTCGGCGGTCGGCCTCGCTGGCAGCCCAACGCGTATCGATCCGCACGTTGCGCCCGGCGCTCCAGCCCGCTTGCTGCAGCCCTTGCAGAAACGCGGCGTGTCGAGTTTGTCCTTCCGAATCGTCGGCCGCCAGATGCATCAGCACGCCGATACGCTGCATCCGCTCGTGCTGCTGCGCGCGTGCTGCGAAGGGCCACGTAGCTGCCGCGCCGCCGAGCAGCGCAATGAACTCGCGCCTTCTCACTCGATCACCTCGTCGGCGGTGGAGAGCAGCGTCGGCGGCACGGTGAGGCCGAGCATCCTGGCGGTCTGCGCGTTGATGACCAGCTCGAACTTGCTCGACTGCACCACCGGCAAGTCCGCTGGCTTGGCGCCCTTGAGAATGCGGCCGGTATAGACGCCGACCTGACGAAACGCATCCGCAATGTTGGTTCCGTAGCTCATCAGCCCGCCGGCTTCGGCATAGTCACGCAGCGCATATGTCGCGGGGACCGCGTGGCGCGTCGCCAGGTGGACCAATTGGACACGCCGGCTGGTGAAAAATGGGTCGGGGCCGACGAAGAGGGCGTCGGGCCGCTCGCGCACAAGAGTTGCGAAGGCCGCATCGATCTCGCGGCTGGTGCTGGCGTTAAGGACCTGGATTTGCAGTCCGAGGGCGCGAGCAGCCGCTTCCACGTCTCTCAACGTGGTTTCGGTATTGGCAGCATTTGTCGGATTGACGAGCACGGCCACACGAGTGGCTGCGGGCACCAGCTCACGCAGGAGTTCCAGCCGCTTTGCCGCCAACTCGACAATGAAAACATTGATGCCTGTCAGGTTGCCGCCCGGCCGGGCGAGGCTGGCGACAAGACCAAGCCTGACCGGGTCTTCGGCGACGGAGAAGACGATGGGGATCGTCGTGGTTGCCGCCTTGGCCACCAACGCCGCAGCGGCACCTGTGGTCGCGGCGATCACGGCGACCTTGCGGCCAACCAAATCGGCCGCCAGCGCCGGCAGCCGATCCGCTTGATTCTCGGCCCAGCGGTATTCGATCGCTACGTTCTCGCCCTCGACATAGCCGGTGTCTTTGAGGCCCTGGCGAAATCCGCGCACACGGTCCGCTAACCCTTCAGGCGATGCGGGGTGGAGGAACCCGATCACCGGCATCGCCGGCTGCTGCGCGCGCGCCGCGAGCGGCCAAGCGACCGCAACACCGCCGAGCAGCGTGATGAACTCGCGCCGTTTGATCACTCGATTACCTCGTCGGCAAGCGACATAAGATTATCCGAGATTTTGACGCCGAGTGCCCTCGCAGTCTTAAGGTTGATCACGAGCTCGAATTTAATTGGCTGCATGACCGGCAAATCGGCTGGCTTCTCACCTTTGAGAACACGGCCAACATAGATGCCGGCCTGCCGATACATATCGGTAATGCTGGCGCCATAGCTCATCAGACCACCGGCCAATGCGTATTCGCGAAACTGATAAATCGCCGGCACCCGATACTGCGCTGCTAATGCAACCAAGCGATCTCGTCTTGTATCGTAAAACGGATCGGCTCCAACCATGAGTGCAGGAACGTGCTGCTGGGCAAGCGCAGCAAACGCCGCTCCGATGCTCTCATCACTGTCACCATTAAGAACAAGAAGGCGTTGCCCAACGAGGCGTGCCGCCTCTTGCACCTCGCTCGTCTGCACCTTCCCTACAGTGGTGCTTGGGTTCACGAGGAGGGCGATCACCTCTGCACTAGGAACGAGCTCCCGGAGCAACCCAAGGCGCTTTGGCCCCAATAAAGCAGTAAAAAAAGTAGCCCCCGTAATGTTGCCGTCGGGCCGGTTAAGGTTCGTGACCAGGCCTACCTTGACGGGATCGTTCCCCGTGCCAAAGACGATCGGAATGGTACTGGTTGCCGCCTTGGCCACGTGTCCCGATTCACCAAAAGCAGCGAGTACAGTCACCGGCCGATGCACCAACTCGCTTGCCAGCCTGGGTAATTGATCAAATTCGCCTTCTGCCCAGCGGAACTCAATGCCCACGTTGTGGCCCTCGGTAAAACCGGTTTCGCGCAGTCCTTCGCGAAAGGCGGTTACTACACTTGCGGACTCTCCGGGCGAACGGCTGCTCAGGAACCCAATCACCGGTATCGCCGGCTGCTGCGCCCGCGCCGTGAGCGGCCATGCTGTCGCCGCAGTGCCAAGCAGCGTGATGAACTCGCGCCTTTTCAAATGATCGAATTGCATCCGATCCCCCACGAGCCGGGAGCGCATGGCACAATATCGAATTGGCATCCTACAACCCGTCAGAGGATGGCCTTCACATCACATTGAGGCCGAGTGCACGCGACGCGGAGAAACACCCGGCATCCAGAATGGTTGCCGGCAGTTGCGCTCAGATTGAAAGTCTCGCCCGAGCCTACGAGCGCCCGGCGCTGCGGAAGCCCTTCGCCGCCTTTCCGGCGGATACGAAGGTGGCGTGAGCATCTTTTGCCGTCATCGCGACGGTCGTCTCGATGTCGGACAAACTGCCTCCCGCGGACGCGGCCAGTATCGCAGAGGCGGCAGCCTTCTCGTCAGGGAACTCGCCAATAGCCAGCCAATCATGGTGGCCGAAGGTTAAGTACCACCCGATGAGCTTGCCTCCCACACTCTTGAAGAGTTTGGCAACGGCTTCCTCACGATTTTCCGGCTTAGCTAGCATGCCCTTGATGGCGCCCGAAGTGAACCGCCCGCGCGAGATGTAGATCGGCATGGCATCTCTCCTTGAAGGAAGTATCGCGTGCTCAATCTTGTGAGCGCCGAACAGTACCGCCGCGGCCGCTACGGATTCAAGAGATCGCCATCGGGCAGGCCCACCTGCGTCGCAGGCCGCAACATTGGTCGCTTTGCGGCGACAGGTTCGGTACGCGGTGCGGCTGTGCGGCTGGCAGCGGTACACAGTCAGGGTCATCCAGAGACTAAGAGCGATTTCTGGATCGAGTCCGCTGTACGTTCGATAAGCGGAATAATTCAGCGCGGCTTCTATGTCGCGTTGGTGCCACAAGCCGACATATGCAGTGCAGCAAAATGAAGAGGCCGCCTAGCGCGGCGGCCTGGTATTCTCGGCAATCACTCCGGCGTCACCTGTTGGCAGAGATCACCGGGTCAGCAGCCGGTCGAACAGGGTCAGCAGCACTCATCGGAAACTGTGGAGGTGAGGATATCTTCGACGATGGGAACGCTTGCTTGCCGCGCCCCACGAACTGGCACCCGCACCGGGCAGTGCGAAGGGGTCGCTTAAAGACCGACCGTGCGCGATGGAGCGTTGTCACGGGCCATCTCCATCACGCCACAGATTGCGAACACGCAGGTTCTGTATGTCGGCTTCAGTCGAGAGCGCAAGTCCGCGCGCGTTTTTTTGGCCTGTATCACCTGAGGTAATGCTCGACCAGGAGCCGAACCCCGGCCGGTCGTGCGACCTACCGCTCTTTGAGCACCCCGCTGTCCGCGCATTCGATGGCGCTCCACGTTACATATGGTCGCTGAGGCCGATGCATTTGAGACCGAGGCGAGTGATCAGGTCCCCGGCGCCTCCGGACACGCCGATCGCGAAAAGCGTTTTCGGGCAGGGCGAAGAGGCGTCTTGGTTAGGCTGGCCTCCTTGAGTGTCCGTCTCGACTATAGATTCTTGGCTGCGAGAGGCGTTGTGGCAAAAAATCTTGATGTGGTGGACAGCCCCCATCGGGTCCCAATAAACGTGAATGGCCGTTACGAACTGGTCGCGCTTACATCGCGGTTGGTTGGCAACTCCGAAACAGCCCCAGACCCCACACCCGATGATTTGAGCATTCGGACCCCCGAAGGAACCGTTAGCATACTCGGTGCCGTCCCATATCCCGCTTTTCTGCGGCATGCAGATCGGCTGGATAGCGTTGAGTGCTTTGCCAGCCGAAGCATTGAAGCCGATGAGGTATTCTCCAGGCTTCTTGCAGTCTCGGGCGAAATGCAGGCCTCCGGTCCCACCCTGTTCGGGTGTCAGGACCTGCGCATTTGCCACTGTCCCTAAGGTGACAACAGCGAGCAGCAAAGCCGTTGCAGCCGAGTTGACCGCTGTGTTCATGTGAGTCCTCCTGCAAAGTAAAGGCACCCTTCCGCGACGGACACACGATACCTGCCCGCCGCGGGAGAAGGCAACCGTCGGCAGCCCTACCCGAGGCATTCGCAGGCCTTACACTCTGGCAGGCTCGACACCTGCCTCGATACGCCGCCTATCTCATGAGATCGTTGACGATCGGCACCGATTGCCGAGCCTCGCCGACGAACAGCTTCGCGGTCGTGCCATTGACCTCGATGCGATACTCTACAGATGCTGATTTGCCCCTCGCGGGTCGGCCCGTCCTGCTTGTCATCGTGGCACGGCGCTTCCGTTGCAGCGCAGACGCATGGGGCCGGCGTATCTTCGCGGAGCGCTTTTGCCGACAGTGTTCTGGCGCCGTGGGCGCGGCGGACCGGACGGCTGGATCATGTAGTTCATCACCTTGGGCTTGACCGCCATGCAGGCGACCAACGAAATGAACGCGCCGGTTTTTTTGTTCGAAGTGCATCCACGGCCCCAGCCAACAGGGTCAATTCAGTACAGCGCATTACCAAGGCGCTGCGGCGCAAAACTTCAAAATGGTTTTAGGTCGGCTAATGGGGTCAATTGCACGCATTACCGCGCCGCAACAATGCTGTCTGCTTCACCCCAGGTTAGCGGAATCGTTTCGCACGCTTCCGAGTCGTGCCAAAAAGCTGCTGTAGGCATCCCCGTCATTTGATCGCCTCGAATGCTGCATCGCAGCGAGTAGGGCGCTCAACTTGCCAAGTGATGTGCACGATGGTGAAACTCACATCAGACCGTCTCGATGCCTCGCGCGACCAGCATCGATTAATCATCGGAGCGAAAAGCTATGGCGAAAAGGAGGACAGTAAAACGGCCCTGGAACAAAGGCTTCGAGATAGGGCAAAAGGATCTCTCACGCCGGCTCAAGTGAAGCGAGTTCGACACGTCCTTGCGCGCCGTGGGGTCCCAGGACTGAGGGACCTGACACTCTTCTCGGTAGCTATCGACACCATGCTGCAGGGGCCGGAGATACTCAATCTAACCGTCAAAGACGTGAAACGTTCTGATGGTGCGGTTCGCCAAATTATCGAAGTCACACGCTTCAGAGGAAAGCCGCCGATCCGATGCGCATTGTCCAAGGCATCAGCGGACGCACTTGGAAAATGGATTACCGTGTCTGGCAAAAAACGCGCGGATTATGTTTTCCCAGGCCGTCGCGGCTGGTCTTCTCATCCGATGACAGTCCGGCAGATGGGCCGTCTGCTGAAACTTTGGGTTGCCGAGGCGGGGCTCGACCCGAACAAGTACGGCACTGAATCCTTACGGCGGACGAAGGCTCTTCACATCTTGAATGGCACCGGAGATTTGGAGACAGTCCGGGTGCTGTTGGGCCACACGAAGATCGAGTCAACAGCGAGGTATCTACGCATCGCAACAAGGTCGGACCCGATCGCAATTAGTCGGGCCTTCCATATCTGACATTGGCAAGCGCCGCAGCTCGCATTGAATTACCCGACACTAATGATGTAGGCCGGCACTTGGTCTTCGTGCAGGACCCGACATTCCCGACCGAGTGGCCCTCAGTGCAGCCGTTGCCGCGCGCTAACGAGCGTCGTAGGCTTTCGCAGCGGCAGCGGTCATGCCACAAGTGGGCGTCCGGCGTTCACCATTGACATGGGTTGTCTCTCCCGCGAGCGGTTGTCCGCAGTTGCGACTGCTTTTGATACGAGGAGATGAATATGCTGTTCGGTTCCTGCGATTGCATGACAAGACCTTCGTCCCTATCGAGACGCGGGCTGCTGTGTGCCGGCGGTACGGGTTTCATCTCAGCACTAGTCAGCACAATGATCGGGAACGGTCGAACGGCGCAAGCGAAGACACTGAGCGGGGCAGTCCCGGAAGTCGATCGTTTGAGTGTTCGCATCGTCACCGACATCATGGTGCGTCGCAACGTGGGCTCGGAAAAACTTGATGGCCTCACCGTCGAACGGGCACCACCGAACGAGGCTCCGAACACACCGCCGCGAGCTACCCTCGTTGGGGAGTGGGGGCTCTCGATGCATGCAGAATCCCAGCGTGGCG
Source organism: uncultured Alphaproteobacteria bacterium (assembly GCA_963817135.1). Lineage (GTDB taxonomy): Bacteria > Pseudomonadota > Alphaproteobacteria > Rhizobiales > Xanthobacteraceae > VAZQ01. Next base: position 122,338 of record CAWFNG010000006.1, on the reverse strand, counting down.
CCGAGGTGCGCAATATCCTAGTGGATTTCGGCTATAATCCTGTGACGCTGCTCAATAATATGGAAATCTTGAAGATCGCGCCGGAAAAGCTCGATGCACTCGTGCTCAGCCATGGTCATTACGATCATTTCGGCGGATTGGCAGGCTTCCTCTCGGCGACCAAGGGCAAGCTCAAGAGTAACCTGCCGTTCTTCATCGGAGGCGAAGACTGTTTCTGCACGCGACTCTATTCGAACGGCGGGCAGTACGGCGCGCTCGATCGCCAGGCACTCATGGCCGCGAATCTGTTGCTCATGATGGCGGAAGAGCCGGCCATCGTCGCCGATCATGCCTTCACCACCGGAAAAATCGCGCAAAGCGGATTTGAAAAGCCGCTTAAGAATACTCAAGAGAAAGTCGGGATTGTTGATGGGTTTGGTTGCTTCCCGGACAAGGTCTCATCGGTAAAAAACACCGGAACCTTTGTTCCAGACGACTTCGAGCATGAGATCGGGACCAATTTCATGCTGAAAGGCAAGGGATTGGTCGTCCTAACCTCGTGCAGCCATCGTGGAATCATCAACACGATCAAGCAGGCACAAGCTGCATCCGGCGTGCAAAAGGTACATGCTGTTATTGGCGGTTTCCATCTCGTTCCGCCTTTGACCGACGACTACTTCCGGCAAGTCATCGCAGCACTCAAGGACATTAATCCTGACTACCTCATGCCGGCGCACTGCGTGGGCGAGCCGTTTTACGACATGGTTCGACGCGAAATGCCTGGTAAGGTGTTCCAGTCAAACGTCGGAACACGTTACTCGTTCGTGTAGCGAGCATCGTGCGGCGAAGAACGCCCAACAACGGCGGTTTATCAACGCGGTCGCATTAGGTCTGCTTCACCCCAGTCATCCGACATTGGTAGTGCGCGCCTGCACGTCGTGTTCGTGCCGATTTTGTTGCAGAAGTCGCCCAAGAGGGGCCCAGATTGCGGGCGGCTGCGAGCTTGGGCTGATTGCCACGGCTTCGTTGAAGCCGATGGCTTTAGAGCGATAACCAACGGAAGCTACAGGGCGGTGATCAACGCTCACGCTACACATGCGGCGACCAGCGGTGGCGGCCGGGCGACGAGCTTGGCCAACCTGCGAAGGTTCTGCGCGATCGCTGCGAGCGTAAACTCGAACTGGGCACCACGCGGTCCGCGCAAGCGCAAGCGGCCAAGCCTCAGGATACGCTTGAGATGTGCAAACAGCATCTCAACACGTTTTCTATCACGGCGCGATCGCTCGAATGCTTCGGTTTTCGCCGTCGCCCGAGCTACATCACGAGCCTCCTCATAGATGCTACGCGGGACCTTGCGCCACGCTGCCTTTGGGCAGCATTGTGCCTTGAACAAGCAGCCACGACAGTCGCGCGTGCGCGCACGATATAGAATGTTTCCCCATCGTTAACCAGCTTGCCCGTTGTCGAGAGGGTCTTTCGTGCCGGGCAGATGTATACATTATGCTCCTTGTCGAACGTGAAGTCTTCCCGGCTGAACGTCCCATCCTCGCGCTTCGACTTGTCGATCACCGGGATATGCGGTGCGATCTTCTTTTCGTTGACAAGCCAGTTGAGATTTGCCCCCGAGCCGTAGGCCGTATCGGCCGCCAGCCGCGCGGGCTTGATATCGAAGCGTTTCTCGGTGCGCTCGATCATGCACTTCGACGCTCCAACCTCAGCCTGGCGGATCGCGCGGGATGCCTCGACATCCATGATGACACCAAACTTGACGTCTATGAGATAGTTATCTGCGTAGGCGAAGAATGCTGGCCCGCGCATCGCGCCTGTCCACTGTGCCGCCGGATCGGACGGTGAGACGAACTTCGGAGTGACATTGCTGGCGGCGCCAAAAGCAGCGTCATTGAGGGTTGCGAGGTACTCCTTCACCGCTCGGCTCGCGTCTTGAGAATCATGATCCTTCTTCCACTCTGAGCCCGGGATCGATCGCTGCTTGTTGGCATCCGCCACAATCAGGCTCGCATCCACTGCAAACCCTTCGCCACCGACAAGGCCTGCCGCAATGCAGGCCTCGACTACACGCTCAAAGACGCGGCGGAAAATGTCGCTTTTGCGGAAACGTTCGTTGCGGGCGCGTGAGAAAGCCGAGTGGTCCGGAATCTTGTCCTCAATACTCAATCCACAGAACCAGCGGTATGCGAGGTTCAGCTGAACCTCGCGGCAGAGTAACCGCTCCGAGCGGATGGCGAAAACGTAGCCGATCATCAGCATCCGGATCATCAGCACCGGGTCAATCGACGGACGACCAATGTTGGAATAATATGGGGCGAGCTCGGCATGGACCCACGAAAGGTCGAGAACTGCAGCAATCTGGCGAACCAAGTGATCGTCAGGAACAACCTCTTCAAGATAGAATGAATAAAGCAGTTGCCCTTGATCGTGATTGAGCAGCCCCATCATCGTCCGCCTCCGCAGCGAATTGCATCAGAGCAACGGAATCACTGTTCGCTCAAATCATCAAACAGTTTTGCAACAAAATCTGCCATAACCAGACCTATGCACCGCAGCAAGGACCATGCGGCTATTCGATTACCTCGTCAGCGCGCTGCTGCAGAAGGAATGGCACGTCGAGGCCGAGCGCCTTCGCAGTCTTGATATTGATTACCAGTTCAAATTTGACTGGAAACTGCACGGGAAGTTCGCTCGACTTCGCGCCCCTGAGGATGCGGTCGACGTAGTTCGCCGCGCGCCGGAAATCATCGATCAGGTCATTTCCGTAGGAGAGCAAGCCGCCGAGTTCAGTGAAGGAACGGAATGGATAGACGGCCGGAAGGCGGTGGTGTGCCGCCAATGCTGTAATCTCCGCGCGATGGACGGTCGTGAAGGTATCCGGCATCACGATGAGGCCGCCATTCGGCGCGTGCGCCTGTGCGGCAATGACGGATGCGAGCTCCGACGTGTCGTGAACAAGTGCGGCGTTCGCCTCCACTGCGAAGGACGCGCCAGCAGCTTTGAAGGGGTTCAGCCAATATTCGGCATAGGGCGCCGTTGCCGGGTTGAACAAGATGGCGACCCTCTCGACGCGCGGCGCAATCTCCTTGAGCAACTCCAGCCACTTGCCTGCCATCGTCGGCTCCATATTGGCAAAGCCAGTGACGTTGCCGCCCGGCAGCGGAAAGCTCGCGACGAAGCCGCTGCCGACCGGATCGGAAAGGGCCGCGAAAACGATCGGGATGGTGCGCGTTTGTTGCAGCAAAGTCGCCGTGTTGGGCGTGCCATGCGAAAGAATCACGTCGGGCTGCAGCGCGACGAGTTCCTTGGCGAATCGCTGTCTCGACTCCGCGTCGTCGGGCGTCACCCAGCGTGTGTCGAACCGGATGTTGCGGCCCTCCGTCCACCCGAGCTTCTGGAGTCCGCCACGGAATGCGCCGACGAAGGCTTGTCCTTTCGGGTCGCCCTCGGGATACCCCATCAGCGCACCGATCACCGGCATCGCCGACTGCTGCGCGCGTGACGCAAGCGGCCACGTAGCCGCACCGCCGAGCAGCGTGATGAACTCGCGCCGTCTCATCACTCGATGACCCCGTCCGCGCGGGCGAGCAGCATCGGCGGCACGATGAGGCCGAGCATTCTGGCGGTCTCGGCGTTGATGACCAGCTCGAACTTGCTTTCCTGCACTACCGGCAAGTCCACTGGTTTGGCGCCCTGCAAATCCGGAACCACAATGCCAGCACAGCCACGAGAAGTGGATCAAGAGCAAGAACCCGAATGCTCCAGCACACGTCGTTGCCGTCAACGCGCCGGCTTGAGCGAATTGTCGACCAGGTAGACGGCGATCTTTTTGCCCATGTCATAGCCGACGTCCAGCGAGTTTCTGAAGTGGATGCCGCCCCAGACGCGCACGTTCCGATGCTCCTCGTCCATCTCCGCGATGCTGTTGAATTGCCGCTTCAGGTTCGGGTCAAAGAGATCGGCCGTCGTGAATGGGATGGCCGGCTTGGGTCCAAACACGGATTCCAGAACGCCGATTGCCACTCCGTTAATGATGGCTGCCTGCGACGGATATTCAGGATGCATTGGCGTGTCGTTCAACGAGGTCCAACTAGGGTCACGCTCGGTGGCGTCGTTGCCGTCCATGTCACCATTGCGAATTGCGGTGACCGGTCGCCAGAAGTTGTAGGTGAATTTGGCGTCCCAGTCGGTGATGAAGGTGTTGGCAACGCCCATGTTGAGGAGCGCGAACAGACGGCGCATTCTCGGCGAGGCCAACTCCCTTCGCCGCCGAGAGTTGGCGCGCAGCGGCTTGCCACGCCGGGCCGAGATTGGCTTGGGTCCAGAACTTCACCGCCTCGGTCTGCGCAGGCGTTCGTACGGTACTTTTGGCGCCGCCAAGACTTTTGGTTTCGTTGTAATCGCGGGCATAAAGCGCGCTCGACAATTGCGGCGGCGGGCCGGGCCGGAACTGGTCGGCGCTGGTCAGCACCCATGGTTTTGCCCGGGCGTATTGCGCGAACAAGGGCGGCGTCGTCGGCACCCAAACACCCGGGCTGGTGATCGGCCGGTAGGTGTCAGGAACACTGGTACCGTCGGCCGAGCGGTTCGCCTGGACCGCAGCGGCGACCTGCTCGCCGAGCGTGACGCCTTGCACTCTTCGCCGGTCCTTCGGGATGGCCTTGACCGAAGCCTCGTATGCCCCCTCGACGATGGCCTTCTGATTGGGAAAGAGCTCGACCAGGATTTGCCGCGCCGCGGCCGCCGCGGCCACCTCGGCCGACGCGCCAGGCATGACAGCAACCGTCGCCACGTAGCACATGTAGCGGCCTTGTACCGAATTGATCGCGTCAGACATCGCGACATGCATCATGGCCAACGTACGCGACCAAGGGTTGCCTGCGACCCTCGCGACCTTCATGACCTCGATCGCGGTCTGGTTCCAGTCGGTGACGATATCGGCGCGCGCGGTACCGGAGGCGACAGCGATGAGAATGCCGATCGCCATGGCGCTAGGGTGTTTCATGACGTCCTCCTTGTGCCTAAACTGATGGCTTGGAGGAATTAGGATAGGCCTTTCTGGCTTCCCCAGAAAGGCAGTCGGCTTGCACGTAGCCGCTAAGCGTCGGGCGATGATGCATTAAGAAACCCAACGCTGGCTGCTGCGCGCGTGCGCTGAACGTCTCGGCAACCGCCGCGCCGCTGAGAAGCGTGATCAACTGGCGTCGCCGCATATCCGCTCCCAAGGTCAGGAGACAGTACTGTATCGGCTCAAACGAGTACTTTGATAGGGGCTGAAACCGACATCAAGACCATGCCGCAGTGCACAGTCAATGTCGCTGATGGGTCAAAACCCGCTGTTACCGCATCACAGCATTGCCGGCCGCTTTACCTCCAGCAGCGGACATTACGCCCGCCGACGCTTGTGCATCGCGGGCGGTGGAATGATTTTCACCGGCTTGTTATGCGCATCGGCCGGCGCGCCTGCTTCTTTCTAAATAAGAAAATGCGCGGCAGCGATCACAATCCCGGTAACGAATGCAAACATACAGGAAAATAGCACGAGATCGATGATGAGCTTGGTCATGGTACGCACCCCTAAGCCCCGCGCCGCATCTTTATAAGGGCACGCCGTTAATTTGACGGAAACGTGGCAGCTACCTCCTCAGCGTGTCACTTTGAAACATTGCTGCGAGCGAGCGCATCAGCGGTACGCCCCGGGTTGGGGGGCAAGCCCCGGCGGGGAAGCATGGCAGCTCCGGCCAGTGCTCATACTGGGCAACGCCCACGGGGAGTTATTCTCTCTCCCGTCATAAGGGGCGGCAGCATCGAAAGGTGGCTTCGATGTCACAGCTCAGTGTTGTAGCAATACTGACATGCCTCATCGCAACGGTTACCCCTAGCCGTGGCGAGGAGACTTCATTCGATACTTTCAAGCTGATTGATTGGTGCCGCAACTCGAACGGTACATACAACAGGGGTTTGTGCCTTGGATATGTTCACGCGATGGGCAACGCCATTGCTCGTGGGCTGGTAGTGCTCAGGGTGAACAACAAACCCGTTGTGCTTGAATTGGCCAACAACGTTGTTTGCATGCCGCAGGAAGTGAGAGCCGAACAAATAGCAGCGGTGCTTCTGCTGTTCACCGAACAACACCCAGAATTGCTGCACAAGCATCCATCCATCCTACTTGCTGAGGCAATTGGAGAGGCATTTCTGTGCCCGGGCAAATAGCCGGCCAGGGGCTCAATTCATACCAACAACCGTAATCCGGTCAGCCTACCAGCCGCTTCCACCACGGCAGGCGCTCGCGTTCGTTACGGGTCAGGCGCTGCACCGGGCAAGGCAGCGGGAAGCTTTTTTTGCATGAGGTAAGTTCGTCATTCTTGCTCCCAACGCCAAATGTCGGAACTACAGCCCGGTTCCTGAACTCATTGTGGCCAAAAACTCACATTAAGCGTGTGGAATTCCCGAAAGCGTCGGAGCGCTGGCGATGTTGCAGTCCCTGATTGTCAGTCCGAAACACTGGCGTGATCGAGCCGAAGAAGCACGTCTTCTTGCCGAAGACATGGGGGACACCGTGTCTAGGGAAATGATGCTGCGGATCGCTACGGAGTATGATCAACTCGCAAAACGGGCCCGAGAGCGATCCATTGCCCGCCAGACCCGCGTCGCTTAGGTACCGGGAATAACCCTCCCTCATTGCTCACAACAAAAGGCGTTTGGCTGAATTCAGGGAAAGCCCGCTGGTACGGTTTTTAAACCAGCCAGAACCCCGGAAGCACCGCAGCTTGGGGAGCGCGTGCCAATCCTCATATATGCGGCCAATGCCGCGACCCTTCCTCGATCAGGTTCCTGTGCATAGCTGCACTCCCACATAACAATGTCAGACGCTTCCGCTAACGTGTGACATAGGGTAGCCCGCGACTACTTCTTGGGGGAATTGCAATGTTCAAGGTCGGGGACGCGGTAATCTTCAAGCAATCATCCATTCAAAATGCGCCGGAGGGTGTTTGCGTCGTAACTAAGGTTCTCTCGGACATCGAGGGCAAGCGCGAGTATCGCGTCAAAAGCTCTGATGAAGAGCAATGGGTCGTGCGAGAAAGCGAATTGGAGGGAACTGTAGGATAGCGACGAAAAATTGGGCCACCGCCGGCTACGCACAACTATGCTCAGGTCTTTGTTGCGCGGGCTGACTGGCAGCGGCGCAAGGCGTGTCAGCGCTTCAGGCGGCTGCGCTTGGCTGGTCGGCCACGCTTGGGCGCTCGAAAGGGCGCGGTTCGAGCCGCCCGATAGTCGTAGCATCCACGTTGTAGGTCCGCGCTATATCGGCCTGTGTCTCGCCCGCAGCGAGTCTCTGGAGCGCTTCCTGCCGTTGATGGGCAGTCAGCTTACTTGGACGCCCAAATTTCACTCCCCGTGCTTGCGCGCGCTTCCGTCCCTCGCCTGTACGGGCACGGATCAGCTCGCGCTCAAACTCCGCAATGCCAGCCAGCATTGTTACTAGGAGGCGGCCATGGGGCGTGGTGGTGTCTGCCCATGCATCGGCTAAGGACTTGAAGCCAACGCCTCGCTCGCCTCAGCTAAGGCGATGCAAGGGCGGATGGCTGTCAGACGTGGCGCTTATTCGTATGCGGGCGACATCCGGCAAATCGTGCGCGATGATGAATTAATCGGTTGTGCTAATCCGGCAACACTCGGCCGCAATTGATCTGCGAGCCGCTTTTCCTGGTACGACAAGATGCTTACGCTTGCGCGGCAGGCTTGTCGGGGAGCGTGGCATGCGGGGGGTATTGTCGGTCTGTATTTTGTTGTTGATGGGCGTCAGCGCCCATGCACAGATTGCACAGATGCGCGGCGATGATACTGGCGGCAGCATCCCATGGTCGGCGGACAATGAGATCGGGGCCCATCAAATTGCTGCCGAATACTGCGCGCGCTGGCAGAAAGATCACCGCATCATCAGCGTCCATCGTCGTAATGGCGATTTCATCAAGTTTAGCTGTGTGCCCAACATTGATCCTTATGCACAGCCGGGTCTTCGCACTCAGCGCTCAGATTTAGCGGAGGCCCGCGTCTCCGATACAAACTCGACTCGGCGATCGGCCAGCGCACAGCCCGACCTACCCGCAGCCGACCCGATAGCGGAACTATCTACGCAGTTCCGCCAGATGCTGGCTACGCTCTCAGCCGACTGGGAAGGCGCAACCAATTTAATAGCGGAGTTACCTGCGCAATTCAGCAGTGCGCTGGGGACTCTATCTACCGCTGCGCAACCCGAGATGCCCGAAGGCGAGAAGAAGCCGCCTAAGGCGTCGGGCCGCGCCCTAGTCAAAGGCGAGAAGGAGCGGCCTAAGCCGCCGGGCCGCGCCCTGGTCGATTCCTCCGCCAAAGAGACCGATCGCCCTGTGCTCGTCGATACGTCGAGCACCTATGCTCAAGCGCAGTAGCCCGGCAATAAGCACTATTTCCCCCGCGTCCTTGGCTCATAGCGGCTGCAGTCCGTCCAGAACCCTTTGAACCTATCCGGCGCCAAAGCCGTATAGCGCACCGTGCTCGCAATGGAGCGGTGCCCCAGGTAATGCTGGATGGCTCGCGTATCCTGGCCGTCATTGGCAAGCTTATAACCGCAGCTATGCCGCAACATGTGGCTGTGCACGAGGAAGGCAAACTTGGCAGCCTCACCGGCACGCGCAACCATGCGCTGGTAGCCGGCCACACTCAGCGGCGCGCCCCGCTCCGAGACGAAGACGTACGGGCTTGCAGTCGTGGTTTCCCGCTGTAGCCGTCGCAGAGCCCTGCTTTCCTTCGCGCCTATGGGATGCACGCTGGTTGCCCCTCCATCCAGCCCGCTTTTCTGCGCTTGTGATGCAGTGCGGCAACACCGCCCAAAGATTGCGAATGCCCAGTTGCAGTTCTATCGCTGATTAATTGACACCTTATGTCCCCTAACTCGATAATTATCGGGGGCTCGGATGCGTCTGCCAAAACTCCTATTCGTACTGCGAAGCTTATTGCTCGCCAGCGTCAGTTTTGGCGTGAGCGGCAATGGCAGCATAAACGACCGAGACCACAATTCCACGAAACGGACCAGGCTGGCGCAGGCTTTCTCTGCATCGGATATTCCGAGAGGCCAATTTCGGCTTGGGATAGAAACGCAGAAGAGACTCCAGACACCCGAACCATTGAGGCCGACTGGTTGCGAGACAGACGACGAGTGTGACGAATATTCGGGGTTACCGAAATCTGAGCCAGGGAGGAAGACGAAGAATTTTAAAAAACCCTTCATCGGCTTATCCATTACCGCTCCGCTGCAATGACTTCGTAAGCGGGCCAAATCCGCCAGAGCGCCGAAGTAGCCATCATCGCTGACAGTTCTAGGGGGAACAACCAGGGCCAGCGCGGCAAACGTTCCAGACGGCCGCCCCAGTTCAAGTTCCCGTCACCAAGTCTGCGGAAGGCCCACGAGGTGCGCCGGAATATGTTTGACAGGTGAGCAGTCGACGCCAACGCAGGGTTCTCTGGCCGCGGCAGGCTGTTCTTGGAGAACGCCCGCTGTTCCAGCGGCCAGTGCGAAGAGCAGCGCAGCGGTGAGGACGATCTTCTTCAACATGGCGGAATCTCCCCGAACCAGTTGACGATGCGTGTTTGTGCGCAGCCCACCCTTTAAAAGATGTGATGGTCATCACTTTACAAAACGTGCTGTGACTTTTCGCACACTTAGTGACGGCCACCCGAAGACGGTCACGTTCACATGACTGCATCTCCTCTTTAGGAATTACTTCCACTGCGTTGACCAGAGCCGGTGGTCCTCAATCAACACAGGCGATGATTTGCACAACTTTTCGGGTAGGCTTGCGCCACAGAGGTCTTTAGAAACTGTTCACTTTGGCCCTGAATACTGGGTGGCGAGCCCTTTCAATTGAAGGAGGGCGGCGAAAGGGAGATTGAAATGGACGCGCACGCGACAGACCTTCAAGCCGCGACCGGGCGAACATGATCCGAAAGGAATGCAGCGCCACAAAGGGGACCCACTCTGTCGCGCTGGTGTCCGCGCATGAAATATTTCGCAGGCATCAACATCCGCAGTTGGTTTTTGATCGCTCATCGCTCGCGCTCCCGCTCGGCGATGATGTCGAGCGCGACGCCGAGCGGTCCCGATGCCCGGCCTTGATTGTCGCGGCAGAGCGCCTTGCGGATCACCTCCGGGTCAGCACCGTGCTGGACCGCGATGGAGAAGGTGGTGATCGGGACGCGCAGTCCGTTGCGCCTGATATCATCGACAAGTTCGTCGAACTCCTTGCCGTACATCAGCGGGAAGATGTCCGCCCTTGGGTCGAACGGCAGAAGCTCGGTCGATGGATGGGATTCCACGGCGGCGGTTGGAGCCGGCGCGATTCCCGGAATGTGATCGCTCATGGCAAAACCTTGACGCTCTTCGGCGCTGTCGGCTAAGCCACGGGTGTTCGGTTCGTGACTCGCCGGGATGGTGGAGGTGAAGGGCTTCGAACCCTTGCGGGACGGTGTTGTTAAGCGTGTCCCCGCGGCCTATGCGCCACCCCCGAGAATCGGAACGCCGTCCCTTTCCTTCCGGCTGGTCGGATTGGGGCGGCGTTTCATTTTGAGGAATTCTGGCAATTTCAGTTCAGGCGGCGGCCTCGCGGGATTCCGCGGTCACGCGCCTTCTCGCGACCTTCCGCTCGCGCACCGGCTGGACTTGCTGGGCGCGGAGCCACTCACGGGCGGCGGGGATGTAATACAAAACTTGCTTGTTGATGAGCGTCCACGGCGGCCCGACGCGCAATTTGCGCATCCGCTTCATCGTCCGGCGCGATTTCCTGAGTTCGCGCGCGATCTCCGGCTCCGTGGCGTAGTCGTCCAACAGCCCAAACTCTTTCTTGTCCATCTGGAAACCCTCCTTGTCGCCTTCTGGCCCAAGATTGCTCAAAACCGCGCGGCAGTCTTGAATCAAAAACCCCCCGATTTTCGGGGGGCTTTTTAGACCAAATATTTTAGAGCCGGCTTTTCAGCAGTCATAAATAATGCGATGCCGCTCCTTCCATATCTGTTGTACGCGCGCCTCCCGCATCCCGGCTACTTCCGCCGCGATAGCGCAAGCAGAGCGCGGGCGATTCCGCCGCCTCGATTCCACTCCTCGCGTAGGGTTGAGATTGAATTCCTCGCATAGCCTTGCGACGAGGAGCACGAGCGCGAAGTCGCGGAAATGACCTCGTGGTCGTCCCGATTTCTTGCCCGGCTCCCTATAAGCGAGCATCGCGGCGATCGCATAGTCATGAAGCTCTTTGTCATCTTCCTTGCTCAATATCGCGGATACCGCACGGATCGCATAGTTACGCCACGCCTTCTCATCGCTGACAAGCGGTTTCTTTCGGAGGTGGGCCGCCGCCCATGCGATGGCCGCCTCTTCCCGAGCCTCCCTCTCGGTCGTGGGGGAGCGCACCGCTCACACCTTCCGCTTGCGGCGCATCGGCACGATCTCGGCCGCCTCCTTGCCGGTGAGGATCGCCCCCGCCGTCTCGGTGGCCTTCGCCAAGGCGTCGTCGATCAGGTGCGCATACCGCTGCGTTGTCGCTATCTGCGTGTGGCCGAGGAGCTTGCCGATCGTGAGCAATGGCGTGCCCGCAGACGCCAGCACGCTCGCGTACGAATGCCGCAGATCGTGGATTCGCAAATTCTCGATCTTGGCCGCTGCACATATGCGAGCCCAGGGAGCATGAAGTTTCGTGGTCCTGCTGATACCCGGGAAGACGCGGGGCTCGTCCGCCTCTTGCTTCTCCCAAATGTCGGCCAGCAACTTCCGCGCCGGAGCGGACAGCGGAATGGTGTGATCCTTCTTCGTCTTCACGGCCGCAGCAGGTTTCGTCCAAATGCCCGCCTCAATATTGAATTGAGCCCACGTCGCCTTTGTGACCTCGCCTGCGCGCGCGCCCGTAAGCAACAACATCCGAAAGACGTTCGAGAACTTTTGGTTAGGGTACGCGTTGAGCGCCTCGAACAGGCGCGGCAGTTCCTCTTTGCTGAGGTATCTCTCGCGCGGGCTTTCTTGATTGCGCTCGACGCCCCTGCACGGATTGTCGAGGCGCATCTTCCACTTGATCGCCAGCGAGAACATTTTGCTCGCGAGTGCCGCGACGCGGTTTGCCCGATAGAGATGCCCCGCGTTCGTGATCTTGCGATGCAGCTTCTCGATGTCTTCGAGGGTGACGCTCGCGACCTTCTTGCTGCCGAGTTCGCCCTCGATCTTTTTGACGATCGACCGGTAATCGCTCTGCACGCCCGCCCGCCGTTGCGGGATGTGTTCTGCGGCGAACCGCGCGGCGAGATCGGAAACTGTGGGGGCCTCCCTCAACTCCCGGTCTTCGACCACGGGATCGCCGCCGGAATCGATCTGCTGCTTGAGCTTCCTGGCTTCGATGCGTGCAGCCGCCAGGGACCAGACCGGATATTTCCCGATCGTGTACCTGCGAGCGGTGCCGTCCCTGGTGCGATAGTTGAGAACGAACGCGCGTGCCCCGGCGGCGGTCACCCGCAGCCCGAAGCCGGCAACATAATCGTTTCCTCGCGAGCCCGGCGCGTCGTAGTGGATGACGTTTCCCTTTGCCGGCGGCGCGATAGCCTGCACGTCTCGATCGGTAAGCCGCTTTCCCATTTTTGCCCCCTGCGTGTCTGCACGGTGTCTGCATGGATATGGCCGTGCAGTGTCGCACTGTGTCACCGCTTGTCAGATACAGTCAACGAAGAAATGCCGATTGTCATTGGGAAAAGCACGCTTCCGGTGGGAAACCGTGTCTGCATCAATAGCTTAGCGAAAATGGCCCAATCTCATTGATCTTCAGAACCACGGGGAACATGCGGGATGTTGCATCGGCCTTCCCGGTGCCTACCTTGCGGCCAGCGAGACTGGCAAGTTGCGTGATATTGGCCTTTTTCAGGCTCACGATGGATTGCGCGGACCGGTCAAGGACGGGCAGAACAAGTTTCGGCGCAACTTCCGGATTCTTTGACCAGAATTCCGTCAGCGTTCCGATGTCGGCATAGCCGGCATCATAGGCGCCGCTCGCAACCCGCGCGACGGCATCACCTGAGCCGGACGAATTGTCCACCGTTGCGTTGATGCCGGCTTCGCGAAATATCCCGCTGGTCTGCGCGTACCAGAATGCGGCATTGGGTCCGTAGAGGCGATAATCAAGAGAGATCTTGATGTTTGCAAGTTCCTGGGCGCGTGAAGCTGGCGACGTCCCCGACAACGCCAGTACGGCAGCCGCTATCATGAGAAAGGGCGTCGGAAACGCTGCCTGCCTGCCGCGCCGAGTTGTGCAGACGTTCATTTGTCTTCTCCAGCTTGCGATCGAACGAAGAAATACACTTCCGGCGCCGCGCCGAGCGCCCAAATTTACGCCAGTAGTGCTTACCTAATGCTCACAAAGGGCACTTGCGAGGACTTGGCGAAAAAACGACGATATCCGAGAGTCCATCCACGTCACATAAGATAAAGATTTCTCCGGCGCACAAAATCGGGCCGGTCGGGTGCCGCAGCCGCGAGAAAAATATCACCCATCTACCATTCACGTGCGGGAGAGGAAAAACATGTCATTGCTTCGTCCGACGCGCCGCAAATTGCTTTCAACGATGTCGGCGGCAGCGGCTGTCACCGGGATTGGGATGCCTTTCCCACGACCGGCAATCGCACAGCCAGCGCAAGTTCGCTACACGCTCTCATGGTTGCCCACGGGACAGTATGCGTTCATTTATTCCGCCCGGCAGCTCGGATATTTCAAGCGACGCGGCATCGACATCGAGATATCGCGTGGCTTCGGCTCGATGGCGGCGGCGCAGGCGGTCGGCAACGGCAAGTTCGAAATGGGCGGCGCGCAAACCGGCGCGAACCTCCTCTCCATCATGCGCGGTCTCGACCTGCGCATCCTCGGCACCCAGGGATATGACGCTACGCTTGGTGTCCTCGCGCCGGAAAAAAGCCCGGTGAAAACGCCAAAGGACCTGGAGGGGAGAAAAATCGGAGTCTCGGCAGCGGGCGGCGATACGCCCTTCCTGCCGGCCTACTGTCAACTGGCAGGCGTGGACTTCAGCAAGGTCAGCGTCGTCCAACTCGACAGCAAAATCCTCGAGCAGTCGGCCATGTCCGGGGTGGTGGATTCGATCATCGTGACGGGTCTGAGCTCGATTCCGAACTTCGTCGCCGAAAACGTGCAGTTCCGCTTGTTTCCGTTCTCGCGGGTCGGGTTGCAATTCTATTGGGTAAACACGATTGCCAGCGGCGAGTACTACAACAAGAACAAAGAGGTGGCCGACAACGTGCAGGCCGGCATTGTCGAGGGCATGAAATTCATGCTGCTCAATCCCGAAGAGGCGATGGAACGGCACATAAAGGAGCACCCGGAACTCGCGCTTGGCAAGAACGGCAAGCTATATGTCGAGCTCGGCTTGGGGATGACGCGCGCGATCATGATGGCGCCGGAATCGATGAACCACGGCATCGGCTACACCGATCTCGGCAAAGTCGACGAACAGGCGAAAGTCGTCAAACAATACACCGCGAAGCCGACCGATCGCGATCCGCCAAAAGCGGAAGTCTTTGTCAGCAATAACGATGAGGGCAAGGTAACCTTGACTGCGGCCGAATGGGAGCAAGTCAAGGCATCGACGCGGAAATACGCGGCGCTGCTCGGCCAGGCTTGATAGATGCAGCAGGAAATCAGCTGTGAGCGCGTTCGCAAAGTATACGGAAGAGGGCGCGCCGGCTTTGAAGCGGTCAGGGCCGCGACATTTCACGTAGCACAGGGCGAATTCGTTTCGCTGCTGGGCCCCAGCGGCTGCGGCAAGAGCACGCTTCTGATGATGATTGCCGGCCTTGAATCCGTGACCGAGGGGCGGATTCTGGCCGGCGGCAGCGTGATTGAGGAGCCGCGTTCCGAAATCGGCATCGTCTTTCAGGACCCGACTTTGCTGCCGTGGAAGACGGCGTTGCAAAACATCCTGTTTCCAATCGAAATGATGCATC
This sequence comes from uncultured Alphaproteobacteria bacterium, assembly GCA_963817135.1. Lineage (GTDB taxonomy): Bacteria > Pseudomonadota > Alphaproteobacteria > Rhizobiales > Xanthobacteraceae > VAZQ01. The sequence continues at coordinate 107,331 of CAWFNG010000006.1, read as the reverse complement.
GCAGCCGCGCGGCTCACATCGACCGCGCAACCGAGCTCCTTGAGCTTGTCGGTCTGGCCGATGCCGGGAACAAACGGCCGAGCCAGCTTTCCGGCGGCATGCGGCAGCGCGTTTCGCTCTGTCGCGCATTGATAGCCGATCCGGCGATCCTGCTCATGGACGAGCCATTCAGCGCGCTCGACGCGATCACGCGCGACGACATGAACATCGTCCTGCTCGAACTTTGGGAGCGTTACCGCAAGACCGTATTGTTCGTGACCCATAGTATTCGCGAAGCCGTCTTGTTGTCGGATCGCGTGTTGATCATGGGTGGTACGCCATCGAGCATTATCGCCGATATCAAGGTGCCGTTCGTGCGACCGCGTCATTTCGCCATCGGCGACACGCCCGAGTTCAACGCGCTGTGCGCAGACTTGCGCGAAGAAATCACCAGAGCGCGCAAGAACTAAGGGCACGATCCTCCGCATGTTTGAAGACAGCGCATCGCCCCGTCCAGTTTCTTCGAGTTCGACCCTTGGCGTGACAAGAGCCGCGGCCTCGCTGTTCTCAAGCCAGCTTCCCGCTTTCGCGTTGCCGATACTCACCGCGGCCCTGTTCCTGCTCGCATGGCAGGCGCTCGCGGTTTTCGGCAACATTTCGCCGACGATCCTGCCTGCTCCGACCATGATCCTGGAGCAGCTGAGTGAATATTTCCCGCTGATCATGCAGCACACCCTGCCGACCACCGTGGAAACGATCGGGGCGTTTGCCATTTCCGTCCCATTGGGGATCGCATTGGCGGCGCTGATGGTCTACTCGACGACCGCGCAACAGGCGCTTTACCCCAATATCATCTTCTTCCAGCTGATCCCCAAGATTGCGCTGGCGCCGCTCTTTATCGTCTGGCTGGGGATCGGTCCTTCGTCGCGCATCACGTTTTCGATTTTTATCTGCTTTTTTCCGATTCTCATCGCGACGGCGGCCGGACTGCGCGCGGTCGATACCACCATGCTCAGGTTGTGCCGCTCGTTACGCATGTCCGACTGGCAAGTCCTTATCCGCATCCGCTTTCCCACCTCACTGCCGTACATTTTCAGCGGCATGAAGGTTGCCGTCACCTTGGCAATCATCGGCATCGTGGTCGGCGAGTTCATCGCCTCACAGGAAGGGCTGGGCTATCTGATCCTGATGGCCTCGTCGCGCCAGCAAACGGACCTGGCTCTGGCCTGTATCGCAGTACTGTGCGTGGTCGGCCTGGCGCTGTACGGCCTGGTCGTTCTCGCTGAGAAAGTGGTCATGACACTGTACGATTTCGACTAGTGCCCCGCTTCCGAAGTTCGTGATACATGGCGGCACCCTCTGACACGAACTTCGGAAGCAAAGGGGCACTAGCAAGTCTATGATTCTAGTGCCGCTTTTCGATTTGAAGTTCCTTCATGAGCTTGCTGCAACCGCTGTAGGAACTTCAAATCGGCGGCACTAGCTTCAATCAACGCAAGGATGCGCTGGGGAAACAGCGGGGTCTCCGTCAGCCTGACCGAAAACGGCGCGAGTGCATTTTCAATCGCCGACGTGATGGCGGCCGCGGCTGGAATGACGCCGCATTCGCCGACGCCTTTGACGCCCAGTGGATTGAGCGGAGATGGTGAAACAAGGTTGATCGTTTCGATCCGGGGCAATTCGACGGCTCCCGGCAAGAGGTATTCGCCAAAATTTGTGGTCAATGGCTGCGCATTCTCGTCGTAAGCCATTCTTTCGCAGAGCGCATTACCGATACCATGGATCACACCGCCAACGATCTGACCTTCGACGATCATGGGATTGATCAGCCGCCCGCAATCGCTGACCACGACATAGCGCAGGATGCGCACGGCACCGGTGCCGATATCGACCTCCACCTCCACGCAGTGACAGGCATTGCTGTAGGCAAGCCCTTCCGGCATGAAATTGACGGTGTGTTCGAGCCCGGGCTCGATGCCTTTCGGCAGCGAATAGCCGGGAATGCCGGTCGCCGCACGGGCGAGATCGCCGAGGCCGATCGAAAGGTTGGTTCCTGGCGCGACTACATGGCCGTCCTCCAATGAAAGAGTGTCGACGCCAACCCCCAGAAGATCGGCGGCAACATGAAGCGTCTTTTCGCGCACGGTTTTTGCCGCCATATGGGTCGACGTGCCGGCATTGACCGTTTGCCGGCTGGCGAATCCGCCGTGGCCCATGGAGACGTAGGCGGTATCTCCGGCAATGACATTCACATCGCCGGGCGCAACGCCGAACGCATCCGCAGCAATCTGCGCCAGCATGGTCTTGGTGCTCTGGCCCATGGGTGCCGCGCCGGAGTAGACGGAAATCCTGCCTGAGCGGCCAATGCGCACCGTGCCGGTTTCAAATGGCCCGCGGCCGGTACCTTTCACCCCGTGCGCGAGGCCGAAGCCGATATATCGCCCCTCGGCTCTCGCCTTGGCCTGGCGGTCGGCGAATTGCGCATGCTTCGCCGTCGCAAGTGCCACTGCCTGGCATTTCGGAAAGTCGCCGCTGTCGTATTTGACAGGGCTTCCGGCGCGAGTCTTCAGCGGTGTCTCGTACGGCATGGCCTCATGCGCAATGAGATTGCGCCGCCGGATCTCGGCGCGGTCGAGGCCGAGCTTTCCGGCCGCGCAATCGAGCAACCGCTCCATGGCAAATGCGCCTTGCGGGTAGCCGGCGCCGCGCACCGGCATCGTCGGCACTTTGTTGGTTTCGACCGCAAGCACGTCGAGCCGATAATTCGGCAGCCGATAAGGACCCGGCAGCGATGTCGCGGAATTGTACGAGACATTGATGCCTTGCGGCGTATACGCGCCCTGATCGTTGATCAGCGTGCCGCGCACGCCGAGCAGATGTCCGTCGCCGTCGAACGCTGCCTGCAAATCCCAGTATTGGTCGCGCTCCTGAATGGAAGTAAGGAAATGCTCGCGGCGATCTTCCGTCCATTTCACCGGACGGCCGAGCAGGCGCGCCGCCAGCGGAATGACGACTTCTTCCGGATAGATCAGATATTTTGCACCGAAGCCGCCGCCGACATCGGGCGTGATCACGCGAAGCTTTTCATCGTCCACTCCGAATAATTCAACCAGCGACAGCCGGATCTCATGCGGGCTCTGCGTCGAAGACCAGACCGTGGTGCGATCTTCGATCGGATCGTATCGCGCTACCACGCCGCGGCCTTCCATCGGATGCGCACAACCGCGATGCTGCGACAGCGACAGGTCGATCACGTGCGCCGCTTCGCCAAAAGCACGGTCGCAATCGCCATATGCGACCGCGTACTGCGCCAGGATGTTGTTTGATACCCGCCTGTGCGCGCGGGCAGCATCCGGTTTTGCCGCCGCGCGGCAGTCGGAAATCGCCGGCAGCGGTTCATATTCGACGGCAATCCGTGCGACGGCATCTTCGGCGATGTACCGGTTGTCGGCGATGACGACCGCCACCGGATCGCCGACGTAGCAGGCTTCGTCGCGCACGAGAATGAAGGGAGTCACATTGTCGCGCAGCTTCTTCGTGGCCAAGCCGATGAGCTCGGTTACCGATTGTCCGAGCGGTGTGCGGTCCGACGTCAGATGCGGGCGAAGGTCGTCGAGCGTATAGACGGCATGAACGCCGGGGAGCTCGAGCGCAGCCGTTTTGTCGATCCTGCCGACACTCGCATGCGCGAACGGGCTGCGCACGAATGCGGCGGTGAGCGTAGCCGGGAGCTCTATGTCGGCGACGAAAGATCCGCGTCCGGTAAGCAGGAGCGGATCCTCGATACGCCGCACCGGCTCGCCGACGCCCCTGAGCCGCGGCGGTGGCTTCATTTGTCGGCGATACCGTTACGCATGAACGGCCGTTTTAGCCGGCGTTTCCCACGCGGGCAGCCGCGCCGCATTGCGGCCGGCCGTCCACCCGCCGACAAAACATTCGGCCAGGTTGCCGCCGGAGATGTAGAGATGGCCGAAGACGCCGCCGAGTTCTCCGGCCGCGAACAGCCGCGCAATCGGTTCGCCGAAAGGATTGAGCACGCGCTGCTCTGCGTCATGCACCGGTCCGCCATGGGTATTCGAGCAGATCGGCCAAACCTCGGCATAGTAGAACGGCGGCGTCGCAATCTTCACCATAGAAGTGGGCGGACGTCCGTAAACGCAATCATCGCCCTGCTCGCATGCTGCATTCCAGTCGGCGACCGTGGCGTGCAGCACATTTGCATCCACTCCGAGCATGGCGGCGAGCTGCGGGAGCGAATCGGCCTTGTGCAGAATCTTCGCCTCGAGTTCGCGCAGTGCGGCCTCGCTCCATTTGAACGAGAACCGGCGATCATTGAAGGTCGGCGAGACGATCGGATAGACGCCGCGGCCGGGCTCGTCCATGAGCATGTAAGCAGGAATACGCGAATAGCTCATGGACAAGCTGTCGAACAGCGCCATGGCTCGCCAGGTCGTGTCTTGCGTATACGGCTGGTATTCATTCATGAACCGCCGGCCGTTGCGGTCGAGGATGATCCACGGCACCTTGACGTCGGCCTGCGCGGCTTCGCCGGGAATCCAGTCGGGCAATCGCTTGGGACGGATGCCGAACGGATAATCGGGATCCGGATGCTTGAAGCCGTAAACCCCGTGATAGTGCCACATGTGCCAGAGCGCGGCCCCGACGTCCTGCGCCATGCGAATGCCATCGCCGGTATTGCCGGCATAGGCGGCATTGAGGACCGGCTTTTCCTGCCAGAACTGCAATTGCAGCTCCGGACTTGCTTCAAAGCCGCCACAGGCAAGAACGACCGCCCGGCGTGCCTTGATGGTGATCGGGCAGCCGTTCTGTTGAGCTTCAACCCCGCGGATCTCCCGGCCGGGACCGCTGATCAGCCGCCTCGCCGGCGTCGACAGCATGACGCGCACATTGCGCGTACGAATGTTGTCTTCAATGACCTTGAACAGCCGCACGCCCGCCGCACGCTCGATCGGAACGTAACTCGATACGAACGGATAGCTCGCCGCCGGATCGAAACCGGGAACGTGCTTGATGCTGACGTATCCGAAAGTCTCCGTCCCCGGAAACGGGTAATTGCCGTCGGCTCGGCGCCGGTCCACCGTGGCGCCGCTTGCTTTGCATAGCTTTTCGAAATAGGCGGGCATCTGCGCGAGGCCAACGGCGAATGCCTTGAGAACGCTGTCCGGCGTGGTACCTGCATTGCTCGCGCGCAGATAGGCAAAGCCGCGTTCGGGGTCCTCGACCGTGCGAACGTTGCCGCCGGAGGTGATGGAAATGCCGCCCGGATCCGGCATTTTTTCGATGAGCAACACGTCGGCGCCGGCTTCGGCGGCTTCGACAGCGGCAACCGCGCCGGCATAGCCATAGCCGACGACGATAACATCCGCTTCCACGTCCCAAGGCGCCGAATTGCGTACCGCCGTTGCCTCCATCAGAACGCCGTCAACGCGTGCGTTATTCTTGTGCCGTATAGTGCGCCTGCGCGGCGGCATCGGCCTCGGCCTCCGCCCGGCTTACGTTCACATAAATTTTTCCGTCGACAATCCGCAGCGGGTAGGTCTTGAGCGGAACGAACACCGGCGCACTCAGCGCCTTGCCGGTACGCACATCGAAGCGGCCTTGGTGAAACGGACATTCCACCACACAGTCGATTAAAACTCCGTCCGAAAGAAAAGCCTGCTCGTGGGTGCATAGATCCTGCGTCGCATAAAACTCGCCCATTGCGCGGTAGATGGCGATCGCCAGCGGCCCGATTTTGACCTGCTCGATGTCTTCGTCTTCGAATTCGTCGGCGAGACCGGCAAAATGCCAATTGTCGTCCAGCTCTTCGTTCATTGCGCCGTGCAATCGTCGCTTTCAGCCGTCAGTCAAGCGCGCAAACCCAGCTCGTATCGACGCTCTCGTTGCGCGCTTTGCGCTGGGCAATGATACGATCCGCTTCGGCCCGCGACACGATGCAGGTGCGACGCACTTCCCGGTCAACCGCCCACAGGCTCCGCCCCATCGGGTGCAATTGATCGCCTGCAATCTTGTTGAGCTGCGGCAGGGCGAAGAACGGCACCATCGGGCAGACGTGATGCTCGGAATGAAACGGCATGTTCCAGCACAAAGCCCGCATGATCGGGCTCGCCCGGGTCGAACGGGTATTGGTGCGTACATCCGGCCCCTCCTCGCAACCCTTGTGCTCGGCAATGCGCCACGTCCGCTGCAAAGGCTCGCCCATGATGCGCGGGAGAAGCCAATAGATCAGCGGCGCAAAGCTCCCATAGTAGATCGCGAGGGCGGCAACCGTTCCATAGACCGCGATCATGAGCCGCGCTTCGTTGTGAATGCGGGAAAGATCGCCCTTGGGAATATACCAGGAATCCTGCGGACGCATTCTTCCCAACGCATGCTTGGTGATTGCAACCGGGAATGTCGTCCAGAAGCGCCAGCCCAGCACCTGCTCCATGTAATGCTGCCACGTCGTCGGGCCGGGCAGCACCATGGCGGGGTCCTTGCCCTGAATCTGCGCATAGGTGTGATGCACCGCGTGGCGATATCGATACCAGGTCGGCTGGCTGATATAGACGAGACTGACCAGCCAATAGGACAGCTCGTTGAGCCAGCGCGTGCGGAACGCGGTCCCGTGGCTGCATTCATGCATGGGCGCGAATAGGCAGGCGAGCACGATCCCGTGCACGAACATGGCTGGGATCATCAGGAGCGTGCCCGACACGAGGTAGACGAGAACGCCCGTACCGCCGATCGTGGCAAAATGACCGCCGAGATAGGTCAGGCCCATCAGGTCGCTGCGGCGGGTGAGTTTTTTTCGTAACTTCTTGTCGACGATTTGAAACGGGTCGACGGCCATTTCCTGGCGTTTCATGGCGGCCTCTGCGCAAGATCGTGACAAACTCGCAGAACCCATCATATAAATCAAATTCAAAATTCGTGCCACATCTATAGGAAAAAGCTATGACCCCGACGCAAGCTCGCGCCTTCCTCGCGGTCGCGCTCAAGGGCAGTTTCAGCGAAGCTGCGCGCAGCCTCGGCGTCAGCCAGCCGACCGTGACCACCCAGATCAAGCAAATTGAAAAGGGTCACGCGGTTGAACTCTTTTATCGCAGCGGTCGCGGCGCCGTGCTCACCCCGACGGGCGAAACGCTGCTGCCGCATATCCGGCGAATGTTCGGGAGCTTCGAGGAGGCGAGCACGTATCTTGATGAGCTGCAGGGGATGCGTGCCGGCCACCTCCGGCTCGGTTCCTATGGGCCGTATGACATTGTAAAGCTCGTCGCCCTGTACGCCGCCAAGTTCCCGGCGGTGTCGATTTCCGTGGATTTTTTCAACTCACAGACACTCACGGAGAAGCTGCGAAATTGCGAACTGGATGTGGCGCTGCTTGGCAGCATCCAGCATCAGCCCGAGTTCCACGCACTGGCGTTTCGCCATCCGCCCCTGGTCGTGATCGCGCCACGCGTGCCGCCCTGGATCGACCGGCAATCGATTTCGCTTGCCGAACTGAAACAGCAGACGATCGTTCGCCGCGAGCCGGGGTCAACCGCGCGAGCCGCGCATGATGCCATGTTTGCCAAAGCGAGGGTGTCGCCGGACCGGGTTATTCAATTCGCGACCCGCGAGGGCGTGGTGAATGCGGTGGCCGAAGGCATCGGCATCGGCACCATTTTCGACGAAGGGATTCTTCCCCATGACCGCGTTGTGAAGCTTAAGATCACCGATAAAGCCGTTCACTCGAAGGTGGACATCGTCTGTCTCGCAGACCGGCGCGGGAACAAGCTGATTGCAAGCTTCTTCGCCGTGGCGCAGCAGACGCTCAAGCGGGCTGAGCGCAAGCGCGGTTAAAGACTGCCGCTATTGAAGGTCAGCATGCGCCAGGATGAACAACCGGCAAGCTTCGGTCAGTGTCTCTTCCGGCGAACCGCGGGCCTTTTGGGTCGCCGGAACGTTCGCTTCCCACCATTGCATGATGGCGATTAGCGGGTTCACCATCTGAAAATCGTTCCTGGCATGGGATGCAAGCGTAATGGCGCGGCTCACGGTGTTGCGCTGCTCGGCCGTGAGGTCGAACTCGAGGCTGCCCATGAAGTCGTCATCATCCATGTCCACGGTCGATAGCCTCTACCTGTATTGCTCGGAGATTCCCGTCAGTTCATCAACTCCGGAAGCGCATCGGGGCGAAAATGTTTAAGCGCTTGCGGATTTGCAAGCGCCCCCTCATTCACAGACCTGTGCCCGTGAATGGCCGCCCGAACGGCTGCTTCTGACACTTTACCCGTCGAGGTCACCGGGATCTCCGGCACGGCGATGACCTTGTCGGGAACGTGGCGGGGCGAAAGGCTTTCGCGAATGCGATTGCGGATCTTGTCGATAAGAGCGGCGTCCATTTGCGCTCCGTCTCGCACCTTCACGAATAGTGCAATCCGCGTGTCATCACCCCAATCCTGCGACACCACGACCGATTCGGTAATTTCTTCGATTGAGCCTATCGCGCGATAGATTTCCGCCGTGCCGATGCGAATCCCGCGCGCATTCAGCGTTGCATCACTGCGGCCGTAGATGATCACGCCGTTGCGTTCGGTGATCTGCGCCCAATCGCCATGCCGCCAGACCCCGGGAAAGTCGCTGAAATAGGCGTTTCGATACTTGCTGCCATCGGGGTCGGCCCAGAAACCGATCGGCATTGAGGGAAATGGTCGCGTGACGACAAGCTCCCCGGCCCGGCCCTCGACCGGCTGCCCGACGTCGTTGAAAATTTCCACCTTGAATCCGAGGGCCGGTCCCTGAATTTCCCCAGGCCAGACCGGACTGATTGGATTGGCAGAAACCAACGAACCAAGCGGATCGGTCCCACCCGAGGGCGAGCCGAGATGAAGGTCGGATTTGCATTCTTTGTAGATATAGTCGTAGCCATCCGCGCCAAAGGGGGAACTCGCGACAATCATTGTGCGCAGTGCCGAAAGGTCCAGCTCCTCGCCGGGCTTGCAGCCTGCCTTCATAAGGGCCTCGACATATTTCGGGGTCAGGCGGATGAAGGTCGCGCGCTCATTTGCCGTATGCCGAAGTATTGCGTCCACGGTCGGATGAAATGGCGAGCCGTCATAGAGAACGATGCGAGCGCCGCGCGCCAGTGAAAAGATCATGAAGTTCCATACAACCCAGCCGGTTGTGCTCCACCAATAGACGCAATCGCCCTGTTTGACGTCGAATTGCAACGCGAGCGATTTCAGGTTTTCAAGTAACGTTCCACCGGCGCCATGCAGGATGCATTTCGGCGCGCCCGTCGTCCCTGACGAAAACAAAATGAAGACGGGATGATTGAACGGCAGGCTGGGGAAAGCGATCTCGCACTTGTCGAATGGAGCGATGAAATCATCGAAATGTTGTCCCGACCTCAGGGGCTCGATATCTGCCCGCGGGTTCAGGTTCGCTGCAACAACAACCGTCTCGATACTGGGAATGGCGCGCACGATTTCAGCGGCCTTTGCGATCAGGCCATAGCTGCGGCCTCCGTAACGATAGCCATCAGCCGTCAACAGCAGCTTCGGAGCGACCTGGCCGATGCGATCGACGGCGGCCATCACGCCAAGTTCGGGGGCGCAGCACGACCAGATCGCGCCAATGCTGGCTGCTGCGAGCATGCAAGCCACCGTCTCCGGGATGTTTGGCATGTAAGCGGCTACCCGATCGCCGGCAGTCACGCCGCTCGCGGTCATCGCCTGCGTGATGCGGGAGACGAGATCGTAAAGTTCGGCAAAGCTGAGCGTGCGGCGTTGCCCGTCCTCCTGAAGGCCGACTATAGCCAACCCATCGTCACGTCGGCGGAGCAGGTTCTGGCCGAAATTCAGGCGCGCTTGCGGAAACCAGGTCGCTCCCGGCATGCGGGCGCGGTCAACGAGTACGGTGTCCCCGCGTTCCTCGGCGATGACGCCGCAGTAATCCCACACGGCTGTCCAGAAGCGTTCGGGTTCGTCGACGGAGAACCGGTGCAATCCGGCGTAATCGACGATCCCTTTATCCCAGCGTTGGTTTACCTCGGCGATGAACGCGGTTGTCTCGCTCTGCGCGATACGTGCGGCCGAAGGCGTCCAGATGGGCTGGATCATTGCCGTCCCAATCGGCTCGCCGCAAATTGTGGATAGGTTTGTCCCACCCGTTCGCGCACCGGCCCGTGCAGAAGCTCGAGCCACTGCTCCGTAGGACTGGGCGTCTCAACAACGGAAGTCCGCAGATCGAAGGTAAAACCGGTGTTTTCAATAACCTCTTCCAGGGTGTGACCTGGATGCACACTCGCCAGATTGAAGCGACCCTGCGCCCGGTCGAAGGTGAAATGCGCCATGCCCGTGACAAGATCGGTGGGCCCGCCGCGCCGGTAGACGCCCGGCGGCGTCACCCCGGGCGCGCTGATGAAATCGACCTTCGGCACCAGAACGCGGCGGCTGTGCTCGTCTCGATAAAGAATGATCCGCGGCACCATGGTGTAGATAAAAGGGGTGCCATGCGAGCCGGGAAATCGCGCTTTGCTGCGCGGATAATCGCCGGCGCCGACCATGTTGAGATTGGCCTGGCCGTCAATTTGACCGCCGCTCAGAAAGAACACATCGATGCGACCCTGGCCGATACGGTCGTAAAGTTCGCTGCCGCTTTCCGGGAAGGGGTCCTCGACATTGTTGCGAAAGATAAGCGCCCGCGTCCTGCCGCAGGACACCTCCTCTGCAAGCAGTGCGGCTGCCGCCTGCACCGGCGATGAGGAGCCCACAGCAACAATTCCGCTGTTCTCGATGAGGCGCGCGATCAAGCCAATGACGAGCTCTTCCTTGGTCATGTCAGGCCGCTATGCGCTCCTCCAGGACATGCTGGCGTATGTATTCCTGGAAGCCCTCATCGGTGCGGGCGAGCTCGGCGTAGTGTTTGATGTGTTCGAAATCTTCGGAATATCGATGTTGCAGCGACAATGGCCAGGCGCCCCGCGGCGCATGTGCGGTCGCCGTAACATAGACGGATGCGAGCGACCCCGCCGCCATTCGCTCGTCGTGCAGCAGATTGCCATCCCAGATCTCTTCGATGGTGACCAAGGTGCGTTTCGACGCATGCGCCGCGTATGCAAGGTCGCGTCGGCCGCCGGTCCAGATATTGCCGTAGCTGTCACCATATGCCGCATGAAAGATGAAAACGTCGGGATTGATCGCCGGCAGCAGAACGACGGGATCGCCGCCATCGCCAAACGGATTGTCGACGACACGCCAATCCTTGCGCACCTTGACCAGGTCTGAACCGATCAGCCCTCGCAGGACGGTGAACGGCTGGCCTTTTTCGCCCGCTTGCAGCCCGGCATGGATGGCCGGACAGGTACTGTCGCGCAGTTCAATCGTGCCGCGGCGCACCGCTTCGCGAAATCGGGGACCGACACCTATTTCGCTGATGACGACCGCTCCGCATTCGACTGTTTTCACGCAACCGGCGCCGATGAGCAGGTCGGCTTGCATGCCGCATACCGGAGCGCAAAGCAGGTGCAGATCACGCACGCCTCGGCGCAATAGCGCGCGTGTCGCCGCCATTGCCGGACCGCTTTCGTCTTTGGGAATCGCGAGCATCATGCCCGGTTCAATCAGCGTGACGAGCTGGTCGACAGAGATCAAAGATTTTGTCTGTTGCATATGTCTCCCCTGATCATGCCGTTCCGGCCTGCGTCCGCGCAAACCGCTCTATCCCGATGAGCTTCTGTACAGCCAGCAGCAAGACGAGCCCAAATACCATGGCCAGCGTCGATGATGAAAGTACCCGTGCGTCGAAATCGATTTCGATCGAATGGAAAATTTCGACGGGAAAGGTGACGGTGTCGGGGCCCGCAAGAAACAGCGAGATCGGCACGTCACCGAATGACACCATGAAAGCGTAGATCGCACCGGCGAAGACGCCAGGCATGATCACAGGCAGCGTAACGCGACGAAACGTACGCCATCGCCCGGCTCCCAGGCTCGCTGCCGCTTCCTCAAGCCTTGCATCGAACCTTTGCAGAACCGCGGTGACGCTGCCGATCACGAACGGCGAGAGGATGAAGAAATGCGCGACCACGAGACCGCTAAAGGTACCGACAAGGGAAATGCCGAAGTCGTCGATCGCGTAGTAGGTATAGAAGAACGACAGCCCGATGATCACAACCGGAATCTGCAACGGGATGCGGAACAACGCCGCCGCAACGGCCCGCCCGGGTACATTTGCTCGGGTCAAGCCCAGTGCGCTCGGTACAGCAACGAGGCAAGCGAGTGCCGTCGCAACGAGCGCGAGCGCGATACTAAGGCCGAAGGAATGCACGTGGCTCCATGGCGTTTGCAGATACCAGTCGAGCGAGAGATGGTGGGGAGGAAACACGACCGCGCCGGAACGATAAGAGCCGCCGTTGAAAGAAGCGCAGGCGATCACCAGCAGAGGAGCGAACAGCAAACCATAAGTGGCGACGACCCATCCAGCGGCGAAGAAGCGGCCCGCAGACGCGACCCATTGCACCGGCGGGATGAACGTCACGCGTAGCCTGGGCAATATTCCCCGGAGGTTCATCCGCAAGCCAACCCGCGACTGCTGCAGCGCCTTGCGCGTCAAGTTGGAGACAACCACGCCCGCACCGAGATTGACCAGAAGAACGAGGACCAGAAGGATTGCCGCAAGCGCGCTTGCGGTTGCATATTTTGTTTCTATGAAAATCGTCTGATAGATCAACACAGGCAGGGTCAACACGCGGCCGCCTCCCATGAGGGCCGCCGCGGCGAATGCTCCCATGCTGAGACTGAATACCGTCAGCGCGACGGCGAAAACGCCGGGCAAGCTTATCGGCAAAATGACGCGCCAGAACACGCGCATGCGGCCGGCGCCATGAATGGCCGCAGCGTCTTCCAGTTCGACCGGTATGGTGCGGATCACGCTGTAGAGCAACAGAACGCCGAAGGCGAGAGAATAGTAGATCAACCCGAGAACCACGCCAGCTTCGTTGCCAAGAACGCTGACTGGCGAGTCGATGAGACCCGACCACAGCAGGAACCGATTGAGCACGCCCTCTTTGTTGAAAATAATGATAAGCCCGAGAACCTTGATCGGCGTGCTTACAAGTGACGTGAGCAACACCCCGCTCAGCATGAGGATTGCCCAGCCACCGGTTGCGCGGGCGATCACGTAGGCAAGTGGATAGGCCAGCACCAGGCAGCCCAGCGTCGCAACTGCGGCGACGCGTAACGTCGTGATGATCGAATCGACGTAGATCGGTCTTTGCAGGACCGCCAGGTAATTCGCCAACCCAACCATCGGCCCGGTATTTCCGAACCCCATTTCGCGGAAAAAGCTTTTTTCCAGGAAAATGAAATGTGTGCCTATGGTCAGCGCCAGGCTGAGCGCCAGCGGCACGACGAGAAACCATCCCCAACGCGCGCTCATTGAGCGAATACCCGGAAGCGGGTTGGTCGCAAGCCGAGCCGCACCGATTGACCGGGCGTATAAGCAATGTCCGACCGCTTCGTTTCAATCATGGCGGTCAGCTGTTCCGTCACTCTGACACGCATCTCCACGACGTTGCCGAGAAACGAATGATCGAGCACGGTGCCGTGCACGATCAGCGTATCGTTTGCTGGCGCGGACGGATCGACGTCGATGTCGTCCGGCCGAATGCCAAGCGTAACGGCGGCGCCTTCGACAAAGCCGTTTCGACCGGGCATGCACAGGTCACCAATGGTTGACCGCAGCCGCATCAGGTCGGCTTGCGCCGCGAGGACTTTTGCCGAGATGAAATTGATCCTGCCGAGAAAGTCCGCCACGAAGCAGCTCACCGGCGCGTGATAAATCTCTGCAGCAGAGCCGATTTGTTCGAGGCGGCCATCGTTCATGATGGCAATACGATCGGAAATCCGCATTGCCTCCGTTTGGTCATGCGTGACGTAGAGCGTTGTTATCCCGAGCTCACGTTGAATTCGCCGGATTTCAAGCTGCATCGCTTCGCGCAGTTTGAGATCGAGCGCGCCCAGCGGTTCGTCCATCAACAACAGCTTTGGGGCGTAGGCCACTGCGCGGGCGAGCGCCACGCGCTGTTGCTGGCCGCCGGATAGCTGCGCCGGGAAACGATCCGCCGCATCGCTCATACGGATGAGATCGAGTAGTTCACCCACGCGCTGGCGAATTTGGGCGCGGGCAAATCCTCGCTCTTCCAGCCCGAAGGCGATGTTCTTGGCGACCGAAAGGTGCGGGAACAAGGCATAGCTTTGAAATACCATGCCGATCCCGCGCGCATGCGGCGGCACGCGCGTTACATCGGCGCCGCCGATGCGAATGGAGCCGCTGGTCGCTGTGGTGAACCCGGCGACGAGCCGAAGCAAGGTGGACTTTCCACAGCCGGACGGGCCGAGCAGCGTAAGCAACTCGCCGTTTTCAACTCGCAGGTCAACGTGCTTCAGAGCCCTCGTTTGCCCAAAACTCTTGCAGAGATTGTTAAGCGCAAGTTCCGGCATCCCGCCAACTCGTCAACGCAGCATGATGCTGGCCCAGGCGTCGTTCCAGGCCGATATGTCCACTTTGCCGAAATCCACGCGGCGCATCCTTGCGATGTCACTCAGATCGAGTCGAAGAATTTCATGCGCGAGCGGGTCTTTGTCGAGTTCGGCAATCGCCTGCTTGTTTACCGGAACATTGCCGGCGCGCCTGGCGAGTTCGAGTTGAACGTCGAAACTGATGAGGCGGTTCATGAACCAGGAGGCCGCCGCGACATTGCGGCTTCCCTGGGCGAGACCCATGTGACCGCGCTCCCAGATCCCAACATCGTCACCGACTTTCAGCAGCGCAAATTTCGCCCAATGGTGATTGGCCCGGCGCAGCCGGATGGCCCAGCTCGACCCCATGAAGTTCGCCCAGACGTCGCCGGAGATGAGCGCCGTTTGCGCGGCCAGGTTGCCGCTGAAAAACTGCGTTGCGCCCAGCTTCTTCATGGCCTCCAGGCCGCCCTTGATATTTGCTTCGTCGCCGCCCGCGTCGATCACGAAGCCGTAGACCACGAACAGGCCCAACCCGCCGCTGATGTCGGGAACACCGACGCGGCCCTTGAGCCGCGGATCAAGCAAGTCGCTGTAGCGTTTCGGCTCGGGAATTCCCAGCTCCGTGAACTTCTCCGCGTTGTAGACAACGCCGTCCTGAAATACCCAGTCAGGGACCAGCGCATCGTGCAATATCGGCGAGATCAGTCCCGCGGCATTCGACAGCTTGGATTGATCAAGCTTCTGCAGAACGCCAGCTTGCATGAACTGCGGGGCGGCCGGCTCGTCCACTTCGCACAGATCGAAGGGAGGCTCCTTGCCGCGCGCTACGATCAGCTTGGCCAGATGTCCTCGCGGTGCGCCGGTGATGATTTCGAGCCTGCCGCCAAGGCGCTCCAATTGCGGTCCGATCAGTGTCTTCATGCCGTCGCCCCACGCTCCGCCGTAGGTGGCGATGCGCAGCGTAACTCCGTCGAAACGCTCCTCGGCCTGGACCGGCGATGGAGCGTGATACAGCAACAGCACTGCCGCGAGACACTGCAGGAGACGACAGATGTTCATCCTTTTCCTCCAATTACCGCGCGACTTTCTGCGGGATGTCGTTCGCAGGCAGTCAGCCGCGGTTGACCGGCTTCAGTATTCATTATTTCGTGGATTTGCGGCAGAGAGCTGTTCGACCGGCGCCGCAGGAAGACAAAAGCGATCGTCAACGATATCGGCAACGGCAAGAGGGCCGCGCACCGCGCCAAGCTTGCGCTGCAATTCGAGGGCGGCCTGCAGACCTTCGCAGTCTATTTCGCAATCGAAATGCAGATCGTCAAATTCCCGATCGATCGACTTTAGCATCAGTTCCCGTGGAATTTTGAAACAGGCGGCGCCGAAATCCGCCCATTCATCGCGGTGCTGCGCTGCATATTGGTAGCTGCGCCGGCAGGCGCGCAGCACCGCTGCCACGAGGTCGGGTTGATTTTTCAGCACATCATTGTTGGCAACCGCAATCGTCCATTGCATGCGCGGGACGAAGTCAAGCTTGTTCATGCCGAGCCAGACATTGAACAAGCCAATGTGCTCGCCCATTGTGACGTGCGGCTCAGCCATGATCGCACCATCGAGCTCGCCATTTCCCAGAAGGGTCAGCAGATCCGGGTAGCGCGGGCCCAGACCGCATATGGTGACGCCGGTTTCCGGATCGATAGCGTGGTGGCTGAGCACTTCACGCATGTACCAGTCGCTGCAACTGCCGCGGCTCAACACGCCAAGTTTTGCACCGATGAGGTCGCGCCATTCGACGAATCTCGGGTGCGCGACGAAATACTGCACGGCCCCGCGCCGGACGCCACTGCCGATAATCCGAAACCGCGCGCCTTTGGCCAGCGCAGTCAGCCCCGGCGGCGTCCCAAGTTCGCCGATCGCGAGACGCCCGGAGTTGAATTCCGCGGCGATTTCCGGTCCGCCAAAGACGATGCGGAGACGAAGATCGATGCCTTCGTCGCGAAAAAATCCTTGCTCCGCCCCCAGTCGCAGCTGGAGGCCGCAGCGATCCGTCGGGACCCCGTATTCGACTCCAGTGCCCATGAGATTACGACGACGCCTTTCCAACCTGGTCACCGGTTGACCGAACTACTCCGCCTTGACGCTCACTGCCTGCATGATCCGCGTCCAGCGCGCGATCTCGCTCGCCACCAGCGCGGCAAGCGCTTGCGGGCCGCGCTTTGATTTGGCGGGAATGTCGCAGCCGAGATCGAGCAGGCGCTTGCGCACGCCTTCGTCGTCGAGCGCTTTGTCGAGCGTATCGCTGAGCTTGTCGAGGACCGCCTTCGGTGTCCCCTTGGGCGCAAACAGGGCGTTCCAGGCCGATGCATCGAACTCGGGCAAGCCCGCTTCCTTCGACGTCGGGACATTCGGAAGAGCCGGACTGCGTTCGGCCGTGCTGATTGCATAAGCCTTGGCCGTGCCGTTCTGAACGTGCGAAACGGAGTCGGGAATGGCGTTGCAGATGTAATCGACCTGCCCGCCCAGCAATGCATTCATGGCGGGAGCGGCGCCGTTGAACGGCACAAAGGTCGGCTCAATGCCGAGGAGCGAATGAAGCAGCAGGCACGTCGTATGGGTAATCGAGCCGACGCCGGCATGGGCGACGTTCACCTTGCCGGCATTCGCCTTGAGATAGAGGATGAATTCCTTGAGGTCCTTGGCGGGAAAGTCTTTCCGTGCGGTGATGACAACGGGCAGACCGGCGATCATGCCGATGGGCTCGAAATCAACGTCGGGCCGGTAGGCGAGGTGCGGATAGAGCGCCACCGCGACAGCATGCGTCCCCATCTGACCGACCTGGATGGTGTAGCCGTCGGGGCTCGCGCGCATCGTTCGGGTCGTGCCGGTGGTACCGCCTGCCCCTGGGACGTTCTCGATGACGAACTGTTGCCCGAGCGTGCGCGAGAGGTATTCGGCAATGATGCGGCCAACAACGTCGGTCGCGCCGCCAGGAGCGAACGGAACGATGACGGTGACCGGCCGCGTCGGATAGGCTTGCGCCCAAGCGAAGCGCGAGAGGCCCGGCAGCACGGCAGCGCCGGCGGCCAAATGCATAAACTGTCGGCGGGCAAATTCCATGGCGGTGCTCCGCAAATCCAGCCCGGGAATGACTGTCGAGCGAAACGCCTATTGTACGCGATTTGAGCCGCGCTCGCACCGGGGGATTCGTTCCAGCTTGATTCCCTCTGTAACCCTCCTCATCACGCGAGTTCCCGATCTCTAGACACCCGAACCGACCGTCATCGCGATCGGGCCGTGGTGCATCCTCTCGCTGGAGTTCGGTCAGCTGTTCGAAGCGAGCGGGTTGGTCCAACTGAGTCCGGAGAACCGCAGGAAGTCGCGATCCGTGGTGCAAAGCGTGGCGCCGTGCTCGATCGCGATCGCGGCAATGACGGCATCCATGATCAGCGGGCCCGTGGCCTGGCCGTCGCGTACAAGTCCGCACAGTATGTCCCAGTGCCGCTCGCCTGGTTCCAGGACGCCGGCGGCGGGTTGGGCGAGCCAGGACGATATTGCCGCCTCGGCCTCGAACGACGACAGCGGATGTTCGAACACGCGGGGGCTCGTAGCGATTCTCAGGAAGGCCCACAGGGTGAGCCAGGCGAAGCGGACGAGATCGGGCCCCGAGAGAACTGCTTCAAGCCAAGCTCGGCTTTTATCGTGCTGCTCCGCTCGCGGATGATAGGCATAGAGCAGCAGGTTCGCGTCAATGAGGATCACCGGTGAAGCGAGCCTTCCACCTGCTCGATGAGCTCGGCCACCCTGTCGAAGGAAAGTCCGGGCTTGAGATCGCCGAGATCGCGGACCTTTATCTTAAAGGCCTGCCGCTGGGCGATGACGCGCCGGCTCATCAGCCCGCGGCGCAGCGTCTCGTTGACGATTTCGCGGAAGGGCCGGCCGGCCCGGCGCGATTCCGCCTTTAGCTTGGCTGCCACATCGTCGTCCAAAGTGAGCGTCGTTCGCACGTCTTGATGCTATGATCTAGGCATCATGATGTCAATCGTTGACCGGCGGGTCGTGGCCGGGTCGGATAAGTTCTTCGCCATGAGGTGCGACGGCCGGCTGGCTTATCCGAATGGAATTGAGCCTGAGCCGAGGAAGCGATGCAGGCTGGAGGTCATTCCCTATGACGCGAATCCGGAGTGCGCCTCAACCGGGCCGTCGAGGCAGCGAAGCTCAAGGTTCCGAATCGTGGAGGCTTTGGGCTGGTCGACGCAGCAAAGGCCCACCAGCGCCTCGCAGAGGGACACGTTCTCGGCAAGATCGTGCTGTGGATCGGACGGTCGTGATCGCACAGCGGAGACCGCTCTGAACCAGTTCACCTCTGGATCGGGGCGAGAGCGGATGGTTTTACCTTAGAAATTTCCGCGCGACACAAGTCGAAAAAAGCCCTCATCACGACCGTAGTCATCGGCCCATTAGAGCTGCCAGGATTAGCTGCGATATATGCTTCGACGTGGTGAGCAAGAAGGCTATCCGTTGAAGGGCCAAGGCATCGCTGAAAAGCCGTCCTGACCGGATAGGGCGGCTCTTCGTCGGGCTGCGCAACGGCAGTCATATACCGAGCGACCCCAAATACAAATCCGCGCTTCCAGACCTCTGATGCTTTTGCATATTCCTTATAAGTAAAATCTGTCGCCAGTAGCGGAGTGACAAGTAATGGCACAACCATCGGGGAGAGAATTTTCAGTTTGGAAATCATGAACTATCCCGACAAGTATTAGCGAACTTCCGAGTATCGACCCGGGTGGGGCAATTGTTGGGCGGCAGAGGACTGGCAGAGGACACGTTCTCGGCAAGATCGTGCTGCGGATCGGACGGTCGCGATCGCACAGCGACCGATCGCGCGCGTTGTTATCAAAAAAGGATCACCGGCAACGACAACTGCACCGACCTTGTGTCGGCTCGGTAAGCTCTCCGATCTTCCCGTTAACGGGCCGCGAAGATCAAGCTCTTCATCAAATTCAAAGCAACTTTATCGATTTCGGAAAAGTCCCTTAACCAGCTTACACGACTACGTCTCAGACGTCATTTTGACGTCCTATGTAAGCTCTACGGTGGTCAATTACGATGACCCCTTAGGTTCGTCTTTTCTACTGTCGAAAGAACTCACCTCACTGAGGAGGGCAAGATTCCCCGCTACTTCTTTAATGTGCTCGAAGACGACTTGAAGAATCTCGTGAGGGATTCCGAAGGAACCGTATTATCTGATGTAAATGAAGCGAGGGAAGAGGCGTTCGAGTTCGCCCGGGATTTTGTAAAACACGGATTTCGCGAACCAAACCAGAAATGGAAATTAGTTGTTACCGACGAGAACGGCACTCAAGTCCTAACAGTGCCTTTGTCAGAGATTCGAGTTCGCAAAAGCAGAATTTGGTCAGAGCTGTGCCGCTGCTTTTCCGCGTTCGACGCTAGCTTCGCCCCGCGCATTTTCGCCTGGTTGATGGCAGCAGCGATGATGGGCATCGTCGTGCAAGCTTCAGTTAGGAGAGAGGTTGTTAGAAAAGGGGGTGTCGGCTACCAGACTGCTTCGGCCCCGATAGGAGGCAGAATCGTAGCGGTACGCTTTGCTCCACAAGCGAGCGCCGCAGACATCACCAAATTCCTTGATACTTACAACGCCTCCCTCGTCGGTGGTCCGCGACCAGCTGGGTTCTATCGGCTTCTCCTCGGACAGGCGACTATGTCACAGGAAGAGCTTGCCCAACTCGTGGCCCGAATGGCACGGGAGAAGGTCGTCGAGTTTGTTGCCGCTGTGCAACAAGTTGGTGGCTCAACTCCACTCTACCCCTGACTAGTGCGGTGAATTTGAAGTTCCTATCGGATACAATGCTCGCTCCCGAGCTTGGGAGCCGATATGCGGCGACGCGAGTTCATAACCCTGGTCGGCGGGACGGCAGTAGCGTGGCCGCTCGCGGCGCGCGCGCAACAGCCGGTGATGTCGGTGATCGGATTTCTGCGTAGCACACCGGCCAAGCCGTTTGCGCACATCGTGGCAGCTTTCCGCCAAGGCCTGAGCGAGACGGGATTCGTAGAGGGCCAGAACGTGGTGGTCGAGCAACGCTGGGCGGACAATCAGCTCGATCGGTTGCCCGCCCTGGCGGCCGACCTAGTCCGTCGCCAGGCGGCGGTGATCGTCGGCAACGGGCCAGCGGTGGAGGTGGCACGCAGCGCCGCCGCAACTATGCCTATCGTGTTCGTGATCGGCGGCGATCCAGTGGCACAGGGTCTTGTCACCAGCCTTAACCGGCCGGGCGGCAACCTGACGGGCCTGACGTTCTTCGGCAACAGGCTCGGCGCGAAGCGTCTGGAGATGCTGCGTGAGTTGGTTCCCGGGACCAGTGTCGTTGCCGCACTGGTTGATCCAAATTTTCCGGAAGCGGTCGTCGAATCGCGCGAAGTGGAGGAGGCGGGCCGCACCATCGGACAAAAAATTGTACGCGTGAACGCCGGGAATGAACGCGAATTTGATGCTGCCTACACGAGCATCGTCCAGGCCGGCGCAGGCGCGCTCGTGGTCATCGGCAGCCCATTCTTCACCAGCAATAGTCAAACGCTGGTTGCACTGTCGGCCCGCCATGCGATTCCGGCCATCTACGACCTCCGTGACTATGTCGCAGCCGGCGGTCTGATCAGCTATTCGACAAGCTTCACCGATGCCTATCGTCAGGCCGGCATCTATGCTGGACGGATTCTCAAAGGCGCCAAACCGTCGGAGCTCCCGGTGTTGCAGCCGACCACGTTCGAACTCGCCATCAACCTCAAGACGGCGAAGGCGCTGGGGCTCACGTTCCCCCCGTCGTTTCGCTTGCGCGCCGACGAGGTGATCGAGTGAAGCGGCGCGAGTTCATCACACTGCTCGGCGGTGTGGCTGGTTGGCCGCTCGCTGCGCGCGCGCAGCAGCCGGCGATGCCAGTGATTGGGCTGCTCGGCAGCGCTTCCCCCGACTGGTATGCGGACCGCCTGCGCACGTTCCGCGAAGGTTGGGCGAGACTGGCTATGTCGAGGGTCGCAATGTGACAATCGACTATCGCTGGGCGGACGGCCGCAACGATCGCCTACCGCCGTTCGCCGCCGAACTCGTGCAGCAACAGGTGGCGTTGATCGCGACGCTTGGCAACACGGCAGCCGCTGCCACCGTCTCCGCTATAGAGTTCACGGCCGCAGGCGGTCTGATGAGCTACGGAGGCAGCATTGTAGCCTCGTCTCGTCAGGCCGGCGTCTACGCCGGCCGGATTCTCCAGGGCGAAAAACCCGCCGACCTGCCGGTGATGCAGTCCACCAAAGTGAGCCTGATCATCAACCTCAAGACCGCGAAGGCACTCGGCCTTAATGTGCCGATCACTCTGCAAGCCGCGGCCGACGAGGTCATCGAATAAACGATCCTGTTTGCTGCGCACCGCCTGCATAGTCGGTGGGATCGAATCCGCTCGAAAGCACGATGCTGGCCTCGCCCGACTTGACGGTTTCGGTTTCATTGGCGCACCTTTACGTCCGGCATCGGGAGGAGCGCGCATGCCCGCCAGAATCATTGGAATGATCGGCGTCACGCCGCCCAGCGGCGATGCCAGCTTGCATGTCATTGAAGGTGGCTTATCGCCGGCTTATCTCCGCGAATTTGCCCGCGCGCACGATGCAGCCGGCTTTGACATGGCGCTGGTGGGCTATTCGTCCTCATCGGCGGAGGGTTTTCTGGTCGCCCTTTATGCGGCCATGCAGACCGAGCGGCTTGGCTATCTCGTGGCACACCGGCCCGGTTTCGTCGCTCCGACCTTGCTTGCACGCAAAATTGCGACGTTCGATCATTTGACCAGCGGCAGGCTGGCCGTCCACATAATCACCGGCAAATCGGACGACGAGCAGCAGGGAGACGGAGATTTCAGCCCGAAGGACGAGCGCTACCGGCGGGCGACGGAATATCTGCAGTTGATGAAGCTCGCCTGGTCGAATGACCGGCCGTTCGATTTCGCGGGCGAATTCTATCGCGTCAAGGGCGCACATTCCGATGTGCGTCCCCTGCAGGAGCCGCATCCTCTCCTGTTCTTTGGCGGCGCCTCGGCTGGCGCACTCGACATGGGCGCGCGGCTTTGCGACGTGTACGCGATCTACGCCGAGCCGCTCGCCTCGACGCGCGAGCGCATCGCACAGTTTCGTGCCCAGGCGGCTGCTTTCGGGCGCGTGCCGGGTTTCAACGTCTCGGTTCGCCCGATCATTGCAGCAAGCGAGGGCGCGGCGTGGGACAAGGCAAACCGCATCCTCGCGGCGATGGGGGGACAGAAGGGCTGGAGCCGACAGGAACAAGCGGTCGGGCCGGTCGACAATGCCGGCAAGCGGCTCATGCGCTTCGCATTGGAAAGCGATGTTCACGACGAACGCCTGTGGATGCCGATTGCACGCGCGACCGGTGCGCTCGGCAACACGTCGTGTCTGGTCGGGACGCCGGAGCAGGTTGCGCAAGCCATCCTCAAATACTATCGGCTTGGGGTCAACTCGTTCCTGATCCGCGGTTTCGACCCGTTGAATGATGCGATCGCGTTCGGTCGAGAGTTGATCCCGCGCGTCAAGGCCGGCGCCATCGAGATTGACGAGAGCGTCGAAGCCGCCGAATGATATTGCTCACGACGATGTAGAGACAGCAATGCGCAGAGTGGTGCACGCGCTTTCCGCCTTGCTGCTCGCAATGCATGGCGCATCCTGGGATACCGGCCCTGCCCAAGCGCAGACCTGGCCATCCAATCCCATCCGAATCATCGTTCCCTTCCCGCCGGGCGGAACGACGGACCAGATCGCACGGCGCATTCAGCCGTTGCTCCAGGCCGATCTGCGGACGCCGATCATTATCGAGAACCGTGCGGGAGCTTCGGGATCGATCGGCACGCAGGCAGCCGTCACGTCGCCGCCTGACGGCACCACATTCCTGCTCGTGTTCGACACCCACGCGGTCAATCCCAGCGTGCTGCCCAATCTGCCGTTCGATACGCTCAAGGATCTGGCTCCGATCATGCTGATCGGCACATCGCCCATGGTGATCACGTCGCATCCTGCGACGGGGTACAGAAGCTTTGCCGACGTGGTTGCTGCATCGCGCAAAAAAGACGGCTCGGTCAACTACGGCACCGTAGGCGCGGGGAGCCTCGCGCATCTGGCAATGAGCCAGATTGCCAGTGCGCTGAAAATGACGCTGACGCACGTTCCCTACAAAGGCGGCGGGCCGCTGACGACCGATGCGATTGCCGGCCACATTCCGGTGGCGATCGCATCCATCGCCCTGTTCTCCCCGCATATTTCGACTGGCGCACTGCGGGCGCTGGCGGTGACGTCTGCTGCCCGTTATGCGCAGTTTCCTGATACTCCGACGGTGGGCGAGTCAGGGGCCGCAGGCATGGATGCGCAGTCCTGGTGGGGATTGCTTGCGCCGGCCAAAACGCCCAATGACATCATCGCGCGCATGCACGGTGCAATGACGAAAGCGCTGCAAGAGCCGGCCGTCCGGCAGGGCTTGTCGGAGCAGGGGGTCGTTTATCGCCTGTCTTCGCCGCCGGAGTTCGGCCGATTTCTTGCAGAGGAGGTCGCGCGTTGGGCAAAGGTCGTCAAGGACAATAAGATCGTTGCAATTGAATAGGCCATGAAAGACGTCGTCGTGATCGGCGCCGGCAAAATAGGCGCCACAGTGGCCGGGCTGCTCGCCTCGACGAACGACTACCAGATCACCCTGGCAGACCGGTCGCCGGAAGCTCTCGATCGCCTCGACCGAAACGAACGCATTCGCGTCGCGGTGGCGGATGTCGAGGACAGCTTGAAGCTGGTCGACCTGTTGAACGGACCCTTTGCGGTCATCAATGCCGCCCCCTTCCATCTGACGACAATCATTGCTGAAGCGGCCCGAGCGGCCCGGACTCACTATCTCGACCTGTCCGAGGATGTGGCCAGCATGCACCGGGTGCGGGAGCTCGCGGCCGATGCCAGCACAGCCTTTATCCCCCAGTGCGGCCTTGCCCCGGGTTTCATATCCATCGTGGCCTACGACATGGCAAAGCGCTTTGAGGTACTCGACAGCCTCAAGCTGCGGGTCGGAGCGCTCCCGCAATACCCCTCCAACGCGCTCAATTATAACCTCACCTGGAGCACGGATGGCGTCATCAACGAATACTGCGAGCCTTGCGAAGCGATCGTGAATGGTGCGCGCCGCGAGGTGCCGCCGCTGGAGGAGCGGGAGGAATTCTCGCTCGATGGGGTCACCTACGAGGCGTTCAACACCTCGGGCGGGCTCGGCACTCTTTGCGATGCCCTCGAGGGGAAGGTCCGTACTCTCAATTACCGGACAATCCGTTATCCGGGCCATGCCGCGATCATGCGCGCGCTTCTCAACGATTTGCGCCTGCGCGACCGCCGGCATGTCCTCAAGGATATTCTGGAGCATGCGGTGCCAACGACGTTGCAGGACGTGGTGATTATCTTTGTCACCGTCAGTGGCCGCAACAAAGGTCAACTGGTGCAGGAGACTTACGCGAACAAAATCTACAGCCGCGATGTGGACGGCCGCACATTGAGCGCCATTCAGATCACGACGGCGGCTGCGATCTGTACCGTGCTCGATCTGCTGGTGGCGGGTCAGCTTCCGCAGAGCGGGTTCGTCCGCCAGGAGCAGATACCATTGAAGATGTTCCTGGAGAACCGTTTCGGCCAAGTCTACGCCAAGCCGGCGAGGTGACCGAATGCGAAGGCGCGAGTTTGTCGTGCTCCTCGGCGGCGCCGCCGCCGCGTGGCCGCTCGTGGCGCGCGCGCAAAGTTTTCCGGAGCACGCCGTCAAGGTGGTGGTGCCGTATCCGGCCGGCGGGCCGACCGACACCATCGCGCGGGTCGCGACGCGGGGCCTCTCGGCCGAACTCGGCCAAAGCTTTTTCGTGGAGAACCAGGCAGGGGCGGGCGGCAGGATCGGGACGCGGGCGGTCGCTCGTGCCGCAGCCGACGGGTACACGCTCCTGCTTGGCGGAAGCAATAATAACGCGATCCCGCCGGCACTCTACAAGAACCTCGATTTCGATCCGATGAAGGAATTCGCGCCCGTGGCGGCGCTGGCGACCGAGTCTCTCGTCCTGGTGATCCATCCTTCGCTGCCGGCCAAGACGTTCGGCGAGCTCCTGCGCTACGCCAGGGAGAACCCGGGCAAGCTCACCTCGGGTGCCACGGTGGGCATCGCACCGCACCTCCTGCTGGAGTTCGTGCGCGCGCGCACCGGAACGAACATCATGTTCGTTCCGTATAAGGGCGCGGCTCCCGCGATCACCGACGTGTTGGGCGGCCAGATCCAGCTGCACGTGAGCGCGAAGTCGGTGCTGCTGCCGCTGATCACGTCAGGCAAGCTGCGCGCGCTGGCGGTGACGAGCGCGGAGCGGTGGCCCGACCTTCCCGATGTGCCGACGATCCGCGAGATAGGTCTTGCCGGCTTCCCGACCGCGCAGTGGTTCGGGTTGCTGGCCCCGCAAGGAACGCCGGATGGCGTGATCGGCAAGCTCAGCGCCGCGGTCGCCGCGTGGTTGAAGACGCCGGAGACCGAAGCCGCTTTCGCAAAAATCGGGATTGAAGCGCACGTGCTCGGCCCGCGTGAATTCGGCCAGGTGCTGGTCACGGAGTTTCACCTCTGGGAGGCGGTCGCGCGCGAAACCGGCGTGAAGCTGGAGTGAACCTCTACGGTACTATTGCGGCCAGGCCGGGCTATGCGTGCCGAGCGGCACCGATGGCCTCTCCCAGTGCGGCGGCGTCTCGCTCATAACGGCAGCGTGTCGCACCGCGGTCAGCTTGCCGAACCCGGATGGAGCATCTTCGAGCAGGTCGCGTACGTCTTCGTAACCGGGATCGCGACAAGCCAAGCCATCGATGCGTCCGAGCTGGCGAATCCAGTAACCGGTCTGCGCAAGCGAGCACCGCACATGCCAGCTGCCGCCGCGTTCGGCGCGCCGCGCCAGCGCCGACATGGCTGCGAACGCCATCAGGTAGCCGCTGGCGTGGTCGAGCGCCTGGCACGGCAAAGGTTGGGGTTGTTGCGCGCCGCTTGCTTGCGCTTCGGCGTCATTGAAGCCGCTTGCCGTCTGCACCAGCGAGTTGAAGCCGCGGCGCGTTGCCCACGGGCCTTCGTGGCCGTAGGCGCAGAGCGATACGTACACGATCCCGGGCCGCATGCGCGCCACATCCTGCGGGGCAAAGCCGAACGCGGCGATGGCGCCGGGGCGATAGCCTTGCACGAAGACGTCGGCGTTGCGAACGAGCCCGGCAAGAGTTTCGCGCGCGGCTGCGTCGCGCAGATCGAGGTGCGCCGACAACTTACCCCGGCCGGTGTCGATGATGAGCGGTGTCATCCCCGGCAGATGCGATGCGGTGATCAGGAGTACATCGGCGCCATGTGCGGCGAGCGTGCGTGCGCAAACCGGGCCGGCGATGATGCGCGTGAGATCGAGCACCTTCATGCCGGAAAGGGGGCGATCGGAGACGGGGAGGGGCTGCGGCGCGGCATCGCCGATCTGCTCGATGGAGAAGAGAGAAAGCTTCGCGATCGCGCGACCCTGGGGGTGCCCGTCCCACTCGGCGAATGATCGGCACATCGTGACCACGAGGCCGGCATCGGCGGCCGCCTGCTCGAGCGCCTCGGCGCGCCATCCATCGAGCGCGCGTTGCACCGCTGCCCGGTCGTGGGCGCAGTCGAGCAGCGCAAGCGTGCCGTCACGATGATGCGGCAGGTTGGTATGGAGCCGCACCCAGCGGCCGTCACCGCACCGATAGAGCCCGGCGATCTCGTCGTGATATTCGGGATATGGCTTTCCGTCGATCCGCAGGTAGCGCTCGCTGCGAAATTCGATTGCGGCGCTGCGCATGTCGACGCTGATGCCCTGGCGCCGGCCGGTGCGCAGTCGCCACAGTTCGCCGGCAGCGAGCGCCGCGGCTGCAATGGTCGCTTGCGCTGCGGTGCCGATGGCGAAGGACGAGGGCAGTACCGGTTCGGCGCCGCTCAATTCAAGGTCGTTGAGGGCTGCTTCAGAATGGCCGGCAGCGCGCCACAGCGCAGCGACAACGTCCTTTGGGCTCACGCCTGTCATCGCTCGGTCTCGCCATAGGTCGAGCGGATCACTTCGTGAATGGGCACGCCCTTTTCGATCGCTGCACAACGGACCTCTTCGGCCTTGGCCTTCTTCTGCGCGAGGGCGAGAACGGCGGCGATCTTCTCGCGCGGTATGAAGCAGACGCCCGTGTCATCGGCGATGACCAGATCGCCCGCTTCGACGCGCACATCGCCGATCTGCACCGGCCCGTTGATTTCGACGGTCTCGATCCGCCACTTGCCGGTCATGGGCGTGAACTCGCGCGCCCATATGGGATAACCGATGGCGCGCGAATGGGCGACATCCCGCACGCCGCCGAACACTACGGCACCGACTTCGCCCTGACGCTTGCCGGTCTGGGCGGAGATGCCGCCCATATTGGAAACATTCGATACGCCGGCAATGACCAGCACGTCGCCGGGCGTCGCCAGATTGTGGCCTTCGAACTCGGCCATCCTGTTGATCTGGTTGCGCGCACCTGCGAGCGGGTCGGCGCGCTGCATGACGTTGCGGATGGTGAGTGCCGGGCCGACCATGACTTTGCCCGCGATCGTAGGCTTGAGGATATCGCCGCCGACGACGCCGCAGGGAATCCCGAGTTCGTCCATCGCATCGGAGATAAGGCCGGTCGCATCGCCGAGCGCGAGAAATGCGTCGACCACGCCCGGCGGCGGGCGCGGCACCTGCATCAGCTTGATCTTCTCCCGCGCGATCCGTCCGGTGAGTTTTTTCTCTTCCATGATGTGTTCGCTCCGACAGGCAGTGTGGTCACCTCTCCCCTGCGGGGAGAGGTGAAGCCTGCCGCTTCAATCTCCTCAGGCAATGCCGTTACGACTGCATGCCCCATTTGCGTATGGTCATCGCCTCGATGTTGTGAAAGATCAGGTTTTCCACCAGCAGCCCGATGAGAATGACCGTGAACAGGCCGGCGAATACCGCCGGAATGTCGAGCATGTTCTTGTTTTCGTAGATGTACCAGCCGAGCCCGCCTTTGCCGGAGGAGACGCCGAAAACAAGTTCCGCGGCAATCAAGGTGCGCCAGGCAAAGGCCCAGCCGATCTTCAGTCCGGTGAGGATCGAGGGGAAGGCAGCCGGGATGAGAATCTTGGCGATAAAGCGCACCCCTTTGAGCCCGTAATTGCGCCCCACCATGCGCAGTGTGTTCGAGACCGACCGAAACCCCGAGTGGGTATTAAGCGCCACCGCCCATAGGACCGAGTGCACCAGCACGAAAATGATGGAGAGCTCGCCCAGCCCGAACCAGATCAGCGCAAGCGGCAGCAGCGCAATTGCCGGCAGCGGATTGAATGCCGACGTGAGCGTCTCCAGCAAATCGTTGCCGATGCGCGACATCATGGCGAGCGCGGTGAAGATCAAGGCCAAGGCGAGGCCGACGGCGTAGCCCTTGAGCAGCAATTGCACCGAATTGGATACCTTCTGGAGGATGTCGCCGCTCACGATCCCGGTGACGAACGCATCGATCGTCGCCGTGAATGTCGGTACCAGCAAGGAGTTGTTGAGCTGCCGCGCATAGATTTCCCAGGCAGCCGCGATCACCACGAGAATGACAACCTTGCGCAGCCAGGCCTGATCCACCAGCGTCTGCCAGAGTGTCAGCGGCTTCTGCACCACGCCGATGTCGGCGCCGGCAACGACTTCGCGCAGATATTCCGGCCGCAGCGGCGGAACGGCAGAAAAGCCTGCCGCGCTCATGGGGGCATCAACCATGGGGCACAACCTCCTGCTCCTCGATGCGATCGGCAAACAGCATCTGGTGAATGCGGTCGGACAGCTTGCGCCCGCTTGCCGGGTCGGCGGCGTCGCTGCCGTCGCTGTTGAGTTCGCCCTTCACCTGACCGGGATGCGGCGAGAGCAACAGGATGCGGTTGCCGATCAGCACCGCCTCCGGAATGGAGTGGGTCACGAACAGCAGGGTGAAGCGCGTTTCGCTCCACAGCTGGAGCAACTCATCCTGCATCTTGCGCCGCGTCAGCGCGTCAAGCGCGGCGAACGGCTCGTCCATCATCAGCACATCGGGCTCCATCGCCAGCGCGCGCGCAATAGCGACGCGCTGCTTCATGCCGCCGGAGAGCGTGTGTGGATAGGAGTTGGCGAATTTGGTGAGGTTTACCTTCTCGATATAGCGCATGGCCTGCGCTTCGGCGGCTTTTCCGCGCATCCTGCGCGAGGACTCGAGCGCAAAAATCACGTTCTGCTTGACCGTTTTCCACGGCAGCAGCTGATCGAATTCCTGGAAGACAAACATGCGGTCGGCACCGGGCTCGCGGATAGGCTTGCCCTTGAGCCGCATCGTCCCCTCGGTCGGCGCCATGTAGCCGCCAACTGCCTTGAGCAAGGTCGATTTTCCGCAACCGGAAGGCCCGAGCACGACGAACCGGTCCGCTCCGTAGACGTCGAAGCTCACGCGATAAGTGGCGGTGACGAGATGCTTCGCGGTCCTGTACTGCAACGTCACCCCCTCGACCTGCAGCAGGGGGGCTTGGCGTTGGGGAGCGTTCATATGGAATTCTATCACGGACTGTGCGAACGTCGAAGCGCGTCCCTTGCGCCAAAAGCCGAGATCAGGAGACTGCCAATGCGAAGAACGGCGGGGCTGGTAAGCCGGCGAAAGGTTTTTGCCACCGTAGCCGGGGGCGCAGCCTTGCTTGCGGCGCCTGCAAGGGTGCGCGCACAGACGCCGCTCAAGGTCAGCTTCGTCCAACAGCGTGGGCTCCTCTACATTCCCGTGGACCTCATGGTCAGCGGCGGAATTCTGCAGCAGGAAGCGACCAAGCTCGGCTTGGGCAAGATCGAGGCAACCGCCACCGCGCTGAGCGGTCCCGGTCCCATCATCGATGCCTTGCTGTCGGGGGCTGCCGATTATGGGACCGCGGCGCTGCCGTCTCTGCTCACGCTGTGGGAAAAAACGCACGGCACCGCCAACGAGACCAGGGCCGTCGGCACCGTCTCTAACGGGGCCATGACGCTCTACACCATCAACCCGAACGTCAAGACCATCGCCGATTTCACGGAAAGCGACCGCATTGCGGTACCGACCGTGCGGCTGTCGTTCAATTCAATGATGCTGCAGATGGCGGCGGAGCAGCAGTGGAACGATCCGTTTCGCCTCGACCACCTCACCGTTGCGCTGGGTCACCCCGATGCGGTCACCGCGCTCTCCGGCGGCTACGGCAAGGCGAGCATCACTGCCCATGTCGCGGTGCAGCCCTTCACCGATCGCGGTCTGAAGATTGTCGGCGCCCATGTCGTCACCGACAGCCGCAAGGTGTTCGGCGGACCCCTGACGCAGATCACGTTGCTTGCGACCAAGCGGACCCGGGAGAAAAATCCGCTGCTGTTCAAGGCGGTCGCCAATGCGCTCGAAGAATCGATCAGGGTCGCCAACGCGGACAAGCGCGCCGCCGCCGTACTCTGGAAGGACGTCCAGAAGGCGCCCGAGTCGATCGACGATCTGGTTGCGCAGCTCAATGATCCCGGCTTCGAGTTCACCTCGCAGCCGCACCGGATCGCTTTCTTTGCGGCGTTCCTCAACCGCATCGGCACCATGAGGGCGAAAGTCGGCGACTGGAAGGAGCTGTTCTGGGAAACGGCGCATCATCAGCAGGGCGATTGATCTTCCCATGCGGCGGTCAAAGGCCCAGCTTGTTGCGCACCAGGGCGCCGAGAATGTCGGAATAATCGTCCGTCCACGGGGCGGCCCGATCGGTCCTCACCCGCACCCAGCCAGGCGCATTGGGCAGGCCGCCGAGGTCGGCCAGATTGCGCGCGAGCACGGCGACCAGAGCGTTTGACCGATAGTCCATCTGAAAATTGTTGGCGCGATTGTCACGTTTCGCAATCACGGCGAGGCCTGCCGACGCAGCTTCGGCAGCGACAACCGGATGCAGATCGAGGTGGCGGTTCGAGATATGAAAGAGCAGTACGCCGTGCGGCGATAGCCGCGACAGGTAGCCCGCCAGGGCTTCACGCGTGAGCAGATGGACCGGAATTGCGTCGGAAGAGAACGCGTCGAGCACAATAAGGTCGTATTGAAGAGGCGATGCGGCAAGCGTCAGTCGCGCATCGCCAAGCACCACAGGCGGGTTGCGGCCGCAGTCGGACATGAATCGGAAGAGACGGCGGTCGGTGGCAATGCGCACCACCACCGGGTCGATCTCGAAGAAAGTCCAGGCCTCGCCGTCCTTGCGGTGACAAATGAGACTACCGGTGCCGAGCCCGATCACGGCGACCTCTCGCAATTCGCCTTGTGCGGAACGGGCCGCCGCAATTGCCTGCGATATGGGGCCGCCGAAATAGTAATAAGTCAGCGGTTGCGGTCGGCCCGTGCGCGGCGTGCCGTCGGGCTCCCTGATCTGCTCGGCCCCGTGCAGTGTGGTTCCATGGTACAAAAGCCGGTAACGGTCGTCGCTGGTTTCAACGACCTGATGCACCCCGAAGAAGCTGCGTGCGATCTCAATGCGCGCCTGGCCGGGCCGCCACAGCTCGGTGATGACAAAGACGAGGACGACGAGGCCGAAAAATCGCGCCGGCCGATGCCGCTGCAGCAACATCAGCGCGGCGAGCCCGACCAACGCCGCTTCGAAGAAGATTTCCGCAGCGAACGGCAGCCGAATGTCATGATCGAGGCGAGCCAGCGCGATCGCTGCGGCGATGAAAATCGGGAGGCCGCCATCGCGCAGAAAGCGCCGCCAACTGCCGATGGCTCCCGGCAGTACAAGGAGCGCGGCAGCGATGAGGAGCGGATATTCGTACGTGCTGCTGAAGACGGCGGGCGCAATCAGTCCCGCAAAAAGCCCTCCCGTCAGGCCGCCAAGCGAAACCCACATATAGAACTCGGTGAGCCGCGCGGGCTGCGGCCGGCGCCGATAGAGCGCGCCATGGCAGAGCAGCGACAGCAGAAAGAAAGCCGCGAGATTTATGACGATGACCGCAAGCCAGTAGGCCTTGTCGCCGCCGAGGACGCTGATTGCCACGGGCGTCATGGCGAACGGAAGGAGCCGCACAACCGTCGTGTCTTTGATCCACGGCGGATCGTGAAACACCGCGACGAAAGTCAGGAGATAGAGCGCAAGCGGCAGAACCCAAAGAAACGGCGCGGCGGCGATGTCGGTGGTGATGTAGGCAGTTACCGCGATAACGAGACCGCTGGGGATCGCCGCCAACATGCCCCACGAAAGCCGATCGGCGACAGTTGGCGAGGGTAATGTCGGCGCCGCGACGCAGCCCGTCCGCGATCCCCGCGACGCAACGATGCCGGTGGCGGCAACAAGGATAGTCAAGAGCGCATAGCCGATCGACCACAGCCAGGCCTGGTCGCGCAGCGTCAACAAAGGTTCGGCAACAAATGGATAGGCGAACAGCGCAGCGAACGAGCCGAGGTTGGACGCAGCATAGAGGACATAAGGGTTGTGCGCCTTGGGATCGTCGGTAGTTGCGAACCAGCTCTGCAGCAGCGGTGCGCTCGCCGCGAGCGCGGCAAACGGAAGGCCGATCGATGCGGCGACAAGGGCGAACAGCCAGAGCACGACCCCATTCTCCGGCGGGGCGGCAAAACTGTTGGCGACGCCAATCGGCAGCGCGAGGGAGGCGCCGGCAAGCACGGCAAGGTGAACAAAGGCGGCATGGAGCGGTCGCAGCGTCCGCGCGAGGAGGTGCGCATAGGCATAGCCAATGAGGAGCGCCGCCTGGAAGAACACCATGGCCACCGACCAAACGGCCGGCGCACCGCCGAGTTGCGGCAGGATCATCTTAGTGAACATCGGCTGGACGGCGAACAGCAGGAGCGCCGAGAGAAACAGCGTCCCCGCATAGAGCGCAGGTGCCCGCCGGACAATCTCGCGCTGCACGGCCTCGTAACGCAGGGCCGCGGGTGAGATCGGATCGAGAGAGACCATATAATAAGAAGTCTGTTTCGCCTCGACCAACTACTAGGGCGAAACCCTTAACCCCCGCTTATCCCCGGGGTCATTCCAACCCAAGAAAATAGCGCCACTCGCTGCCCATATTGTCGTCGGTAATGATGGGTTTGCCAGCGGTGCGTGCCAGGATGTCGGTGCAAGGCTCGATTGGGCTCCCAGCGCTCCTCATGGCGCCGGGCTCAAGGCCTGCCTGCACGGCCATGAGGCGATCGAGCACCATGCGATCGGCGGCGCGGGAAGCATCCAGAACGGGCTTGCCGTCGATCCGGTATGCTTCCAGAACCTGCCGCCAGCGCGGAAAATTCCAGTCGATCGGGGTTGCCGATACCAGCAGGTGGTTGGAGAAGCGCGCACCATGCTCGAAACGAAGACAGCCCGTGCGCTGCACCCGGCCTGCATCGGTTGTGTTGTAGAAGAAGATCCCGTTCGGCTCCAAATGATCGCCGATCAGGTCGAGGAATTCCGCTGACAGGAGGTTTGTGACATTGGCGCGAAAGTGCCAGGTGGTATTGGACACGATCACATCGTACTTCTCGCGGGAATTGAGCCGCAGCCAGCGCCGGCCGTCGTCGGTAACGACGTTCACCTTGGGATTGGCGAGGACCGAGGCCACTTCAGGCGCGCGGGCGATGAGCTTGCGATAACCCGGATTGATCTCGATGACGGTAAGCGATTCAACCATGGGATTGTTGGCGATGACCTGCGCCCACGATCCGGAGGAGAGCCCGATCATCAGGACGCGACGCGGGGCGGCGTGAAAGAGACTGATGGCATACGGCCGCACAATGCCGTTCGTATCGTGCTTGAGGTCGGTATTGAAGCGGCCGTCATACATGCCATGACCGAACACGGTGCCGTCGGCATCGACGGTGATGATGCCGCTGCGAGTCTCGACCACGTCGAGCAGGGGCTTGGCCTCGGCCGCGCCCTTCCATTGCAGATTTTCCAGCATGTGGTCCGCAAGGCTCGGGATGAGAACTGCCGCCAGGCCGGCTGCAGCGACGGCAACTCCCATGCGCAGGTATTTCTGCGCGCGGGGGAAATCGACCGCCGCTACAAACATGATCGTGCAGAGTGAGCCGGCGACCACCAGCGCGACTGCGATGGCGACGATCCCAATGTGATCCATCAGCATGAAGCCGGTGAGAATTGAACCCGCGGCTGATCCCAGAATGTTCGCGAGATAAAGGAGAGCCGTGCGCATGCCGGCCTCGCTGTTTGCAGCAATACCCAGCTCGGCAAGATAAGGCAGCAGCGTGCCCCAGAAGCGCGCCACCAGGTAAACCATCAGCACGGCCACAGCCAGGACCCCCCGGTCCAGCCATGCGACATGGCTCAGCAGCGGGAGGAACAGTAGCCCGACCAGATTGGCCCTTATCATCGCGCTCGCCGCGCGCCGAATAATTTCTTCACGCGGCAACGTTGCGCAATTGGTGCTGGCCTGGCGCGACCCTGACGCGAGGCCCACCAGGAATGCGCCGAGCGTTATCGCAAAAGCGGTTGCGCTCGATCCGGAGGCATAGGACACAGTGCGAAAGAAGAATATCTCGTAGGAAAGGGAGACGAATCCGCCCGCCATGGCCAGAGCCAGCACCGGAAGAAATCGACAGGCAGCTGGACGCGCGGCAAATGCCGCAGGCGCGCCAAGCCCGGCATCGCTACCGTCATTGCTGCCGCGCCAGTACATCGCCAATGCACCGGTCGCGACTGCACAGTTGATCGCAACGGCCACCGCCACGGTGCCGTGCATCCCGAGGAATGGGAAGAACAGCACGGTGCTTGCAAGACACGCAGCGCCGGCGCCGAGCGTGTTGACATAATAAAGAAGTCCGACGGCGGTCCCGACCTTGCCCGAGCGGCGCACGAGATGGCTGACCAGTATGGGGAGCGTCGCGCCCATCAGCAGCGTCGGCACGATGACCAATGCCAGGGTTACCGCGGACATGGCAGCCAACGGCCAGGCGGCAGTAAGCGCGCCGACGTAATCGAACACGGCAAGTGAAACGCTGCCGAAAGCCGCGGTCGCCAATTCGATGGCCGCGAGCAGCGGCAAGAGTGCAATGCGGCTGCGCTGCGAGAGCCAGCCCCCGGCGAGACTGCCTATACCGAGCCCGAGCATGAAGGCGGTGACGATGATCGTCACCGACTCGATGTTCACCCCGAAAATGCGAAACAGCGCGCGCTGCCAGGTGAGTTGATAGATCAGCGCGGGAAAGCCGGAAAAGAAGAACAATACGCAGAGAAGGCGCGTCCACTGCGCCAGACGTTCGCCCTCGCGGCTTAAAGCGCCGCTTGCCCCTGCTTCGATGGCGGTCATCTCGCGCCCTATCCCTCCTGTGGAGGGAAACCTTAGCCGCGGAGGGTTACTCGACCCTCAACACGGGCTGAGAGGATCGCAATGTTTTGAAGGTCAGACCAAAGCCTTCGGTTCCGCATCTGATGGGCGTATGCTACACATCAAAGGTCCTTCCAGCTCCCGTCGCTGGAAGAGGTAAGTTATGAAACAACTCAGCATTTCTCTTCTTTTCGCTGGCTTTATTGGAGCCCTGACTCTCGTATCCGGCGCCGCGCAAGCCGGCGAGGATCGGCTTGCCCTCAGGGGCTATGACCCTGTGGCCTATTTCACCGAGCAACGCCCGATGGCGGGCGATGCGCAATTTCGATACGAGTGGGACGGTGCCATCTACCAGTTTGCTTCGGCCAAGCATCTCGAACTGTTCAAGGTCGAGCCCGAGCGCTATTTGCCGCAATACAACAATTGGTGCGCCGCGTCGGTCGCGAAAGGTCTCAAGGTATATCCAAATCCGGAATATTGGCTCGTGGTTGACGGTCGCCTGTACTTATTCGGACAGTCGATCGGTCCCGAACTGATGCGCAAGGATCCGGCGGCCATGAAGGATGAAGCCGACAAGAACTGGTCGAAAGTCTCAAAGCTGCCCGCCCCGCCGCCCTGCCCGGTTACTAGTGCGTCGCCACCAACCGGCTGCACTATTCAATTTGTCCTTCTCCGACGCAGATGATCGCGGGCAGTACGGAGCGTCATCCGCTCCTCTTGAAGCGAGGCGCGACCCGAGCGTTTCCAGGTCGAGACCCGGCAGGTTGTGACGGAGCGCCTCGACATAGCCAGCGGCCTGTTCCTTGCGTCCTAGTTGCGCGGCAGCCGCCGCGGCAGGTGCGTTGAACATGGCAAAATTCGGAAAGCGCGCGAGCCCTCGCTCGGCAACACGCAGAGCATCCTCGTGCCGCCGCGCAAGGTAATAGGCGACTGCCAGATCGAAGACGTATTTCGGCTCGAGCATGGGATCGAGTTTCAGCGCAAGCTCGAGCGAATCGATGGCGCCGGCAATTTCGCCCGAGAAGGATTGAACCGATCCCGATAGCGCCAAAGCATTGGCGTCGCTCGGGTTGATTTCGATCGCTCGCTTGAGCGCGTTCTGCGCCTGATCGTATTCGGCGCGCGCGAGAAGAATGAGCCCAAGCGCGCGATATCCGTCGGGCTCGTCGGACGCCAGCGCGATCGCTTTGCGCGCTTCCTCGGCGCCGCGTGAGAGTTCGCGATCGGGGAATTCCGTCCAACCCAGGATTGCCTGCGAGTAGAGCCCCTCGGCTAGCAGGGCGCGCGCCGTTGCATATTTTGGGTCCAATTCGATGGCCTCGGCGATGAGCTCGCGGAAACGCCGGTTTGCCGTTCGCGTTGACGCGTGACCGAGGGCACGGGCACGCAGCACGAGGTCAAAGGCGTTCGGATTCGGCTTTGGCTGGTCAAGCGAATGCCGGCCTTCGACCAGGGCAATGCTGGCGGCCAGGGTGCCGGCGATCCGACGCGCGATGGTATCCTGAAACTCAAAAATATCGGCAATCTCGCCTTCGAATCGATCGCTCCAGACTACGGTGCCGGCGCGTGACTCCGTCAGTTGTGCGGCGATGCGCACGCGTTGACCCGAGCGCCTTACGCTTCCCGCGACCAGATAGGTTGCGCCGAGCTCGGAGCCGATTTCTTGCTGTGTTGGCGGTTGTTTCTTATAGCGCAGCACTGCGTTGTGGCCGATTACGCGCAAGGTATTAAATCGACCGAGCGCATTAATGACCTCCTCGGTCACGCCATCGGTGAAATATTCTTGGCCGTCGTCGCCGGTTTGATTGACAAACGGCAGCACGGCGATAATCGGCACCGTGCTGACGGCGATCGGTTTTGACGGCGCAGCAGTGGGCGAGACATGGAATCGATCGCGGAGCAGAGTAAACGATGCGACCGCAGCGAGGATCACCACGACCGTTATCGCCACGCCTGCTGTCGCCGGTAGCGACCATCGCCATTTCCGCTTGACGGCGGCCGCCAACGCGCCGGCGCCAGCCGCCGCTGCCGACGGCTCGATACGGTACACCCTGACGGGATTTGCAATGTTTTTCAGGCGCTTTTCGCCGGAATCCGCGATGGGAACATTGAGCTTGCCCCGGACCTGCCGATACGCGTCTTCCGACAGGCAGATGCCGCCCGGCTTGGCAATTCCTTCCAGGCGGGCGGCGACGTTGACGCCGTCGCCATAAATGCGCGCTTCGTCGTAAATTACATCGCCAACATTCACGCCGATGCGAAACTGCATGCGTTGCGACGGCTCGACCGCGGAATTGCGCTCTGCCATGGTCTTCTGGAGGGCGAGTGCGCATTCGACCGCGCTCACGACGCTGGTGAATTCGGCCAGAATGCCGTCGCCTGCGGTGTCAATGATGCGCCCGCCGAACTGGCCGACCATCGGCAGCACCACCGCCTGATGCGCCTTAAGGTCGCGCACGGCGCGCGCCTCGTCGGCACCCACCAGCGCGCTGTAGCCGGCGATGTCCGCCGCCAGGATCGCTGCGAGACGGCGCGATTGGCTCTCCGCCACAGTCGTGTATCCTCCGAGCAACCAAGCCGAGGAGATCTACCGGTCCAACGGCCCACCGAGGTCTTACTTAGTTGTGAATCTCAAAACCGCGAATGCCCGCGCGGCCTGTCGCCTCTTTAAAAATTTGGCATGTTCCTCAGATAGCGGCGATTGCCTGTACTTCCACCAGGAAGTCTTTGTTCAGGAGCTTGTCGATGAACAGGATCGTGTTGGGCGGATAGGCGCCACTCGGAAACATGCGCGGAAAGACACCGAGCCGGTATTTCACAAACCGCGGCTGGTCCTCGCGGTTTACCAGGTAATTGGTAAAGTGGACGACGTTGGTCCACCCGGCGCCGACCGAGTGCAGCGCTATCTCGATATTCGAAAAGACCTGCCGGCATTGGGCCTCGAGGTCGCCAACCCCGACGACCTTGCCGTCCTTGCCGACCGCGGTCTGGCCGGCAATGAAGACGAATTCGGAGGCTTTCACGCGGCTCACCTGACAATAGGGACCGAGCGGGTGGTGAAGACCATCCGGATTGGACATCTGGATTGCGACCATCACGTTATTCCTTTTCTCCGTTTTTCATAAATGCGTCTCCGCGGCGCCGCCGTGTCCCGCAGTGTCAGCGGCCTAAACTGGTGTCGGAAGGTGCTTCGATATACTGGAGTAGGGTGGGCAATTCGTCTACTCAAACGAATCCGCGTGGGCATAGCCCGCGAAGACGGGCGTTAATATGCCCTTATGGCGCCGCACGAATTTGCCCAGCGGAAAGGCCGTGCACGGCGCCTTTTGCCATCCTACTCTACATGACCATGCACCCGGCATTGCCCGACAAGGTTGTTCGCCTGCACGGTGATGACACGACCGACGAGCAGCCGGCGGCGATCAGGCTGCGCGACGTCACGCAGATTTTTCAGTCGCGGCAGGGTCACGTGTTTGCGCTGGAGAAGATTTCGATCGCTGTCAGAGCCAAGGAATTTCTTTGCATCATCGGGCCGAGCGGGTGTGGCAAATCCACCATTCTCGCCTTGACGGCGGGTTTGCTCACGCCGACTGCGGGCGAGATCACCATCGACGGGCGCTCGATAGCGAGAGCGCGCCGCGGCCATGATATCGGCATGATCTTTCAGGATGCGGTGCTGCTGCCGTGGCGGACAGTCTGGGAAAATGTCGAGCTGCCGCTGGAAGTGCTCAACATCCCTAAAATCGAGCGACCGGATAAGATCAGATCGGTAATAGAACTCGTCCAATTGCATGGCTTCGAGACCCGCTTCCCGCATGAACTGTCCGGCGGCATGCGTCAGCGCCTCGGAATTGCGCGGGCGCTCTCCTTCGATCCGCAAATTCTGCTCATGGATGAACCGTTCGGCGCGCTCGACGCCATCACCCGCGATCAGATGTCCATTGAACTGCTGCGAATTTGGCAGCACCGGCAGAAGACGGTGATCTTCGTGACCCACAGCATCAGCGAGGCGGCATTTCTTTCCGACCGGGTCGTGGTAATGACGCCGCGTCCCGGCCGCATTCGGGCTGTCATCGACAACCCGCTGCCGCGGCCACGGACACTGGTGATGCGCGACTCTCCCGAATTCCTGTCGACCGCGCGGCGTCTGCGCGAGCTGTTGGAGGCGGCATGAATTCGCTCCTCGATAGTGCGCAGCGCAACAGCATTTCGGTTGTCACGGTCGTTGGATTCCTGGGCGTATGGCAGCTGCTGGTAACTTTGTTCAATGTCCCGGCCTGGCTGTTGCCGTCGCCGGTCACGATCTGGTTCGCCTTCGTCAAGGACGCGCCGATGCTGGTCAGGCACATCGTCGCCACCGGGACGGGTGCCGTGGCCGGGCTGATCATCGGATCGCTCGCCGGTATTGCCCTTGCGATTGTCATGGTCCGCTCGCGGCTGATCGAGCGAATTCTGATGCCGCTCCTTGTCATCGACCAAAGCATTCCGAAAATGGCCTTGGCACCGATTTTCGTGATCTGGTTCGGCGCCGGCATGGCGTCGCGCGTTTTCATCGCCATTGTGATCTCGTTCTTCCCGATGATCGTGAATGCCGTGCGCGGAATGAAGAGCGTGGACACAAGGCTCAATCAGCTCATGGAAACGTTGTCTGCGAGCCCCTGGACCGTGTTGCGCAAGGTCCGCTTGCCCAACGCGGTTCCTTACATCTTTGCCGGCCTGAAGGTCGCCGTTCCATTGGCGGTCATCGGCGCCGTTGTCGCTGAATTCATGCAGGCGGATTCCGGGCTTGGCTATGTGGTGCTTATTGCCGTAGGCAATGTGAATACGCCGCTGGTATTCGTCGCCGTTCTGCTCATGGCAGCGCTCAGTCTCACCCTGTTCGCACTGGTCTCCATTATCGAGATGCTCGTCCTGCGCCGACGATTTGCCTATCTCGGCCTCGCAAACGAGCAGTAGGATATACCGCAAAGAGGAGTCGCTTCGATGTCGATGTTAATTGCACAACGCGCAGCATGGACGCTGATCGCGCTAGGGCTGCTGCTTGGCATGGAGGCCAAGGCTGCGGATAGCGTATCGGTGCGGCTTTCATTCACCCCGTTTGCCGCGCACATCCCGATCTATGTCGCCAAGGAGAAAGGGTATTACAGCCAAGGCGGGCTCGATGTTGCGATCTTGCCGGGCCGCGGATCCTCGTTCGCCGCCATGACGGTCGGCAGCGGCAAGGAAGAATTTGGAATTGCCGATGCTGCCGCCGTGGTTACCACCCGCGCGCAGGGCGTCCCCATCGTCGCCCTTGCCAACCTGCAGCAGGACAACGGGGTTGCTCTGTTTGCGACAGAGAGCTCCGGCATCGCCGCGCCCTCGCAGCTGAAGGACCGCAACGTCGGGGTGTACACCGGCAGCACGACCACGATCTTCCTCCAGGCCTGGCTCAAGAAGAATGGGCTGACCATGGACGACATCAAGCCGGTCACGGTTCGCTCGGGAACCGATCTGCCATTGGTGCTGAGCGGGAAAATCGACGCCGAGGTGACCGTTTATAACAACGAAC
Organism: uncultured Alphaproteobacteria bacterium; assembly: GCA_963817135.1. Classification (GTDB taxonomy): domain Bacteria; phylum Pseudomonadota; class Alphaproteobacteria; order Rhizobiales; family Xanthobacteraceae; genus VAZQ01. Next base: position 65,890 of record CAWFNG010000006.1, on the reverse strand, counting down.
TCGTCGCCTGGAAGATCGAGCATCCCGAATTGAAACTGCGGCAGTGGACCATGGCCTCCCTGGGGTTCGATACGCCGGGCTATGCCATCATCACCAACGAAGAACTGGCGAAGCAAAAGCCGCAGCTGGTGAAGGCTTTCAGAGACGCAACCATCAAAGGAATCGAGTTCTCGCTCGGCAATCCTGCCGAGGCCGTCACCATCATCACCAAGGCGGTGCCCGAACTCAAAGGCGAGATCGAGACGGCGAAATGGCAGGCCACCATTCCGGCAACGCGCAGCGCAGCGACCGAGAAATCCGGATTGGGCGCTCTCGACAAGAAGAAATGGGAGACGCTCAACGATCTCTTGAGCACCTATAATGTCATTTCCGCCAAGGTGAACCTGGACGATCTTTTGAAAGACGCAAAATAGAATTGTTAGCCACAATGAAATCCCTCAAACCGTCGTCCTGAGGTGCGAGCAAGCGTAGCGAGCGAGCCTCGAAGGACGCACGGCCCGGGCCGTCGCTCTTCGAGGCTCGTCGCTGCGCGCCGAGCACCTCAGAGTGACGGTTAGAGGAAAGCTTTGGAACCACGCTGATGGCCGGCCGCAAACGAGTCCAGAAAACGCTCGCACGAGCATCGCGCCGGAAAAAAGATCATCGCGCCGGATTGCCCGATCCGGTCGTGCGGCCGTGGCCTTCCGGGATTCGCTGCGTCTGCCTGCTTACCTTCGATCTCGATGCCGAGGTGACCTGGATCTTCAGGGGCTCCCGCGATCCGGTCGCGCATTCCATGGGCCAATTCGAATCGAAGGTGGGCGTGCCCATGCTGCTCGACCTGCTCGATAGCTACGCCATCAAGACCACCTTTTTCGTGCCGGGCTGGGTGGCGGAGAAGTACGGCCGAACCATCGACGAAATCCTGCGGCGCGGCCATGACATCGAGCACCATGGCTACCTGCATGAGCCGCCCGGCACCTTCATCAGTGCGGCACAGGAAGAAGAGGCTTTGCTGAAAGGGATCGAGGTGCTCACCCGCATCACCGGGCGACGCCCGCGTGCCTACCGTTCGCCGTTCTGGGAATTCAGCCCCCACACCGTTCCGCTCCTGGAAAAGCATGGGTTCGAATATACCGGCGATCTCATGGATACGCTGTTGCCGGACTATCATGTCATCGACGGACGGACCACCGGCATGATCAATTTGCCCGGCCACTGGATTCTCGATGACCTCGCCCATTTCTATTACCATGTCAGCGCACGCAAGACGATTTTGTCCTGCCGCCAGGCGCTTGAACTCTATCAGGAGGAATTCCGCGGCATTTACGCCTATGGAGGGCTGTTCACCTTGACCATGCACCCCCAGGCAAGCGGCCGTCCGTCGCGCGTCTTGATGCTCAAGGAGCTGATCGACCATATCAGGCGCTTTCCCGACGTCTGGATTGCGAGCCCTGCCGAGATCGTGAAATATTGGCGCTCCGCCCACCCGAATGCGACGGCACATGGCGCCTGAGAAAAAAATCCTGCTGGATGAGATCGTGCCGGCCAGGCAAGCCTGGGGCGGAACGATGCAGCGCGGCCAGCGCTTGCGCATCATCGATTGTGAGGGCCGCCAGGCGGTCGATTTCCTCTGTTACAATCTCGACGACAAGGAAGAGCGCTACAGCGCGCCAACTACCATCAAGGCTGCCGGCACCATCTCCTTGACCAAGGGTCACACGCTGTACTCCGACCTGGCGCGGCCGATTTTCCGGATTGTCGAGGACAGCTACGGATCGCACGATACAATCGGCGGCTGCTGCAGCGCGCCGAGCAACCGCATGCTCTATAGCGTCGCCGATTGTCCTGGCTGTCGTGAGAATTTTCTCAAAGCGCTCGGCAAATTCGGCATGGGGCGCCGCGATATCGTGCCCAACGTGAATTTTTTCATGCGCGTTCCGGTCGAGCGCGACGGCCGGGCGGTAATGGCGCGCGGGGACTCGCTTCCCGGCAGCTATGTCGAGCTGGAAGCGGAGATGAACGCCATCGTCGCCATCTCGAATTGTCCGCAGATCAATAATCCCGTCAACGATTTCAATCCGACGTCCATCCGGCTCGTCATTTCAGAATAGGCAAAGGTCCGCGAGCGCTTGCGGTGAGGATACACGTCCATTTCGAAACGCGGCGCGAACGTCCGCAGGTCTTCCAGATCACGGCGGACCTGATTGCCGCCGCGCGCAAACGCAACCGCGTGCCCAAGCGCATCACAAGCAGTTTGGGAACCGACCTGGCGGACCTCTCGCCGCTTGCGACCGCGACCGTGTTCGTAAGCTCCATCGACGTCGCCACCGACCCGCGCTTTCCGCTGCGCAATCTCGCCGCCGCCGCCCCCAACCTCAAATTCATCCACATCACCGGCGCCGGGATCGAACCCTTGCTGCCGCTCGACTGGTTGCCGCAAGGAGTTTCTCTCACCAACAACAGCGGCGTGCACGGCAGTAAGACCGGGGAATTTGCCGCCATGGCTCTTTTGATGCTGAACGCGCGCATCCCGGAAATCATGAAGAACCAACAGGGCGCGAAATGGTCGCAGCTCTTTACGCCGGTCATCCGCGGCAAGACCGCCGTCGTCATCGGTTTGGGCGACATGGGAGGAGCTGCGGCGCGCGCCGCGAAGCGGCTTGGCTTGCGCGTCATCGGGGTTCGCCGAGAGAAGCGGCCGCACCGCCATGCCGACGAGGTGGTCGGGCTGCGTGACCTGCCAAGGGCACTCAAGCAAGCGGACTTCGTTTTTGTTGCCGCGCCGCTCACTCCCGCGACCCGGCACATCGTGGATGCAAAGATGCTCGCATCCCTCAAGCGCGGAGCCGGGCTGATCAATGTCGGACGCGCCGGGCTCGTCGACTACAATGCGCTTTGTGCGCGGCTTGCGAGCGGCGCCTTGAGCGGGGCCATTCTCGATGTATTCGAACAGGAGCCGCTGCCGGCGACCTCACCGCTCTGGCAAACGCCGAACCTGATTGTCGTTCCCCATTGCTCCTCGGACGACCTCGACCGCTATATCCCGCTCACCCTCGACCTCGTTTTCGAGAATGTCGCGCGCCTTGCTGCCGGCAGACGCCTGAAGAACCGGGTCGACCCACAGCTGGGATATTGAAGTGATGATGCAAGCTAAAGACCCGCAATTGAAGGGGTTCGATTGGGTGTGCTACTTTCCGGATCACAAATGGTTCGACTGACTCTCGCCGTCATCCTGAGGTGCCCGCGCATTGTGTTGCGTCGCAGTTTTGCACAGCGCTATAGCGCGGGCCTCGAAGGATGAACGGCCGCCGTGCGGGCCGTATCCTTCGAAGCTCGCCGCTTCGCGCCGAGCGCCTCAGGGTGACGGCCAAAAATATCAGCTGCAAGAGTTACATCAATGCTGGCCGACACCGAATTGTTCAACCCCCGTCACTATGCAGCCGTGCGCAGGCCGTTGCTCGACGCGGAAACGCTGCCGGCCTGGTGCTATACCTCGCCTGCGTTCTACCGCCGCGAGGTCGATCGCATTTTCAGGAAGGTGTGGAATTTTCTCGGAACCGTCGATCAGATCCCGCAGCCCGGCGACTATTTCACCGTCACCTTCGTCGGCGTGCCGGTCATCGTACTGCGCGACACGACGGGAAAAATCCGCGCCTTCGCCAACAGCTGCCGCCACCGCGGCTCCGAACTCCTCTCGGGCTCCGGCAACTGCAAGCTCATCGCATGTCCCTATCACAGCTGGACCTACGAGCTGACCGGCGCGCTGCGCGGCGCTCCGGAAATGGAGCAGACGCACGGCTTCGCTAGGGCGAAATACGGGCTTATTCCCATCAAGGTGGACACCTGGGGCGGCTTCATCTTCATCAATTTCGACGACAATTGCCCTCCGCTGCAGGATTACCTCGGCGATTTGCCGGAGAAGCTCGCGCCGTACCGGCTTGAAGACATGACATGCACGCGGCGGCGCTCGTTTGACATGGCGTGCAACTGGAAACTGTTCGTCGAAAATGCGAAGGAATCCTACCATATCGGCACGGTGCACCGGGCCACCATCAACAAATATGCCTCCGCGAAATCGGCGGGATATTGGGTCGAGGAGCCCAAGGGCGAATATGTGATCACCTTTGCGCAGCACGAAGGCAGCATGGCGCTCCTCAAGGGCGCGCCAGGATTCCCGAAAATCGAGAGCTTGGAAGGCAGGCGCGAAGGCGGCGGCACTTATGCGCCGCTCCTATATCCCAGCACTTACCTCGGCTGCACCATCGATTGCGTATGGTACCTGGAACTGCATCCGCTTGGCCCCGACCGCACTCGCATGATTCACGGCGCCTTGTTTCCCGCAAGCAGGCTCGCGCGCCCTGATTTTGAGGAGGTTGCCAGGAATTATTATCAACGCTGGGACATTACGCTGGAAGAGGACATTGTCGCTTCCGAGCGACAGCAAAAAGGCGTCGATTCGCCGTTCTGTCCTTCCGGGCGTTTTTCCTATCGCGAACCGCTTGTGCATGAGATTGACAAATGGGTTCTCGACCGCGTCCTCGACCCCGCGTAGTAAATGCAAGCCCGACAAACCGCCGACCGGGAGCGCCATGGACATCGTTGGTCTTCTGACCAGGCCGGAAGGTCGCATCAGTCGCACGCCTTATTGGATCGGCTGGCTGATCATCCTCGCCGTCGAGATCGCTCTCCGCGTGGGTCTCGACATTCCCTTTGTCCCGACCCCGGCTGATGCGCTTTCCGCCCGGGCGCTCAGTTTTCTGATCGACGTCGCCCTGCTTTATCCAACCGTCATCGTGATGGTGAAGCGGCTGCACGATCGCGACCGCTCCGGCTGGCTCACAGGATGGCTGATCGTTCCCTCTGTGGTGCTCATGCTCACAAATCTCCTGGGCATGAGCGGCGACCCCGACCATATGGGCGTCGTGGAAACCCTGCTGCTCATTGCGACGAGCGTTATTGCACTTGCATTCATCGTAGAGCTTGGCTTTCGCCCCGGCATTCCCGGCGACAACCAATATGGGCCGGATACGCTCAAGCGCGCTTGACTGCCACTTGTCCCGGGCGAAACGGCCTCAATACGAGGAAGGGTGGGGGGCCTCCTTGCCGGGCCGCGCGGGCTCGCTTTCGGCAGCTTTTGCCAGCTCGGTGGACGAGGCGCTTGCATAGCCAACTGCCGGGACCACAGGTGAACCGGTCCGGTTCTGGGCATGTCCTTGCAGCGCGCTGATCCGGCTGTCGAAGCGGGCAAGTTCGTCGGTCAACGATTCCATCGCCGGTTCGACTTCCATGAGGGCAGCCGTGATCTGTCGCGCCTGTCGAAACCCGGCAAGCGCCAGTCGGGAATTGCCAAGCCGGTGATGGACCTCGGCAAGTTTGGCATGGGTGACTGCCAGATTGTGCAGGACCTGCGGACTGGCGCGCTTGTCGGCAGCGACGCGCCGGGCGATGGCAAGGCAGATCTCATACTCTGTCCTGGCGGCGGCCAAATCGCCGCGTGACTCCAGCACGAGGGCGAGACGCGCATGGCTGATGCCGCGCTCGTACTGCCATGCGAGATTCTCAGGCTCGACCCCGGCAAGGCGATCCATGATCTCGCGCTTTGCCTCGTATGCCGGCAGCGCTCCGGCGACATTCCCCGTCGAGAGAAGAATGTCCCCGATACGGCCATGCGCAAAGCCAAGGTTCCACTGTGCGCTGGCATTGTCCGGATCGGCAGATGCAAGTCGGCCTGCCACGGCGATAACGGTCCGATACTCCGTCAAAGCCGCGCCGAAATCGCCGCGCGCCTCCAAGATCCAGGCAATGCGATCATGGGTGACGCCAACTTCATGCAGCCAGCCGACATCGCCTGGATGGGCCGCAAGCAAACTTCGAGCGATGGAGTTGCTCAAACGATAGTTCGAAAGCGCCTCTTCGAGCCTGTCCTGCAAGCTGAGCACGTCGGCGATTTTGAAATAGACCGCCGCAAGTGCCTGCTGTCCGTCGCGGCCGTCCACATCCCTTGCCGCCAGCCGTTGGGCAATCGCATATCCTGCGGCATAGCTCGCCAGCGCCTCGTCCAGATTGCCTTGCAGTCGGAAAACGTCGCCGATTCTTACATGCGAGCGCACGAGCGCATGCTGCCAGGCGGCTTTATCCGGCTCCTCCGTCGCCAGCCCGGAAATAATGTCGAGATGCTGGTCATATTTGATGATTGCCTCATCGAAAAAACCGCGGGCGAGGTCGACGTCGCCGATTTTCAGGTTGAGGGCGGCAAGTTCGCGCTGCCGGGCCGCGTGTTTCGGAAAGGCAGCAAGGTACTCGATGATCCTGCGGCTCGTTTCGTAGCTTCGTGCCGCCTCGTTCAAGCTGCCTTGGTCCTGCAGCAAATCCCCCAACCTGTGGTAGGCCGTCGCGAGGCGGCGCTGCCAGCGGTGGTCATGCCGCTGCGTGACGGCGATCTTGTCGAGCAAAAGCTCCGCCTCGCCGGCACGACTATGCTCCGCTTCGGCACGACCGCGGCGCATTTCAAGCCGAGCGACATCGAGCAGTATCGAGGCGCGATTGAAGCTCAGGGAAGGTGTTTCGGCGTGTACATTGAAGATCTGGCGAAATGAATCCTCGGTGATTTCCGCGAATCTTAAGGAAAAGCGCGGCGGTACCCCGACGAAATCAAAGGTAGCCGCAGCTGCGCGGGTAAGCGCATCGAGGCCGGAAGCTACGCCTTCGAGCAGTGCCTCGTTGCGGGAAAGCTCATGCCGGGCAAAGAGGAAGCCGTAATTGCAGGCGAGGCAGAGCGCGAGCAGGCCCGCGGCAATACTTCGGCTGGTCAAGGCCTGCCGGTGACGCTCAGCGGCGGCGGCTCGCTCGATGTCGGGACGGCTAAGCCCCACCATGTCCGCCACGACTTGCGCAAGCGCGGCCTCCTTGCCTTCGCCGCCCGGGCGCGCGTCCGCCCACGCGGGATACCCGCGAGGATTCTTCAACCGCCCATTTGGGTCGAGCCTGAATTGCAATGCACGCGGGATCGATTCGAACTCCGCATCGCGACGTCCGCCGCCGACAAGCAGGGGAATGATGCGATCCGTGCGACCGATCGCCTTGAAGCGGCGGATTTCTTCGTCGATGTCCGCATCGTTTGCTGCGTTCGGAGAGCACAGCACAATCAAGAATTGAGAGGAGTGAAGCGCTGCCCACTTCCGCTCGCAAGGAGGAGTTTTGTGCGAGCCATGCTTACTGCGAAAGACCAAGCCCAAGATCCGCGGCACGGGTCCCGCGAGCGTTTCCAGCCCAACCAGGGCTTTATCGATACGAAACCCTTCAAGGGCAGCTTGCAGCCAATCGCCCCATAAGGTGTCGGCAGCGCTGCAACTCAGGAAGGCACGGTACTTGAACGCACTTACTGGCACGTTCTCGCTCCCAGCCGCCGGGGACCGAGTTGACTAAAAATCAGACTAACACAAATGAATCGAAATGTTGCGGTGGCGGCGCACCGCGCGAAGATTTATTTTCACGATTTGCTATGGTGCAGCCCCAGTCGGGGTTTTTTGGCCGTCTCTTACTTGAACAGCAGCGACTTGATGATCACCGGCACCACATTGCTAAGCTCGATGATGCTGCCGATGTCCACATAGTCGAATTCCTTGAGCTGCACGCCGTCGATGGCGATGATGTCGGCGCGCGGCGCGATCTCGTGCAGGATGATGCGGCCCAAACTCTTGCCGACATCGCCATCGATCAACAGGACGAGCGGCAATTCCTCCTGCAGCGTGCGGGGGAGCGCGGCGCAGATGCCGGCAGCGACCGCGTGCAGACGCGAATGGGAAGGCTCGCCACGCCAGGGAAACGACAGCGCAACCGGGGTTTCCCCTTCGATCAGGTCAGCGCGCGTCAACGCGGCGCGCACGCCTGCGGCAATGTCGGGAGGGGCGATCTCTTCGCCGAGCCGAAAGCCGCATGCCAGCACCGGCAGGTTCTGCAGCGGGAGCTTCTCAGGATCGGCAATGAGGATGGTGTTGCCGCTGATCTGCACGGAAAACTGCGCCGCGCCAATGACGGTCGCCCGAATACCTTGGCCGGGGTCCCAGACCGGCGGCAAGTCGCGGCGATGTGCCAGTGCGTGACGAAGCTCGTCGGCGAGGTCGTAGCCGAGATCGCCGAAACGCCGCGTTTCGCGCTTGTAGAGATATTCCGCAACACCGCCGGAAAAGGTCATGGCATCGATGCGCCTGTTGGCAAGGTCGGCCGGCCAGCCCTCGGTCACCATGAGGCGGCGGGCAAGCTCGCCGCCCTGGCGCAGATCGATCATGCTCGTGATGAGGCGTGCCATTCGCGCCGCGATGCGCTTGCGGTCGTCCGGATTGAGGCCCGCGCCGAACGTTAGCTTGATCCCCAGCGCAGCGGCCAGTTCCCGCGCGGGCTCCTCGATTCGCGTCAGGCCCGCAGCCTCGTCCTCCACGATCAGGCGCCCGCCGACCGCCATGGCAGAGGTCGCCAGGATGCGACCGGATTCAACCAGCGCGAATTTGGTGGTGCCGCCGCCGATGTCCACATTGAGGAGTGTGGCGTCGTGCCCGCGTGAAAGTGCAATGGCGCCGGAGCCGTGCGCCGCCATCTGGCATTCCATGTGGTGGCCCGCCGAGGCGCATACGAACTTGCCGGCTTCCTCGGAAAACAGATCGGCGATGGCACGCGCATTGCGCCGCTTGAGTGCTTCGCCGGTAAGGATGACGGCGCCGCTGTCGATCTCCTCGCGGGCGATCCCGGCATAGGCGTAGCAACCGCCGATGAAGCCGGCGAGCTCCTGCACGTCGATGGTGTAATCTTCACGGTACGGCGTGAGCAGGATGGGCGACTGCCAAAGAATTCTGCGTTCGATCACGACGAAGCGGCTCGATAGTGCAGCGGAAAGCCGCTGCAGATGCACGCGCGCGAACATGAGATGGGAGGTCGAGGAGCCGATATCGATGCCGACGGTCATCAACTCGACATTGTCGGCGGCCCAGGCGACCTCGTTGAGCGTACCTTCGCCGGGATCGACGTGCAGGTGCTCGAATTCCAGATCGTGCATCTACAATTGTAGCCCGGATGAGCGAAGCGAAATCCGGGAACATGGCCCCGAATTACGCTGGGCGCCTGGCGGGCTACGCTTCCTCATCGTGGAGCCGCGCTTGTTGCGAGATACGGCCGTTCATCTACGTATTTTGCCATGCCCGAGGGCACGCCGTGCTTGCGCAGCTCATCGAGATAGATTGCATGGATGCGCGGGTCCTGGTGCTCGTATTCGATCTGGCAGCCGCCGTCCTTCACGCTCACGTCCATCCCCAGGAACACGCGGCGCTTGTCGGTGGTGAAGGGATAACGCAGGCTTCCGAATGCGACGGCAAGATAGCGCGCCGGGTCGCGCGCCGTATTGAAGTGCTGGTGAAACATCTGGTCCGGCGGGGCGAACACCCAGCCGTGCTGCCAGTCGATGCGCACGAAATCCTTTTCGTCTTGGTACCAAAGCAGTGAAAAGCCGTGCCCGGTCACGGCAAAGACATGAAAGTCCGGCCCGTGCCGGTGCGCCTTCTTGTAGGTGCCGACGCCCATTTGCGAGCTGTGCGCGTGCATGGTGCCGTCGGCCAGGATGAACATCATGTTCGAGCCGCCGGCGCCGCGCTGTTCCCAGGTCTTTAACTCGAAGCCGGCGAGGTCGGGAATGAAATTGGTCTCCCACATGTTGCGGCCGGGCCGCACCGGAATGAACTCGCCTTCGCCGCTGAAATATCTTGCCGCGCCCTGCCGCTCGGGAAACGCGTAGGCGTTATCGAACAGGAAGGATTCGTTGTGAAAGAGATTGAGCATGAGGGCGAGATTGTTGGTCGAGGCAAGCCGCGCACGCTCCCGCCCGCTCGAATTGAAATGCTGATAGCACGCGTTGAGCGGCAGCGCGAACAGGCTCTTGGGACCCCATTCGAAGCTGTGCTTGCGGCCGTCGCTCGCTTCGACCGTGGTGTTGCCGTGCCCGGAAAGCACATAGACCACTTCCTCGAAGAGGTGGCGCTGCGGGGCCGACTTGGCGCCGGGGGCAAGGTCAAGCACGAATACCGAGACAAAGTCGCCGCGGCCCTTGAGGTGCACCAGGGCGCCGTCGACGCCGAAGCGCGGCCAGGGCGCCGTCGGTACCGCGAGGAGATCGACGCCGAAGTCTTCGATAATGGGCACGCCCTCGTTGGCCGCCCAGCTGGCATAGGGATCGAGCAGCATTTTCGGATGGGGAAGGTCGGTGACCGGCTTGTTCATGGAAAGCACCTTCGGCGCGCACACATTCGATGCGATTGCGAGAGTGTATTGAGCGGGCGCATGCCTTGCAAACCGCGCTCGGCCGGTTTTGCGCGGCCCTTTCGCGTGCTAAGGCTAACGTTCGACAACGTACCAACGCTATCGCGCGCGGCGATCAATGGCGAAGCTTTCACTTTCATTTGCGTGCGGTCTCTACGACCGGATGCAGCCCCTCTATACCGGCGAGGTCAAACCCGACGGCATCGACCTCAATTTCATTGCCATCGACCAGCCGCGTCCCATTTTCGACCGCATGGCGGGGGGCGAGGAATTCGATGTGGCGGAATTCTCAAGCTCGGAATTCGTCCAGCGTTTCGCCAACAAGCAGTGTCCATTTGTGGCGATTGCGGTATTTCCTTCGCGCGCCTTCCGCCACGGTTTCATTGCCGTCAACCGCAAGTCCGGCATCAACAAGCCGAAGGATTTGGAAGGCAAGCGAATCGGAGTGCCGCTCCTGACCATGACCGCGGCGATCTACATCAACGGCCTGCTGGCGCACGAATACGGGGTCGATCTGACAAAGATTAATTGGGTCCAGGGCGCGATGAACACCGCCGGCTCGCATGGCAGCCCGACCGTGTTGCCGCTGCTCAAATCGGTCTCCATCGAGAACAACCGCACCGGAAAATCGCTGAGCGAACTGATTGCCGAGCATCGCCTGGACGCAACGCTGGGGACGAGCTTGCCTGACTCGATCCGCGGCAATCCCGATGTGGTGCGGTTGTTTCCCAACTACGTGGAGCTGGAAAAGGAATACTACAAGCGCACGCGCATCTATCCCATCATGCACCTGATCGCCATTCGCCGGCAGATCTACGAACGGCACCCCTTCATTGCGACCAGCCTCTATGACGCCTTTTGCGCCGCCAAGAAGATCGCGCTGGAAAAAATGTTCAATCTGCGGGCGCTGCGCTACATGACGCCATGGCTGATGCGCGACATCGATGAAATCCACGAATGCTTTGCCGGCGATCCGTGGCCGTACGGGGTCGAGCCCAACCGGCCGACGCTCGAGGCGTTTGTCACCTATCTCGTCGATCAATCATTGATCGCTGCCCCCGTTCCGGTGGATGATCTGTTTGTGCCGACCCATTTGTGAGCAGAGAACATGAGTGCCATCGACAGCGTGGTCAACGACCTCGTCATTGCCAACCGCATCCTGGCGCATGAGGATGTGGTCGACGCCTATGGCCATGTCAGCATGCGGCATCCCGACAAGCCGCAGCATTTCTTTATCTCACGCTCGCTCGCGCCCGACCTCGTCGAGCGCGGCGACATCGTCGAGCTTGGACTCGACGGAGAGCCGGTGCGCGAGGAGAAACGCGCGCTTTACCTCGAACGGTTCATCCACGCCGCCATCTATGAAGCGCGGCCCGACGTGCAATCGGTGGTGCATGCGCATGCCGAGGACATCCTGCCGTTTGGCATTGCCGCGGCGACGCCGCTGCGGCCGGTGGTCCATTCCGGCAGCTTCATTGGCGCGCGCGTCCCGGTGTGGGATATCGCCGACAGGTTCGGCGACACCAATCTCCTGGTGACCAACATGGAGCAAGGCCGCGATCTCGCCAAATGCCTGGCAGACAATAATGTGGCGTTGATGCGCGGCCATGGCTTCGCCTCGGCGGCGCGCTCGCTCATCGAGGTGGTTCGCATGTCGGTTTATCTCCCGCGCAACGCGCGGGCACAGCTGCGCGCGGTGCAACTCGGCGGCAAGATCAAGTATCTCTCGCAAGGGGAGATCGACGCCCGCAATCGCGGCTATAGCCCCTACTCGACTGAAACCTGGCGCGCCTGGGAATATTGGGCAACCAAGGCGGGCTGTAGCCATATGCTGACAAAGCCTGCTGCCGGCAAGAAACGCAAGGCCTGATGGCAGGAGAGGCCGATGACAGCAGAACCGCTTGAAAGTTACCTCGGCGGCCGCTGGCAGCGGGGACACGGAATAGAGACGCGGCTTTATGATCCCGCCCGCGGCGAGGAACTGGCGACGGTCTCCGCGGCCGGGCTCGATCTGCATGATGCGCTGAATTTTGCTCGCAAGCACGGGCAGGGCGCGTTGGGCGCGATGAGCTACGCGCAGCGCGCGAAGCTCCTTGGCGCAGTGGCGGATGTCCTCACCAGCAACCGCACCCGCTATGAGGAGATCGCCATCGCCAATTCCGGCAATACCAAAAGCGACGCAGCAATCGACATCGACGGCGGCATCGGTACCTTGAAATACTACGCGCGCCTGGGGGCCGGTCTTGGCGAAGCGAAGATGCTGCTCGACGAAAAACCGGTGCGGCTTGCGAAAGCCGAGAACTATGCCGCGGTGCACGTACTCCTCCCACGCCGCGGCATTGCCGTGCACATCAATGCGTTCAATTTCCCGGGCTGGGGATTATGGGAGAAGGCGGCGGTCGCGCTGCTCGCCGGAATGCCGGTGCTCGCCAAGCCTGCTTCCGCCACCGCGCTTCTCGCCCATGCCATGGTCAAGGATGTGGTTGCCGCCAATGTGCTCCCCGAGGGCGCGCTTAATCTTCTGTGCGGCGCTGCCGGCAATCTCCTCGACGCGCTCGCGTCCGAGGATGTGGTTGCGTTTACCGGCTCGGCGGACACCGCAGCACGGGTGCGCGGCAATGCGCATCTCCTTGCGATGAGTGTGCCGGTGAACATCGAGGCTGACAGCATCAATGCGGCGCTGCTTGCGCCGGGCGTTGCGGCAGGGAGCGCCGCCTATGACGGTTTCCTGCGCGAAGTGGTGCGCGAAATGACGGTGAAGGCGGGACAGAAATGCACCGCCATCCGTCGCATCTTCGTGCCGGCGCAGGAATCCGCCGGCGTTGCCGATGCGCTCACCGGCAAGCTCAAGGCAATGAAAGTGGGCGACCCGCGCGAGGCCGATGTGCGCATGGGCCCCGTGGTGACGCGCGAGCAGCAAGCCGCGGCGCTTGCGGGAATCCGCCGCCTGGCGCAGGAAGCGACCATTCTCTGCGGCGGTGCCGATGCGCCGCGTCTCGACGGCATTGATGCAAAAAGCTCTGCATTCGTTCTGCCGACCTTGCTGAAAGTCGACGAGGCAGGCAGCGCGAAAGCAGTACACGAAGTCGAGGTGTTCGGTCCGGCAGCGACCATCGTGCCGTATCGCGACGAAGCGGAGGCTTGCGCGCTGGTGCGCAGGGGAGGGGGCTCGCTGGTTGCCTCCATCTACGGCGACGATCGGGAATTCCTGCTGCGGCTTGTCAGCGAGATTGGCCCGTTCCACGGCCGCATTCTCGCCGTCGATCCCACCATTGCCACCGCGCACACCGGACACGGCATCGTCATGCCGCAATGCAATCACGGCGGTCCCGGCCGTGCCGGAGCAGGCGCCGAGCTTGGTGGTTTGTTCGGGCTGCGTTTCTATCACCAGCGGCTGGCGGTGCAGGGCTCGACCGACCTGCTCGCGGGACTGCAAAGCAAAGCCGCGGCGTTGCATTGATCAAATCGGTCGTCGATGACATCGCGTTGCTCCAGCGTTGGGTGCGGGGGCCTGGTGCGCCACTGCACCGGCCCACACTGCCTGCCACTCTTGCAACGCGTTCGACGCGCTTGGGTTCGACCCGCTCCAAGTAAAGCGCGCTTGCCGCGCGTCCTCAGCCCTGCTCTTCCGCCGGGCTCATCGCCCATTCCTCGGAGCAGATATCTTTGAACAGCACCACGCCGTTCGGAAGCGTCTCCTTGCTCAGGCACGCGCGCGTCATCACGCGCACCACGCGAGGGGCGACCGTGTAGGAATGCATCGCCATCTCGTTGGTGCAGACGTCTCTGAACAGCACAAACCCGCTGGCAAGGTATTCCTTGGTGAGGCACGTTGTCGTCGCCGGCGCGCTCGGCACCAAGGCAGTCGGCACGGCGATGCCGGCGGAGCCGCCCGGATCGGGGATTTTCTCGGTCTTGGTCGCCGCTCCGAACGGCGTGCTGGAAAGCCGCTTCGGATTGACGACGGGGACAGGATCGACCTTTGGCGGCGCGATGTCCTCGCGCAGCGCCGTGGCCGGTGGCGCTCCCGCGGTAACGATGCCGAAGGTGGCGGCAGCGGTCGCCAAGGCAAGAACCAAAGAACGGGACCTGAGCATGGAAGCCTCCGTTGTATTGTTCTCGGGTTTGATCGGCACAGGGGGATCGGGGGGATGCTCGAGGCCGACCTGGGCGATGAGTTCGCCCTGGTTAAAGGCTAGTCCCGGGTTTTTCGGGACCATGTGATGGCGGTCACACCATTTCGCTTTTTTGCACTTCCTTCGCTAAGATCGCTGTTCGCAAGCGGGAAGGTTTTCTAACAACGCGCGTCAACTCTAGCCCTTTGTTTGAGCATGTTTTTTTCCGAAAAGGCGGTGTCCACCCCGGATCAAGTCCAGGATCAATTCAGGGGCGGGCCTTTTCGGGGTCATGCCCTCGGAGCGATATAGCCGGTGTCTTCATCGCAAGAGCGAAGCGCGCGCAGCTTTGTGGAGCGCCACGCACTGTGGAGCGACCAGCAGTTCGAGGCCGCAGCCGCAGCGGAGAAATTGATCGAGGAGCGCGGGCTCGAAGTCGTTCGCTTCTCCTTTGCCGACCAGCACGGCATCCTGCGCGGCAAATCCGTCATGGCGGGCGAAGCCGCGGCAATGATGCGCAACGGCTGCTCCATCACCACGACGCTTTTAGCCAAGGACACCGCGCATAAGACGGTGTTTCCCGTGTTCACGCCGGGCGGCGGCTTTGGCATGCCGGAGATGGAAGGCGCCGGCGATTTTCTGATGCTCGCCGACCCGACGACCTTCCGCGTTTTGCCGTGGGCGCCGCACACCGGCTGGGTGCTGTGCGATCTGTATTTCAGCAATGGCAAGCCCGTGCCGTTCTCGACCCGTGAGCTCTATCGCCGCGCATTGGGAAGGTTAGCCGATGCTGGCTTCGACTACCTGGCCGGGCTTGAAATCGAATTTCATATCTTCCGGCTCGACGATGCCCGTCTGCAGGCGAGCGATGCCACCTGGCCGGGCGAAGCGCCGCTGGTGAGCTTGATCTCCCAGGGCTATCAATATCTCACGGAAACCCGTTTCGATCAGATCGAGCCGATCGTCGAAAGCGTACGGCGCGACCTCAGCGCGCTCGGTCTTCCGTTGCGCTCGGTCGAGCTTGAGCTTGGCCCGAGTTCAATGCGAGTTCACGCTGAACCCGCAGCGTGGCCTTCTTCCCGCCGACAGCATGATGCTGTTTCGCAGCGCGGTGAAGCAGTCCTGCCGGCGGCAGGGTTATCACGCGACCTTCATGTGCCGGCCGAAACTTGCGAATCTCATGTCGAGCGGCTGGCATCTGCATCAGTCGCTGATCGATCGGCGCTCCGGCGCCAATGCATTTGTCTCGAATGATCACGAGCTTCTGTCGGGGACCGGCCGCAACTTCCTGGCCGGATTGCTTGCCCACGCACGCGCGGCGGCGGCTTTCACCACCCCCACCGTCAACGGCTACAAGCGCTATCGCAGCTACTCGCTCGCGCCGGACCGCGTCATCTGGGGACGCGACAATCGCGGCGTCATGGTCAGGGTACTGGGCGCGCCTGGCAAGGAGGAAACGCGGTTGGAAAACCGCGTGGGAGAGCCGGCCGCGAATCCCTACCTCTACATGGCGTCGCAGATATTCAGCGGGCTCGATGGCATCGAGAAAATGATGGAGCCCCCGCCATCGGCCGATACGCCCTACGAGGCGCAGGCGCCGCATCTGCCGAAAACTCTCGACGAGGCGCTCTCGGCGCTGCGCAACGACGCCTGCCTCACCGACGGATTCGGCCGCAGTTTCATCGACTATTTCCTGCGCATCAAGGAAGCCGAGATCGCCCGCTATCAGGCAGAAGTGACGGAATGGGAGCAGCGGGAATATTTCGAGCTGTTCTAGCTTGATCACTGTCATTCCGGGGCGCTGCGTAGCAGCGAGCCCGGAATCCATAACCACGAATTGGGGTTATAGATTCCGGGTTTTCGGCCTGCGGCCGAGCCCCGGAATGACAGTCGTAGGTTGATACCGCATGCATAAATCATCACAGCGCGTGATTGTCATTGGCGCTGGCCCGGTGGGGCTCTGCCTCGCGCTTGCGCTCGCGCAGGAAGGCGTGGGCGTCGACCTGATCGAGGCCCTTGGCGAGGACAATTTCCTCGAACAGGTGCCGCGGGCCGGCACCAACCATCCCGCAACATTGGAAATGCTGGACAGCATCGGCCTATATGCAAGGCTCGAGCCGCGCGGGTTCATCGCTCCGCTGTTCCATTACTGGGACCGGCTCGAGCACAAGCTGATTGCCGAATTCGATCATCGGCACATCGGGGACGACACCCGGTTTCCTTATGTGCTCCAGTGCGAGCGCATCAAGATCGTCGAGGAGGGGCTCAAGCTCGCCAGGGCGCATTCCAACATCGAGCTGCGCCTCGCGACTACCTTCACCTCGTTCACCCAGGACGCCGATGGCGTAACCGCCGCGGTGATAAATCGTGCCGGCGAGAGCGAGAGCCTGCGCGGCGGCTATATCGTGAGCTGCGAAGGCGCCAAGAGCCTGGTGCGCAAGGCGCTCGACATCCCCTTCGAAGGCTTTACCTACCCGGATCGCACCTTGAACATCGAAGTCGCCTACGAGTTTCGCAAGCACGGCTATACCGAGCGCAACTACATTTCCGACCCGCAGGAGTGGTCGAACCTGTTTCACTGGAAGGGTCCGCCCGACCGCTGGCGCGTGCATTTCCCCACCGCACCAGACGAGGCAGAGGAAGCGCTCACGCGGCCTGCCGCGCTGCAGGAACGGCTGCAGCGATTTCTTCCCACGGGCAGGCCGTTCGATATCGTTGGCAGCAATCTCTATACCGTGCATCAGCGGGTCGCCAAGAAATTCCGGGTCGGACGCGCGATCCTGGCCGGCGACGCCGCCCATGTGAACAGCCCGATCGGCGCCATGGGCATGAACAGCGGCATTCACGACGCGTTCAACCTCAAGGACAAGCTCATCAAGGTGTTGCGCGGGGAAGCAAGCGAGGATGTGCTCGACCGCTACGAGCGCCAGCGCCGACACGTCGCGCTCCAACACACCCAGGCGCAGACCATCCGCAACAAGCGCCTGCTTGCCGAGAAGGACCCTGTCATTCGGCGGAAGAATCACGAAGAACTGCGTCGCACCGCCGAAGATCCCAAGCTCGCGCGCGCTTTTCTGCTGCGCAGCTCGCTGATCGAGAGCTTGCGCGAGGCCGAGCGCATTGCTTGAGGTATTTATTGTGCATAATCTTTTCCGAAAAGTGAGGCCCTCTTTTCGGGATCATGCACTATCCCTTGATCTGCCGCCCGGCGCGCACATCGCCGATCAGTGCGTTGAACGCGTCGAGGGCGATCTTCGCCACGTTGGCGTAGGTCTCGGTGGTGGAATCGATCCATTTCTCGCCGTAGCCGATGGCGGTGTGCGCCAAGCGTATGCGGCCGTCGAGCCAGGGCCCGCCGCCGAACCCGCCGAGCACCGGAATGGCAACCGCCTTCACCACCGCGGGCCCGGCGACCGGCCCCGAATTAGTGAAATCGAGAAGGGAGGCGCCCGCCGATTCCAGAAGCTTGGCCTCTTCTTCCAGCCTGGCCGTCATTTGCGCGCTTGCCTGCGCGCCGGGCGAGGCCTGGGCGCTGTAGGGCACGCCATAACGCAATGCTGTCTGCGGCGTCAGCCCGAACTGCGCAAAGACCGGAATGCCGGCGCGCGTGAGCGCGCGCACGGCGTCGGGAAACTCGGCTGCGGCATCGAGCTTGATGATGTCGGCGCCGCCCTCCTTGACGAGCCGGATGGCGGCGCGCAGCGCGCTCTCGATGCCCTCCTGGAGCGGTCCGAAGGGGAAGTCGCAGCTCACCAGCGCGCGCTCGACTCCCCGGCGCACGGCCTTGCAGGCCACGAGCATCTCTTCCATGGTGACGGCAAGCGGACTGGAATGGCCCCACAAATTCACGCCGACGGAATCGCCGACCGAAACGATGTCAACTCCCGCGCGATCGGCGATGCGCGCCATCTGATAATCCCACGCGACAATACCCACACTCTTTTTTCCCGCGCGCTTCATCTGCAACAATGCGGGGATGGTGACCGCCTCCATGGGATCTCCTCGTTTGACTCGCGATTCCGCTCAGTTTTTTTCTTTGAGCATGATCTTTTTCCGAAAAGTGGTGCCCACTTTTCGGGATCATGCTCTAGGGTCAGCGCGATGAAAATGTCCAGCACGAAAATCCGCGGCGGCGAAGTATTTCTCGTCGCGCTGCCGATCCGGCGCCCGCATCATTGGGTCGGT
This sequence comes from uncultured Alphaproteobacteria bacterium, assembly GCA_963817135.1. Taxonomy (GTDB): domain Bacteria; phylum Pseudomonadota; class Alphaproteobacteria; order Rhizobiales; family Xanthobacteraceae; genus VAZQ01. The sequence goes on along the minus strand of CAWFNG010000006.1, from coordinate 47,306 downwards.
CATACGGCGCGCATCGGCGAAGGCTACGCGGTTCTTCGCCTCGAACTCGACAGCGGCATCATCGGCTGGGGCGAGACGCAGGTTATCGGCACCTGGGGCGGCGATAACGGCGCCCGCTACGGCGAGACGCCGAAGATGACCGCCGTCGCCATCAGGGAGGTGCTTCTTCCCGTCATTGCCGGTCACGACGTGACCGAGATCGAGCAACTGCATGTCCGCATGAACCGCGTCCTGCGCGGCTACCCTTACGCCAAGGCGGCAATCGACGTCGCTGTGCACGATGCAATCGGCAAGATTTACGGCTTGCCGGTCTATCAGCTGCTCGGCGGCAAGGTCCGCGATGGCGTCGCAGTCGCACACAGCATCGGCATCATGGATGCGGATGCCGCGGCGCGCGAGGCGGCGGAAGTGATCGCCGAAGGCATCACGACCATCAAGGTGAAAATCGGCGTCGCGGCGGAGCGCGACATCGCCGTCGTTGCGGCCGTCCGCCAGGCTATCGGCAGTGCAGGCAAGATCCGCGTCGACGCCAACCAGGGCTACCGCACCTGGCGCGAGGCGGTACGCGTCATCGAGGCAATGGAGAAATACGATCTCATCTATGCGGAGCAACCCGTCGAAGGGCTGCATGCGATGGCGCAGGTCAGCGCGCGCGTGAATGTTCCCGTCATGGCAGACGAGAGCGCCTGGACGGCCGAGGATGTACTGGAGATCGTGCGGCTCAACGCGGCGCAGATGCTTTCGGTCTACTACACCAAGCCGGGCGGGCTTGCACGCGCCAAGCGCCTCCTGGCCGTGGCCGGCGCGGCGTCGCTCCCTTGCGACATCAACGGCTCGGCGGAAATGGGAATCGGCGTCGCCGCGGACTTGCATCTTGCCGCCTCCTCGCCGGAAATCACGCTCGCCGGCACCATCCCGGTCACCTCCACGGCGGAAACGGTCGTGACCAAGGTCGCCGGCCACAAATATCTGGACGATCTGATCAGAGTGCCTTTCCGATACGACAAGGGACTACTTTATGTGCCCGACGGCCCCGGGCTCGGCGTCGAGGTAGACGAAGCAAAGATCGCGAAATACCGCATAGGATAGCGTCATTCCGGGGCGAGGCCGCAGGCCGAGAACCCGGAATCCATAACCCCCATTCGATGTCTATGGAATAACGAAAGACTTTAATGGCAGGCGGCGGCATCAAGAGCATTGCCATCATTGGCGCCGGCAACGGCGGATGCGCTGCGGCCGCGCAGCTCGCGCAACGTGGCTTCGATATCCGGCTCTATGGCCGCAGCCGATCGACGACGCAACCGCTCGCCGCCATTGGCGGCATTGAATACGAAGGCGCGCTGGGCGAGGGTTTCGCTCCGCTGCCGCTCATCAGCAATGACATCGGTGCGGCCATTGCCGGCGCCGATCTCGTCCTCGTCATGGTGCCGACCCATGCCCACGAGGAGATCGGGCGAACCATCGCCCCGCACCTCGCGCGCGAGCAGATCGTCATGGCAGCGCCGGGGCATACGCTCCTTTTGCTGCCAAACAGCATTCGCGCTGCCGGCGGCGAGCTTGGCGTCTATTGCGACTCTTCCAGCCTGCCGTTCATCTGTAGGAAGAGCAGTCCCAGGAGGATCCGGATCACGCGCGCCGCGCAGATCCTGTATTTCGCAGTCTATCCCGGCGAGCGATTGCACGCGATAGCGAAAGAGATTCGCGCGGTCTTCCCGCAGATCGAGCCCACACCCTCTCTTCTGCATACAGTGTTCCCCTACACCAATGCCATTCACCATCCGCCCGCGCTGTTGCTCAATGTCGGGCGGGTGGAAGCGACCGCCGGCGATTACCACCACTATTACGACGGCATTACGCCAAGCGTCGGCCGCCTGATCGATGCGCTCGACGCCGAACGAGTGGCAGTGGCGGCGACATTGGGCGTCACCGTCGAGCCGTTGCCGCAATTCTTCTTCCGCATGGGGTACACCAACGCCGCCGGACGCGACGGCGGCACCGCCTACGCGGTGTTCCACAACAGCGAGCCGAACCGCTTCATCAAGGCGCCCGCAAGTATCGATCATCGGTTTTTTAACGAGGATGTGCCGTATGGGCTTGTGGCCATCGCCGAGCTTGGCCGCCTTGCCGGTGTGCCGACGCCCTGCGCCGACGCGGTGATCGAGATTGCCTCGATCGTCGCGGCGCGGGCCTACCGGCAGGAAGGATTGACGCGCGAGCGCATGGGCATTGCCGGCATGAGCGTGGAGGAAGTCCACGCGCTGCTGCAGAGCGGGCGGGGGTAACTGCTATAACCGTAGCCCGCACGGAGCGCAGCGTAAGGCGGGAAAGCCGACCCGGATTACGCTGCCGCTCCATCCGGGCTACCAGAAGCTACCGAATCCCCGCGCGCATGAAGCTTTGTACGAATTGCCGCTGGAAGAGCAGAAACGCGACCAGCAGCGGAGCGGAAGTCATCAGCGTCGCTGCGCAGATCACCGACCAGTCGATGCCTTGATCGGTTGAGGAAAACACCTGCAATCCAACGGTGAGCGGGCGCGCCTCGACTGAATTGGTCACGATCAAGGGCCACAGGAAATTGTTCCAGTGATAGCTCACGGAAACGAGCCCATAGGCGATATAAGTCGGCTTTGCCAGCGGGACATAGACGCGCCAGAGCACCTGCAAGGCGCCCGCGCCTTCGACCCGCGCCGCATCGTCAAGCTCGCGCGGGACTGTCTTGAATGTCTGCCGCAGCAGGAAGATGCCGAAGGCCGAGGCGACATAAGGAAGCGCAATCGCCGGAATGGAATCGATGATGCCGAGCCTGCTCATGGTTCGATAGTTCTCGACGATGAGCACGTCGGGCATGATCATCAGCTGCAGCAAGACAAGCGCGAAGGCAATCTCGCGGCCGGCGAACTCGAAGCGGGCGAAGGCATAGGCAGCCATCGTGCACAACACGAATTGGCAGGTGAGGATGAGCGTCACCAACAGGAAGGTGTTCAAGGAAATAGCGCGCAAACGGCGCGGCGCTCCAGGCTTGCGCGAAATTGTCCAGCGTGAGCGGGGCGAGCGGCGAGAATCGCGCCGAGAACTCGGCCGGATGGAACGCCGTCCACACGGCGTAGACGAGCGGCAGCAGCCAGATGACCGCAAGGAGCCAGGCCGCCGCCGACTCGAGCGCGCGGGCGAAGCCGCGCGGCTCGTAGGTAACTGGATGCAATAGTGTGGTCATCGGTAATGGATGCGGCGCTCGAGGATGAGGTATTGGGCAAGGGCGGCGCTCGCGAGAAAAACCAGAAGAACGGTGGTGAGCGCCGCCGCATAGCTGCTGTCCCAGTATTTGAAGCCGACCTCGTAGACGTAGAACAGCAGCAACGCGGTCGCATTGTCGGGGCCGCCGCGCGTCATGACGATGATCTGATCGATGGTGCGGAACGCATTGATGACTGCATTGATCAGTATGAACAAAGTCGTGGGCATCAACAGCGGGAACTGCACGCGGCGGAAAAAGGTCAAGCGCGACGCACCTTCCAATGCCGCTGCTTCGGCAAGCGTCGGCGGGATTTGCTGGAGCGCGGCGAGATAAAAGATCATGAAAAAACCGGCCTCCTTCCAGATCGCCACGACGATCACGCAGGCAAGCGCGGTTTCAGGCGTGCCAAGCCAATTGTGCGGTTGACCGCCAAACAGCGACAGCACCTGTTCGAGGAGTCCATATTGCGGCGTGTAGAAGAACAGCCAGATATTGGCGACGGCGATCATCGGCAGCACGGTGGGCGTGAAATAGGCCATGCGCACCGTGGCGCGTCCCACGATGCGGTCGTTGACCCAGACGGCCATCAGGAGGGCAAGGGCGATGGAAAGGGGAATTGTGCCCAGCGCAAACCACAGATTATTGACGAGCGCCTGCCAGAATACCGGGTCGTCGAGCATGGAGCGGTAGTTGTCGAGGCCGACGAAGACGCTCGGCCGCCGCAGCTTGGCGGTCGACCAGAAGCTGTCTACGAAGGTGGCGAGCGCAGGCCAATGGGTGAACAGCGCAAGCAGCGCCATTGCCGGCAGCAGCAGCAGCCAACCGTGAATCGCGTCAACACCGCGACGCATTAGCGATAGCTTTTGAGCACCCGCTCGGCCTCGGCTTGCGAATCCTTCATGGCCTGGTCCGGCGCTTTCGAGCCGGTGAGCGCTGCTTGCAGCCCATCGTTGAGCGCCTTGGTGACCCGCTGGTTGTCATGGGTTGAAAGCTCGGCAACCGCATATTGCAGCTGGTCACGGGCGACCGCAGCAGCGGGGAAGCCGGCGACGTAATTCTTCATCGCCGTGGTTTCCCATGCATCCGGGCGCACCGCCACGTAGCCGGTATCGATGCCCCACTGCGCCGCGCGTTCCGGCGTCGTCATCCATTGCGCGAATTTAACCGCCGCTTCCTGCTGAGCGCGGCTCGTCTTGGTGAACACGTAAAAATTGCCGCCGCCAGTCGGCGTGCCGCGCCGCTTTCCCGCCGGCAGCATGGCGACGCCGAACGGAAATTTTGCATTGCTGCGCACACTGGTAAGGTTGCCGGTGGTGGTCCACATCATCGCGGTCTTGCGTTCGAAGAAGTCTTTCGGCGTGGTGCCCCACTCGATTACGCCCGGAGCCATCACCTTGTACCGGCGGCCCAGGTCCACCCAGCGCTGCAGCGCTTCGCTCACCGCCGGCTTGTCGAAGAAGGTGCGGTCACCGGCCGGGTTCATCAGGATGACGTCGTTCTGGGTGGTAAGCGCCTGAAACAACCAGTATGGAAAACCGGAAGACGGAATCTGCATCCCCCATTGCGTCGCATTGCCCGATGCATCGCGCCTGGTGAGCTTCTCGGCGAAAGCGAGTTCCTCGGCCCATGTCGCCGGCGCTTTTTCAGGATCGAGCCCGGCTTCCTTGAATGCTTCCTTGTTCCAATAGAGCACAATGGTGGAACGCTGGAACGGTATGCCCCAGGTCTTGCCGCCGGTCTGGCTGTTCTCCATGAAGGCCGGGAAAAAGCTCTTGATCCAGCTCTTGTCGGCGGCGCTCTTCGCCAGGTCGTCGAACGGCACGATCACGTCCTCGTCGATGAGCGAGAACATGTCGGTTGACAGAAGCACGCTGGTCACCGGCGGGTTGCCGGACTTGTGTGCGGTCAGAGATTTGACAATCGTTTCCTGATAGGTGCCGGCATAGACCGGGCGCACGCTGATCCCGGGATTCTCCTTCTCGAAGTCGGCGGCGTAGCCGTCGATGATCTTGGGAATGGGGCCACCCACTGCAACGGGGAAATAAAACGAGATCTCGGTTGCCGCCCGCACGATGGCGGGTGCTGCAAGCGCGCTGCCCGCGACTGCCGCCGAGCCAATCACAAATCGTCGTCGGTCCATGTTGCGCTCCCTGTGCTGCGTTTCCGTCGTTCTTTTACCGGTCATGTGATGCGGGATTGTGACGCTGCATCGAACCAGTGCGTGTCGCCCGGCTTCCAGGCCAGGAAGATCTTCTGACCCGGCGCGGTATCGAGCCTGCCCGGCAGCCGCACCATTACCGTGTCGTTGCCGACCTGCGTTTCAAGCTGGGTGTCGGCTCCCAGATATTCGGCGGCAATGACGCGCGCCGGCAAGCCATTATTTGTAACGCGCAGCGATTCCGGACGCACGCCAATGGCAAGCGATTGAAGCTCGCGTCCGGCGGGAATGACGGCGGCGAATCCCGGCTGTCCGGAGAGCACCGCGCCCGGCAATATGTTCATGGCGGGAGCGCCCACGAAGCGGGCGGTGAATATGGTTTGCGGCTTCTCGTACAGCTCCCCGGGGGAGCCGTTCTGTTCGATCTTTCCCGCCCGCATCAGGATCACGCGATCGGCCATGGTCATCGCCTCGATCTGATCGTGGGTGACGTAGAGCATGGTGATGCCAAGACGCCGTTGCAGGGAGCGGATTTCGCGCCGCATTTCGGCGCGTAGTTGCGCATCGAGGTTCGACAGCGGCTCGTCCATGAGACAAACCGGGGTCTCCGCCACGATAGCACGGCCGAGCGCGACCCGTTGTTGCTGGCCGCCGGACAGCTGCGACGGTTTGCGGTCGAGCAGACGTTCAAGGCCCAGGATCTCTGCAGCGCGCTTGAGCCGTGCGTTGCGCAGCGCGCGCGGCACACGGCGTACCCTAAGCCCGAACAGAATGTTTTCCGCTACCGACAAATGCGGAAACAGCGCATAGGACTGAAAAACCATCGCCACTCCGCGCCGGGAGGACGGCACGCGCGTAACGTCACGACCGGCGATTTCAATCGTGCCGGCATCCGGCGCTTCAAGCCCGGCAATCAGGCGCAGCGTCGTCGATTTTCCGCACCCCGACGGTCCGAGCAGGACAACCAGACTGCCGGCTTCGGCCGTAAAGCTCACCCCCTGCACGGCTGGATCAGCGCCCCAGCTCTTGGTGACATCGTTTAATCGAACCTGCGCCACCCTGCTCCTCATGCCTTGGTGGTGCTATTAACGGTCGAGGCATTGCGAATGGCAAGTTGGCGACGGAGCTTGCGTGCTCCGAAGCCCATTGTCATTCCGGAGCGAGGCCGTAACGAAGTGAGGCCGAGAGCCCGGAATCCATACACCCGGACTGTGGTTATGGTTTCCGGGCTCGCAGCTACGCTGCGCCCCGGAATGACGGAGGGTACGGAGAAGCTGTCCCATGGCGGTGAAGTCGATTGCCGTGCTTGGCGCGGGACACGGCGGCTGCGCGGCGGCGGTCGACCTCGCGAAGCGCGGGTATAGCGTGCGCCTGCATGCCCGCAACGCCGAGCGGCTGGCGCCTTTTCGCGCGCAGGGCGGTATCAAGGCGCGTGGCGTGCATGAGGGGCTGGTCGCGATCGATTTGCTGACCACCGACGTGGTGCAGGCGGTCGGCGGCGCCGATCTCATCATGCTGGTCGTGCCTTCGGTCGCTCACCGCTATTACGCGCGCGCGCTCGCGCCGCTCATTGACGGCAGCCAGCCCATCTTCATCAATCCGGGCCATACCGGCGGCGGGCTCCACTTTCTGTACGAGCTGCGAGCCGCCGGCTATCGCGGCCCCGTGCGCAGCTGCGAGACGGTGACGCTCACCTACATCACCCGCATGGAAGGGCCGGACACCGTCAACATCTACAGCTACACAACGCGGCTGCGGTTCGCCGCGCTCCCCGGCCGCGAGACGGCAGCTTTGTTCGACCTGATCAAGCCGCTCTATCCGCACGTCGTGCAAGCCGGCAGCGTGATCGAGACCGGATTGTCCAACATGAATGCGGTATTCCACCCGCCCGGCATGATCATGAATGCCGGCTGGATCGAGCACAGCCATGGAGAGTTCCTGTTCTATCGCGAGGGTTTCACCGATGCGATCGGGCGGGTGACCGCCGCCGTGGACGGCGAGCGGCTTGCAATCGCCAAGGCATTGGGCGTTCCAGCGATTCCCTTCATCGACATATTCTATGCGGCAGGGCTGACGACCAAAGCGGCGCGAGACAGCGGCGATATTTCGCGCGCCTGCATGGAAAGCGAGCCGAACAAAAGCATAAAGTCGCCTGCTTCGCTGGATCATCGCTATGTCCATGAGGATGTCGGCTATGGGCTGGTGCCGTTCGCTGCGCTGGGCCAGTTTGCGGGCGTCGCAACGCCGACCATTGCCGCGCTTATCAAGCTTGCAAGCCTTGCCGTCGGCATCGACTATAGGTGTGAGGGGCTCACCCTCGAACGCCTTGGCATTGCCGGGATGTCGCCAGCCGATCTGCTGCGTTTCGTTCACGAGGGCGCTTGACTGCCGATGGAGCACGAAGTCTTTCGCAAGTTGCGCTCGGCCATGCGGCAAGCCGGACATGCCGCCCTTGTTGCCTTCTCGCAGGACAACGTCACCTATACCGCGGGATTCCTGGTGCCGAGCCACGCCAGCAATCGGTTTCGCCGCACCATTACCGTGCTCGCCGGCGAGCAATTCGCCGCCCAGATCGTCGTCAATGTCGAGGAGAACCTGGCACGGCAACGCTCGCGCTTTGCCGATATTCGCGCCTACAACCAGTTCACCCAGGATCCCGCCGATGTTCTGGCCGACGTGTTGCTGGAAGCCGGCGTGGGCAACGACGAAATCGCCATCGAGCTCGATTATATGCCGGCGCAGGATTACATCCGGCTGCGCGAGAGATTGCCGCAGGCGCAGCTCATTCCGTGCCGAGCGCTTTATTTCAATGCGCGCATGATCAAGACCGAGGAAGAGATCGCGCTGCTCAACAAGGTGGGCATCCTGACCGATCGCGTCATCGGCGAGGTGCTGCGCGCGATCAGACCCGGCATGAGCGAGAAATCAGTCGCTCAGATCGCCGGCAACAAGATGCTGGAAGGCGGCTGCGACGGGCTCAAATGCCAGGTCGGCTCCGGAGTGCGCAGCGGCATTACCAACTGCACGCCGACCGACAAGCCGGTCGAACGCGGCGACATCGTGCGCATCGAGATCCTCGGCGACATGCAGCAATACCGCTCCAACGTGACGCGCACCGCGGTGGTAGGCGAGGCAGACGACGAGCAGCGCGCCATATGGAGCGTGATGATCGGCGCGCGCGAGACCTGCAAGGCCATGCTCAAGCCCGGCACCGCGGTCGCCGATCTCTATCGCACCTACGTCAAATATCTGCGCGACCGGGATATCGAGCCGACGCTGAAATTCCTCGGGCATGGCATCGGCCAGACGATCCATGAGGAGCCCTACATCACCGACAGCCGCAGCGTGATATTGGAGCCCAATATCACCTGCACCATGGAACCGCTCTACATGATTCCGGGACGCATGGGCTTTCATGTCGAGGACATGTACCGGATCACCGCGAATGGCTTCGAGCCGATCACCGGAACCATCACTCCGAATGACGAACTGATCAGGATCGGGTGATGCCGGTACGCGTTGGCGTGAGCTTCGACGGATTCGTTTCCACGCCGGAAGCGATTGCGCTTGCCGAACGCGCGGTGGCAGCGGGCGCGCGCAGCCTGTGGGTCGCCGAACACCTCGGCTACCGCGAGGCGATTGCCACTTGCATGGCATTCGCCATGAAAACGCGGGGCGCGATGCTGGTCCCCACGGCGGTAAGCCCTTATTTGTCGCATCCGATGCCGACCGCCATGGCGATGGCCACGCTCGCTGAAGTCGCCCCGGGATGCGCGGCGATCGCCATTGGCACCGGCAACCCGCTGTTTCTGCAGGAATCCGGTCGCGCGGTCGAGAAGCCCGTTCGGGCAATGCGCGAATTTGCCGAGGCGCTGCGCAGGCTGTGGAGCGGCGAAGCCGTGGCGATGGACGGAGAATTTGTAAAGCTCGCCGGCGCGCGGCTGGCGTTCCAGCCGAAGACCCCGATCCCCATCTATATCGCCGCCATCGGGCCGGACATGCTGCGCCTTGCCGGCCGCATCGGCGATGGCGTGGTCCTGTCGGCGGGATTGTCGGTGCAATCGGTGCAGCAGTCGATTGCCATCTGCCGCGGCGCCGCCGAGAAAGAAGGACGCGATATGGGCGCGTTCCGCCGCGCCGCATACCTGTTTTTCGGGGTGTCCCGCGATGCGTCGCAGGCGCGCGACGCCGTGCGGCAAAAGCTTGCATTCGTCATGCGCAACAAGTTCCTCGCGGCAAATGTCAAAGCCTCCGGCATCGCGGTCGATCAGGAGGCCGTGATTGCGGCAATTGCCCGCCGCGATATTGCGGGAGCGACCGCCCTCGTTCCCGATGACGCGGTCGAGGCGTTCGGCATCGCCGGAACCCCACAGCACGCCAGCAAGCGGTTGCGCGATTTCATCGATGCCGGCATCGACGAGCCGGTGCTGGGAATATTGGGCAGCGCGGACGATTGCTCGCTCGCGCTCGATGTCGTGCGAGAATTCAATAGTTAAGCAATGGAGAACGAGAGATGAAATCCAGGATCGGCCAAATGCTAGGAGCCGCCGGCGTAGCGGCCGCAGTCATCCTCGCGGCGGCGCCGCCCGTGCCGGCGCAAACCTTTCCTTCCGAGCCGATCACCTTGATCGTCGCCTGGCCGCCGGGCGGCGGCAGCGACATCAGCATGCGGCTTCTTGCCGACGCCTTGAGCAAACAAATCAAAGTGCCGGTGGTGGTGCTCAACAAGCCGGGCGCCGGCGGTGCCATCGGCCATCGCGAAATCGTCAATGCCAAGCCGGACGGCTATACCATCGGCATGTTCAGCTCGGGCGGGATTGCGCTGCCGTATCTCAATGCCCAGGCCAATACCTTCGATGAGCTGCAACCCATCGCGTTCTTCGGCGAGGATCCCAATGCCCTGGAAGTGAGCATTGCGAGCGGCATTGGTTCGCTCAAGGAGTTTGTGGAACGCGCGCGCGCCAATCCCGGAAAGATCAAGAACGGCAACGATCAGCCCGGCGGGTCGTCCTATATCGCGGTTGCTCTCTACGAGAAGAAGCTTGGCATCAAGCTTACGCGTGTATCCTATGCCGGCTTCGGACCGACCGTGATCGGATTGATGGCGGGAGAGATCGATTCGGCGACCGTTCCGGTCCCCGATACCATCGAGCAGCATAAGGCCGGCAAGCTGAAGATTCTCGGCGTATCCGCGACCGAGCGGCATTTCATGGCACCGGAAATCCCGACCTTCCGCGAGCAAGGCTTCGACGTGGTCGTCGGCTCGTGGCGCTGCGTGGTAGCGCCAAAGGGCATCCCAGAGGATCGCTTGCGCTTTCTCGAGGGCAGCATCGTGAGCGCGCTCAAAGACCCGGAGTTCCAGGCCAAAGCCAGGCAAGCGGGCTTCGTGGTCCAGCCCGGCGATGCCAAGGCCACCTATGCGCGCTGGAAAGCCGACGACGCCGAGCTTTACCCCATTCTGCTGGAAGCCGGGCTGGTGAAGGCGCGGCAGAAGTAACCGCGCAGTAGTTAGAATGCGAAGCCAAGCGGCAGACTCGGTTTACCTCCCTCTGAAAGGGGGAGGTCGGCGCGAAGCGCCGGGTGGGTGTCAACAGCGGCATACAATGACCCCCACCCGACCGCCTTCGCTTCGCTCGGCGCACAGCCGACGCTTCGCGTCGGCGTTTTTAGCCGCAAAGAACGGCGGCCGTAGGCCGCCTATGCTCCCCCTTTCAGGGGGAGGTAGTCGGAGTTCGCGGCTCGCCAAGCCGATGTCTCCCGCGACTGCGCGATGAAACGCATCTTCGCCAGCAAGGATTTTCTTGCCGGCAATCTCTACATCGCCTTCGGACTCGCCGGGTTGTGGTTCGGGCGCGACCTCGAAGCCGGACCGGCCGAAGCAATGGGCGCGGGTTATTTTCCGCACCTCGTTTGCGGCCTCCTGATTGTACTTGGTGGGGCGCTGGCGGCGATGTCGCTCATTCAGCCGCCCGAGCGACCGGACCGCATGATGTGGCGGCCGTTCGTCTTCGTCACGCTCTCGTGTCTTGCCTTCGCGCTCCTCCTGCACCCGCTTGGAATTGTTCTCACGCTGGCCATCGTCATCGTGCTTGCGCGGCTCGCCGAGCGAAAGCTGCAAATCATTCCGCTGCTGCTGCTGTGCTTTGTCCTGATCGTCGTCAATGTCGGTATTTTCGTCGTGGGCCTGAGAATTCCCATCCCGCTCTGGCCGGCGGCTTTCTGACATGCCGGACATTTTATCCAACATCGTCATGGGATTCGGCATTGCGCTCACCTGGCACAACATTGCGCTCTGCTTCTTCGGCTGCGTGATCGGTACCGCCATCGGCGTTCTGCCGGGAATTGGGCCGCTCACCACCATGGCGATGATTCTGCCGGTCACCTTCTGGCTCTCCCCGGTCGGGGCGCTGATCATGCTGTCCGGGGTGTTCTACGGAGCGCAATACGGCGGCTCGACCACGGCTATTCTGGTGAAGATCCCCGGCGAGACTTCGTCGGTCGTCACCGTGCTCGATGGTTATGCCATGGCGCAGCGCGGACGTGCCGGTCCGGCTCTGGCGATTGCCGCCATCGGTTCGTTGTTCGCCGGTTCGGTCGTCACGCTGCTCATCGCGGTCGCCGGCCCGCCGCTCGCCGCAATCGCGCTCCTGTTCCAGTCCGCCGACTACGTTTCGGTCATGGTGCTTGGCCTCGTTTCCGCGGTGGTGCTCGCGCACGGCTCGGTCCTCAAGGCGGTCGGCATGATCGTGCTCGGGGTCCTGCTCGGCCTCATCGGCACCGATGTCTCGACCGGCGAATACCGCATGACCATGGGGCTTGACGTTCTCTATGACGGCGTAGGTTTTGTTCCGCTTTCCATGGGCATGTTCGGGCTGGCGGAGATCATGGTCAACCTGGAAACTGCGGGTACTGCCGACATGCAGGCGAAGCCGGTGACCGGGCTGTGGCCAACCTTGAGCGATCTCAAGCAGTCGTTCCCGGCCATGCTGCGCGGCACGGCGGTCGGCACGGTTTTCGGGATTCTTCCCGGCGGCGGACCGACCATTGCGGCTTTCTCGGCCTACAGCCTGGAAAAAAAGGTATCGCGCTCGCCGGAACGCTTCGGCCAGGGCGCCATCGAGGGCGTGGCGGCGCCGGAATCGGCCAACAACGCCGCTGCCCAGGCCTGCTTCATTCCCATGCTCAGCCTCGGCATTCCCCCCAATGCACTGATGGCGCTCATGATCGGGGCCATGATGGTGCACGGGATCACGCCCGGCCCGGAAATCATTACGAAGCAGCCGGCGTTGTTCTGGGGCCTGATCGCCAGCATGTGGATCGGAAATCTGATGCTGGTGATCCTCAATCTGCCGCTGATCGGGATTTGGGTTCGCCTCCTCCAGGTGCCTTACAGCTACCTGTTCCCGAGCATTCTGGTGCTGTGCTGCATCGGCACCTATACGCTCAATTCCAGCACCGGGGATGTCATGGTGATGACCGCCTTCGGTATCATCGGCTATGCGTTCCGCAAGCTCGACTGCGAGCCGGCTCCGTTGCTGCTCGGGCTTGTGCTTGGCCCCATGCTGGAAGAGAACTTTCGCCGCGCCATGGTTCTCTCAAGCGGCGATTGGTCGATTTTCGTGCGGCGGCCGATCAGCCTCGGTTTTCTGTCCCTTGCCGCAGCGCTCTTGTTGGCGGTGACCGTCCCGAACATCCGGCGCAACCGCGAAGAGGCGTTCCGGGAATAACAGGAGCACTGAATCAGATGCCGGTCGGGGTGTTCTTCGATGGGTTTTCGTCCACGTCCGAGATGCTCGAGACCTGCCGGGAGGCTGAACGCGCCGGCGCCGCCAGCCTCTGGTTTGCGCAGCATATGGGCTATCGCGATGCGATCGTCTGGGCCGCCGCGGCGGCCGGCGCAACCCGCCGCGCGATTGTTGTGCCGACCGCCATCAGCCCATATCTGTGGCCGCCATTGCCGGTCGCCATGGCGGTTTCGACCTTGGGCGAGCTTGCGCCGGATCGGGTGATCCTCACCGTATCGGTTGGCAACATCCTCAACCTGGTGCAATCCGGCATCGAGCCGGAAAAGCCGATCCGGATCATGCGCGAATATGTCGAGGCGCTGCGTGCATTGTGGCTGGGCAAGCCGGTCGAACATGAAGGGGCACTGCACAAGCTCAAAGGTGCGAGCATGGCATTCGCGCAAGGCCGGCAATATCCGATCTATATCGCCTCGACCGGCCCGCAAATGCTCAGGCTCGCCGGCGCCATTGCCGAGGGCGTGCTGCTTTCCGCCGGGCTTACCCTTGCCTCCACCCGGTGGTGCCTCGATCAGGCGCAGGCCGGAAGGGAGGCGCGGGCGGGCGAACGGCGTGCGCTGCGCAAATGCTCCTTGATCAATTGCCAGGTGTCGGAGGACGGCGCCGCTGCAAAGCGAGCGATGCTGCGCAAGCTCGCCTTTCTGTTCCGCAGTCGCGGGCATGCAGACAACATCAAATCGTCGAACCTTCCCATCGATCACGCGGCGATCATTGCCTGCCATGCGCGGCACGATTTCGAGGCAGCAGTCAAGCTGCTGCCGCCCGAAGCGGCCAATGTCTTCGCCGCTGCCGGCACCCTTGCCGAGTGCCGTGCCCGCCTGGAAGAGTATCTGGCAATCGGCCTGGACGAGCCGATCATCGAGGTTTCCGGCTCGCGCGAAGAGCGAAGCCTCGCGCTCAATCTTGTCCGCGAGCTTGCGGACCGGTAAAGCGCGTTCCGATGAGACTGACGCAGCCGTTCTTCGCCTCTCCCCTGCGCGGGGAGAGGTGAAAATAACTGCGGCACGCGATTTAACCAAAGGGTTACGGAGGAGAAGTCGGCAATGATGCATGCGTGGCTGCGCGCTTCTGTCGCTGCCCTCATATTGGCTGTCCCGATTGCGAGCAGCCGCGCGCAGACGGTCAAGCTCACCGTCGATTTCGCCATTCAAGGGCAACAATCCCCATTCGTATTGGCTGCCGACGCCGCGCAGTTTGCGCAACCCGGCCTCACCCTCCAGATCGATCGCGGATACGGCTCGGCCGATGCCATTACCAAAGTTGCGAGCGGTGCCTACGAGATGGGGTTTGCCGATCTCGGCGCCTTGATCCAGTTCAATGGCCGGCAGGCCGGTGCGAAGGTGATCAGCGTGTTGCAGATCTACGACGTGGCGCCGATGGTCATCCTGTCGCTCAAGAAGTCGAATATCGCCGCGCCCGGCGATCTCGCTGGCAAACGCATCGCTTCGCCTACGGGCTCGTCAAGCCGCGTGATGTTTCCGTTGTTCGCGCGCGCTAACGGCCTCGACCCGGCCGCCGTGAACTGGATCGATGTCACGCCGCAATTGCGCGAGACGCTTCTGGTGCAGGGCCGCACCGACGCGACCACGGCGTTCATCACCGATCTCGCCGGTCTTGAGCGGTTGGGCATTCACGCAAGCGACGTCAACGTCATGCGCTATAGCGATTTCGGCGTGCGGCTTTACGGCAATTGCGTTCTCACCACGCCGGAATTCGCAGCCAAAAACCCGGATCTCGTCAAGAAAGTGGTCAGGGCTGCCGCCGCCGCATGGAAAGCAGCCATTGCCGATCCGGGACTGGCGATTGCCGCCATCAAGCAGCGCGAACCGCTGGTCGATGAGAAGGTCGAGCGCGGCCGTCTCGATCTCGTCATCAAGAACGCGGTTCTTACCGAGGACGTAAAGCGGGGAGGGCTGGGCGTGGTCGATGCCGCACGCCTGAAACAAACCATCGAGATGGTGACGAGCACGTTCAATCTTCCTGCGCTCGAAGCCGGTTCGGTCTATCGAGCCGATTATTTGCCACCGCAATCAGAATTACGGGTGCAGTGATGAAAATCATAGCGCTGGAGGAGCACTTCATCCTGCCGCGGGAGGAACAGAGCCTTCCGCCCGGTGCGCAGCGGGGCAACGACCGGGAGAAGCTTCTCGGCATAAACACCGCAGCGGCGCTGCTCGATCTCGGCAATGCCCGTCTTGCCGCCATGGACGAGGCCGGGATCGACGTGCAGGTGCTCTCGCAAAATCAACCTGGTTGCCAGGCGCTCGATGCCGCAGCGGCCATCGCCACCGCAACGGAAGTGAACGATCGCCTCGGCGAGGCGGTGCGCGCGCACCCCACGCGCTTTGCCGCCCTCGCCGCGCTGCCGACAGCCGATCCGGCCGCCGCCGTGCGCGAGCTTGAGCGTGCCGTCAATCGGCTCGGCTGCAAAGGCGCAATGATCAACGGTCTTACCCAGGGCAGTTTCCTTGACGAGAAGCGGTTCTGGTGCATTTTCGAATGCGCGCAATCCTTGGGCGTTCCGATCTATTTGCATCCGAGCAAGCCGCATCCGGCGGTGATGAGCGCCTATTTTGCCGGCTTCGATGAGCTTGCGCATGCTGCCTGGGGATTCGCCATGGAGACCGGGGTGCATTTCCTTCGTCTTGTACTTGCCGGCGTGCTCGATGCGTTTCCCAAGCTGACCTTCATCCTTGGGCATCTGGGAGAAGGCCTGCCCTTCATGCTGCATCGTATCAACGATCACACGCAGCTCGCGGCGATACGCCGGGGCCTCAAGCGCACGCCCGCTGAGTACCTTACGCAAAATCTGGTGGTGACCTGCAGCGGGAATTTTTCCGCGCCTGCTTTTTTATGCACGGTCAACGCGCTCGGCATCGACAACGTGCTGTTCTCCGTAGATTGGCCCTACGAGTCCAATGTCGCCGGTGTCGAGTTCCTCAAGCGCTTGCCGTTGGCCCCGCAGGATCTGGCAAAAGTGGCGCACGGCAATGCCGAGCGCGTTCTGAAGCTTTGAGTGCTCGCAAGCGCCGGAATATAATATCGGAACGCCTGCTCGGGGCGTCGAAAACCCGCGAATTACATCCGAGCTTTGGGAGGATAGGTCGTGCATCAATTCGTGCCGTTCATGGCGTTCGCTGCATCCGTGTGTGCAACGCCGGCTGCGCTTGGAGAGATCATTGTTTCCGCCAATGACGGAAAGGCGGTTCTCGTCGATGGCGTGAACGCCGTACCCGCCAATCCGCTACCGGATTATGTCGCCGTCATCGAGCTTGGCGCCGGCACGCCCAAAGTGGTTGGCGAAATAGAGGTTCCGACCAGCGTTGTCGGTCCGCCGATGAGCGTCGCGATTTCCCCCGATGCAAGCTTCGCGCTGGTCACGGGAGCGACGAAGATCGATCCAAACGATCGAACAAAAACTATTCCCGATGACAAGCTCAGCGTGATCGATCTCAAGGCATCGCCGCCCAAATTGCTGGCGCAGCTGCAGGCGGGCAAGGGCGCGGCAGGAGTTTCCATCAACCGTAGCGGGACCCTTGCGCTGGTTGCCAACCGCATGGAGGGAACGGTGTCCGTTTTTTCCATGGCCGATCGCAGCCTCACCGCGCTCGGCAAGATCGAGCTGGGCAGCGACAAGTCCGGCCCCAGCCATGTCGCGATTACGCCGGACGGCAAGACGGCGCTGGTTACCCGCGACGGTGACAACAAAATTTCAGTTCTCGCCATCGAAGGCAGCAAGGTCGAGTACACCAAGCACGATCTGTCCGCGGGACTGCGTCCCTACGGCATCGACATTCACCCCGACGGCAAGCTGGCGGTGGTGGCAAACATCGGCACCGGCAGCGGAGACGCCGATACCGCAAGCTTGATCGATCTCGAACTCAAGCCGCCGCGCGTCGTTCACACCGTAACGGTCGGCCAGACGCCGGAGGGCATCGCGCTTTCGCACGATGGCGCATTCGTCGCCTTCAACGTGGGGAACGGGTCGAACAAGCCGAAGGCGAGCCCGTTCTACAACGATTACGGTCTCCTCAAAGTCGTGAGCATCAAAGGCAAGGAACTGGTGCCGCTTACGCAAGCCAGGGTCGGGCGTTGGTGCCAGGGCATTGCCTGGAGCAAGGACAATCGCACGCTGCTGGTGCAATGCATGGTGGAGAAAGAGATCATGCTGTTCGGCTTCGATGGCAGGGAGCTAAAGCCCGCCGGCTCCATCAGCCTCAAGGCCGGTCCCGCTGGCATCCGCGCACAGCCTTGATCGTAGCCCGCATGCAGCGCAGCGTAATGCGGGACTGTTCTCCCGGATTTCGCTGAAGCGAAATCCGGGCTACGGTGTCGCGTTCACGATCCATGAAGGTAAATGCATTCGCGCTTTATTGCCGCGTTAACAGTAGAACCTATTTGCTCATTAACAATAGAAATCATCGCTTAATGCGAAGCCGCAAAACGTAAGGATTGCGAAAATTCTGCACGGCAAGAATGCCCCGTAAATGCCGGGGGGCATCACGTGTGGACGAGAATCCCGACCGCAAGAAGGTCGCTCTCAGTGCATGATCCCGAAAAGGCCTGCCCCGGACGCGATCCGGGGTGGGAACCACTTTTCGGAAAAAGATCATGCACCAACAAAAAAATAGAGCGGGATGGCGAATCAAGGAAACGTCATCCCGCTCTGGTCGCTTGCATGCGGCTCGTTTCGGCGTTCCTGATGAGTGTCGCAACCGCGGCGCCGCTCTCCGCAGGGGAATGGGCCTACCGGCCGTTCGAGCGGCCGCCTTTTACCTACACCGCCGATTTCGGCATTCGCTTCTGGTTCGGCCGCACCAACACCGCCAAGAACCTCTACGACGTCAGCGGATCGTATCTGGTGTCGCGGCTCACCTACGGCGACCTCGCCATCTTCGCAGCCGAAGCCTATACCCGGTTCGATTTCGATCGCCGCTGGTTCGTCAAAGGCTATATTGGCGGCGGGACGCTGCGCAAAGGCAGTCTGAAGGATGAAGATTTTCCGCCGGTCATTGCCCCCTATTCGGCGACGCTGAGCGTGCAGGAAAACGGCACTCCCATCTATGGCAGCGGCGATATCGGCGTCAACGTGGTGTTTGGGCCGGACTGGCGCATCGGGCTGTTCGGCGGCCTGCATTACATGAACCAGAACGTCAGCGCCTTCGGCTGCACGCAGATTTCGTTCAATCCAACGATCTGCGGGCCCTCTCCCATTCCCAATCCCGTGCAGGTGATCACCCAGAACAACAACTGGTATTCGGTACGTTTAGGCATCGACGGAGCGGTCGAGATCGGTCGCTTTCGCTTCAGCGCGGAAGCCGCCTGGCTCCCCTCGGTGCGGATGTACGGCTCCGATGCCCATTGGCTGCGCATCAGCAATTTCACCGGCGATTTCAGCGGGCCTATTCCCGAGGCCGGCAAGGGATGGGGCGTCCAGCTCGAAGGGTTTATCTCGTATCGCGTGATCGATGCGGTGAGCCTCGGAATTGGCGGCCGCTACTGGCACATGCAGACCCGGGGGCAAACCCATTTCGAGGACCACATCATTGGCTTTGCCGCCTTGCCGCAGCCGGTTGAGTGGCGAACCGATAATCTGGGGATATTCCTGCAAATGAGCGTGAAGGCCGGCCCCTATGCCGCCATCGACGTGCACTAGGACAAATTGTTCGCAGCGTAGTCAGACAGGCGAGCCTAAGCTACGCACTGCTTGACTTACTCTCCCCGTCATCCTGAGGTGCCCGCGCATCACACGAAGGATATCGCATCTTGTACCACATGCGCGGGCCTCGAAGGGTGACGCTGATGCAACGCTGGCTGCGGGCGACGATCTGTACCTGGCAGGGGCTGTGCACCGCAGCCCGCAGCGACATGGCTTTTCGCCAGGAGCTGATCGCGCTTGCCATTGCCGTACCGGTTTCTTTCGTCGTCGCGGAAGGTGTCTGGAAACGCTTCGTCCTGATCGGTGTCATCCTGCTCGTGCTTGTCGTCGAACTCCTCAATACCGCCTTCGAGAAACTCTGCGACAAGCTCGCGCCCGATGCCGACGTAGAGATCGGACGCATCAAGGACATGGGCTCGGCCGCTGTCGGCCTGTCGCTGCTGATTGCCGCCCTCGCATGGCTGTTGGCGCTTGCGGAACGGATCGGGCTGCTCTGATCTCGCTCCAGAAGTGGCTCCGGCCTTTCCTTTTCTGCTAAAACTAGAGGATGGATACGCGCCCATCGGACAGCCTGGCGATCGCGGTTGCGCAACTCAATCCCACCATGGGCGACGTTGCGGGGAACGCGGACAAGGCGCGCCGGGCACGCGTGCAGGCGGCGCGCGACGGTGCCGATCTCGTGGCGTTTCCCGAGTTGTTCATCTCGGGCTATCCGCCCGAGGACCTCGTGCTCAAACCGGCGCTGCAGGCTGCATGCCGCGCCCAGCTCGAGGAGCTTGCCCGCGAGACGGCTGACGGCGGGCCCGCGCTATTGATGGGCACGCCCTGGGTCGAAGCCGGCAAGCTCCATAACGCCTACTGTCTTCTTGCCGGCGGCGCCATTGCGGCGCTGCGTTTCAAGGTCGATCTGCCGAACTATGGCGTCTTCGACGAGAAGCGCGTGTTCGTTCCCGGCCCGATGCCCGGTCCGATCAATTTCCAAGGCGTGCGGCTCGGCATCCCGATCTGCGAAGATATCTGGGGAAGCGAGGTGGTCGAGTGCCTCTCGGAGACCGGGGCGGAACTGCTGGTGGTTCCGAACGGGTCGCCCTATTGGCGCGACAAGGAGGAGGTGCGGCTCAACATCGCGGTCGCACGCATTACCGAAAGCGACCTGCCGATCGTCTATGTCAATCAGGTCGGCGGCCAGGACGAACTGGTATTCGATGGTGCGTCATTCGGGCTGCATGCCGACCGCTCGCTTGCATTCCAGATGCCGGCGTTCCGGGAAAGCGTCACCACCGTTCACTGGCAGCGCAGCGGAAACGGCTGGCGCTGCGCGGACGGTCCGATCGCGGCAATCGAAGAGGGCGACCAGGCGGACTATTGCGCATGCATGCTGGGATTGCGCGACTACGTCAACAAGAACGGTTTCCGCGGCGTCGTTCTCGGCCTTTCCGGCGGTATCGATTCGGCGCTGGCCGCCACGCTGGCGGTCGACGCCTTGGGTGCCGAGCGCGTGCGTTGCGTCATGTTGCCCTATCGCTTTACCTCGCAGACCTCGCTCGACGACGCCGCGCGCACAGCCAGGGCGCTCGGCGTTCATTACGACGTGCTGCCGATCGAAGAGGCCGTGCTCGGGCTCGAACGCGCGCTTGCTCCATTGTTTCAAGGGCTACCGCGCGATGTCACCGAGGAGAATCTGCAGGCGCGCGCACGCGGTACCATTCTGATGGCAATCTCCAACAAATTCGCTCTGATGGTGGTAACGACCGGCAACAAATCGGAAATGTCGGTAGGCTATGCCACGCTTTACGGAGACATGAACGGTGGCTTCAACCCGGTCAAGGATCTCTACAAGACCGAAGTCTATCGCCTGGCGCGGCTGCGCAATGGCTGGCGCCCTGGCGACGCGCTTGGTCCTGACGGCGAGGTGATTCCGGCAAGCATCATCAGCCGGGCACCGACCGCAGAATTGCGCGAGAACCAGACCGACCAGGATACGCTGCCGCCTTACGACGTGCTTGATCGCATCCTCGAGCGGCTGGTCGAGCGCGAGGAGCCTATTGCAAAGATCGTGGAGGAAGGCTTCGACCGCGAGACCGTGATGCAAGTGGAGCGCATGCTCAACCTTGCCGAATATAAGCGCCGGCAAGCGGCGCCCGGCGTCAAGGTGACGCTCAAGAATTTCGGCCGCGACCGCCGCTACCCCATCGTCAACCGTTTTCGCGATTCCGGCGCGCCGCTGCCTGAGCCGGACCGCGCGCTGGTGAGGGCCGCGGCACCCGCCAAGTCCGAGGCCTACGATCTGTAGAGCGGATGTCGATTGACTCGATGCGAGCGGCAAACTCGGATTACCTCCCCCTGAAAGGGGGAGGTCGGCGCGAAGCGCCGGGTGGGGGTCAAAGATGTCCTTGATCGCGATGCAACAGCGACCCCCACCCGACCGCCTTCGCTTCGCTCGCCGGTCGACCTCCCCTTTCAGGGGGAGGTAAACTGCCGCCCGGCCGTGCCAAATACGATGTAGAAGCGAGGACAAATGTTCAAGGCGTCTGCGCATACGTTGTTGCCCACGTCCATCATCGGCTCGCTGCCGCGGCCATCCTGGTACAGCGCAAGCTTGGGATCGGCGAGCTTCCTCGAAGCCATGATGAATTCGCGTTTTCGCGAGCAGTACGAGGACGCGGTGTCCTGCTTCCTGCGCGCGCAGGAGACGGCGGGCCTCGATATCGTCACCGACGGCGACGCCCATTACGACGAGCAGGTCGCCGGCATGAGCTGGCAAAGCTATCCGCTCACCCATATGGACGGATTTGCCCCGGTGCCGCAACCGACAGCCTACAAGGTCGGCGCGGTCGCCTATCCGCGCGGCCACATCCTCCACGATTTCCTGGAAGCGCGCGTGTTTCCCAGGATTGTCGCGCCGGTCGGGCGCGGACGATTGCAATACACCGCCATGTGGAAGGCCGCCCAGCGCATGACCACGCGTCCCGTCAAGTTCGGAACCATCCTGCCGGAATTGCTCGCAGCCTCGGTCGAAGACGAATATTACAAAGACCCCATCGAGCGCACCTGGGCATTGAGCGAGGCCCTCAATCAGGAGCTTAACGCGCTCGCCGACGCCGGCTGCCCGGTAATCCAGATGGAGGAGCCGCAGATTCACATGGTGCCGGCGCGCGGCAAGGCGTTCGGCAAGCTTGACGCCGATGACCTCGGGAAAATCTTCAACAACACGGTCAAGGGGCTGCGCGGCAAGACCGAGGTCTGGTGCCATACCTGCTGGGGCAACCCTTCCCAGCAGCGCATCTTCCGCGACGTTCAGAGCTATCAGCCCACGCTTGATGCGCTCAACCGGGTGGACGCCGACGCCCTGACATTCGAGACATGCTCGTCGGGTCCCGGCGATCTCAAAGCGATCGGCGAAGCGATCAAGGACAAGAAAGTGGTGATCGGGGTGATCGATCATCACACCCTGCAGGTCGAACGGCCGGATGACATTGCCGCGCTCATCCGCACGGCGCTCAAGCACATCCCGCCGGAGCGGCTGATCATTTCATCGGATTGCGGCATGGGCCGCGAAGGCATGGGCCGCCGGCATGCCAACTACAAGATGGTGGCGATGGTGCTTGGCACGAATATGGTGCGCAAGGAGTTGGGCCTGCCGGAGGCGCAATGCCTCGCTGCCGACCCGCACTATTCTGACCACGGTTGCTGCTCGTACCCGATTAAGTCAGTCGTGCGAGCATTAGCGCGCCAGTGAGGAATCGGGATTCCCGGATGAATAATCCTGAGCGCCAAGCGAGCATGAATGTTCAATCCGGCTACGTAGCCCAAATTGAGGCTAGCCCTTCTTGCTCTCGCTGAGCGAGGCTTTGGCCAGGCAGATACGGGTCCAAGAACACCTTCGCGGCCGTTCCGGTCTATTGAATTTGCATCTGTCCTGGCATATGTTATCGGCATATGCCAGGGTAGGATCATGCCGGAGCAGAGGCACGTCAGATTGTTCCGAAATGGACGCAACCAAGCGGTGCGTATTCCGGTGGAGTTTGAACTGCCGGGCGACGAAGCGATCATGCACCGTGACGGCGAACGTCTGGTGATTGAGCCGGTGCGTAAGCGTGGGCTCCTCGCCTTGCTCAAGACAATGAAGCCGCTGATGGAGAATTTTCCGGAGATCGACGACCCTGTGCCGCCGCCGGAGAACGTGCTTTGACGCGCTACATGCTGGACACGAACATCATCTCCGACCTGATCAAGAATCCGCAGGGCAGGGCTGCGAAACGGATCGCCAAGGTTGGCGAGGACAACGTCTGCACCAGCATAATCGTGGCGGCTGAGTTACGCTACGGATGCGCAAAGAGCGGCTCGAAACGGCTGCTGAAGGCTGTTGAAGACCTCCTTGGTGAAATCAACGTGCTGCCGTTTGATGTTCCCGCTGACGCCGAATACGGCGTAATCCGCTCGAACCTGGACGCAGCCGGAAGGCCCATCGGAGGCAACGACCTGCTGATCGCCGCCCACGCCTCTGCGACCGGCGCCACGATCGTGACCGACAATACCGGCGAGTTCAAACGTATCCGAGGACTTAACGTGGAAAATTGGCTTGCTTGACAAGGCCGCTCAGACCATCACCCCGCATCTGAGAATGTTGGCTCAGATCTTCCTGCAGATAGCAGTTTCAAATCACGGAACACGCCTTAGCCCTTCTTGCTTTCGCTGAGCACGGCTTTGGCCAGGCGGAAGCAGTCGACACCCACGGGAATGCCGCAATAAACCGCAATCTGCGTGAGCACCGCGCGGATCTCGTCGGGCGTAAGGCCATTGCGCAACGCGCCGCGAACGTGCGTCTGGAATTCTTCCATCTTGCCGAGAGAGGCGATCATGCCAAGGTTGAGGATCGAGCGCTCGCGCGGGCTCAGCGTCTTGTCGCCCCAGGCCTCGCCCCAGCAGTACTGGGTGACAATGCGCTGAAAATCGCGGTTGAAGTCGTCGGCGCTCTTGAGTGCGCGATCGACATATTCCTCGCCCAGTACGTTCCGTCGCATGGCGAGCCCGCGGTCGTAGGTGTCCTTGTCCATGGTCAGTCCTCCGGTTTGTGCTTGAGATCGCTGAACGCTGCGAACAGCGTTTGCGTGGCTTCCGCTGAAAAAGTGCCGCGACCGCAGCTCGCTTCAAGGGTCGCAATGTTTGCTTGCGCTGCCTCTTGCGCGCTCGACGCTTTCCGCCCCAACAGCGAAGCTGCGACTATCTCATACATTGCTTCCTGTTGCAGGCGTTCGGCTTCGAGTTCCAGCGCCTTGACCCTGGTGCGAAAAACCTCGGCGGCAGCCGGCTCGACCAGGCCGCCGGGAGATTTGAGCGCGCGCCGCATTGTGCGCAAGGGAACAACCGTCATCTCCCGCCAGGGAGCGATCCGCCGCTCCAGCTCTTTGACTTCGGCGGTGGAAAGCGCACGGCTTTGCGTCGCATGCCAAAGAAGAAACATCAGCAGGTTGACGTCTATGCCGGATTTCTCCTGGAGCGCAATGCAGGCATCGGCGACGCCGGGTTGCCGATAGAAGCGCAGCGAGAACCGCCAGAACGGCGATTGTGCTGATGTTGTTGGATCAACAGGGGGCAATGGCGATCTCGAGCGGAAAGTTGTCGACGCATTCATGGCCGCGCTCGGTTACAATGAAGGTGTGACCGAGGAAAATACCGAACATGCCGTCCGCCGTGATCGGATTGGGTTCGGCCATGATGACCATTCCCGGCGCCAACTCCTTGTCCGTTGCGCCTGCCTCCGTGCGCTCGGCAAAGACATGTGGCTTGTCGGTCACGATGTCGATCCCATGCACCTGGGTGGGGCGGGACTGCACGCCGTGATCGCGAAAAAACCTGGCTGCAAGCCGCATATTGTCGGTCGCATTGCCGGGCTTGATCTCGGCGATGATGCGCCGGTAGCCGGGCAGCGTGATCTCCTGCCAGAACTTGCGCACCATTTCCGTCGGTTCGCCGAGCGTGATCGGCGAGCCGATCTGCGCGGACAGGCCGTTATAGCCGGCAGCCAGCTCCATGTTGATGATGTCGCCCTTGCGCAGCTTTCGCTGCGACGGGCGCGGATTGCCGAACACCATGGCGGGCTCGCTCATCGGCGTCGTCCCGATAATGAGGAAATCGATGTCCCCGCCGCCGTCGAGAATGGCGGCGCCGGCGGCGGCGCGCAGCTCGTATTCCGCCACGCCCGGCTTGGCGCGCGCGACCATCGCCTGCATGGCGCGCTCGCAAAGGACGCCGGCCTTGCGCACGCAGGCCAGTTCTTCCTCGCTGTGAATCACAAGCAACTCGTGCAGGAATCCCTTGGTGAAAACGAGTTCCGCACCGGGCAGGCTTTCGCGCAGCACATTGTATTGGTTGACCGGGAGGTAATCGGCGTGGCGTGCGTCGATTTCGATGAGCCCGATGCGTCCGCGCTCGAGCTTGAGCTCCCTGATGCGCTCGACTATGACTTCGGCATATTTGCCGTTGCGGCTGTGCCGGACATCCGACAAGGCGTTGGCGCATTCGCGCCGGCACGCTTCGGCGTGGGTGCCCCCCATGGAAAAGATCAACGTCGGCTCGCCGTCGAGCGGGACCACCACGTAGGAGGCGATTGCGTGCCATTCCCAATGGCCGGTGAGCCATTGCATGCCGCCGCCGAAGCTCCAGTGGCTCGGCCCCCCGGGCACGATGACACAATCGAGCTTGTGCGCCGCCATCTTGTCGCGCAGCGCCCGATAGCGGCGCGCGTATTCCTCTCTCGAGAAATGGTCGTAGACGGCATCGCGGTAGTAGGGCGTGCCATGCATGTTCGAGAACGGCGCATTCTGATCAAGCCGCGTGCGCACCTCTTCCCAGCTTTGGTGTCCGTGGCGCGGCGGCGTCTGGATGTTCATGCTTTTTTCCAATCTCGGTGTCATTCCGGGGCGAGGCTGGAGCGCAGCGCAGGCTGAGAGCCCGGAATCCATAAACCCGGCCGGCATGATTCTTAATGTTTATGCTGCGGTGATCCGCCCCCGGCAAGGGCATGCCAGGAGTGCAGGACGTCGGGCAAATGCCAAGCCCGAGAAGCTGCTACCAGGTGTCCCGGCGTCCCCTTGTTCGCTGTTTTCTCTGCACGGGCGATTTTCCGGGCTTCGTCTCCCGAACGATCTCTTCATCGTTAGCGGCTTGCGAAACTTGCTTCGGTCGCAGAATTGGCATTGGCACGTGGCCGCCCGAAGGGCTTGCGATTTGAGTGGCTTATCCAGGCAACATGCGGGGGTTTTCCCGGATTACGCTGGCGCTCCATCCGGGCTACGCTGACTAATCGAGAACGAGAGCACCATGCCATCCGACATCGACCCGCAATCCGGATTTCGACTGCCTCTGCCGAGCCGCGAGGATTTGGACGAAGCCGGCAAACGAGCCTACGACCGCGCCACCAGGCCGGGCGCAACCCTTGCCGGCCTGCAAGGCCCTGCCGGGGTGCAGCTCTACAGCAGCAAGGCGGCCGCGCACCTTGCTGCTGTCAACCACTATCTGCGATTTGAGGCGGGCCTGAGCGCCCGCGTGCGCGAGATTGCCATTCTCACGACCGCGCGCGAGATGGACAGCCAGTTCGAATGGGTCGCGCACGAGCCGGAGGCATTGGCGGCAGGGGTCGAGGAGGCGGTCATCGACGCCATCAAGTTTCGCCGCAGCACCGGCGGGCTCGAGGCGACGGCGGCCACCGTCATCGAACTTGGCCGGCAAATCTGGCGTGACCACAAAGTCTCGGCGGAATTGTTTGCCCGCGCCAATTCTCTGTTCGGGCCGAACAAGCTGATCGATCTGGTGCTGCTTATGGGCAACTATGCCGGGACGGCAGCGCTGCTCACGGCCGTGGACATGCAGTTGCACGCGGGCAAGAAACCGCTGCTTCCAATTCCGCTGTAGCCCGCAACTCGTAGGGCGCAATAGCGTAGCGTATTGCGCCGATAAAGCATCACACTTGATGGCGGAATACGCTGCGCTATTCCGCCCTACACGCTCAGGATCGAGCGCAGCGCAATGCGGGGTGGGAGGTCCCGGATTACGCTGCGCTCCATCCGGGCTACGATCGCTCAGCTTTTGCCGATTGTCGCTATGGGTTTTCTAAACTAACGTGTCGGAAAAGATCAGCAAAACGACGGGGAGATTGTCCATGCCGAGGACTTTGAGGTTTGCCGTCGCGCTCGCATCCTGTGTGGCGGGCATCGGCGCGGTGAGCGAAGCGGCGGCACAATTCAAGCTTGGCTCGGTGCTCTCGGTCACCGGTCCCGCATCGTTCCTCGGCGATCCCGAGAAAAAAACGCTCGAAATCTACATCGCCGACATCAATGCCAAAGGCGGGGTCAACGGCAAGCAGTTGCAGCTCACCGTGTACGACGATGGTGCCGATGCCAACGCGGCGCGCACCTTTGCCACGCGCCTTGTCGAGGAGGACAAGGTCGGCGCCATGGTCGGCGGCAGCACGACCGGCTCGACTTTGGCGATGATGCCGCTGTTCGAGGATGCGCAGATCCCCTTCATTTCGCTCGCCGGCGCCGTCCAGGTCATCGAGCCGGTCCGCAAATGGGTGTTCAAGACCCCGCATACCGACCGGATGGCATGCGAGAAGATTTTTGCGGATCTGAAGCAACGCCAGCTCACCACCATTGCGCTTATCTGGGGGACGGGTGCCTTCGGCAAATCCATGCGCGACCAGTGTGTGGCCGTTGCTCCCAAAGCGGGGATCGCCATTGCACACGAGGAATCCTACGGGCCACGCGACAGCGACACGACCCCGCAGCTTACCAACATCAAAGGCAAGTCCGGCGTGCAGGCGGTGATCAATGCGGACTTCGGCCAGGGCCCCGCCATCGTTACCCGCAATTATCGCCAGCTCGGCATTACGCTGCCGCTTTATCAGAGCCACGGCGTCGCCTCCAAGCAGTTCATCGAGCTTGCCGGTCCGGCGGCCGAGGGTGTGCGCCTGCCGGCCGCGGCGCTGCTGGTGGCCGACAAGCTTCCCGACAGCGACCCGCAGAAGCAGGTGGTGACGAGCTACACGCACGTCTATCAGCAAAAGACCGGCCAGCCCGTCTCGACCTTCGGCGGCCACGCCTATGATGCCCTGATGATCTTCGTCGAGGCGGCAAAGCGCGCAGGCAGCTTTGACGCGGGAAAGGTGCGCGATCAGATCGAGCAGACCAGGAACTTCGTCGGCACCGGAGGGATCGTGAACATGTCGCCGTCCGACCATCTGGGCCTTGATCTCACCGCGTTCCGCATGCTCGAAATCAAAGGCGGCGACTGGACATTAGTAGCGGAGAACAGATGACAGAGGTCGGAGATCAGATGTCGAATGTCAGATGTCTGATCTCTGACGTCTGACGTCTGACCTCTGATCTATGTCCTCCGTCATCCGATCCATGCCCTCGCTCCTGCAATTCACGCTTTCCGGGTTGACCGTGGGCGCGATCTACGCGCTCGTCGCCATCGGCTTCACGCTCATCTACAACGCATCCGGCGTCATCAATTTCGCACAGGGCGAGTTCGTGATGCTGGGCGGGATGATTACGGTTTTTCTCGGCATTGCCGGCGTGCCGCTTGTACTCGCCGGCTGCCTCGCCGTCGCCGCAACCGTTGCCGTCGGCCTCGCTCTCCACCGCTTCGCCATCGAACCGGCGCGTGCCACGAGCCCGGTCGTGCTGATCATCATCACCATTGGCGCGTCGATCTTTTTGCGCGGCAGCGCGCAGGTGCTCTTCGACAAGGGCTTCCACAGCCTGCCGCCCTGGTTCGGCAGCGATCCAATTCACGTCGGCAACGCGACCATCCTGCCGCAAACCCTGGTGGTGCTCGCCGGCACCCTGGCGATCCTTGCGCTGTTGTGGCTGTTCATCGATCGCACTCTGCTCGGCAAGGCGGTTGCGGCAACCGCCGCCAATCCAATGGCTGCGCGTCTTGTCGGCATCAATACGCGCGCAATTGTTGGTCTTGCGTTTGCCATTTCTGCCGGAATGGGAGCGATCGCCGGCGTGCTGGTCACGCCGCTGACATTCACCAGCTACGACACCGGAACGCTGCTGGCGCTCAAGGGATTTGCAGCCGCCATGCTCGGCGGCATCGGCAGCGCGCTCGGAGCAGCGCTCGGCGGGGTTCTGCTCGGATTGTTCGAGGCCTTCGCCGCCGGTTATCTGTCATCGCAATACAAGGATGCCGTCGCCTTTGTGATTATCCTCCTCGTTCTCTTCGCCATGCCGCACGGCTTGATCGGCAAGCCGCCGCTCGAGCGCGTGTAATGGCGCTGCCGTTTGTGCACCGTCTCATCCCGGTCGGCGCGATGGCGGCGCTTGTCGTCGTGCTGCCGCTGTTCTTTCCCTCCGCCTATTACTACCGGGTTGCCGGGCTGGTCTTCGTGTTCGCGCTTGCGGTCCTCGGCTTGAACCTGCTCATGGGTTTTGCCGGGCAGGTGAGCCTCGGCCACGCAGGCTTCATGGGCATCGGCGCCTATGCCGTCGCGGTCGGCCCGACCCATCTCGGGGCACCGACCTGGCTGTCGCTGATAGCCGGTGCTGCAATTTCTGCCCTCCTCGGCTTTCTCGTCGGCAGGCCGATCCTGCGCCTGCGCGGCCACTACCTCGCGGTTGCCACGCTCGGCTTCGGCCTGCTGTTGGCAATCGTTTTCACCAATGAGGCGCGCTTTACCGGCGGGCCTGACGGCATGACGGTGCCGCGACTGGTGCTTTTCGGGACACCGTTGCGTAGCGCCGAAATCTGGTACTGGATTTCCGCCGCGACATTTCTCCTTGGCGCCGCACTCGCGCTCAATATGCTGGACAGCCCGACCGGCCGTTCGCTGCGCGCCATCCATGACAGTGAAATTGCCGCGCGCGTGCTCGGCATTTCCACGGCCAACAAAAAGCTGGCGATCTTCGTGATTTCCGCGATCTACGCCTCGGTTGCCGGCTCGTATTTTGCGCTGCTCAACGGCCATATCACCCCGGACGTCGCCGGCTTTTTGCGCTCCATCGAGCTTGTCGCCATGGTGGTGCTCGGCGGCATGGGCTCGGTCACCGGCTCACTCGTCGGCGCCGCAGTCCTCACCGTGCTGCCGCAGACGCTGACGGTTCTGCACGATTACGAGCACATGGTTTTGGGACTCATTGTGATGCTGGTGATGGTGTTCCTGCGCGCCGGCATTGTGCCGACGCTGGCGCATGTGCTGGCGCCGCGACGGGGGTAACCGGCGTCATGGCCGTACTTGCGCAGAGCCTGGATGGACGGCTTTCTCCGGCCGGTTACGGATTCAAACGTTTTCTTCAGTGTTTCCACAATGTACATGACGCCGCCTCCATTCTCGTGCATTAAACCGGATGTCGGAACAGAAGTTCCGCCCGCTAGTTGCGGCGCGGACTATTGGGAGAGTTGTGCATGCTGACAGGCAAAACAGCGGTCGTCACCGGCTCGACCAGCGGCATTGGGCTCGGCATCGCCCGCGCCTTGGCGCAGCAAAAGGTTGCGGTGATGCTCAATGGATTTGGCGAGCAAGCCGCAATTGACAAATTGCGCAAGGAATTGGCCGAGCAGCACGGAGTCAAGGTCGGCTATTCTCCGGCAGACGTGTCGAAGCCCGCCGAAATCCGCGGCATGGTCGAAGCTGCGCAGCGTGAATTCGGCGCGCTCGACATTCTCGTCAACAATGCTGGCATTCAGCACGTAGCTCCGGTTGAGAGTTTTCCCGATGATCGCTGGGATGCCATTATCGCCATCAATCTGTCTGCTTCCTTTCACGCCATCAAGGCCGCGCTGCCCGACATGAAGCGGCGCGACTTCGGCCGCATCATCAATATTGCTTCGGCGCACGGGCTTGTCGCCAGCGGCGAGAAGGTTGGCTACGTCTCCGCCAAGCACGGGCTGGTCGGGCTCACCAAGGTGGTTGCCATTGAGACCGCGAACAGCGGGATTACCTGCAACGCCATTTGTCCGGGCTGGGTGCTCACGCCCTTGGTGCAGAAGCAGGTCGAGGCCAAGGCGCAGGAGACCGGTATATCGGTCGAACAGGCCAAGGAGGATCTGCTGCGCGAGAAACAGCCGATGCTGCGCTTCACTTCTCCGGAACAGATCGGCGCCTTGACAGTGTTCCTGTGTGGCGAGGAGGCCGCGACCATCACCGGGGCGGCGCTCTCGATCGACGGCGGCTGGGTTGCGCAGTAGATCGAGCCTACTCCGCGAGTCGCAGCACGCTGTGCAGCAGCACGTCGGCCCCGGCCGCGAGATGTTCGGGCCGGGTGTCCTCGCGAATGTTGTGGCTCAATCCACCCACGCTCGGCACGAAGATCATGCCGGCAGGGCAGAGCCTTGCCATCATCTGCGCGTCATGGCCGGCGCCGGAAGGAAGCCGGCGGCAACGTAGATCGAGCTTGCGCGCTGTTTCTTCCACCAGTTCTACCATCTCGTCTGGAAAACTTACCGGCGCGAAGCTTGCGAGGCTGCGAGTATCGATGGAAATCTGCTGCTGCGACGAGAGGCGCGCAAGAAATTCCCCAAGCCGTTGCTCGGCCTCGTGCAGCGCGCTTGCATCGCTGTTGCGCAGATCGACGGTCAACACGGCGCGTTCGGCGATCACGTTGACGAGATTGGGATGAAGCTCGATGCGGCCAACCGTCCCCCTGGCCTGGCCGCCGATCTCGGTGACGAGCTGGCGCACGAACAGCGCGATCTCGGCAGCGCCATGGGCGGCATCGCGCCGCCGATGCATGGGAGTTGTTCCCGCGTGTGCCGCCTGGCCGGTGACGGTGAGCTCTATCCACGACAGTCCGGTTATTGCCTCCACCGCACCGATGGCACAGCCCTCTTCCTCCAGGATCGGCCCCTGCTCGATGTGCAATTCCAGATAGGCGTGCGGCTTGCAAGCGCCGGGCTTGGTCGTTCCGGCATAGCCGATGCGTGCGAGCTCCGCGCCGACGGTCGTTCCATCAATGCCGCGGATGGCGTAGGCGTCGGCCAGAGCGAGCCCGCCAACGAACACAAGACTGCCCATGGCATAGGGCGAAAAGCGCGAGCCCTCTTCGTTTGTGAAGGCAACCAGCGCCAGCGGACGGCGCGTGACGATGCCGGCATCCGCAAGCGACTCCATCGCCTCGAATCCCGCCAGCACGCCGTAGACACCGTCATATCGCCCGCCGGTGGCGACGGTGTCGATATGCGATCCGAACATCACCGGCGCGGCATCTTCGCGTCCGCTGCGCAACCCAATGATGTTGCCGATGGCATCGACGGCGACCGCCATACCGGCGCTGTGCATCCAATCGACCAGAAGGTCGCGCCCGGCGCGATCCTCGTCGGAGAGTGCCAGCCGGCAATTGCCGCCGCCGGGCAAGGCGCCGATCCGATTGAACGTCGTAAGCCGCGCGAGCAACCGGTCGATTTTGATGCGAGGCGAAATGCGCGGCACGACAGCTCCAGCGGCGACTACACTGCCGCGATCGCCTCGATCTCCAGCAGAAAATTGGGATTGGCCAACCCGCGCAGGATACAAAGCGTGCTGCCGGGCGGGTTGCCGGCAAAATAGCTCTGCAGAATTCCGCGTGCTTTCGGCACGTCGTGCGGATTGCAAATGTAGATGGTGATCTTGGTGACGTCGGATATTTTTGCACCGCCGGCAGCCAGCGCCTTGGTGAGATTGGCCATGACCATCTTCGCCTGGGCATCGAAATCGTCGGGCGGTAGCACTTTTCCGTCGACATCGGCGGCAACCTGGCCGGCGCAAAAGACAAGCTTCTGCGCGCCCTCCGCGGTCACCACGTGCGAATAGTTGGAGAACGGTTTGGAAATGCCGTCCGGATTGATGCGCGTGATCTTGGCCATGTTGACTCCTGTGAGCTGGCAGTGATCGTCTGGTGGGCGGGTCGCGTTCTTATGAGACCCGACTCGTACCGAAAGGCGTTGGGTCTCGCAAAGGGCTCGACCCAACCGGCAATTGGCGGCAGGGTTGCGCGGCAGGGCGATTGAAAGCACATTGCGCTCCATAACGGTTGCAGAAAGCGGAGCGAGCGGGTAAATCGACGCGATCTGGTCAAAGCGGGCTTGTGTTCAATCCCGGTATTTGCTGCGGGCACCAATATGATGGCGCACGCCGAGGCCGCGGCGTGGCCGACGAAAACCGTGCACGTCATTGTCCCCTACGCTGCCGGCAGCGCGACCGACCTCGTCCCGCGCACCGTATTCGAGGCGGTGCAGGCGCAGACCGGCCACACCGTGGTGATCGACAATCGCACCGGAGGGGGCACCACCGTCGGCGCCAATGCTGTCGCCAAGTCCGAGCCTGATGGCCATACCATTCTGTCTCACTCCAATGCATTGGTGACGGTGCCTGCCATCCAGCTCAACGTGCCATATGACCCGGTGCGGGATTTTTCCGGTATTACGCCGTTGGGCAGCGTCCCTCTCGTATTGGTCATTTCTCCGGAAAAGGACATCAAGAGCGTGGGGCAGCTCGTCGCTGCTGCCAAGGCCAGTCACGGCAAGATCAATTATGCGGCCGCCGGCATCGGAACGCCTCCGCATCTGACCGCCGAACGCTTCCGTTTGTCGGCTGGGTTCGAAGGTCAACTGGTTCCGTTCAAGGGCGCACCGGAAGCGCTGACCGAAGTGCTCGCCGGCCGCGTCGATTTCTATTTTTGTCCGATATCGGTTGCACTGCCGTTCATCAGCGATGGAAAACTGCTGGCACTGGCGGTGAGCAGCTCCCGGCGCGCCTCCGCTTTGCCGAACGTCGCAACGACGCTGGAAGCCGGTTTTGCCAATTCCGATTTCGATTTCTGGATCGGCGCCCTCGTCCCCAGGCAAACCCCGCGCGATATTGTGGCAGCGATCCATGCGCAGACGGTGAAAGCAATCGAGAGCTCGACGGTGAAGGAGAGATTTGCAAAACTCGGCGTCGAGCCGATGGTTATGACGCCGGAAGATTTCGATGCGCGCATTGCCAAGGAAGCGGTAATCGCGCACGACCTCGCCCGCGCCGCCCATATCAGCGCGCAATGACGGCTGGCGATTGTTTGATGACATTGTGGCCTGGGCGCAGCGCAGCATGAGCAGCGCGAGCGACGTTGGGAGCGGCACATGACGGTGTTTTCGGTCGGTGAGGCGACAATCGCGCGGATCGAGGAGACCTATCTTCCGGTCTATCGACCGCGCGACCTTTTTCCAGAATGGAGCGATGATATCCTTGCGCAGCACGGGCATTGGCTCGCACCCAACCACTATGATGCTGCCACGGGCCTGATCAAGCTCAGCGTGCACAGCTGGCTCCTGCAGATCGGCAGGCAGAAAATCCTCATCGACGCCTGCTGCGGCAATCAGAAATCGCGGCCCACGCGGCCGTTCTGGAACATGCTCAGCACCCCCTATCTCGATCGCCTTGCGGCGGCCGGCGCGCGGCCCGACGAGATCGACCTCGTCATGTGCACGCACCTGCATCACGATCACGTCGGCTGGAACACGCAGTTGCGCGACGGGCGCTGGGTGCCGACGTTTCCCAATGCGCGCTATGTGTTCTCCAAACCGGATTTCGAATATTACCTGAAAGCCGACGCCGACCCGCAGACCGCGCCGGTCGAGTTCGGCACCTTTCGCGAGTGCGTGCTGCCGATCGTCGACGCCGGGCGCGCCGACCTGGTAACCGGGCCGCACGTCTTGAGCGATCACCTGGAAATCGTGCCGGCACCGGGCCATTCTGCCGGCCACGTGGTATTCAAGCTGCATTCAAAGGGCCAGCGCGCGATCTTCATTGGCGATGTCTTTCACCATCTCCTGCAAATCTATTATCCGCACTGGAATTTCCCCAAGAATGCCGATGTTGAGCAGGCACGCGCAAGCCGCCGCATGGTACTGGAGCAGTGCGCCGCGGCCGATGCATTAACGCTGCCCTGCCACGTGGGCTATCCGTTCGCCGGCTACATCGCTGCGACCAGGAACGGCTTCGAGCCGCGCTTTCGTTAATTTAAGCACTCGCGCGCGACTCCGGCGCATTCGTAAGGCTGGTGTAATCGGGAGGGATTAGATTTCTCCGGGACGGCGCGCGTCTCGCGCAAACCACCCGAGGAGAAATCAGATGACCGAGCAAAACGAACAAAACGAAGAAAAATCAGAAATGCGCGTCATGTGGATCATGACGGCGGTGATCGTCGTCATTATCCTGGGATTGATGGGCATGAACATGCTGAGCCACCCCGATTGGATGCACGGCGTGTAAGGGCGACATCACCATCTTACTCATGCCGCCGCGGCGATGAGTTCCACGAGCTGGCGGGTCAATGCGCCGTCCGGGCGCGCGATCTCGTCGAGAATGGAGAAGTGGTGGTGGCCGGGCAGTTCGGTCAATCGAACCGGCAGGCCGCGCGCCCGCGCGGCATCGGCAAACGTCGCGGATTGCCGCTTGAGTTCCGGCAATTCGCAAGCGCCGACCGCGAGACGCAGCGGAGGGCTTTGATCTGACAGATTGTTGAGCGGGCTGAGCGCAGCAATCTCGATTGCATCAAGTGACAGCTTCTCGTTGAGGTAATTGAGCGCGATCGGCGCAAGATCGAATATGCCGCTGATGGGCATGCCGCCGCGAAAGGCGGGATGATTTGCGACCGCTGCGGTCAAATGTCCGCCGGCCGACCAGCCGCCGACAAACAAGGCATTGCGATCGAATCCGAAATCATCGGCATGCCGCGTCAGGTGGGTGAGCGCGGCGCGGATCTCTTCGACGATCTCGGTGAGGCGCGCCTGCGGCGCCAGCGTATATCCGGGAACCGCGACATCGATGCCGTGGGGACGCGGCCCTTCGGCAACGAAGGCGAAGGTTTCCTTCTCGTTGCGCTGCCAGTAACCGCCATGGATAAAGACAAAGAGCGGCGCCTGCCGCGCACCGCAGGGAAAATAGTCAAAGCGGGTCCGCGGCCGGGAGCCATAGGCGATGTCGAGCTTGGCCCCGCTTGACGCGCGAACCGCTGCGCTTCGCTCACGCCAGCGCGCCAGCCATTCCGGGCTGTCCGCGACCGCGGCACTGTTGTTGTAGGCCGCATCGAGCGCCGGACGGTCCATACCGCGGTAGATGGCGTTCACGGTTAATGCACCGTCGTCGGGTCGAGGGTGCGCGCCGGTGCGAGATGGCTGGTAAGGCGGCGCGCGACATCGCGTCTGACCGCGTTGAATTCCGGGGAGGCGACGTCGCGCGGCCGCGGCAGGTCGATGACGATGTCGTTTTCGATCCGCCCCGGCCCCGCACTCATCACCAGCACCCGATCGGCGAGCAGCACGGCTTCCTCGACCGAGTGCGTCACGAAAATGACGGTGACGCCGGTGCGCGCCCATATTTGCAGGAGCTCGCGCTGCAGCTGCTCGCGGGTGAGCGCGTCAAGCGCGCCGAACGGCTCGTCCATCAACAGCACGTTTGCGTCGTTGGCGAGCACGCGGGCAATGGCGACACGCTGCTTCATGCCGCCGGAAAGCTGGCTCGGGTAGCGGTCGGCAAAGCGCTCGAGACCGACGAGCTTCATGAATTCGTCGGCAAGGGCATTGATCTCGCTGCGTAGGAGCCCGCGTTGGCGCGGTCCAAAGCCGATATTCTGCCGTACCGTCATCCAGGGAAACAACGCGTAATCCTGAAACACCATTCCGCGATCGCTGCCCGGTCCGGTAATGGTTTTGCCGTGCACCGAAACCTCGCCGGTTGTCGGCTCTTCGAAGCCGGCAACAACGCGCAAGAGCGTGGACTTCCCGCAGCCGGAGGCGCCGATCAGGCAGACGAACTGCCTTTGCACGATCGTGAGATCGATGCGCGCAAGCGCCTCGATTTCCCCCGCACCCACGGGAAAGCGCTTGGTCACGCCGCGCAGTCCGACGAGCGCTTGCGGCTCACGCATGGTGCTGCGGGCTCCAGCTCAGGACGCGGTTGCTGATCATTACAATGATGCGGTCGGTGATGAACCCGCATGCGCCAATGACGATCATGCCGGTCACGACGAGGTCGGTGCGCGACAGTGTGCGGCCGTCCATGACCACCGAACCGAGCCCGGTCGGCACGCCGGTCATCTCGCCGACCACAATGAGAATCCAGGCAAAGCCGTGGGCGATGCGCAGCCCGCTGAAGATCGCCGGCAGCGACGCTGGAAAGACGACCTGGCGAAACATCGCCGACCCCGTGCAGCCGAGCATGGCGGCGGCTTCGAACAGACGCATGTCGACGGAGCGCACGCCGAAAACCGTATTGAGCAGGATCGGATAAAATGCCCCGAGGAAGACCAGGAAGATCGCCGCATTGGGACCGAGCCCGAAGAAGATCATGGACAGCGGCAGCCATGCCGTAACCGGAATGGGCCGCAGGATATTGATGGTCGGGTCGAGCAGCTCGCGCACGACCTTGATGCGGCCGATCATCAGTCCAAGCGGAATGCCGACCAGCGCCGCCAGAAAGAATCCGCCGTAGACGCGCTGCATCGATTTCCAGATATGCGTGAAGATGGTCGCGCTGAAAGCATCGTCATAGATGCCGCCGAAGGTGAAGTCGTACATCATCACGGCGACTTGGCGTGGCGACGGAATGAGCCGCGTGCCGGTATAGGCGACGGCCAAATGCCACAAGGCCACGAGCAGAATTGGAAAGCCCAGTCCGAGCGCAACGGCCCGCGCCTCCGCGAGCAATTGCCGTCGCCGGCGGGCGGTGACCGGCGCTTCCGGCTCGGCGCGTTGCGCCGCGCCTGCGAGCGCGCTGGCCTGCTCGGTCAATCGAGTGCCTGTCGTGGAGCAGCTTCTTGTGTATTCCGCATTGCCGCTCAGCTTTTCGGAATATGTAGCCCGGATTTCGTTCTTACGAAATCCGGGGGGCAATTCCCCGGCTTGAGCAAAGAGGCTCAAGCCGGGCTACGAATGCCCGTTCACCGTTACATGAATTGCCTGGTGACGTAGCGGTCGACATCGGGCTGTTGGCGCAGTTGCTTGTTCTCGAACATCAGCCGGGCATAGGCCTTGGCGCGCTCGATGAAAAGGTCGTCGAGCTTCCAGGCGAGTTCCACGTTGGGCTGCGCAAGCTCGATGGATTTCCTCTGCTGGCCGAGCTTCTGCATGGCGAGGTCGATCATCTCCTGCGGGTGGCTCATCAGGTAGTCGGCGGCCCGGCGGTGCATGTCGACGATGAGCTTGATGCGCTCGGGATTTTGCTTGATCGCGCTCTCGCTGGCATTGAGGATCATGTTGAGCGGACCGATGGGCGTCGAATACGGGTATTCGACCAGTTTGCCGGTGCCGTTGGCGAGACTGATGCCGGGCCCCGGCTCGGCGCCGACATAGGCATCGACATCGCCGCGCGCGAGCGCCGCGGCCATATCGCTGAACTGCAGCCGGATCGGCTGGATATCCTTGATGCTCATGCCTTCCATGCGCAGCCGTTCGAGGATCACTGCCTCCTGCGTCGAGCCCGGCCAGATCGCGACTTTTTTGCCCTTGAGGTCCTTGATGGAATTGATGCCGGAATTCACCCCGGCCATGACCGCCATGCCGCCGTTATTGGCATTGGCAACAATGCGCATCGGCTCGTCGGCGCCGGCGCCAAGCAGGAACGCGGCGATGCCGTGGATACAGGTATCGACGGTGCCGGTGAGCACCGCATTCTTGCCGTCGGTCGGGCTTTCAAACGGGATGATTTCCACCTTGTAGCCGGCGGGGACGAACTTCTCGTAATAGTAGACGGTGATGCCGTGGATGAGCTTGAGCGTTCCCACGCGCAGCACCTTGTCCTCTGCCTTGACCTGCGGTGTGGCCAAGACGAACCCGAACAGGGCGACGAGAACAGGCAGCAGCCGTGTGAGCGGCCGAAATGCGTTTGGCATGGCGATCCTCTGAAGGCCGTGGAGCATTGGCGAGACAGGCGCAGCCCCCGCTTCCGGTATAGCATTTCGCCGAACCGGTGAAGGAGGGCCAGGAGCTGAAATTTTGAGCGGTTATGCGCGTCGAAGCGTCATCCTGACAATAAAATTAGAAAGGAATGAATCAAACCTGTTCCAGAATCCTGTCCTGCTTGCCAAAGCGGTAGCGGGGAAGCTTGTCGAGATCGGTGCCGGTGACGCGGATGACCCATGCCTTCTCCGGATGCGCGGTGGAGTGGATAACTCCCGGACCGTAAGCCCTGGTATCCCCCGGCCGCAGGCTGTATTTGCTCGCAGCGACCAGTTCGGCATGGTCTGCATTTTCCGGATTGATCCGACGCCACTCGGTCATCTCGGTCACGTTCCTGGCATTGCCGTAGACGGCCCAGGACGCGCCGTGACTGTGCGGCTTGCCTGTCTTGCCGCCTTCCTGGACGTGGGCCAGAACGTAGAAATCCAGTTCCGGATCATGATGCAGAACCGTCTTTCCCGGCGGCATGGCATCGTTGAAGGTTTGCGCAACAAAACCTGAATTGCCGAGAAGCCGCGAGAGCCGGTCGGCAATTTGCGGCAGAGCATCAGCGAGAGGCTGCGCTTTGAGGAAAGCGCGGGTATCCGTGGAAAAATCATCGAGCGTATAACTCATCGCGACCTCCGTTATGGCAGCACTCCCAATCTCGAATGAACCATCAACTGACGCCGGATAGTAGGCGCTTTCCGGTCGAGTTGAAACCGATCGTGCGCATCTGCTGCGCGCCTTATTCAATCACGTCGTCGGCGAGCAGGAGGAATTCGCGGCTGATCGTCAGATGAAGCTCCCGCGCTGCCTTCAGATTGACGACCAGCTCGAATTTGGTCGGCTGCTCGACGGGCAAGTCCGCGGGCTTTGCCCCTTTGAGAATTTTGTCCGCGTATGGCGCGGTCTGCCGGGCAAGATCGGGCAGGTTCGCTCCGTAGGCCATGAGGCCTCCAAAATCCGCGAACTCCCGCGCTGCGCCCATTGCGGGAAGTTGGCTGCCCGTCGCGATGGCGGCGATGCGCCGGTATTCGCCGAACAACATCGGGCTCGGCAGTACAATGAGCGCCTCGGCGCGCTCTCTGGCCATGGCGGTGAATGCGCCGGCAAGGTCGTCCGGACTGGCCGCCGCCACGAGTTGCAGCTGCATTCCCAAGGTTCGGGCGGCGACCTCGATTTCATTCACGACGCCCGCCATGGTGCGTTCGCTGTACGCATGGGGATGCCAGAGGGCAGCAACACGGGACAGGCCCGGGACAACTTCCCGCAGCAGCTGCAGGCGCTTGGCGATCAATTCCGGGCCGAGAAAGGTCGTCCCGGTAACATTCCCGCCGGGTCGGGCAAGGCTCGCGACCAACCCGTCGGCGACCGGATCGGCCATGGCGATCGCAACGATAGGGATTGTGCTGGTCGCTTGCTTGGCTGCGCGCGCCGCGGTCGTACTGAATGCGACGACGAGAGCGAGCTTGCGACCTGTCAAGTCGGCTGCCAGCGCACTGAGCCGATCAGCGCTGAATTCAGCATAACGGCGCTCAATGACGATGTTCTGCCCTTCGGTGTAACCCAGCTGGTGCAGTGCTTGCGCGAAGGCATTGACATTATCGAGGGTGGAATCCCCAAGCTCGCCGCGGCCCGGTGACAAAATGCCTATTCGAGGTAGCGGTGCTGGTTGTGCGAATGCGGCAAACGGCCAAGCAGCGGCCAAGCCGCCGAGAACTCCGACAAAGTCACGCCGTCGCATGCAATCCAGAGCCAGGCTCCGGTCAGAAGGGACGAAACCCGTGGAACATAAAATCAAACGGGTTGTGGTAAGCTCTGGCGGAGTGCTCACGGCGACCGGTCGCGCCAGCCGCCTGCTTTCTTGGAGCCTTTTTTGGTGCCACAGCAGCGGACGTATTTGGTGCCACAGCAGCGGACGTATCGGCGCTATCCGGTGTTGCTGCGGTGTCCGAAACGGTGATGGATCGCGATCGCTTCTGCGGAACAGGAGCATATCTGGTGTTGCTGCGGTGTCCGAAACGGTGATCGATCGCGAGCGCTTCTGCGGAACAACAGCAGTGTCTGGTGTCGCTGCGGCGCCCGAAACGGGGATCGACCGCGATCGTTTCGTTGGAGCGGGTATAGGCGACACGGGTTGAGCGGCCGGCGGAGCAGAGTACGCCAAAGGCGCAGCCTCAGGGATCGCCATTTTTGC
The DNA here is from genome assembly GCA_963817135.1 of uncultured Alphaproteobacteria bacterium. GTDB lineage: Bacteria > Pseudomonadota > Alphaproteobacteria > Rhizobiales > Xanthobacteraceae > VAZQ01. The sequence continues at coordinate 6,350 of CAWFNG010000006.1, read as the reverse complement.
GGCAGCGATCTTTGCCACCGGCTCCACGAACCACTGGTAGGCGACAGCAAGTATTAAGTATATTCCAAGGCAGCTTCCGACCGCCGTCAAGGCCGACGACTGAGCGTGCGAGCTGGCCAAAGACAAGGTTGTTCCCCGGGGAAAATCGCCAAAACCGTTCGGAGTTTAGTCGCGGCCAGCGGGAAACTGGTTCAATGTCAGGGCGCGAAATTTGACAATTCATGCCGGCAGAAGTCGATCCTTCGACGTTGGATCGATCGGAGTAAAGGTCCCGGCGCGGCTTTCGATGATCTCTGCGGCGTCCAGGCAAAGGTCCTCGCGGAAGCGGCCGGCGACAAGCTGCACGCCAAGCGGGATGTTGTTACGTACCCCTGTCGGAACCGCGACACTCGGCAATCCAAGAACAGCAGTGGCGAGGATGGGGGTCATGGCCGCAAAGATGCGTTTCATTGCGGCATCATCTTCCTGATCAAGCCCCAGTTCGAACGCGGGTTCTCGGCAACTCGGCATAAGGATGAGCGGGTAGCGCTCAAGGAACAGCTGCCACTCTCGCAACAAGGTCGCCCGCCGGCCCAGCGCCTTGAGGAATGAAGGAAAATCGGTCTGCGGCGCCTGTGCCACCATCAACGCGCCGGTCTTGCGGATGGCTGCGCCTCCGTATCGATTGATTTGCGAAATCATTGCGAGCTTTGCTTCGTTGAGCACCAGCGTGCACCATAGATGCGAGGCTTCCTCGATGGAGGGCGCTTGCACGTTCTCCACGACATAGCCTGCATCTGCCAACCAGGTGGCGGCCGCCTCCAGTGCATCAGCGATGTCGGCGTCAAGGCCTGCCCGGCGGTCGCTGTCCAGGAGAGCCACGCGGATGGGCCTTGCGGGTGTGGGACCCGCGAACGGTGCAGGCACCCACCAGGGGTCCCGCACATCACCGGGCGCCATTGCGCGCAGCGCCAGTCCGAGGTCGCCCACGCGCCGCGCGAGAGGACCATGCACCGCCATGAATTGCGCCGTGATCGGCCGATCGCCCGTGGTCGCGTTGTGGGCGGGCACTCGTCCCAAAGTTGGACGAAGTCCTGCGATACCGCAGCACAGTGCAGGATGACGGATCGAGCCGCCGAAATCGGTTCCCTGCGCCAGCGGGCACATGCCGGTGGCGACCGCCACCGCCGCCCCGCCGCTCGATCCACCGCAGGTGCGTTGCGGATTCCACGGATTGAGGGTTTCCCCATACAATTCGTTGTCGGTGAACCAGCGCCAGGAGAATTCGGGAGCGTTGGTCCGGCCAATGACAATCGCGCCGGCGCGACGCAGATTGGCGATCGAAGGTGCATCTTCATCCGCAATCAGGTTCGCGAACGCGGCGACCCCGTTTGTCGTTGCGCAGCCCTTCTGGTCGGTGTTGATCTTCGTTGTGATGGGCACTCCCAGCAACGGGCCTGTTGCCCCCTTCGCCAATTCGCGATCAGCTTGCTCGGCGAGCCCGAGTGCCTCCTCGGCGAGCGTTTCGACGACGGCATTCACGCGGGGATTGATTGACTGGAGCCTGGCAAGACAGGCCGCCACAGCCTCCCTGCTCGATACGAGACGTGTCCTTATTGCATGCGCCAATTTCACCGCATCCCAACGCCAAAGGTCGTCGGACATCCAAAGCCTCCTGCAATTGCTATGGACTCGATCGCAAGGTTCGTAGCAGCATCATGATTAAAAAGCGCCGGCTCAATGCAAACGGAGGTTTTGGATGCGTGGGTCTCGAATTTGTTTGGTCCTTATCGCAGCGCTTGGATTCGCCGGGGCCGGCTTTGGACAGGACTATCCGTCGCGCCTCATCACGTTGATCGTACCCTATGCGGCGGGCGGCGGCGTCGACGCAGTCGCGCGGGTGATCGGCGATACGCTCGGCGAGCGCCTCGGGCAAAAGATCGTTATCGAGAATGTGACCGGCGCCGGCGGGGTGATCGGAACCCAGCGCGCCGCGCGTGCGCAGCCGGACGGCTATACGCTCCTCTTCGCGGTCGAGAATACCATGGCAGTTGCGAAGCTGGTGCAGCCCACGGTCGTCCAGTACGACAGCCAAAAGGATTTTCAACCGATCAGCCTGATCGGCACCGCACCGCTGGTGCTGGTGGGCAAGAAAGATCTGGCGGCCAACAATATTTCCGAGCTGATGGCATTCCTGCATGCCAATCCCGGCAAGTTGAGCTATGCGAGTTCCGGGGTCGGCACCTCATTGCAGGTGCTCGGCGAGATGATCAACGTCGAGGGCAAGGTGCACATGGTGCATGTGCCTTATCGGGCGGCGCCGCAGATCGTGACGGACCTGATCAGCAACCAGATCGATCTTGCGGTGCTTCCTCTGAATCTCGCGCTGCCTCCCTATCGCAACGGCTCCGTCAAGATTTTCGGCACGAGCGAACGCGCGCGCTCACCGCTTGCCCCCGACCTGCCGAGCCTGGCGGAGCATCCGGAGCTCAAGAACGTGGACATGACCGTCTGGTACGGCATGTTCGCGCCCGCCAAGATCGATTCTGCGATTGTCGATCGGATTTACGCGCCCCTCGCGGCGGCGCTGCGCGATCCGGGCATGCGAGCCAAGCTTGCCGAGGTTCATCTGATCACTGCGGTGGGAAGCACGCCGTCAGAGCTTGGCGTCTTTCTGGCGCGAGAGATTGAAAGATACGCTGCCATTGTGAAGGCGGCGAATATCAAAGCGGAATGAAACGGAATCGCTCGTTGTGAACAGAAGAAAACGCGGGAGCATGGCAGAATCTCCCTTATTCCGATCAACATTGAATCTGTATTCGCTGGAGCAGCCTGATGGCGGCCACTGACAAGCTGTTCGCCGGATCGATCCCTGAAATCTACGATCGATACCTCGTCCCCTTGATCTTCGAATCATATGCACGCGACCTTGCCGACAGGCTGGTCAAGACCGAGCCGCGAAAAATACTGGAAACGGCAGCCGGAAGCGGAGTTCTCACCAGAGCGATGGCATCGCGGCTGCCCGGATACGCGCGCATCGTAGCAACCGACCTCAATCAGCCCATGCTTGATCATGCAATGGCACGCCAGTCGGATGATCGCATCGAGTGGAAACAGGCTGACGCGCTCGCGCTGCCGTTTGCGGATGAAAGTTTTGACGTCGTGGCCTGCCAGTTCGGCGTGATGTTCTTTCCTGACAAAATCAAGGGCTACAAGGAGGCGCGCCGGGTCTTGAAACCCGGCGGTCGTTACTTTTTCAGCGTATGGGACCGGATCTCGGAAAACGAGTTCGCCGATGTCGTAACGCAAGCGCTGGCAGATGTCTTTCCGCATGATCCGCCGCGCTTCATGGCGCGCACTCCGCACGGCTACCATGATGTGGAACGAATCCGCGAGGAACTCGATGCGGCGGGCTTTACCGGTATTTCAGCCGATGCCGTGGATAATAGAAGCAGGGCCTCCTCGCCGCGTGATGCGGCGATCGCCTATTGCCAGGGCACTCCACTGAGAAATGAGATAGAGGCGCGCGACGCCGCCCTCCTGGAACCGGCGACGAAACACGCGGCTGACGCTTTGGCGCAGCGATTCGGGAGCGGCGCTATTGAGGGCCGCATCAGAGCATTCGTGTTGTGCGCTATTCGCTGACAAAAGGGATTTTCATCACCAGCGCGGCGGACGTTTTTCCATAAACGCACGCAGTCCCTCCTGGGCGGCATCGGTCACTGCAAGATTGCAGAAATCCTCAACCGCGCTGGCGACGCTGCGGCGATATTCGCGATCGTTCTGACGCATGAAGGCAGCACGGCCAAGGCGCATGGCGGCCGGCGATTTGGCCGCGAAAGCCTTGGCGAGGGCCAAGGCAGCCGTGTCGATCTCGCTATCGGGGACGATCTTGCTGACGAGCCCGAGTTGCAAGGCTTCCTGGGCGTCGAAGGTTCGCCCGCTGAAGAGAAGCTCGAATGCGCGATGGCGGCCGACGATGCGGGGCAGATGCGCGAAATGGATGGCGGGCATGAGGCCGAGGTCGATCTCGGGATAGCCGAACGTTGCGCTTTGCCCTGCCAGAATGACGTCGCAGGAAATCGCCATGGTCATGCCGCCGCCTCGGGCCGCTCCGCCAACGGCGGCAATCGATGGCTTGCCGAGATCGTATTGGGCATCGTGCAGCCCCACATAGAGCTGCTGCAGGAATTCCCGTACGGTCGCGGCCGATTTTCCGAGCAGGATGCCGAGATCGAGCCCGGCGGAGAATCGCTGGGGAATTGCGCTCGTAAGGACGACGGCGCGCGCCTCCTGATCGGCCGCCGCCCGGTTGAACGCCGCAACAACGGCGGTGATCATCTCAAGACTCAACGCATTGACGGGCGGGCGATCGAGCACGATGCGGGCGATCCCGTCCGCCACCTCATAGCGAACGGCAGCGTCCGACATGTTTCAGTTCTCGCATTTGCTGTCTGACGAGCGTTGATCGAACCCGCCTCGGTCACCGCGTCGGCTTTCATTGCAAGCTGGCCGTCCGCATTCTGCGCCCAGAGGCTCACCTTGCCGTCGGATTCCGGCGCACCGCACACCGAAAACGGTGCGGTGTCGAACAACGGACTCACGGCGCGAAAGCGGAAGGATTTCAGCAGCGCGTTGGAGTGGCGGCGCAGCAGGTCCGCAAGCAAAGTCGCAATCAATGGGCCATGCACGAGAAGCCCGGGATAGCCCTCCACCTCGGTGACGTAGCGGTAGTCGTAATGGATGCGATGCGCGATGAAGATCAGAGCGGAATAGCGAAACAGCATCACCGGATCGGCATGGATCTCACGCGTCCAGACCGCGCCCGTCGGTGCGGTGACGCGCGGCGGCGGCGCGTCGCGCGTGCCGGGCTCGGCCCGGTAAACGATGTCATGTTCCTCGGTCAGTGCGACACCGGCGGGACCGGCGATGTCGTGTCTTACCGAAACGAAAATCAATGGCCCGCTGCGCCCCTCCTTCATGCTTACATCGGCGATCGTGGACTTGCGGACAATGGCTTCGCCGATACGCAACGGCCGGCGGAATTCGATCCGCGCGCCCGCCCACATGCGGCGCGGGAGGGGAACAGGCGGCAGAAACCTGCCGCGCTTGAGGTGCCCGTCCGATTCCAATTCGGACTGGCGTGCGATCGGCAGGAAATAAAGCCAATGCCAGAGCGGCGGCAGCGCATCGCCTGGGCGCGGTTTCGGGTCGTCGCGGTCGAGCGTGGCGGCGAGCCCGGCAACCGGGAACGGCGTGATCATATCCTCGGCAACTTCTTCGCGACCGATCCACGATTTCAGTTCCTCGATATTTATCGCCACCTTGCGTCCTTCGCCGCTTGTAAGGGCGATGCCGATTAGAGCCGCTCCGGTCGACTGCTTCAATATACTTGAAGGAACTGCCGGCGAGATTTATTCAACACGAGAAGATTCAGCCCATGATTGCATGAGACTCCATGACGCAAAGCGAAATCGACGCGGTGCGCGCGTTATTGACGGCAAAGCCGCGACCTGTCGGTTGGGCCGAGCGACGAGCGCGCCTCGACGAGGTGGGCTCGGTTTGGCCCATAGCCGACGACGTGCAACTCACCGCGGTCGATCTCGGGGGCGGCATCGAGGGTGAGTGGTCTATCGTGCCCGGCAGCGATAGCGGCCGCGTCTTGCTGTTTTTCCATGGCGGCGGCTACTGCTCCGGCTCTATCCGAAGCCATCGTCGCATGGTGACCGAGGCGGGCCGAGCCGCCGGCATGCGCACCCTCGCGGTCGGTTATCGTCTGGCGCCGGAGCATCCGTTTCCCGCGGCGCTCGATGGCGCCCTGACCGCATGGTCCTTTTTGCGCAACCGCGGCGTCGCGGCGGCGGCGATGGCGGTCGGCGGAGACAGCGCCGGCGGCGGGCTTGGCGCGGCATTGGTCAATACGCTGCGCGATCGGCAGGAGGCGCTTCCCGCGTGCACGTGGCTCGTATCGCCCTGGACCGATCTCACGATGTCAGGTTCGACGCTCGCCACCAAGGAGGCGATAGATCCAATCATCCACAAAGCCTATCTTGAGGAGCTGGCAGATGCTTACGTTGCGCGCGACATCGACAGGAAGGACCCGCGCGTCTCGCCTCTGTATGCTGATCTCTCCGGGTTCCCGCCAACGCTCATTCAGGCGGGCTCGGCCGAGACGCTGCTTGCGGACGCTACGCGCTTTGCCGCCGCGCTGGGCGGCGCCGATGTGCCGGTAACGCTCGAAATCTGGCCGCACATGATCCATGCCTGGCATTTATGGAATGCGCAGCTGGAGCCAGGCCGGCGTGCATTGGCGAGCGCCGGCGCATTCATCCGCCGTCACTTTTGAAGGCCGCGCTGCTGCCTCACTCATC
>CAWFNG010000005.1:0-155988 GCA_963817135.1 uncultured Alphaproteobacteria bacterium | reverse complement strand
GTGGTCCAATTCCGAAGTTCGCCAGCGCTCGCGGCACGTACAGGTGCGAACTTCGGAATCTAAGGACCACTAGCAACATTATGATTCTAGCGAGGCTTCGCCTCAGACCGACGAGGCGTGTGGATATCGTGGCTCCGATCGGCGGTTCATGACGAGCTCTGGTAAACCAGGCTCAATGACCGATGAACGGTCTGGCCCTCTACGGGCAAATAGCCGCACGACCGGAGCCGGGAGCATGATAGCACAGAGCGTCGCCGACATCCTCAGTGAACATGTCAAACTTTCGGTCGAAGGGATCGATCGGATGTACCTCAACGTCTACGTGCCGCGACTGCAAGCGGAGCAGGGAATTGTGCGGTTCTTTCGCGAGCATCGCGGCCAGCCGCTGCCGTCCGCGGCCTTGATGAACCCAATGACCCGCAACTTCGTGGCTGCGCTGGAGCGCTTCGTGGCACAGCGTGAGATTCCTTTCGTGCAGTTTCGCAAGGGGCAGCGCAAGGACGAGGTAATGTCAGAGTATCTGTCCAAATTCGAGGATGAGGAAGGAGTGCTGTTCATCGGCAAGGCTCAGGAGAAGACGCCGGTGTTCCGCACCGAGAGGCGCAGGAGCCCGAAGACCGGGCAGCCCTATCCATGGATCGTGCGCTCCACTGCAATGGTGAACCACTACTACATCTATGCGGTGGACCGCGATTTCGGCCCGTTCTTCCTCAAGTTCTGCAGCTATTTTCCATTCAATGCGAAGCTGTGCCTGAACGGTCATGAATACGCCAAGTGCCAGCTTGCACGGCAGAAAATTGCATTTGAGGCACTGGATAACGGCATCCTCAGTTGTGCCAAGCCTGAGCGATTGCAGAACATCTGTGATGGGCTTAGCGCGGAGAAGATTGACGGCTTTCTGCGCAAGTGGTTGCGCCTACTCCCTCATCCCTTCACCGGGACTGATCGCAAGGCCGGATACCGCTATGACGTCTCAATCCTGCAGGCCGAATTCTCATTGACCCAGGTGCTGGATCAACCGCTGCATGGCCGCCTGTTCTTCGAACAGGTGATCCGCGAGAACCTCGATCTGGGGCGCCCAGAGGAAGTGCAGCTGATTTTCAATCGTAAGATCACCCGCAGAACACCGGGACGCTTCCGCACCCGGGTTGTCACACGGGACGTCACACCATCACTGAACGTCTATTACAAGAACACGCGGATCAAGCAGTACCACAAAGAAAGTCGCGCATTGCGTACCGAGACGACCATCAACAACAGCTACGACTTCGGCATCGGCAAACGCCTGCACAATCTGCCCAAGCTGCGCGAGATCGGCTTTGCAGCTAATCGCCAGCTGCTCGAAGTCGAGCGCTTGAGCCATGACTGCATGCTCAGCGAACAGACCTTCCAGGCTATCAACAGCCCAGTCGCGGCAGGTACCCAACGCGCGTCAGGGCTGCGCTTCGCCGACCCGCGCGTCCACCCACTCTTGCAATCCCTGATCCTGTTTCGGCAGCTCACCCAAGGCTTCTGCTGCGCCGATCTGCGCCACCACCTTGCCGCCATGTCCGGCCGCGATCCACAATCGCTCACCCAAGGCGCCGTTACCTATCAACTTCGTCGCCTTCGCCTACACGGCTTCATCGAACGCCTCCCCAATAGCTTCCGCTACCGCGTAACCCAATTTGGCTTCCGCACAGCGCTTTTCTTCACTCGGACCTATAATCGCATCTTGCGTCCCGGCTTAGCTGCTGCGCTTCCTGCGCTGCGCAGCATTGATGCCCCGCTCAAACGCACCTTCAACAACATCGACGCGCAGATCAACGCATGGATAAATCAAGCCCAACTCACCACCAAAAACTTGACACATTTGCCCCAAGTGTCCCGACTCAAGCAGAGCTAGTGCGGTTTTGAATTTGAAGTTCCTAAACGAGCTTGCGGCCGGAATGATAGGAACTTCAAATTCACCGCACTAGCGTAGTCGGCGGCGCTACAGCCAAATCTTCCGCGATCTTCAACGTGTTGCTCCACACCGAGCGCAGGATCGGCACGCCGTGCCGCAGCGCTTCCTCGCGATGGCGCCGGCTGCGCTCGCCCGGAATGAGAATTTCGGAAATGCCGGGTGCTTTTCGGCCTGTCTTGATCTCATGCAGGAAGGAAGCCGTGTGCTGGGCATTCAATTTGGCGTCGCCAAAGGCGCCGGGATCAATTGCCAGGAATAGATGGCCGCGGCGGCGCTCGCCTTCGCCGAGCGCGAGTGCCCTTGCCAACTCACCGCCGATGACCGCACCAATCAACGGCCCGGAAAGGAGAGCGGCCGCAAGCGCAAGCGCATATCCCTTATGACCGCCCAGCGGCGTGAGCGCACCATCGAGCGCCTGTTGCGCATCGGTCGTCGGGTTGCCGTTGCGATCGATGGCAATTCCTTCCGCGATGGGAGCATCTGTGTAGCTTGCAATGCGCACATGGCCGATGGCCGAGGTGCTGGTCGCGAGGTCGACGATTACGGGATCGCTGCCGCCTGCCGGAAACCCGAACGCGATCGGGTTGGTGCCGAGTACCCGGTCGATCCCGCCGGTGGGATGCACCCGGATCGGGTGGGTGTTGGTGAAGACGATACCGACGAGGCCCGCACGCGCAATGCGCTCCACATAAAAGCCGAGCATGAAAATGTCGCCGCCGCCGACGAGGCCGACTGCGCCAATGCCTGCGCTTTGCGCTTTGCGCATTGCGAGTTCGCTTGCGAAAACACCGGTGGCATGACCTGTCCCTCCATCGCCGTCGACGCGAGCGGTCGCCGCGGTTTCGTGGGTAACACGCGGCTGTGCGCGGCCGTTGAGGCGGCCGCAGCGCAATTCCCGGACAGTCGAGTAAATATGGTCGAGACCCTGGATGTGATGGCCGGCAAGGTCGGCTGCCAGGACGCCATCCGCATTCATCTGCGCATTTTTCGCGTCGCATCCAGCCGCCGCGAAGATGCGCGTGAGAAAGTCGTGCAGGACCTCGGCCTTGATGCGAATCTGCTCGGCGCTCATGGCTGCAAAACCAACTCCGCGACGCCGCGCGAGAGCACCCGGACCGCCTGTTCGAAATCGTCCATGCGCATCGCCTCGTGCGGATTGTGACTGCCGTTTTGATTGCGAACGAAAATCATGGCGGCGGGTACGCCGGCGCTTGCAAAGGTTGCTGCATCGTGCCCCGCACCGCTCGCCATCTTGATGTGCGCAATGCCCAGTTCGTCCGCCGCCCTGGTGAAGCGATCGATCAGATCGGCGTCCATTGCCGCCGGCTCGCTGCCGGTGAGCGGCCCGAGATCGAACCGCACTCCGTACTTTTCGCCGATTTCCTTCGCGTGCCGCTCGACTGCCGCCTGCACGACGGCCAGTGTTGGCTTGGAATGGCTGCGCACGTCGAGGCAGAGACCGGCCTCGCCGGCAACCTTGCTGAAAGCATGCTGCGCGGGATCGGTAAACAGCTTGCCGAACGTGACGGTGAGATCGTGGCCTTCGCGCTCGAGGCGTTGCCACTCCCCATCGAGGGCTACGACGAATTCCGCGGCAGCCACGACCGCGTCATGCCGATAACTGCGCGGCACCGCGCCGGAATGGCCGTACTCGCCGAGCACGCGGGCGTCGCGATAGCGGAAGCTGCCGCGGATGCCGGTGACGACCGCCACCGGGATCTCCTTGCTCTCGAGCACCGGCCCCTGCTCGATGTGCAGTTCGACGTAACCGCGCAATTGCTGCGGCGACCGGTATGCGATGCCGCGGCGCACGGCTTGCGGATCGAAACCGAGTTCGGTCATGTGCTGGGCGAGGGTGCGGCCGGTATCCGCCCGCGCAATCTCCAGTGCCGAGGCGGGAAGAAGACCAAGCGCCGCTTTCGATCCGATATACGAATACGGAAACCAGGTGCTTTCCTCGGCGCGGATCACCATCACGGCAACATCGCCGATCGGTGTGAGCTTGCTTTTTCGCCACGACGAGACGACCGCCAGGCCGGCAAGGACGCCGGCCGCCCCGTCGAAATTGCCGCCCTGCGGTACCGTGTCGAGGTGCGAGCCGATCAGGAAAGTCGGTTGCGCCGGGTCGCGTCCCGGCAGCGTGACATAGAGATTGCCCGCGGCATCCTTGCTGATCGCAAGTTCAAGCTCGCGCGCCGTGTGCTCGACGAGCTGATGCGCAAACTGCTCGCCCTCTCCGTACGAGGCGCGGGTAAAACCGGCCACATCGCGCGTGTTGCGGTCGAGTATCTCGAACAGCCGTTCCGCCAGGGCGAAATCCGGCTCCGGCAGCTGCACTTCACGCTCCCGGCATCTCGCGTGAAATGCGGCTCAACGGCCGCGCGGCGGCTTCGGTCACTGCCACAGTCTCGCTCACCGCCACGGTGAATTTTCCATATTCCCGCAGCGCGATGGGTACGTGAAACACCATTCCCGGCTCAAGCGGCACATCGACATTGCGGTACAGGCTCAAAATATTGCCTTCACCCCAGTCCGGCGCAAACGAAATGCCGATGCTGTAGCCGGTGCGCTTGCGATACCCGTTGGTGAAATTATTGCGATCAATGACGGCCTGCACTGCATTGTGCACGTCGGCGCAGTTATTGCCGGGCCGCAGCTTGCCGATTGCGGCTTCGAGACCTTCCAGGCACGTCTGATACATCGCCCGCGCGAGATCGGGTATTTTTCCGATTGCGACGGTGCGAAACAGCGCCGCGTGATAGCGGTTGTAACAGGCACAGGTTTCCAGAGCGACCAGATCGCCTTGCTGGATCTGGCGCCGACGCCAGGTGGTGTGCGGTACGCCCGAACGCGGACCCGACGTCACAAACGGATCCATTCCCAGATATTCGGAGCCGGCCGCGATCGCAGCACCCATGATGGCGGCGGCGATATCGTTCTCGCTGACGCCCGCCCGCGTTGCTTGCAGTCCGGCGCGCATCCCGGCATCGTTTGCGGCGGCAGCCTTCTCGATCTGTTGCAGTTCGAGTTCCGACTTGACCCGACGGAGCGGCTCGACCAGACCAGACCCGTCGGCCATCTGGCCAAATTCAGCGACCAGCCGCTCATAAAGACTGACCGGCACGAACCACGAATTACGGTCAAGGGCAACGCGCTTGCCTTGCCAGCCGCGCGCCTTGAGCGAGGACGCAACGGCAGCGGCGGGATGGATGTCGTCATCATAGCCTTCGATATCGGCGATGAAGGTATTGAGCCGCGCATTCATCGCCTCCAGCCCACGCAAGACGTGGAATGGTTCGCCGGATTGCGGGATGCACAGGCATTGGAAGGTGTAGTAGCCGGGCGTCTGTTGGCCGCTCAGATAGAACACGTTTTCAGGGCCTGACAGCAGCAGAAGGTCGATATTCGCGCTGGCCATCCGCTTGCGCAGGGCCGCAAGCCGGCGGTCGTATTCAGGCTTGGAAAATGCGCTCTCCGCGCCGTGCGGAACCATGGCAAGCGCATCGGCGAGCTTGAACTCGGGCATACGGGAATCCTTGTCGATTGTTTGCGACTGCATCAGGATGTCGCGGCGATGGCTCATGGGGTTTTATCTTGTCTGGCAAAAAGGTTGCAATACAATCTTTGCGGATGCGAACTTAAACGAGCGTGCGGCCAGAATGATAGGAACTTCAAATTCGACCGCACTAGCAAATGAGCCATAAAAGATGACACGATCAATGACTATCAGCATGAAAACAGCTCGGCTCGCTTTGGCATTTTTTGCGCTGGCTTGCGTCAGCGGCGCGGCGCACGGCGAGACATACAAGCTCAAGCATGCCGGTCTGCGCACATTGTATCTCGCCCCGATCTTTATCGGCATCGATCGCGGAATCTTCAAATCGCACGATCTGGATCTGGGCTACGACGAGATCGACAGCGGTGCGCTCTCGCCCGCAGTGATCCTGTCCGGTCAGGCGCAGGTAACCAGCGACGATATCCTCGGCATCGCGCCGCTCGCAAAGCAAGGCAAAGAGTTCATGATGATCTACAATCTCATGGACCGCATGACCATGGACCTTATTGTCCGCAAGGAGGTCATTGCACGCTCGAACTTCGATCCCAAGGCGCCGATCTCGGAGCGGGCAAAAATCCTGAAGGGATTGACCATCGGGATCACCCGCCCGGGTGCTCCGACCGATGCCTATTCCCGCTACTTTCTCGTGCGGGCAGGTCTCGACCCGCAACACGATGCAACGCTGACGCAGGTGGGCGGCGTCGCCGGCCTCAGCGCCGCGTTCCGCAGCGGCCGCATCGATGCCTTCATGCTTTCACCCCCGCTCCCGCAAACGCTCGAACGCGATGGCTTCGGCACGATCATCGTGCGCAATACACAAGCGGAAGTGCCGGAGCTCGCGGGAATGAGCTACATCACGCTGTTTACTTCGAAAGAGATTGCCGAGAAGAACAAGCCGGCGCTGAAGGCTTACGCAAAGGGGGTGCAGGAAGCATTGAAATGGGCCCGCGAAAATCGCGAGGAGGCGCTTAAGCTGCTCGGACAGAAATGGTTCAAGGATACGCCGGCCCCTGCGCTCGCGCTCTCGTTCGACGCCTTGCTGCCGGCGCTGAGCCCAACCGGCGAGTTCACGCCGGCATCGCTGCAGAAATTTGTCGCGGTATACAAAACAATTGGTGAGAACATCGATGTCGATCTCAGTGAAGGCAAGCTTTGGACCAATGAGTTTGTCAGGTAGCTTTCTTGGTGCGTGAGGGCGAATTGCGCGGGTGGATTGTCGCCGTGCTCGGCGGCGATACCCGAATGCTCGAACATATGCGGCAAGCCCGGGCCGCCGGAGCGACGGTACAGCATTATGGCTCGGTGCCGGGAGCCGACGAGATAGCCGGGTGCCCGCAAGCAAGGAACCTGGCAGAAGCCGTCAAGGGAGCGCGCATTATTTCCTGCCCCATCCCGGGCATCGGCGAAGACGATGCGATTTATGCCAGGTACACCACCGAACGCCTGAAGCTTACGACTGACGTACTCATGGACGCAGCGCCGGGCGCACTGATGTTCACCTGCTGGTCGACGCCGCAATCCGAAGCGTGGGCCAAGGGAACGCCGGTCCGGATCATCGGCTATGCCGATGACGATGCCCTGTCGATCCTGCATGCTGTGCCGACAGCCGAGGGCGCTGTGCGGATTGCCATCGAGAACACCGACGACACGATTCTCGGCATGAACGTGCTTTGCATCGGCCTTGGCCGGGTCGGAATAAGCGTCGCCCAGGCGTTCGACGGCCTCAAGGCACGCGTGACGCTCGCGGCGCGCAATCCGGCCCAGCTCGCGCGCGCCTGGGCTATGCACCTCGAGCCGGTGGAGTTGCGCGACCTTGGCGGGCGCATTGCGGAGTTCCCGCTCATTGTGAGTTCCGCTTCGGGCAAGGTAATCGACAGGGCGCTGCTTGAGCGCATGCGAAGGGACGTCCTTATAATCGATCTTTGCTCGCCCCCGGGCAGTGTCGACTTTGAGTCCGCCAATGCGCTCGGCCGCAAGGTCATCTGGGCGCGCGCCCAAGCCGGTCGCGCCCCGAAGCGGGCCGGCCAGGACGAGTGGCAGGTGCTGATGCGTATCTTGCGCGAGCAGACGCCGGAACTGCAGCGCGCGTGAAATCATGGCTGCAGACAGCGTTCTCGAAGCGCGCAACGTCTACAAGATATTTGTCGATCGCAGCGGCGAGGCGCGTACCGCGCTGCGCGACATCAGCCTGACGGTACGGCGCGGCGAGTTTCTCTGCCTGATCGGGCCATCCGGCTGCGGCAAGTCAACGGTGCTCAATCTGTTTGCCGGGCTGGTGCGGCCCTCCGATGGCGTCATCCTGCACGAGCGAATGCCGGTAACGGCGGTCAACAATCGCGTCGGCTACATCACCCAGGACGACAACCTGTTCCCGTGGCGCACCGCCATTGCCAATGTCGAGCTTGCATTGGAATGCAAGGGGGTGCCGCCGGCCGAGCGGCGCGCCCGCGCTCTCGATTACCTTGAGCGCGTCGGGCTCAAGGGATTCGAAAAATCCTACCCGCACGAGCTTTCCGGCGGGATGCGCAAGCGCGTCGCAATCGTGCGCACGCTGGTGGACGACAGCGTAGACGTCATTTTGATGGATGAGCCGTTCGGCCCGCTTGACGCGCAGACCCGCCTCATTCTCCAGGACGAGCTCCTGCGCCTATGGCAGGGCACCGGGCGCAGCATTGTTTTCGTCACCCATGACATCGTCGAGGCGATAGCACTGGGCGACCGCATCGCGATTTTCACCAGCACACCCGGCGAAATCAAGGATCTGCGCGAGATCGGATTGCCGCGCCCGCGCGACGTGTTCCACATTCATGAGCTGCCGGGATTTGCCGAAATCTACGACGGCATCTGGAACGGTCTGCGCGAAGAAATCGTGCGAACGCGGGACATTCATGTCCGCGCCTGAACGCGCGACCGGCGCTGCGGCTTTGCGCGCCCGCGAAGGTTTCCTGCTGGAGTGCGAACGGCGCAACGTCGCATTGCAAGCGCGGGGAGGGGCATTGCGCCTGCATGCAGCCCAGGCAGGCCTGCTTGTTTTGCTCGTGATCGGCTGGTGGGCGGCCTCGGGCAGACTGGTTGATCGGCTGTTCGTCAGCGATCCCCTGAGCGTCGTGCGCGTGCTTGTCCAGATTGCACTTGATGGCACGCTGTGGTGGCACCTGTGGCAGACAGTGGTCGAGATGGTGCTTGGCTATGTAGTCGGCGTCGCCGGCGGCATCGGCATGGCGGTCCTGGTCGCATTGATTCCGCGCGCGCAAGCCATTGCGCGACCTTTCATGATGAGCATTTTCGCTATTCCGAAGGTAGCGCTCGCTCCGCTGGTTATTGTGTGGTTCGGCATCTATCTCGCGCCAAAGATCGTGCTGGCGGCGTCGCTGGTCCTGTTCATTGTCTATTTCAATACGCTTGCCGGGTTTTCCGCGGTCAATCCGGGGATGCTGGCTACGGTGCAGGTGATGGGCGCTTCGCGCACAGCCCTGTTTCGCAAGCTCGTGCTGCCGAGTGCTGCGCCATATATTTTCACCGCCATGCGCATTACGCTCCCCGGAGCGCTCATTGGTGCGATCATCGGCGAGTTCATCAGCAGCAACCGCGGCATCGGTTTCCTCATTTCCGCGGCAAGCTCGCGCTATGATACCGCGCGGGTGTTCGCAGCCATTCTCAGCCTGCTGATCTTTGTCTTGTGCATGAACGCGCTGGTGGCGCGGCTGGAGCGCCACGTATTGCGTTGGAAGCCGCGCGCCGATCGGCAGGCGGCGCTACGCTGATGCAAACCGAGCGCGGCTTTCGAAGGTATGACACCGATGTACTCGTCATCGGCGGCGGCTTGGCTGCATTGCGGGCGGCGCTCACTGCCCGTCAGGCCGGCGCGCGGGTGCTGGTCGTGGTGAAGCGCCGGCTCGCAAAGAGCGGTTCTTCCGCAAATACCACGGGCGGCTTTGCGGCGGCAGTCGCCGGCCTCAATCCGTTCGACAATCCGCAACTGCATTATCGCGATACAATCGTCGGCGGCGGTCACGTCAATGAACGTGCGCTCGTGCGTCGCCTTTGCGAGGAAGCGCCGGCGCGGCTTGCGGAACTATGGCAGCTCGGGGCTTTGTTCCGACGGCGTGACGGCCGCTATCATCTTTCGCCGAGCGGGGACCATTCGCAGCCGCGGGTGTTCGTCCCGGAAAATATGCGCGGCACCGACATGACAGCGCCGCTGCGCGAGGCGGTTGTCGCCGCCGGCGCGGAGGTGCTGGAGAATGTTGCCGTTGTCGAACTCCTGCGCGACGGCGAGCGGGTGGTCGGCGCGCTGGGCATCGCGCGCGATCGCGTTGCAGGGATCGTGATCGCCGCCGGCGCGACGGTGCTTGCGGCCGGAGGAGCCGGGCGGCTTTTCACCATCACCAGCAACCCCGTCGATGTATGCGGCGGAGGCTTTGCGCTTGCGCTGCGCGCCGGCGCGCGCCTGCGCGACATGGAGTTCATTCAATTCTATCCGTGGCGCCTCATCAGGCCGTTCAAATCGACCCGCGTGCCGATCCAGCCTTCGACTTTCGTCCTCGGCGCAAGACTCATCAACAGCCGCGGCGAACGGTTCATGGAGCGCTATGACCCCATTCGCAAGGATGCCGCCATGCGCGATGTTTCCGCTCGCGCCATCTTCGACCAGATCAGGCATGGGCTGGCAGTCGAAGGAGGGGTACGTCTCGATGTCTCGGCAGTAGCGGACGAGCAGTTCCGCTACGAGAATTCACGGGTCGTCGAGCTGCTCGACGCGCGCGGCATCGACTATCGCGAAATCGAGCTTGTGGTCGCGCCGGAAGCACACTTCTTCATGGGTGGCGTGGTGATTGACGAAGAGGCCCGCTCCGACCTTCCCGGCCTTTACGCCGCGGGCGAGAACGCCGGCGGCGTTCACGGCGGTAACCGCCTGAACAGCAACGCGGTGCCTGAAACGCAAGTCATTGGACACCGCGCCGGTTTATCGGCGGCGGATTGTCCGAGAGAAAGGATTCATATCGACCCGGCGCCCCTCGATGCGTGGCAGCGGCAGCTCGAAGGACTGCAAGGAGATACCGCAGCATGTTCCCCGCAGTTCGATTCTCTGCTCGAAGAGCTGCAGGCCGCGATGACCATCGGGCTGGGCATCGTCAGGAGTGCAGATGGCTTGCGGGCGGCTCTCGCATCCGCCGACAAGGTTGGCGCGCGTGCGGAAGCTCTGCCTGCGCACAGCCAGGGGGACCTGATCGCGCGCGCCGAGATCTGCGATCTTTGCACTGTTGCGATTGCCTGCGGGGAGAGTGCGCTCATGCGCACTGAAAGCCGCGCCGCGCATTATCGCGAGGACTTTCCCCAGCTCGATCCTTCCTGGCAGCAAACCATTTTCTATAGCCGTGCCGGGCTGGATAGCCGCGCTGTCGCCGGCGATGCGCAAGAAGCGGATTGGGCTGCGATGATCCAGCAGCACGATCGATCGCAGGTATCGCAAGCGGGAACCAAGGAATTCATCGAATAATCATGACCGCCGTGGAAGAAACACTGCACGAACGGATATTGGCCGATGCGCGGCGCCACGGTCTCGTCGAGCACGCAACGATTGCGGTTGGCCGGGCAGGGGTCCTCGCATTGATTCTCGGTTTGTGGGCCTATGCCTCGGGTCGCTGGTTCGACCGGGACACGGTCAGCGATCCCATCGCTGTGCTTGCCGCGCTCAAGGAACTCATCAGCACCGGTCGTCTATGGCCGGATCTCTGGCAGACGGTATGGGAAGTGATTGCGGGCTACGGGATCGGAACCGCGCTCGGAATTCTGCTGGCCTCGATCTTTGCGTTTTGGCCGTCGGCGGAGCGTGTGCTGCGGCCTTTTCTCGTCGCAATCTATTCAATCCCCAAAATCGCGCTCGCGCCTCTCATGGTCATGTGGTTTGGCTTAGGCGTTGCGCCCAAGATAATTCTTGCTGCCGCCTTCGTGTTCTTCATCGTCTTTATGAATACGGTAGCCGGAATACAGAGCGTGAACCCGCAGCATGTCGATATAATGCGCGTCATGAGTGCGAGCCGGCTTGCAATTCTGCGCAAGGTCGTCCTGCCGACGGCGGTGCCGTTTCTGATTCTCGGCATGCGGCTCTCGGTGCCGGAGGCGATGATCGGGGCGGTGATCGGCGAGTTCATTTCCGCGAACCGCGGGCTCGGCTATCTCGTTTATTCCGCGTCAAACGAACTCAATACCGCCATATCCATGGCGGCGCTCCTGGTGCTCGTGCTCGTGGTCGCGTTCGGCGATATGCTGCTCGGACTGCTCGATCGGATTGTTGTGCCCGGACGCGCGAGGCAGCTCGACCTTATTGGCACAGGAGCCTTGGCATGAGTGGACCTGATTGCGGCCGCATGCTGGAGCGGCTCGAACGCTTGATAGTCTGCAACAGCGAGAACCCGCCCGGACGCGAACGCGAGGCTGCCCGATACCTTGCCCAGACCTTGCAAGCCATCGGGCTTACTGCCGAACTGCACGAGATCGGCGCGGAACGCGCCAACGTGGTGGCCCGGCTGGAAAATGGTTCCGGCCCGGTTTTCGCATTCAACTCGCACATGGACGTGGTGCCGGCGGGAAGCGGCTGGAGCAGCGATCCGTTCAAGCTTGTCCGTCGCAATGGCCGGCTGGTGGCGCGCGGGGCGTGCGACGCCAAAGGACCGATCGTCGGCATGCTCGAAGCAATCGACATGCTTGCCCAGACGCGCAAGACCTGGTCCGGGACAGTGATCGCGGTGTTTGTCGCCGACGAAGAGGTAGCGAGCCTCGGCGCGCGCGCCTATGTGGCGCAGAAACCCCGGATCGATTGCTGCATCGTCGGCGAACCCACGTCCAACAAAGTCGTGATTGCGCATAAGGGCAGCATGCGCCCCCTGGTGCGGGTAGCGGGGGTCGCCGCGCATTCGGCGTCGCCTGACAAAGGTGTCAATGCGCTCTACAAGGCGGCAGCGCTCCTTTCCATGATCGAACGACACCATCGGAATCTCGCCAAACGGTCGCATCCGCTGCTTGGCACGCCAAGCATCACGGTTACGCGTTGCCAGGGCGGCCACGCCGACAATGTGGTGCCCGAGCAGTGCGACCTTCTGCTCGACCGCCGGATGATTCCCGGCGAAACCGAAGCCGACGTCCGCGCACAACTCGTCGCATTGCTTGCGGAGGCAAAAACGCTCAACGGCGTCGACGCGCAAATCGTCGAATACCGGCCTACGACCGGCGGAGCGACGGAGACCGATCCGGGTCAGGCGATTGTCGCGGCAGCGCTTGCTGCCGCGCAACGCCATGGCGGCGCGGATGCATCACTGTACGGGCTGCAGGGCGCCTGCGACCTCGTGCATTTCCGCTCAATCGGAGCGCAGGGAGTGGTGCTCGGTCCGGGCTCGCTCGATGTTGCCCACAAGCCGGATGAATTCGTTAGCGAGGATGAATTCGTTCGTTCCAGCCTGATCTATTACGACACGGCTCGCGAGCTGCTTCAGCGCTCCGCCAGCAAACATTGAGCATGTGCTTTACGATCGCGAAGGGAGATGGCCATGCAACAGGCCGCCGAGCAGAGCAACGAAGTCAAGATGTATTCGGATTTCAAGAGTCCCTACGCCTATATTGCCTTTGATCCCGGCATGGCGCTGCCGGAACGCTTCAACGTGCGCCTGCGCTGGATTCCCTTTCAGCTGCGCCTCAAGGGAAAGGGCGAGCGCAGCCTCTATTCCGAGTACAAGGTCAAATACGCCTACATGGACGCCCGGCGCCGGTCCAAGGACCGCGGCCTGTGGATACGCGGCCCGCTGAAAATTTACGACACCGCTCCGGCGGCGATTGGCGGACTGTTCGCGCAGAAGCACGGTCGCTTCCTCGACTACGGGCGTGCCGCCTTCAAGAAATTCTTCCTGCGCGAATTCGAGGCCGATCAACCCGAGGCGGTCGCACAGCTCCTAGGCAGCATCGGCCTCTCCGGCGAGGAATATTCGGCATACCTTGCAGGCGAAGGGCGGCAGGCCTACGAGCGCTGCCAAGAGGAGGCGGCCGCCGATCATGTATTCGGCGTGCCTTTTTTCATCTTCCGCGGCGAACCCTTCTGGGGCCACGACCGCATGCCGTTGCTGGAAGGGCGCCTCCGGGAAGCCGGCCTCGCCTTGCCGAAAGCTTCGGCGGCCGTTATGTATGTGCCAACGATGTTGAACCGCGGTGCCGGTGCTTGTCACCTCCCCTGCAGGGGAGAGGTCGCAATGTGCGCGGCTTGCGCGGACATTGCGGGTGAGGGTAATGGGACGGATCCCCCTCACCCGGATCGCTTCGCGATCCGACCTCTCCCCTGCGGGGAGAGGTGAAAACAACTGCAGTCCGTCATGCAAACTCGTACGCCCATGCTCACCGGCTACCGCGTCCTCGACATAACGCAGTTCGTTGCCGGTCCGACCTGCACACGGATCATGGCCGAGCTCGGCGCCGAGGTGATCAAGGTGGAATTCGCTCCGTCCGGCGATCGCGGCCGCGCGTCCGGCGACAAGTCGCGCGATCCGCGCTTCAGGAATGCTTCGCAGAGCACCTACTACTTTCAGCACAATCATTCGAAGAAAAGTCTGGCGATCGACCTCAAGCAGGCGCGCGGGCGCGACCTGATCAAGGCGCTTGTTGCGAAGAGCGATGTGGTGGTCGAGAATTTTGCGCCGGGCGTCATGAAACGCATGGGTCTCGCATATGACGACCTGCGGGTCATCAATCCGCGCCTGATCATGTGCTCGATTTCGCTTGCCGGGCAGACCGGACCGCTGAGCCAAAAGCCCGGATTCGATTACATGGGCGCGGCCTATGCGGGTATCGCCGGATTGGCCGGCGAGCCCGACCATCCGGCGCAGTTGGCGACCGCCATAGGCGACAGTTCGACCGGGCTGACCGCGGCGATGGCCATCGGCTTTGCGCTCCTGCATCGCGAGCGCACCGGCGAAGGGCAATACATCGACTGCTCGCTCCTCGACACCTATTTCCAAATGCACGAAGTCAACGTGCCGAAGGCAGCGGTGCGCGGACCGTCATTCGCCCCGAAACGTGCGGGGTCGCTGCATCCCGACGGCGGACCGACCGGGATGTTCCATTACAAGGACGAAGAGTTCATCGCCATCATGGTCATGCCGTACCAGTGGAAGCAGATGGTCGCGACCATGAACATGCCGGCGCTGGCCGATGACCCGCGTTTCGCGAGCCCGCGCGCGCGGCGCGACAACAACGAGGCGCTGAAAGCGGTCATCGAGGATTGGCTGCAGACTTTCCCCAGTCGCGACGCGGCGATCGCGGCGCTGGAAGCCGGCCGCATCCCCTGCGCGCCGGTGCTGACGCTGCACGAAGCCATCGCGCATCCGCACTTGCGCGAGCGCGGGACGGTACGCCGGGTCAAGGACCCGCTGATCGGCGAGTTCGACATTCCGGGAATGCCGGTGAAATTCTCGCAATGGCCTGGCAGAGATTTGCTGCGCGCGGCTTTGCTCGGCGAACACAACGAACAGGTGCTGCGTGATCTGTTATCGATACCGGCATCGGAAATCGCCGCGCTTTACGCCGACAAGGTGCTCGTTCGCGACCCGTTGCTGGATGGCTCTATCAGTACCTAAAGATCGCCAAATCTAACGGAGATTGACATGGTTTCGAAGAATGTGTCTGCAAAGCTGTCTCGTCGGCGGCTTCTTCAGGGAAGTGCTGCCATCGCAGCTGGATTACCGGCGAGCGTCATCGCCAATACAGGCGTCCGGGCACAGAACCAGACATCGGTGAAATTGACCCTGCCCTGGATTGCCAACGGCTCCAACTATTGGCCGGTCATCGGCAAGAAGCTCGGCTATTTTTCGAATCGCAGCATCGACGTGGATGTGGCGCGCGGCTTCGGGTCGGTCGCAGCGGCGCAGGCGGTCGCGAACAAGCAATTTGATTTTGGCATCGTTTTCGCTGGTGCCACCATCCTGGCAGTTGCGCGGGGGCTCCCGCTCGTGGTGCTCGCCACGATTTATTACGATGCAACCATGGGCATTGCGCTGCTCGGAGATTCTCCGATCAACGCGCCGAAGGATTTGGAAGGCAAGAAGCTTGGTATTGTCCCTACTTCGGCCGAGGCGCCGTTCTGGCCCGCCTTCGCCAATGCGGCCGGCATAGACGCGTCGAAGGTCTCGCTCGTTCAGGTCGACGCCAAGGTGGTCGAGCGTATATTGTTGGATCGGCAGGTCGATGCGATAACCGCGATAGGCTCCAGCAGCATCCCGGTGATGGTCGCAATGGGTCAGCCGCCGCGCTTCATGCTATGGAGCAAGTTCGGCCTCGAACTCTATGCGTCGCAGGTTGTCACCCGGCAGGAGGTGCTCGATGCGCATCCGGACCTGTGTCAATCGATGGTCGACGCAATGCTGGAATCCTATGCGCATACCTTGCGCGAGCCCGACGCGTCGATCGAGCAGTTCGTGCAGGAGGTGCCGGAAATCGGCTTGACCGCGGGCGGCCGCGAAAATGCGCGCATCTCACAAGGGTTGGCGCACCTCATGACTGTGCGACCGGAGGCCATCGACCACTGCCTCGGTTGGACCGACCCAAACAAGCTTCCGGCCATGGTCGATTTGGTGATGAAATACGGCGTGCCCCCGGACGCAAAGCGTCCCGACCCGGAAAAATTCGCGACTAATAATTTCGTCGGGAAAATGAAGCTCGCTCCGGCGGAGTGGGAACAGGTCAGGAAGAACACAGCCCAGTATGCGAATTATCTAGGCTGAGATCATCGAAGGTCGGCGCATGTGCGACGCTTCTTTGCGGTGCACGCTGGAGCGGCAATCATCCGCATTCGCCCAAGGTATATAAGGTAGCGCCGTCATGGATGACCACATACGCTATCGAGAGGATCTCTTGCTTGGCGCGGCGAGCGATCTCGCACTTAAGGGCTTACTGGGTGCTCCAGCAGCGGGCACCTCGTTTAGGTCATCGCCCCTTGCAATATATGCCCGCAAGATCGCCCTACCCGTTGCAACCGCTTTAGCCGTGCTGATTGCATGGGAAATCCTGGTGAGGGCGTTGAAGATATCGCCCGTCCTGCTGCCTCCTCCTTCGATGATTGGACAGCGCCTGGTAGACTTGTTCTTTCCGCTGTTGCTCCGACATACGATTCCCACCGCTTGGGAAAGCATCCTCGCTTTCCTGATCGCAAGTGCTTTGGGCATCGCCTTGGCGGGACTTTTGAGCTCGGCGACGCTGCTGCGGGAAGCGCTGTATCCGAACGTGGTTGTGTTCCAACTGATTCCCAAGATCGCGCTGGCACCGCTGTTCATCGTGTGGCTCGGTATCGGTTCGCAATCGCGTCTCGCATTCGCGGTCTTCATCAGCTTCTTCCCGGTCGTAATCGCGACGCTGGCCGGTCTCGATAACGTGGATCGCGAACTGATTCGCCTTTGCCGCGCCCTGAAAGCAAGCGAGTGGCAGACATTCGTGGAGGTTCGATTGCCGCATGCCATTCCCTATATCTTCAGCGGCATGAAGATCGCCACGACCTTTGCGATCATTGGGGTCATCGTCGGGGAATTCATCACCTCCCAGGCCGGTCTGGGCTATCTGATCCTATTCGCGTCCGCGCAGGCCGAGACCGCTCTCATTCTCGCTGCAATCCTGATCCTGTGCGTGTTTGGCCTGGTATTCTATGGTTTGGTGGCGGTCGCGGAAACGCTCACGCGCGGTCGATTCGGCGCCTAAACCCACTCCGCCAGCGCAAAGATAACGAGCTTGATTGCAATGTCGACGGCGGAGCAAACCCATCAGCCTGGCGCTGCTGGCGTGCCGTACATGACGGTGCAACAAGTTCGCAAGATCTATCAGGTGCGCGGCGGCGAAGTGGAAGCCGTGAGCCTGGCCGACTTTGTGGTGCAGTCCGGCGAGTTTGTGGCAGTTATCGGACCAAGCGGATGCGGCAAGAGTACGCTCATGATGATGATTGGCGGGTTGGAGAAGGTGAGTTCCGGTCGGATCTGCGTCGAGAACCAGGAGGTGACCGAACCGCGGGAGGATTTCGGCTACATATTCCAGGATCCGACTTTGTTGCCGGCAAAGACGGTGCTCCAGAACGTGCTGTTTCCCATCAAGATACGCTATCGTTCCGTCAACGCCTATCGGAAACGCGCGCAGGAACTGCTTGAGCTGGTTGGCTTGTGGGATTTCCGAGACAAGAAGCCTCACCAGTTGTCGGGCGGCATGCGCCAGCGGGTGGCCATCTGCCGCGGATTGATCAATGACCCCAAGTTGCTGTTGATGGATGAGCCGTTCAGCGCGCTCGATGCAATTTCACGCGACGAGATGAATGCGGCGCTGGCCGAGCTGTGGGACCGGTATCACAAGACCGCGATATTCATTACCCACAGCATTCGCGAAGCCGTCTATTTGGCCGATCGCGTGCTCGTGATGAGCCCGCGACCATCGACAATCTCTTTTAGCATCCGCGTCCCGTTCGGCCGGCCACGCCGGATCGAGATGCAGGAAACCGCGGAATTCACCGAGATGTGCGGCTTGCTCCGGCGCAAGATTGCAAAGGGATGAAAAGTCATGAATGCCGCGGTTGCGTCATCCCTTTCCAACAACATTTGGTAATCCCGCTGTGACCGAAGCGACTGTCCTTTTTCCCAGGCAACTGCTGCTGCGGCCGAGCGCCGTTGCACTGCGCTCGGGAATGGGTATCGCAGTGCGAGACGGGTGCGTGGCGGAGATTGCCGAGATCGACGTTCTGCGGACACGGTGGCCATCCGCGCAACGCGTCGAATTGCCGGACTGTTTGATCATGCCCGGATTGGCCAATGCGCACCAGCACGGACGCGGCTTGAGTCAAATCCAGCTCGGTTACCATGACGACTTTCTCGAGACCTGGATCGCAAGCCGGCGCGGGCGCGGCATCCTGGACGCGTATGCAATCACCCGGCTCGCAGCGGCGCGCATGCTGGCACAGGGCGTGACGAGCACGATCCACGCGAATTACAGCTACGGATCCGGAGATTATGAAGCGGAGATCCGGGCGCAGCTCAAAGCCTACGACGAGGTCGGTATTCGTGTCGCCATGTGCGTCGGCGCGATGGACCAGGGCCTGGTCGTCTATCCGCCACATGAAGCATGTTTCATGGCGGGACTGCCGCCTGAACTCAAACATTGGTTGTTGCGCCCGGGGGCGCAACTCTATGCAGGCGACGCTGCGGGCACGATTTCGCTGATGCAGCGTCTGCTGGCGGATTTCGGCAAGCATCCGCGAATAAGAATGTGTTACGGCCCCGCAGGTCCGCAATGGGTCTCCGAGCATATGTGGTCGGCGCTCGCACGCGACGCGGCGAACAGGGGATTAGGTCTGCATCTGCATGCACTGGAGTTGCCGGCGCAGCGCGACGCCGCGCAGGAACTGTTTCCGGAGGGCCTGTTCACGCGACTCCAAAAGCTGGGAGCCATGACATCTCGCACCGTCATCGCGCACGGAGTTTGGGTTGATGACGCCGACATGGAAGTCATCGCCCGAACGGATGCAACCGTCGTGCGCAACCCTGGCTGCAATATACGAATGCGCAATGGCATTGCGCCGGTTGCACGCTATCTCGCGCACGGCGTGCGCCTGGCGATCGGCACCGACAACGTGACGATCGGCGATGATGAGGATTTGCTGCAGGAGTTGCGGCTCGCGGGGTATCTCGGGCGCGAGCCCGACTGGAATGCGCCGCCTCCGCCGTCGGTCGATCAGTTGCTTGCCATGGCGACGGTCAACGGCGCAATTGCCGCGCAGTTCGCGCCCGAGGTCGGCACCCTTGAACCTGGCAAGCGCGCGGACCTCGTCGCTATCTCTTTGGCGCGTACTTGCGCTCCCTATCTCGCCCCGGACATGCCGCTGCTCGAAGCGCTTCTCGCACGCGCGCAGGGAAACGATGTGCGGTTGACGATGGTCGACGGGCGCATCCTCTATCGCGACGGCCGCCTGCCGGCGCTTGATCTCGAAGAGATCGAGCAGGCCGCCGTGGCCACGGCGCGCTTGGCGCGACGACCCAAGGATCCCGCAAATCGCGAGCAGGCATTGCGGCTGGATGAGCATTTGCGCAGGCACTATGCACGCGTTGCCGCCTCGGACGCTGCCGACAATTCGGCTTGAGCCTGGACAGGGGCAAATCGTTCATGGCCATTGCATCCAACCCTCGTGCACCGTTCAAATTGTCGACCGAGCACGCAAAACTGGCGCCGCTCGACGGCAAGACATTGATCGTCCACGTCATCGTGAATATCGAATACTGGCCATACGATCAGCCAACTCCGCGCACCATCGTCGTCCCGCCGCATGGACGATATCAGGTTCCCGATTTGCCGAATTTCTGCTGGTCGGAATACGGCAACCGCTGCGGCATGCCGCGACTGCTCAAGCTATTCGGCGACCGCAACATACCGGTCAGCGCGAGCATCAACGGCAGCGTCATCGACGTCTATCCCAACCTGGCTGCCGCCGTCCGCGAAGCCGGATGGGAGTTCATGGGCCACGGTATTCATCAGCGCGGATTGGGAGCCGAGAGCGACGAGAGTGACTTGATCCGGCGCACCGTCGAAAAGCTCGCAGCCTTTACCGGCAAGCGGACACGCGGTTGGATGAGTCCTGGCTGGTCGGAAACCTTCGACACGCTCGACCATCTGCGCTCGGTCGGCATCGAATATGTTTCGCAGTGGGTGATCGATGACATCCCCACGCGACTGACAACCAAGCACGGCGACATGATCTCCATTCCCTATGGATTGGATGTGAACGACAGCGTCATCTATGCCATTGAGAAGCATTCCTCGCCGGAGATGAAGTTGCGTCTTGAGCAGGCGATCAAGACATTCGAACGGGAGACGCGCGAAACCAGCCAGCCGCGAATCCTGACGATTCCATTGCACCCGCATTTGTCGGGCGTGGCGCATCGCATCAATTTCCTTACCGAGGTCATCGACCAGTTGCGCGATCGCAACGATACGGTATTTGTCAATGGCAGCCAGATGACCGATTGGTACCTATCGCAGGACAGCAAGCGGTAAGCCGGCGTGTGCATTTTCAGACCGGAATAACAACCCGACAATTTCTCGCGCTTGGATTGCAGAAGTGACACAACGCGGAAAAATTGATAGGGACTTTCGACCGGCCGGCCCCCTTCAAGTGACATTGCAACAAGTTTCAAGAGTTGGCGGTGATGGCGAAGCCTCGCATTGCGCATTTTGCCGGTCCTAACGCCACGATCCAGAACAGTCCTCCGCTGGTCACCGCCAACAAGGCGCGTCTGAAATACGGCCTGCCGCCCGTCACGAATGCGGACGGAAGCGCGGGGCGTTTCGATGTGCTTCGTGCGCAAAGGCTCGCTGCGCCGGTCACAGTCTATGTCGAGCAGTTCAGCGCCCATCCGCTCGAGCGCGACGCAGCCGAACTTTACGCTCCGCCGGACGGCTATCTCGACGCCAGGGGCAAGTTCCGCAAGGAACGCGGCAGTGCGGATGACAAACCGGTCTACGAGGTGACGCTCACGCCGGAAGATGGGCTTTACCCGTTGCCGTATATGGCGCGGCAAGCCGACGGCACGCCGTGGGAAGAGGAATGTGCGATGCCCGGAGCGCCGATCGAGCGGGCACGGCAAGGTTTCTACCCGGACGGGTCTCGCAGCTTTGAAGAGATCGATCGATTCGGCATCGGCGAGAACGGGTTGGGAAATCTCATCTCTTCGCGCGTCGATGTCGATTTCTTCCGGATCATGCCGCCATCCGGCTACACGAAGGGTTTGCCCGGAAGCGAACGCACCGATGTCGGCGAAGGCGATATTGGACGCGAACAGCGCGGTTTCGATTTCTTCCCCTACAAGCCCTATCACATCGCCGCGTCGCCGCCGCGTGCGGCTCTTGCGCAGATCGTCAACCGGATCCGGCGCGTTTTCGCAACCGGCCGCTATATGGGCGCGATCTGGACGCAAGGCAGCCCGCGTATCGAGGAAACGATCTACTGGCTCAACCTGCTGCTCGATACCACCTGGCCGATTTGCGGCAACGCCGCGCAGCGCCCGCACGGACAGCTCAGCAATGACGGCCCCAAGAACATTGTAGATTCAGTGGACTACATCACGTCCCGCGTCTGGGCCGACCAGCAGGGACGCAACCGCGCGGGTATGGTGCTCATCCAGGAGCAGCAGGTGTTTGCCGCGCGCGACGTGCAAAAGGCCGACGCCCGCCCGGGCGGCTATGTCGCAACCGGCGGTCACGGCGGCATTATCGGCGCGGCCGGACATGACGGGTCGCCGGTATTGACTTATCTGCCCGCGACCAAACACACCTATCTGTCCGATGTAAACGTGACGCGGTTACCGAGGGAGGTAGCCGGCGTACAGCGAAGGGGGGGCCAGATCGTAACAGTCAACGTTCCAATCAAGAATCAGAACGATGAGCTTCTGGAAGCGGCCATTCCAAAAGTCACCATCGTAAAGGATGGTAGCTACTCTGCCGATGACTTCAATTCCGACCCGAATCGCGAAATCGATATCATCACGCAGATGAACGACAACCTCGAGCACGCGCCGCTTGCCGGTTTCATCGTCGAAGGACTGTCTCCCTATGGCGACATGCCGTCCACTGTTCGTCAGCAACTCATGCGCAAGGTGGTGCATTGCGGCATGCCGGTCGCGCGCGTAGGACGCGGCAACAATGAAGGGTTCACCCCGGTGCGCGACCGGTTTATCGCCGGACGCAACCTCACGGCGACCAAGGCGCGGCTGTTGTTGATGGCTTGCCTCATGAAACTCGGAAGCTTGCCGCCGGCCGGCGACCCCGACAACCCGACAGCAGCCGAACTCAAGGTGATCCGCGACAAACTCGCCGCATATCAACGGATTTTCGACACGCATTGACCGTACGGACCCACGGACTCGTGCGTGTATTCGGTTTCCTGCGGTCCATGGCAAAGAGGTCAGAAAATGTCAGCCAGGGAAAAGTCGGGCTTTCTTTCGCGTCGCCGCTTTGCGCAAGGGGCGATGCTTGCGGCCGCGGGCCTGCCCGCAAGTTATCGCATCGGCGCGAACGCGCAAAGCTTGCGTCCGGTCAAATTCACCCTGCCGTGGATCGTGGGCGGATCAAATTTCTGGCCGGTGGTCGGCAAGAAGCTTGGCTATTTCGCCGCCCGCGGCATCGATATCGACATCGCCCGTGGTTTCGGGTCGAGCGCAGCCGCGCTGGCAGTCGCCAACAAACAATTCGACTTCGGCATCGTCTTTGCCGGCCCGACCATCGTCGCAGCAGCGCGTGGCCTTCCAATCGTTGCGCTCGGCACGATCTATTACGACGCGGCGATGGGCATCATCATGCGCGCGGATTCCAGCATCCGGGCGCCGAAGGACTTTGAAGGGAAAAAGTTGGGTGTAGCGCCGGCGGACGCGGTGGCGCCATTCTGGCCGGCCTTTGCCCGTACGACCGGGATCGACGCATCCAAGGTCAATTTGGTTCAGGTAGAGAGCAAGGTCATCGAGCGCACGCTGGTCGATAAGCAGGTAGATGGCATCACCGGCGTGGGCAATGCGAATATTCCGGTCATGGTGGCGATGGGGGAGCCGGCGCGATTCATGCCCTGGAGCCCGTACGGCATCAACTTCTACGCCGCTCAGCTTGTGACTAGGCAGGAAATCGTCGATCAGGACCCGAAATTGTGTCAGTCGATCGCGGACGCAACTTTGGAGGCAGTGGCATACACGTTGCGCAATCCCGAAGCATCCATCGATGCGCTCATTGCCGAATTTCCGGAAATCGGACTTACCAAGGGAGGGCGCGAGAATGCCCGCGTGGCGCAAGGACTGACGCAAGTATCGATGGCGTCGCCGGAGGCGATCGAGCATGGGCTTGGTTGGTCGGACATAAACAAATATCCGGCGATGATCGATCTCGTTATGGAATTTGTGACGCCGAAGGATGCTCAACGTCCTGATCCGGAAAAATTGGTCACCAATCGATTTGCCGGCAATACCAAGCTGAGCAAGCCGGAGTGGGATCAGGTCAAGCGATACACAGCCGATTTCGTGAAGTATCAGGGCTAAATTCTCCCTTCACAACGTATCTGGCAAAGGCTCACGCGGCGGAGTGAAAAAGCGTGCAAAGTCCTGAAATTCTCCAGCGCGAAATCAAAGCGCTTGTGTTCGACCAGTACGGCACCATTGTCGATATGCAGAAGGGGCTTGCTGAGGCGGTCAAGCCGTTCCTGAAAGAGAAGGGTTGGCCGGGTGAGCCGAACAGCTTTGTCACCTGGTGGCGCCGCACCCATTTCGAGAACTCGATGATCGATGCGCTATGCGACCGCGGGCACACGCCGTACCGCGAGATCGGGCATCGCGCCGTCTCCTACGTCATGGACCGCTGCGGCATTTCCTACAGCCAGGATGAAGTGCGCCGTCTCGTCGGCGAGATCGAGAAGCTCAAGCCGTTTCCCGACGTCATTGCAGCGCTCGAGCGGCTTCGCTCCAAGGGATACAGGCTGGCGATCCTGTCGAACGGCGATAGCGACATGCTCAAGGCCGCTGCGCCGTATATCGGATTTCGCTTCGATAATGTCATCTCGGTCGAGGAGGCCGGGTATTTCAAGCCGCATTGGAAGACGTATGCCAAGGCGGCGGAAATCCTGGGTATGGACCGCTGCAGCATCCTGTTCGTTGCCAATCACGCCTTCGACTGTATCGGGGCGAAGTCATATGGCATGCGCACGGCTTTCATTGACCGGCGCAAGCGGCCATTCGGCCAAACCCCGTATCAGCCCGACTTGATTGTAACCGACTTCACCGATCTGGCCGCCACGTTGGCGTAGCACTCTCGGACTGTCGCTGTTTGCATCGACCACCGCCCGCCTTACGCGCCCTCCATGACCGGTAACGTGAGAGCGGAGGGGTAATCCACGCAATGGTAGATGGTATCGGTGCCGATCTTGCTCGGCAGGTAATAATGCGTCCACAGCATGTCGGTGAGCGCGGAGTCGCCGTTGACAATTTCGAGACGGATGCGATTGCCGCGCCTGAAGCGATGCGCCATCGGCTCCAAGCTGATCGCGAAGGAATAGATTTTCCTCGGCTCGATCGGCTCCGGATTGGCGTGCGTGTGATAGGGCTCCATCTCGGTGCTCTTTTCCGGATCGAGCGCGCGATGCGATGCGCGCAGCCAGCCCTTGGTGATCCAATAAGCCGAAGGGTTGATTCCCTTGGCCCGGTCTTCGCCCGGTTGCGGCATCTGCTCCGAGAGCTTGACGAAGAAATCCATGTCGTTGCGAGTGGACGAGCCGTAAAGCTTGAGCAAAATCGGCCCGGCAATTTCGAGGTCCTGCGCGAGTGGCGCCGTGGTGAAGGTGAGTACGCGCCGGGCGGGATCCGGCTGCCCGTTCGGCCCGAGACCGATCACGCCCATCATCCATTCGGGATGCGGATAGGTGTAGGACGATTTGACCGCGCCGGCGGCTGGCTCGCGCGATAGCGTGCCGTCATTGAACGAAGTGACGCTGCCGGATTTCTCTCCGCTCAGGTGCCAGGTGACGTAGCGCACATTCGCCGGCGGCCAGGTCTCCGCGCTGCGAACCGCGTCTGCACCGCGCACGAAATATTCGACGGGGTGCCGCCGCGCATAATCGGTTTCCCTGCCCTTGAGGTAGTGATCGTAGAACGGCAGCAGCAGTTTTTCATGCAGTTCGGGGCTGTTGAACTCCCGGTTGGCGACAAAGGCGTTGATCGGCCCGATCATCTTGAGCTTCTTGGGCCCGGAAGCGCGGCGGAAGCCGTCGATATTGCCGCGCGTATGCAGATCGACCTTGCCCCACACGCCGATGGAATAGAGCGGCACCTCGATTTCATGCAGCCGTTCGGCCGCGCAGCGCTCGCGCCAGAACGCGTCGTAAAGGGGATGCTGCTGCAGCAATAAATTCAGGTCGCAGCTCTGCTCGCGCGGGTGCTCGCCGTTGGCCGGATTTCGGTTGATGATGCGATTCTGGTTCCACCAATAGCTGCCGAAAAAGTCGCCGAGAATGCCGCCCTGGTAGACCGAGGCACGATAGGGGTCGTTGAGCCCGTCAAAGGCGGCGATGCAGGCAAGCGCGGGAGGCTTCTCGATCGCCATCCACCATTGCAGCATGCAGAAATACGATTGGCCCATGCCGCCGACCTTGCCGTTCGACCACGGCTGGCGGCCGAGCCATTCGATGACGTCGTAAAGGTCTTTCTGCTCGCTGCGATCGAGGAAGCGGAATTCGCCCTCCGACTTGCCGCAGCCGCGGACGTCCATCTGGGCGTAGATGTATCCGTGCTGCAGATAGAAATCGATCGGGCCGGTCTCGCGCCAGAGAAACTGCGGGCTCGCCGGCAGGGTGTTGTTGTCATAGCGATAGGGCGAGGCTGCGAGCAGCACCGGGAACGGACCGTTGCCCGCCGGCATGTAGAGCGCGACCGCAATTTCAATGCCATCGTGCACGCGGATCTTGACCTCGCGTGGATTTGCTTGCGTCGCTGTTGCGCTGGTCATTTGCCGCATCGCCTCTTGCAAGTTGCGAGACAGATTGTTCCCAAGAACGATTGTTCAGCTTATCTTAACGTTAATGCCAACAGACGACCATCGGGCATGCGTCGTTGAACGTGTGTGAAGTGTGCGGACTTCGTCGTGCCGCAATCCGAGAATCTCCTATTAGGCGAACTGCGAATTGGAGAGGGACCGATATGAAAAGCGTGATTGCCGCTGCCGTGCTGGCGATGGCACTTCTGCCCGTTGGTGCGCTCGCTCAGGAGCGCGTCGGAGATGCTGCCTTGGGCGCCTTGTCGGGTGCGGTCGTGCTGGGACCCGTGGGGGCCGTCGCCGGTGCCGCGATCGGCTACACAACAGGACCTGCCATTGCCAGTTCGTGGGGACTGCGGCGGCACGGCAGGCATTATCATCGGCGATACGTGAGGCGGTCGTACTGATAAGTGTCCCGGATGCAGTGCAGTGCATCATTGCGCTTCGCGCATGCTGCGCTGCGCCCGGGATACAAGATCGTAATCAGCCTGCCGCTCTGAGCAGCCTTCCGATGAGGCTCGTGCACTCGCGAACCGCTGCGACCGCCTTCGCTCAATCCGGCGCAATACGCCTTACTTGAGCTGATCGGCCACTTTTTCAATCCCGGCCTTGACGCAAGCCTCGTCCTTTTCGCCGCCCGGAGCGCCCGAAGCGCCGGCTGCGCCGATGACCTCGTCGCCCAGCTTGATCGGCAAACCGCCTTGGTTGGCTATGACGTTGGTGAGATGTATCAGGCCGAGCGACGGATCGGCCTTCAGGCGCTCGACCAGCGCGCCGGACGGTGACCGGAACGTACGCGCGGTGTAGGCCTTGCGCATGCTGTTCTCTATGGTGTGCGGGCCGGTGTTGTCGCCGCGTATCTGCGCGATGATCTCGCCGTTGCGGCCGACCACGGTGGCCGACACGGCGTAGCCGTTGGCCTTGCAGGTCTCGATCGCGGTTTGCGCGATGGTGACGGCCATGGAAGCGCTCAGGTCCTTGTGATTGAGCAGCTGCGCGCCCGCCGTCGAGGCAACGATACAGCCGAGCGTCAGCGCGCCCCAGTGAAGTGCAGATCGGAGCATTTTATTCCTCCCTGATAGCGGTCATCGTGATGCAGCCGAAGGGCAAGTATAGCGGGATTTTCGGTAATAGAGGAGAGGTCATTGCACATGCTGCAAGTACGCGATGTCTGCAAGACGTTCGCCGGCGAGCGCGGGCGCGAGGCACTCGAAGTGCTGCGCAACATTCGGTTCGAAGCCGCGGCCGGCGAGTTCGTCGCGATCATCGGTCCGAGCGGCTGCGGCAAGACCACCTTGCTGCGCATGCTGCATGGCCTCGAGCCGGCATCGAGCGGCGCAATCCTCGTTTCCGGCAAGCGCGTCACCAGGCCATCGAAGTCGAGCGCCATGGTCTTTCAACAGTTCAACCTGTTTCCCTGGCTCACGGCCGCCCAGAACGTCGCCTTCGGGCTCGAAGTTGCCAGGTTTCCCGCAGCGGAGTGCCGCGAGCGAGCCTTGCAGCTCGTCCATCTCGTAGGGCTCGACGGCTTCAGCGATCATTACCCGCACGAACTGTCCGGCGGCATGCAGCAGCGGGTCGGTATCGCGCGCGCCCTTGCGCTCGATCCGGAAATCCTGCTTCTCGACGAGCCGTTCGGAGCTCTCGATGCGATCACCCGCGAGCAGCTGCAACGCGAGATCGCCGATATTCTGGCACGCTCGACCAAGACCGTGGTGTTCATCACCCATAACATGGATGAAGCGATCTTTTTTTCCGATCGCATACTGGTGATGGGCTCGCGGCCTGGCCGCATCCTCGAAGAGGTTCGCGTCGAGCTGCCACGCCCGCGCAAAGCCGACGCTATCCATGCAAGCCGGCAGTTTGCCGAGATGCGCGAACACCTGTGGTCGCTGCTTTCACAAGGAGCAAAGGCGTCATGAAGAACCCGAGGCGCAAGGCCCTGCAGGTCCAGGCTGCTACGCATGTTGCCGTTCTTGCGGTCTGGGAACTGACGTCCCGCTTCATTGTGCCGCCGCAATTCCTTCCGGCGCCGAGCGCGATTGTGCGTGCTTTTTTTACGACGACCCTCTCGGGCGAGTTGCCGCGCCAGTTGATGCAGACCCTGGATGTGCTGGTGCTTGCCTTTGCCATCGCGGTCGTCACCGGCATGGCGGTCGGCGTGGCGATGGGCACTTTCCCGATGTTTCGCCGTATCCTCGATCCTTACGTCAATGCCTTCTATGCCATGCCGACGGTGGCGATGGTGCCGCTGGTCATTATCTGGCTCGGCCTGGGATTCGAGGCCAAGGTGTTCTTGACCTGGCTGGTCGCGGTGTTTCCCATCGTCATCAATGCGCAGATCGGCGTCGCCAACGTGTCCCCGGATTTCATCGAAACAGCGCGTGCCTTCGGTTGCGACCGATGGCAGGTGTTCCGGCGCGTGATCATTCATGCGGCCGTGCCTTTTTTTATCGCGGGCATTCGCCTCGGCCTGGGTCGCGCGCTGGTCGGCGTTGTGGTGGCGGAGATGTTTACGGCACTCTCCGGGCTCGGTTACATGGTTGTCTATTACGGCAATACCTTCCGCACCGCGGAGCTGTTCGTTCCAATCATCGTGCTCGCCATCCTGAGCATTGCGATCACCAAGCTGATCCAGCGGTTTGAATTGTGGATGGCGCCCTGGCGCGTTGTCGCCGAGTAAAGTTTGCTCGGGCCCGGCGGACTCTCTAGGATATTCTCCGGTGCGGAGGGCAGAAGAATGTTGCGCCTTTTCCTGCGAGCGACTTTGCCGATTGCCGTTTGGCTCGGAGCGCAGTGGACAGCCTGGGCCAGCGAACCGATCAAGCTGCGGGTCGCATCGGTGAGCGTGCCGCCATCGATGCACACGCTCTACATGCAAGTGGCTTACGAGGAAGGGATTTTCAGGCGCAACGGTCTTGCAGTCGACGGCATCATCCAACTGAACTCCGGCCCGCTGGTCACCCAGGCGCTGACAGCGAACCAGGTGGACGTGGCGGACACCGATGCGGAAGGCGTGCTTAACGCCGTTGCGGCCGGTTTCAAGGTGGTCGCGGTCGCCGCGCCGGCGCAGCACCTGTCCTATCTCGTCATGGTGCAGCCTGAGATCAAGACGATCAAGGATCTCGCCGGCAAGCCGTTCGCCATTTCGCGCCCCGGCGCGCTGTCGCAATATCTGATGTTTCCGACGCTTCAACGCGCCGGCCTGTCGCGCAACGACGTAAACTGGATTCCCATCGGCGGGCCGAGTGAACGGCGGCTCGCCCTGGTGAACAACCGGGTCAAGGGCGCGCTCCTCCATCTCGACTACGCGCTGGTAGCACAGCGCGACAGCCAGGCGGTGCCGCTCGAGCGCGCCGTCGACTCCAATCCGGAATATCCGCACGAGGTTCTGGTCGTCAGCCGGGCCCTCGCTGAAAAGAATCCCGACGCCGTGACGGCTGCAACGCGTTCGATCATTGAAGCATGCCGTTTCATAGTCACTCACCGCGAGCGCACGATCGAGCTTTATCGGAGATACACCGGTGAAACGGACGCTAGGCTCGCCAATGCCGCCTATGATGCGCTGCTGGCCATTCATGGCTACGGCGTCAATGGCGGCATGACCCGCAAAGGCATGCAAGTCGTGGCCGCGCTTGCATCGAACGAAAAATCAATCCCGCTGGAGAGTTGGGCCGATTTCACGTTCCAGGAACAGGCCCTGCGTCAGATCGGAACCGTTCCCGAATGATTCGGCAACACACCGGCCAACGGCTTGTTCGATGCGCCATTGCATCGCACTCAGTCGCGATAGATGGCCAATTCTGATTGGCCGCGAGAAAGCGTGGAGATGCTTCGATGAGCGATATGTTCGCCCGGGTTGCGTTCGCTGCGTCGGATAGCGGGTCCGGATTATCGCCCGCGGCGATGGCCGATGCTTCGGCAGTCCGCAAGCCGCGATTTCCGCAATTGACCATGGATGCGCTCAACGAGCAGCAGCGCGCGCTTGGCGAGCAGATCATGAAGGTCTCCAAGGTTGGCATTCGCGGGCCATACAACCCGATGCTGCGCAGCCCGGTGTTCGGCCAGCGCATGTTCGATCTGCTGGCGTACCTGCGCTGGAACACCTCGGTGCCGCTGCGTCTCAACGAGTTCGCAATCCTCATTGTCGCGCGCGAGTGGCGCTCGCAGGTCGAATGGTTTGCGCACGCGCCTATTGCCATCAAGGCGGGTCTGTCGCCGCAAATCGTGGCCGAGCTCAAGACCAACCGCCGGCCGTCGGACATGCCGCCCGAGGAGGCCGCGGTCTATGATTTCGTGACGGAGCTCATCCGCACACACTCGGTTTCCGATGCGACGTTCGAGCGTGCACGGGGGCTGCTCGGAGAACAGCAGGTGGTGGACCTCACGGCCGTGGCCGGCACCTATGTGACGATTGCGATGCTGCTTGCCATGGCGGAGGAAGGTGTTCCGAACGGCGAAGAACTTCCGTTCAAGCCAGGCGAGCCGTGAATGGTTGATTTGTTGCAAGCCAACCGCGCCCCCGGATCTGGCTCACGCTTATGCGCTCCACGCATTCAAAGCGAGTGTTCTTTTTCCTGAGTGCCGGCTGGGGTCCGCTCGTGCGTGCCCTCCCGATTATCAATCGGCTTGTCGATTATGGCATTGCGAGCGCGTTCGCCGTTGGCGGGACAATAAGTCCGCAAATCCGCGCAGCCGGCTTTGACCTGATCCCGCTCCGCCTCCCTGCGTTCGACGCGCCGGCGCAGGAAGTACGAGAATGGTGGTCACCTTACCATTTTCTTGCGCTGCGCGGCCTCGCCATTGAGACACTCCTTGATCACGTCGAGGCTTACCGAAAAGCAATATCGGATGGAGGGCCCGCGCTCGTTGTCACAGATATCAATCCGATTGCTGCGCTTGCGGCCAAATCGCTGCAAGTGCCGCACGTGACTATCTCGCAATCTCTTTTTTTGCCTTATCGAAAACTCAATTCAACAAGGTGGGCAATACCCGTCGCGTTACCCGCCATCAACAGCGTCCTCAACCACTATGGCGTCGGCCTTGTTGAATCGGCCGAGTACCTTGAGGTGGGTGACATCACGTTCGTCCCCTCGATTCCCGAATTCGATCCGATGCAAGATGCGCCTCCCACGCTTCACTACGTTGGGCCGATTTTGGGCAATCACCTTGTTCCTCTTCCCTCGGGGGATCGGTCCACGTCGACAAATGCAATACCGGAGATATTTTTCTACCCCGGTCGACCGCACGATACCACCGGCGCTTCGGGGCAAGCTCTCTTGAACGTCGGCCTTCGTGCGTTGAGCGCTCTTGACGCCACGGTGACCGTTGCAACCGGCGGCCATGATTTTATTATTCCGGAATATTCAGGACGCCGGCTCGAAATTGTTCCATGGCGCGTCATATCACCTGCCTACAAGCCAAACCTGATCATTCATCACGGTGGCCATGGTGCATGCCTGACTGCGCTCAGCGCCGGCATTCCGAGTGTAATTGTACCAACGCATGCCGAGCGGGAATACAATGCGAGAAATTTGGCCGCGTTGGGGTGCGGTGAGTTTGTTGCAATGGACCAAATCGATGTACACCATATCCGCCAGGCGATCGATAATGTCATAAGGAGTCCTGTTTATGCCCGAGAATGCGCTCTATGGAGCAAAACCATCGCCGCCCGCAGATACGGAGGGGCTGATCTGGCCGCTCACATCATCATGCAAATGACCCAGTCGAGGCCGCAGCTGGACAAAAGCAATAGACGGCCCGGAGAGGCACCATGATTTTCACACGCGCGCTCGCGGCGCCGTTTCTCGCCGCGTATATTCTGGCAACCGGCGCCGCATCGGCGCAGGTTTATCCCAACCGTCCGATCACGCTCGTGGTGCCGTTCCCGCCCGGCGGCGCGACCGATGCGATTGCGCGCATCATACAGGACAGCATGTCGCAATCGCTCGGGCAGCAGATCATCATCGAAAATATCGGCGGCGCCGGCGGGATGATCGCCGCGGGCCGCGCCGCCCGCGCCGCGCCCGACGGCTATACGGTACTGATCCACCAGGTGGCGTTGGCGTCGGGCATGACGCTTTATTCAAATCTTGCATTCGACGCCGAAAAGGATTTCGTCACCATCGGCCTCGTCAACACCGCTGCTTCGACCGTTGCGGCACGCCCGACGCTGCCGCCGAACAATATCGGCGAGCTGGTGCGCTGGATGAAGGAGCCCGGACAGAACGCCAAGATCGCGCATGCCGGCGTCGGCTCTTTCGGTCATCTGGCCGGCATGCTGATTGCCAATGAAATCGGCGCGACGGTCACACAGGTTCCCTATCGGGGCGCAGGTCCGGCGCTCAATGACCTCTTGGCGGGCGTCGCCGATCTGAGCTCGATATCGGCCGTGGTCGCCGGACCCTTGGTCAAGGCCGACAAAATCAAGGCCTACGCCATCATCGGCAGGAAACGGTTCGCCGGCCTGCCCGACCTGCCGACCATGGGCGAACTCGGCTACAAGAAGCTCGATATCGATTTCTGGCACATGCTGCTGGCGCCCGCCGGCACGCCGCGGCCGATCGTCGACAAGCTCAACATTGCGTTGCGTGCTGCGCTCGCCGATGCCAGGGTGAACAAGACCTTTGCCGAGGGCGGCATGGATTTGTACCCGGAGGATGAGGAAACACCCGAGGCCGCCGGTGCATTGCTCAAACGCGAGATCAAGCTTTGGGGCGAGGTGATCCGCGCCAACAACATCGCAGCTCAGTAGGGCTTCGCGGCTCAAGCCGCCGGCGTCGCCGCATCAGCGCGGAATGACTTTTCGGCCACCTTCTCGTTCGTTCCCGACTCCGGCATCAGCGCGGCGGCCTTCAGCCCTTCCTGGACCTTGGGCACCGTGGCCTTCACGTCCGTGATCGGCAGGCCATGCGTCGGCGCGATGGTCTTGACGCCGAGCCGCCGGATCAGGTGATCGAGACGGTCGCAGTAGACATTCATGTCGGCGAACTTGGTCCAGAACAGCGCCAGGTCCGCGAACGTCGACGACACATCCGGCAGGTCGAGCGAGACCGCCTCCTCGGCCACCAGACCGCAGTGGCCGTCCTCGTGATAGTGGCTGTAGGCGAAGCCGTCGCCCGGGAACAGCACGCGCTCCCGTGTCTCGAATCCCCACCAGGTAGTGCGCAGGTCGCGGATCACCGGCTCGACCGCCATCAGGCTCCGGCCGCCGAGATCGATCTCGTCGCCCTCCTTCATCCAGCGCATGCGGTGCTCGTATTGCGGGAAGGCCAGGTGATAGTCGCTGACGTCGCCGCACAGGACCGCGTCGGGAAAGGTCTTGAGAATGCGCCCGAGGCCCCCGCAATGCGGCGTCTCCTGGTGGGTGACGAACAGGTACTTGAGAGGCGCCACGCCGCAGGCGAACAGCACGCGCATGTGCCCTTCGATGACCGGAAAATCCTTCGGATGGCCGGTTTCGACCAGGCACGACGCGGTCTCGCCGGCGATCAGGAAGGCGGCATTGTAGCCGTGATAGATCTTGCCCTTGTGACGCTGCGCCAGGCAGTCGCCGATCCAGAACACGCCGGGCGCGATCTCGCGAGGCAATTTGTTGGCCACGCTCAGCGCTCCTCGTCGCGACCGACGTAGCGCGACACCGCCACGCTCTTGTCACAGGCCTTGAGAAACTCGTCCAGCATCTTGTAGTGCCGCGCCACCACCTTGCGGCCGCGCAGGATGCAGCCGTAACCGGGGGCGATGGTCTCGATGTCGCATTTGTCAAACACCGCGTCGATGCCGCGCCGGATCGAGCCGGTCGGCGCACCCTCCAGCCACCAGTAGCGCGTGTTCAGCATGAACGAGCGCAGTTCGCGCGCGGTCGTCGTGTCGTCGGCATCGGCGACGACCCATGGTCCCTCCGAACGGTCGCGCCAGACGTGGGTGAACAAGTCCGAGCTGAACAGCGTCCGCGTCGCGCGATCGTAAAGCCAGCGCGTGGCGATCAGACGGATCGGCGCCTGCATGACCTCGATGCGCCGGCCGCCGTTGCCGACCTCGATCGTGTCCGCCCGGGTCACCGCCGTGACCCGCATCGATTCCAGGATGCTTCTGCCGTCCGTCTTGGCGCCGAAATCGAACCACAGCGCGGCATCGACGTTGCTGGTGTAGCACTGCTCGACGTTGAAGTGCCCGGCAAAGGCCTCGACGTTGTTGATCGACATGAACTCGTTGAGCCGCAGTGGGAACAGCGACAGCGGTAGCCCGGGCGCGATCAGCGATTCGATCTGCGTGCGGATAAGCGGCTCGTCTTTGCCGAAGCCGGTATCGATCAAGAGCGCCGCGTCGCTCTCTCTCAGCAGGTAGCTGTTCGCCACCGAAGAGCCGCGCGCGCTCGCCGGATAGGCGCTGACGCGGCCGTCGAGCGCGAAGGGGTGTTGCAGGGCGTAGAGCTTGCCTTCGGCGAGCGCGGCGACCCCGCGGGCCGTGCCATCCGTTTCGCGAACGTCCCGGGGCGCATCCTGTGTCAATACGGACATGATGGCTAAACCTTACCGGGCCTGCCCGGCGAAGGGAACAGGGCTCCTTGCACGTAGCGAGCATCGGCCATTCGTAAAAAGGCGCTCGGTCGTAAGCACCCCGAAGTTGCAATGTGCTAAATCCAGCCTCGCCATTTGAACCACAGAAATGGGATGAGCGCACTCAACACGATCAGGCCGAGACCGAGCGGGTAGCCCCATTGCCAGGATAATTCCGGCATGAACTTGAAATTCATGCCGTAGATCCCGGCCACCACCGTTGGTGGAATGCCGACGACGGAGACGATGGTCAACACCTTGAAGAGATCATTCTGTTCGATGGTGATGAATCCGAGGATTGCATCGAGCAAGAATTGCACCTTGTTCGAGACATGCCCTTCGTAATCGTTCAGGGAGGCAATGTCCTTGGAAACTGCCCCAAGCCGTGCTGCGAATTCAGGGACGACCCAGTCGTGGCCCAAGCTGACCACAAAAGGGGCGATCCGCGACAACCCCAATAAAACATCCCGAACGAGAGAGAGACGGTCACCGGTCGTGCCTACGTGACTCAAGAGGCGGCGCAGCGCCGCGTTGGATCGGACGGCATGCTCGCGCTTGGAGGGATCACCCCGAAACACGGTGCGGGAGACTTTGTCCAATTCGCCACCAAGCCGCTCGAGCACATCTGCACCACGGTCGACCAGCGCCTCCAACAGGATGGTAAATACCCCCGTGCCGGTTCGCAGTGTCTCATCGCGATGAATGCGCTCAACAACAGTGTCTATGACCGAGAAATGTTCGAAACGAACGGTGACAAGCACCTGCTGCGTCAAGATGAGTCCCAGGGGTGATAAGAACGCATCGGCAGTATCGGCCTGAGCGACAACCGGAGTGCTCAGGTAGATGGTTCCTCGCTCGACGATGAGCCGGCTGGAGGATTCAATCTCACTCAAGGCCTCAACCGAAGGGATACGCACGTTCGTCCGGGATTGAACAAAGGCTTTCTCCTGCTCGGTTGGATTGAAAAGGTCGATCCAGATAATTGCACCAGGCAGTTCTGTGGAACTGCTCGTCAGGAATGACCCTGTATCGCGAAATACCCGCAACATTTCGTCTCCTCAGGCTGCCTCTCGTTGTCGGGGCCACTCCCGCGCAAAAGATTGCACCCGGCAGTACACTCGCAAAAACGGTTTGGCGGAGCAAACACCTCTGGCACCCATGCCTGAACCCCATTGAAGAGATCGATCATGAGAATCGTCCACGACACGCTATCCCCGCAGCGAATAGCTACCGAAGCCTTCACCGATGCGTCGGCTGCTGTCGGCCGGCTACAGCACATCTACGGGCGCAATACCGGCTTCCTGCGTCATCATCTCGAAGCTTATGCGCGAGGCGAGCCGCTTAATTCGCGCGTGCGGGCCACGTATCCATTCGTCCGCATCACCACGACCACTTATTCGCCGCTCGACTCGCGCCTCTCCTATGGCTTTGTCTCAGGCCCGGGCGTGCACGAGACCACGGTGACCCGGCCCGACCTTTTCTGTGCCTATTTGACCGAGCAGATTGGGCTGCTCATTCAAAATCACGGGGTCCCGGTTGAGGTCGGCGAGTCGGACGAGCCGATCCCCATTCATTTCGCCTATCCGCGGGACATCGATATCGCGTCTAATTTCCCCTTCGTTGGTGATCGACCGTTGCGTGATTTCTTCGACACGCCGGATCTCGCCGCGATGGATGATGCTATCGTCAATGACACGCTGCAGGCCTCGCCCGGGGCGCCGAAGCCCCTTTCCCTGTTCCGTGCGGCTCGGGTCGATTATTCACTGCACCGACTTTACCACTATACGGGGACCGATCCCGAGCACTTCCAGAATTTCGTGATCCTGACCAATTACCAATTCTATGCCGATGCCTTTGCGCTCATTGGCCGCGAACGCATGCGGGCAGGTCATCAGAACGGTGATGCTTTCGTCGCGCCGGGGAACGTCGTCACGCGCAATGCGCGGCTCGGCGGTTCCGCGCCCGACGGCGTGCCGCCCCAGCGCATGCCTCAGATGCCCGCTTGGCATCTCGTGGAGCCCGACTATGGCGGTACCACCCTGATCAACATCGGCACCGGGCCGTCGAACGCCAGAAACATCACTGATCACATCGCGGTGCTGAGGCCGCATGCCTGGCTGATGCTTGGGCACTGCGCCGGCCTGCGCAACACCCAAACGATTGGCGACTACGTGTTGGCGCATGGCTACGTACGGGATGACCACGTGCTCGATGAGGAGCTTCCGCTCTGGGTGCCAATCCCGGCGCTCGCCGAGATGCAGGTAGCAATCGAGCAGTCGGTGAGCGAGGTGACTGGGTTTTCCGGGTTCGAGCTCAAGCGCATCATGCGCACCGGCACTGTGGCCAGCGTAGACAACCGGAATTGGGAACTAAGCGACCATGTCGCGGTAACCCGCAAGCTGTCGCAGTCGCGCGCGATCGCACTCGACATGGAGTCGGCCACTGTCGCTGCGAACGGCTTTCGTTTCCGCGTCCCCTACGGCACGCTTCTTTGCGTCTCCGACAAGCCGCTGCATGGCGAAATCAAGCTCGCGGGCATGGCCGGCGAATTCTACCGCAAGCGGGTCGGACAGCACCTCGAAATCGGTCTCAAGGCGCTGGAGAAGCTAAAGTCGCAGGAACCGGAACGGCTGCACTCGCGGAAGCTTAGGAGCCTTGCCGAAGTCGCATTCCTTTAAAAGCTGATTTGCGGGATTGCAAATGGCGGGGAGTTGAAGCCGATTTACCGGTTTTGGAGACCGCCGCTCTGCCGGTGAGCTAAGCCCCCGAATTGGTACTGACGTCAGGAGTTCGAACCTGAATCACCCGGTTC
Source organism: uncultured Alphaproteobacteria bacterium (assembly GCA_963817135.1). GTDB lineage: Bacteria > Pseudomonadota > Alphaproteobacteria > Rhizobiales > Xanthobacteraceae > VAZQ01. The sequence continues at coordinate 118,555 of CAWFNG010000005.1, read as the reverse complement.
ACAGCCGAGCACCCGGGCATTGAGCTACATCAGCATGGACCATTGTCCGCGGCGATCGTGACCGCATCCCATCTCGTTTCTGTGGTTCTACCGCAATCAGCGGCATCGCCTCGCCAATAAACACGGCTGCCCTTTTCGAGGCATTTAGATTCGGTGGCCGTCATTGTTGCGTATCCCAAAAGCTTACGGTCGCACGTAACGGAACGCCCCGGCCGAAGTCAGGGACTAGGGCCAGGAGCGCTCTTATTAAAGATAGTCTACACGGTCACGTCATCGGCCAGTGGCCGGCGGCTCGACTCGGAACAACTCTGAGCGCATAAAATAATTCCGGTTACCGAGGTACTGCATAATTCGATATTTGTGCGATCATGGATATGCTTGAAACTCCCGACAAGGATTTGCCGCTACGCGACGATATTCGTCTTCTCGGCCGCATTCTTGGCGATACGGTCCGCAGTCAGGAAGGCGAACCTGTTTTTGCAATCGTCGAGCGCATTCGCCGGACCTCGATCCGCTTTCACCGCGACGAAGATGAAGCCGCGCGGCACGAGCTCGAGGCGACATTGAATGGCCTCTCGCCTGGTCAGAGCATCCAGATCATCCGCGCTTTCAGCTACTTTTCACAGCTCGCCAACATCGCCGAAGACCAGCATCACATCCGCCGGACCAGAGCCCACGCGCTGGCGGCTTCGGCACCGCGCGAAGGCACCATGGCCCACGCGCTTGCGCGCGCGCGTGATGCGGACATTTCCCGATCCAGGCTGCAGGACTACTTCACGAATGCCGTCGTTTGCCCGGTACTCACCGCTCATCCAACGGAGGTAAGGCGAAAGAGCACGATCGATCGCGAGATGGAGGTGGAGCAGTTGCTGGCGGAACGCGATCGCCTTCGGCTCACCCCCGAAGAGACGGCGGCAAATGAAGAGGCTTTACGTTGCGCCGTGCTTACGCTGTGGCAGACCAGCATGCTGCGCGGAAACAGACTCAAGGTCGTGGACGAGGTAGCCAACGGGCTTTCCTACTACGATTACACCTTTCTGCGCGAGCTGCCTCGCCTCTACGCGGCGCTCGAAGACCAACTCGTTGCGGCCGATCCCGCCTGGGACGGCTGCGAGCTGCCTTCGTTCCTGCGCATCGGAAGCTGGATCGGCGGCGACCGCGACGGCAATCCCTTCGTCACAGCCGAGGTGCTGCGACAGGCATTGGGCATGCAGAGCGAGCGCGCGCTCAAATTTTATCTGGATGAGGTGCATCTCTTGGGCGGCGAACTGTCGCTCGACGCGCGGCTGGTCACCGTATCCGATCAGCTCAACGACCTGGCGGAGCGCTCGCCCGATCGCTCGCCGCACCGCCGCAACGAACCCTATCGTCTGGCTGTCTCCGGCATCTATGCGCGCCTCGCGGCGACGGCGCGGGCGTTCGGGCAGGCGGAGGCGTCGCGCCACGCCGTAGGCGAGGCGCCGCCTTACGCCGAGGCTGCCGAATTCGTTGCCGACCTCGGCATTCTTTATCGTTCGCTCACGGCCAACGGCTCTGCGACGCTGGCGCGTGGTCGGCTGCGCAGCCTGCGTCGCGCGGCCAACACTTTCGGCTTCCATCTTGCGGGCATCGATCTGCGGCAGAATTCCGAGGTGCATGAGCGCACGGTGGGCGAGCTGTTCGAGATGACTTGCGCTCATTCGAACTATGCCGGCCTCCCCGAAGCTGCCCGCATCTGGCTTCTGCGCGAGGAGATCAAGACCGCGCGGCTGCTTTCTTCGCCGTTCCTGCGCTATTCCGCGCAGACGGCCTCGGAGCTGACAATTCTTCGCGAAGCAGCCGACGCGCATCGGCGTTATGGCAAGGCCGCGGTGCCCAACTACGTGATCTCGAAGACGAACGGGGTCTCGGACCTTCTCGAAGCGGCCCTGCTGCTCAAGGAGGCAGGACTGTTGCGGCCGCGCGAGCGCGAACTCGACGTGAACATCGTCCCGCTGTTCGAGACGATCGCCGACCTACGCAACTGCGGCAGCATAATGGACGAACTTCTCGCCTTGCCGGAGTACCTTTGTCTCCTGGAAAGTTGTGGTCGCGCACAGGAGGTGATGCTCGGTTATTCCGATAGCAACAAGGATGGTGGCTTCCTGACCTCGGGCTGGGAACTCTACAAGGCGGAAATCGCGCTCATCGACACGTTCCGCCGTCATGGGATCACGCTGCGTCTGTTCCACGGCCGCGGCGGTTCTGTCGGCCGTGGCGGCGGCCCGAGTTATCAGGCCATCCTCGCGCAGCCCTCGGGCGTTGTGCAGGGGCAGATCCGCATCACCGAACAGGGCGAAGTGATCGCCGCCAAATATTCGCACGCAGAGGTGGGCCGGCGAAACCTTGAGATTCTTGCCGCCGCCACCCTGGAGGCGACACTCCTGCAGCCGGACCAGGCGGCGCCGCGCGAGGAGTACTTTGCGGCCATGGAGGAACTCTCAGGCCATGCCTATCGCGCGTATCGCGACCTCGTATACGAGACGGCGGGGTTCGAACGGTACTTCTGGGAATCGACCGTCATCGGAGAAATCGCCAATCTGAATATCGGCAGCCGTCCCGCGTCGCGCAAAAACTCGACGCGCATCGAGGACCTGCGCGCTATCCCGTGGGTGTTCGGCTGGTCGCAATGCCGGCTCATGCTGCCCGGCTGGTACGGGTTTGGAACGGCGATCAAGGCCTGGCTTGCGGCGCGGCCGCGCGACGGCATGAGTATATTGCAGGAGATGTACCGCGAGTGGCCGTTCTTCCAAACGCTGCTCTCGAACATGGATATGGTGCTGGCGAAGAGCAATATCGCAATCGCCTCGCGCTACGCGGAGCTCGTCGAGGACATTGAGCTGCGCGAAGCGATCTTTCCGCGGCTGCGGGCCGAATGGCAGCATACGATTGAAAAGCTGCTCGCCATCACCGGCCAGCAAGCGTTGCTCGACCAGAATCCCTTGCTGGCGCGCTCGATCAAGAACCGCTTTCCCTACCTCGATCCGCTCAACCATGTACAGGTCGAACTGCTCAAGCGTCACCGGGCGAGCGGTACCGACGAGCGCGTGGTGCAGGCAATCCATCTGACCATCAACGGGATAGCCGCGGGGCTGCGCAACAGCGGCTAAGACGTTTCCTGGCTGGTCTGTTTACTGAAGTGCTGCGGAATTTGCGCGAAAGATGTACTTTCGGCTGTTCATGACCCAACTCGGACAATGGAAGCCAAATTTCCTGTGATGCAAAACAGGCACCGCTCCAACTATTCCAGTCTCAGCTCGCGCTCAGGCGATCGTCCAGGAGGAGAAGAACTCATGACCTCAACATCGCCATCACTCAACCGGCGCAGGCTGCTTGGCATCACGGCAGCCGTGGCCGCGTCCAGCCTCATTCCTGCGAATGTGAGTGCAGCGACCGAAGACACCACAATCCGGCCCTTCCGCATCAACGTTCCGGAAGAGGAGCTCATCGATCTACGCCGGCGCGTGGCGGCGACGCGCTGGCCTGATCGGGAAACGGTCGCCGATGATTCGCAAGGTGTGCCGCTCGCGACAATGCAGGAACTCGCGCGGTATTGGGCGACGGATTACGACTGGCGCAAGGTCGAGGCGAGACTGAACGCGCTGCCGCAATTCATCACCCAGCTCGACGGCTTGGACATTCACTTCATCCACGTTCGTTCAAGACATGAAAATGCCATGCCGCTCATTGTCACGCACGGCTGGCCCGGCTCGGTCATCGAGCAGCTCAAGATTATCGATCCACTGACCAATCCCACGGCCCATGGCGCGAACGCGTCGGACGCCTTCCATCTGGTGATACCGTCCATGCCGGGCTACGGGTTTTCAGGCAAGCCGACCACGACCGGCTGGGGGCCGGATCGGATCGCGCGTGCCTGGATCGTGCTGATGAAGCGCCTTGGCTACACGCGCTTTGTTGCGCAAGGCGGCGATTGGGGTTCGCCGGTCTCGCATTGGATGGCCAAACAGGGAGCTCCGGAACTGCTGGGCATTCACGTCAATTTGCCTGGCACCATTCCACCCGAGATTGCGAAGGCGCTCCAGTGCGGCGATCCCGCGCCAGCCGGTCTCTCGGGCGACGAAAAGCGGGCCTACGAGCAGCTCCAACTCGCATTTGGGCGGCGACGCGCCTATGCACAATTCATGGGGACGCGACCGCAAACGCTGTACGGAATTGCGGACTCGCCCGTCGGCCTGGCGGCCTGGCTGATTGACCACGGTGACGGTTGGGGCCAGCCAGCGGCGACGATGACGTCGGCCCTCGCCGGCCGCACGATCAATGGACACCCCGCAGGCGACCTTACACGCGACGACATCCTCGACGACATCACGCTCTACTGGGTGACGAACACCGGAGTTTCCTCGAGTCGTATCTATTGGGAAAATAAGCTTAATCTCTACGCTGCGGCCGACATCTCCATCCCGGCTGCCGTAACCGTCTTTCCTGGCGAGAACTATGAAGCCCCGCGGAGTTGGGCGGAGCGCGCTTATCACAAGCTCATTTATTACAACAGGGTGGATAAAGGCGGGCACTATGCGGCTTGGGAACAGCCGCAGCTCTTTTCACAAGAAGTTCGCGCCGCCTTCAAATCGCTCCGCGCATAGTGTTGGCCCGGCACCCCTTGCGAGGGCCGGCATAGATCGGAGGCACGATGGCAGAAGTCAGATACGAGAGGGGCATCACTGCACTTCTTGTGGTCGATCCGTACAACGACTTCATTTCCGAAGGAGGCAAGATATGGGACCGCATTCGCGCTGTTGCCGAAGCGAATGACTGCGTTCCGCATATGCTGCAGATCCTGAACGCGGCGCAGCAGGCGAAGCTTCGCGTCTTCTATGTGCCGCATCGTCGATACCGGCCGGGCGACTACGAGACTTGGAAGTACATTGCCCCCATTCAGAAGGCAGGGTGGATGCGAAGGAGCTTCGAATACGGCACCTGGGGTGGCGAGTTTCGTGCCGAGTTCGAGCCCAAGCCAGGCGAGATTGTGGTCGCCGAGCATTGGTGCTCCAGTGGCTTCGCCAACACAGATCTGGATTTGCAGCTCAAGAAGCACGGCATCCATCAGCTCATCGTCATCGGACTGATTGCACATACCTGCATCGAGGCGACTGTACGCTTTGCCGCTGAGCTCGGTTACGAGGTCACGGTGGTAAAAGACGCGACGGCGGATTACTCCGATGAGGAGATGCACGCCGCTCTCGACATCAATATCCCGAACTATGCCACTGCCATTGTGACGACCAAGGAAGTCGTCGACTCGATCTCTTCCCTCCAAGCGCTGCCAACCGAACACGAATGACCGCTTCTGGCGCTCAAGAGCCCCAGCAACCCGCTGCCAGAGCGTCTGCCTACCGAGGTGCTGCGGAATATTGTGCGCGTGGCTTCTGGGCTTTTCATCCCGATCAGTTCCCTGCCCTCCGCCGCGGTCCGTTCCCAACGCGTCAAAGGCGGCGCTGATGCGGGGCCTATCCTTGCCTCGATCACGACATTGTTTCCGTTCATCTTGATACGTTCAGCCTCGGTTCATCCGAGCGGGTAGAAACAGGTAAACGACGATACATGTCCACGGAGGAGGAGTAATAGCGATGAAGCACAAGTTTATCACGGCGCTTGCTGCCGTCGGCTTGATGGCGGCGGCCACAGGCCTTGCATCGACACCTGCATCGGCTCGCGGAGGCTGGGGGCATGGCGGGTGGGGAGGACGCGCCGTTGTCGCTCGTGGTGGCCCGCGCTTTGTCGGGGGCCCACGCTTTGTTGGAGGCCCGCGCTTTGTTGGGGGTCCACGTTTTGTCCGTGGCCCACGCTTTTGGGGTGGCCCCGTCATCGTCGGTGCGCCTGCGGTCTACGCCGGCTATAGCTGTTGGCGCTGGGTTCCGGGTGCCTACGGCCCAGTTCGGATCTGGGTCTGCTGATTTTTCAATCAGAGAGCGAACTGAACTACTTCATGGCGGTGAGGCTGATCACGGCGGACATGCCGCCGTGTGATGTGCCCTCGTGCATTTCGCGCTCCTCCTCGATGATCTTCATATTGCGAAAATCGCGAAAGGCCCCTTCGAGCATCGCACGAGTATAGAGATTTTCCACTTGCTTTGGCCCGCCGGTGCCGAAGGTTAGCTGCTTGGGCGTATAACCCTGGATGATCAGGAGACCGCCTGGCTTGAGGGCGCGCCGCATGCCCGCCCATTTCATTGCTCGTTCGGGTGGCGCACTGAACTGGGTGAAAATCTCCACCACCACGTCAAACGAGGCGTCTGGATAGTCCCAGGTGTGAACGTCCACCTGCTGGAACGTGACGGTGACATGATGTTCGGCCGCAAGCGCCCGCGCCTTCCTGAGCGCGGCGGGCGAAAAGTCGATCGACAACATGTCGAGACCCTGTTCGGCAAGCCAGACGCCGTTGCGTCCTTCGCCGTCCGCGACCGCCAGACCGCGGCCTGCCTTCGGCAGCAGCCCTTTGCAGGACGCGAGGAAATAGTTGGGCTCCTTTCCGAATGCATAATCAGCGCCGGCGTAACGGCTTTCCCATCGCTCGAACTCGCTCAAGAGGACCTCCGGCTGGCAAGGCCGCTGACACTAGATTTCACGCTGTAGCGCGTTTAGCTGATGTTGATGCACTCGAGCGCAGTGAATTCGGCGGGTTCCCTCCCCTCCTTGTGGGGAGGGGTTGGCGGTGGGGGGGAGATGTTTTGCCGAATGACCGCGCGTAACAAACGTTACCGCGCATCTGATCGCATGGTCTCGCCGGCTTTTTTGCTGCCGGATCGATGTATACTTTTCACGGCAATGGGCGGAATGCCCGATTTTTCGGCGATGAGCCGGTCCTGTTCCTCGATGATGGCGCGCGCAGGAGCATCGCCATCGAGGCCGTTCAGAACTTCGCTCGGCACTCTGCGATTGGACCGCTGAGAACCGTCCTGGTAAACCACGTCGAAAAGAGTGAATTCAACGCGCGGTGCAGGCTTGCGTGCCATGGTAGTTTCCTGTCCTTGTTCAACGTTGGATACGCCGGGTACCAAGCGCCGGGCCCGATGTCTCGGTTACGCCGACCGGCGTCTACGACCCATGCGACATCGCGCAGCCTTGCATCCGACTCCAACGTCGTGTTGGGAAACGGGGCAGAAAGCAAGGACAGGCAATTACTTGAACACGTGCATATATAAGTTCAACGGGGACGAAATCAACCGCCGCATAAGAGGAGATCCGATGGCATTCAAACCGAATTACGGTAGAGACCGGGCTGAACGACAGCGGGCAGCGCGCGCACGGAGCGAGGAAAAACAAAAAAAGAAGGATGAGAAGGCTGTGCTACGCAAAGCTGAGCGCGTCGCACCGGAAGCCCCGCCGGATGACAAGCAAAGCTAACGCAGCGGCGCGAATTGGCAAATAGCTCACGGATGACCGTTCTGGTCTCAGTCAAGATAAACGACGGCGTGGTAATGGCTGCCGACAGCGCCAGTTCGTTTGCGAGCGGGATGGTCTATCAGAATGCGGACAAGATCGTAAACCTCATAGAGGGTTTGCCGATTGGAGCAATGGCTACCGGCGCAGGCGGAATTGGAAATGAGTCGATTGATACGCTGATGAAGGATTTGCGTCGTCGTTTCAGTGGCGCAGATGCCAAGCATCCCGACTGGGCACTTGATCCCGTAACATATACACTCCGAGATGTCGCGATCCGGCTGCGATCATTCTTGTTCGAGGAAAAGGTCAAAGCCTACAGCGGCAGCGTATGGACGCGAGTGCGCATTTGCGGTTACTCCGCCGGTAGACCGCTCGCTGAAGTGTGGGAAGTCCTGCTCATGGGAGCGGACGCTCCAGCGCCAACCCAGGTTCAAGGCGAGCAAGAATTCGGCATCAGATGGGAGGGCGAATACGAAGCGCTCAGCCGTCTGATCTTTGGCCTCGGGACGAAGTTTGAAGAAGCGGCTGCAAAGGGTGGCTTGAGCCCAGAACAGGCGGCCGACTTGCGCGGAAAGCTCGCGCCCGAACTTTTTGAACTCCTGTTTGTAGAAGCCATGCCGATCCAAGACGCCGTCGATCTCGCGCGTTTCCTTGTCGAAGCGACAATTAACTTCGTGAAGTTTTCGGTCGCACGGCCGAAAGCCGTCGGTGGTCCGATCGGAATTGCCGCAATCACCAAACACGAGGGCTTTCGCTGGTTTCAGCGGCCCCGAGAGCTGGCTTGGGAGATTTGAACGAATTAGCGCCGAGTTGCTAAACTTCAGTTTTCGCCCAAAGGTGAGCAGTTTTATACAGACGCAAGCGAAATGAATGGTGTAAGGTTACTTTACGGGAGGGTAATCCAAAACCGCGTGGGGTTGCCCGATGGAGCGGTTCTTCAGTCAGCAGAACATTGAGCTTTACAGAAAGCTACGCGACATCTCCACGGACGAGCCGAAGCGCCGGCGGATATTCAAGACATTGGCAGCGCAGGGACATGCTATTCAAATGCCCCCCAACGGAAGCCTGAGAGTTCGAGTTGCGCGGCGGGGGGATAAATACACCTGGGAGCTTCACCGTGATGGCCTTTTTCAGCCGGTGAAGTTTTCCGCTCCTGTGTACGGATCAGAAGAAGCGGCCAGAGCTGCCGGCAATGAAGTGCGGACGGATCATTTGGCCCAATTGGCCCGTTTGGCAGCTCGGCGCCCGAAAGCGAAATGATGCCCACCTCACACATAGTACAAGAGCGCGTAACAGCGTCGCGCCTAAATTGGCGTCTTCGATCTCCAAGGTTCTGTAAAACGCCTTCGCTCTGCAGCCGGCCAGTTCGCTCCCACATCGTGATTTTCCCCTTTGTGTAATCGTGGTTCGACAGTCGCTCCGAATGCACCGACGATCGCATCACCCGATATATTTGTTTACGAAGCCGCCGTGCTGCCGCTCGTCACGTCATAGAAGTCGATGCCGAGCAACCCGTGAACTGCCAGCAATTTCGAGTTCGGCGAGATTGCGATATGTTTTGCGCCGGTATCCACCTTGCCGAATGTCCGCTGCGACGCCATCGTCTCGCTGTTAAGCACAATGATTTGGCCTGGTTCCAGAACGCCTTTTGCGACCGCCAGATAGATCAGCTTGCCGTCTGCGGATAACGTCATCGCCGCCTGGAATGACTCGCCGATTTCGAACGTGGCCTTATCCGTCAGGTCTTCAGTCGAAAGTCGATGCGCGTTGCCGTCCGAAATCACGGCGATGATGTCTTGTCTCGGTTCGATCATCGCAATGAAGGGCTGTGCGGACGTCCCCACGAACTTGCGGGTCGCCAGTTCGCTTCCGGATTCTACGTCCAGAAGATGCAAGGTCTTCTGATCGGGACTCATGATGAGAACGCGTGTCCCGTTGTTCAGGAAAACCACACGTGTGCCCACACCTTCCCCGCATTATCGAATATCCTTGTTTCGAAGCCGCCGTGGTCCTCGCCGCCAATAACAGGCAGTGATAGCCGCCAGTCAGGGCCGCCGCAAGGCTTGCCGTCAGGACGTTTCGGCGCCGGGTCGCTCCTCGACGGCTGTCAAATATGAATGCTTGTGTCGTACCAGTCGGGACCGGCGCGCCTTGCGGACGCGAGGCGATCCAGTGTTCGGCCTCCTCCAGCGCCGGAGACCGCAGCAGCAAACCGCGCGGTCCCGGTCGTCCATCAGGCGACCAGCGGTGCGCGACTTCGCCAAACTGCGTGTGCTTCCTGATCCAGTCGATGTTGGTCGCAAGCGCTTCGACAAGGCGGTTCGCGCTCACCTCGAACTGCGCATCGTCGTCAAAGAAGATGAAGTTGAGGCGTGCGAGCGTTTCGGGAACCGCCTTGTCGTCCACGCGTCGCCAGATGATCGGCGCGAAGCGTTTGTTGAGCGAAGCCGCGAACGTGACCTCCTTCTTGCACACTTCCGAAGAAATTGCGTCAGGGCTCAGTACCATCACGATCGTGTCTGCCTGCACGATCAGTGCCTCAATGCGCTTCCACCAGTCCTCGAATGCGTAAATTTCGCTGCGATCGATTAGCGGCTCGACGCCGCGCGCTTTCAACGCCGCTTCGAGGCGCTCGGCGAAAGCCATGTCCTTGCGGGAATAGGAAATGAAGACCCTGGCCGCCGGCTGCCGGTCGCCTTGGGAAGCTGCCTCACCAGTCATAATCTTGGAACCTGCTGGTAATTGAGAATCGCAACACGGTCGCGCCCCGCCCTCATCTCGGTCGGTGCGGAAGCCGGATACGAAAATGGAGAATTGGCAGCTTAGCACCCAACTGAGCGGCGTCTGAGCAAAATTGCTCACTTCCCGTTGGCTACCTATTTCCCCTCCAGTATGTAGACCGGCTCCCAGTCAGGGCCAGGCGGTGCCTGCGCGAGCTTTTCGGCTCGCTTGAGAAACAAGGCGGCGGGCGGGTCGCTTTCGGCAATGCTCGCGAATAGTTCGGCAGCGGCCGCGAATTGCCGATTGCGCCAGCAGGCAAGCCCCTCCGAATAGATCAGGGCCGCACGACAATCGGCAGGCTGTTGCGCTCCCGCCTCCGCCAGTGGCTCGTAAACGTGAAGCGGTGCCAGGCGTCCCTTGACGCAAATGGTATCGACCTCGCGCCAGCGGAATGACGATCCGGTGAGCGCTACCGTCGCCTCGGAAGCCAGGATCGAAGTGGCGAAATATTTGTTGGCCCCTTCGAGGCGCGAGGCGAGGTTCACGGTATCGCCGAGGACGGTGTAGTTGAACCGCCGCCGCGATCCGATATTGCCGACAAGCGCCTCGCCCGAATTGAGCCCGATGCGATGGCGCAGGCTATGTCCGTGAAATGCCGTACCGCTGCGGTTGAGATCGGCAAGCCGCGCGCAACAGGCGAGTGCGGCTCGCGCCGCTTGGCTTGCATGATCGTGGTCCGCAACAGGGGCTCCGAACACGCCGACGATCGCGTCGCCGATGTATTTGTCCACGAAGCCGCCATGGCCCTCGATGATCTCCGTCATTTCCGAAAGGTAGGCATTCATCAAGGTCACGAGATCGGCAGGCGCCATGGTCTCCGCAAACGTGGAGAAGCTCGCGACATCGGAAAAGAACACCGTGATGGTGCGCGTTTCGCCGCCGAGCGAGGGCAGCTTGCTCGATTTGAGCATTCTCTCGATGACGGAAGGCGCAAGGTACAGGGCGAAGCTCTTGCGCAGGAATATCTTGTCCTTATCGGTCACCGCCAGGCGGAAGCCGATGGTGCCGAACAGTGCCAGGATGCCTGCAAACAACGCTTCCAGTAACGGCAGCACCAGCGTGTTTTGCATGGCCACGATGGAGGCCGCCGTCCAGGCCACGCCAAGCGCCACAAAAGATAAAACCGCAACCGCCGGCGACAGCAGCAACGCGCCGGCCGCTGCGATCCCGGCTGCCGCCGCAGCAATCAATCCGGTCTGCGCCCGCGTGGTTTCTACGAGGGCATCCTGCCGCAACAGGTTGTTCACGGCGGTCGCGTGCACGTAGGTGCCCACGATCGAACGCCGATTGAAGTCGAGCCCTGAAGGCGGCGGCAGTACACAGCGTTCGCCGGCGGGTCGTTCCGGCTCGGTTGCGAACCGCTTCGAGGTGACTTTGCGGTCTTCGACCTCCAGGGCGACGCCAAGGAGCACAACCTTGCCGTTGAAATTGCGTCGAAAGAATTCCTGGTCGCCTTTCTCGATGCAGGCGCGCAGGTCCGCCAGCGAATAGGTCGGGATGTCGCGCGAGCCTCCTTCGAAATTCAGCGTAAGGGTATTCGGCACCCGGCCGGGTATCCGGTAGCCGGCAAGCCGCACACCTGTGCCGTCAAGCTCAGGCGTGGCCGCGAGCGCGCGGGCGGCGAGTTCGAGCGAAAGCGAAGGCACAGGCTGCCCATCCACGACAAACGTGAGCGGGACCCGGCGTACCACTTCATCGGAATCGCTGTACACGTTGAGCGCCCGGATGTTGCTGCGCTGTCCCACGGCGATGCGTTGGCCGGGCGCGGGCAGGATCGACTCGTCATGGAGCAGGATCTCGCCGAGCACGAGCTTGCCTTCGCGCGCGGTGCGCGCCTGCGCGCGAAGAAAGTCGCGGTCAAAGCCGCGCAGGCGCTCGCCGAGGCTGCCCTGCCCGAATGGAATTTCCGACTGCTCGATGGATACTGGAAACACCACATCGGTGCCGATCACGCGTGCCCCACCGTCCACGACGCTGGTAAGCACGCGGCCAATCTCGTTGGTCCAGACGACCGTCGGCGAACCCTTGAACGGGGGTGTGCGATAGCTCTCCTCGTCGAGCGCAACGACGACTGCAGGGGAAGCCGTGGGTTCGTGCCTGTTTCCGAATACCCGCCAGCGCAGTGCGGTAAGGATATCGATGGACCAGCCCTGCAGCGGGTCGAGTAGCGGCAACGCAGCGACGGTCGCCGCCACAATGACGATGGCAGTGGCCGCTATTACCTCGCGACCGCGTACGCTTGCCATCGACCGCCGTTCAGTTCGGCAGTCGCACCAGCCGGCTCACAATCGGGACGCGGCCGGCTTTGGCCTCGGGATCGACTTTGAAGATGACTTCTTCCGCGCCGGCAACTGCCCGATAGGTGGCGCCGGCGACGAGTGTCCTGCCCCATCGGGAGAAATCGTAATAACCGCCGCGAACAAGTTGCTCCTTGTCGATGTAGAGCGCAACAGCCTCGCCTGGTTGATCCATGCGCTCAATGATCAGCACGCCCGGCGACCTTACTTCCAGCATCGGCGACAGGCCGTAGATTGTCGGCTGATTGTTTGGCGCTGCCGGTGATGCATGGGCCGGCGTGACGCCGCGAAATGCCCGCCCGGCAATCTGGCTGGCAAGCTCGCCGGTGAGGGATGCCTTGCCGGTATCGCAGCGAACCGTGGTCCTATCCACCTTTCCGGACAGTACCTCGCTCTGCTCGATCCCGACCGTCACAGTCGCTCCGGTGATCGTTTCCCGCACGCACGAATTCAGATAGCTCAGGACGATCATCTGGCGCGCGCCCAGTCGGATAACCCTGCCGGTTTCCAGGTAATCCATGGTCTCCAGCCCGGGAAGGTTTCCGTTTAAATCCTCGACCAGAGCGACCGGAGAGGCGGCCCAGGCAGCAGATGTCGCAAGCATCGCTCCCGCGACCGCCAAAGCTGCATTTCGAATTCTATACATGGAATTCCTGCCCGTGCCGAAGAAATCCTAACACATCGCGCAACGGAGTTCTTATCTTTCTCTGATAGCGCGGGCATGGTCCCGGTAATGTGATATCCATCACTAATACGCGGTTTTAACTTTACCTCCCGGGCAAGCGTAGCCTGTAGCCCGGACTTCGTTCTTACGAAATCCGGGGGCTAAGGTCCCGGATTGAGCGAAGACGCCCAATCCTGGCTACTAGTGGTCCGATTCCGAAGTTCGCCAGTACTCGCGGCACGTTCAGGTGCGAACTTCGGAATCAAAGGACCACTAGCAACGTTATGATTCTAGTGCGGTTTTGAATTTGAAGTTCCTAAACGATCTTGCGGCCAGAATGATAGGAACTTCAAATTCACCGCACTAGTCTCTGCATCACCGGGCTGCCGTTCCCTCGGCGGAAATGCCAAGCTTCGCCAGCATCGGACGCCAGTACGCCACATCGTTCTCAATGCGCGCGCGGAATTCATGGCTGTTCAAAGTGCCGCGCAGCTCGCCTTTTTTCATGAATGCTTGAATTGCGGGAGATGCAATTGCGGCAAGCGCAGCCTTTTCCAGCCTGGCTGCGGTCTCGGGCGGCAGGCCGGCCGGAGCCAGCAAGCCGTACCAGTTTTCCATGACCATGCCGGGATATCCCAGCTCCATCGCGGTTGGGATCTCAGGGAGCGAGGTGAGGCGCTCGGCTCCGAACACGACCAGCGGCTTGACGGTTTTTGCTTCGACCTGGGGCAGCAAGACCGGCGGATCGGCGGGAAGCAAGTCGAGGCGTCCGGCCATCAGATCGGGCAGGGCAGGGGCGACGCCACGATAGGGCACGTGCAGGATCTGGACATTAGCGCCGGCGTTGATGAGTTCGCCGGCAATGTTCATGACCGTGCCCGCGCCGGCCGAACCATAAGAAAGCTTTCTTGTCTTCGCCAGCTCGATCATTTCCTTGAAATTGTTGGCCGGCAGCCTGGGGTTGGCGACAAGGAGCATGGATGCACGGCCGACCATGGCGATGGCGGTAAATGATTTGACCGGGTCATATTTGACGTTCGGCTGCAGCAGCGCGCTGATGACATGGGCGCCCTGACTTCCCATCAGGAGTGTCTTGCCGTCGGCGGGGGCGCGCGCGACGGCGTCGGTTGCAATGACCCCGCCGCCGCCGCCGCGATTTTCGATCACCATGGTGGTGCCCAGCAACCCTTGCATTTCGCTGGCGAGCAGTCGTGCCGCCGCGTCCACTGGCCCACCCGCCGGAAAAGGAACGATCAGCTTGATCGCATCGTCAGCTTGGGCAGTGCCTGCCGCGACCGTCAGCGCGAAGGTTGCCGCAATCAGTATCCGATGCATCCTGTCCTCCCCGATGTATCCGAGCGCAGCGCAGCCGCGACCCTAGTGCGGTGAATTTGAAGTTCCTATCATAACTGGCCGCAAGCTCGTTTAGGAACTTCAAATTCAAAACCGCACTAGAAATCATAGAGTTGCTAGTGGTCCTTAGATTCCGAAGTTCGCATCTGAACGTGCCGCGAGCGGTGGCGAACTTCGGAATCGGACCACTAGCAAAACTCGCGCATGGTTCTCTTTGCATCCATGACGCGCAGTTCGGTCTTGAGGATTTTCCCGTAATTGTTCTTGGGCAGCGCGTCGATGAACACATATTGCTTGGGACGCTTGAAACGGGCGATTGCATCGAGGCAAAGCGCATCGAGCTCGCTCGCGAGAGCATCGCCGACGACGTAGGCGACAACGATCTCTCCCCATTCACGGTCGGATCGCCCGATGACGGAAGCCTCGCGCACGCGCGGATGCTTGAGCAGGACCTCCTCGACTTCGCGCGGATAGATATTGGAGCCGCCGCTGATGATCACGTCCTTGGAACGGTCCTTGATGGTGAGATAACCGTCGGCGTCGAAGGCGCCGAGATCGCCGGTATGCAGCCAGCCGTTACGCAAGGTGTCCGCGGAGGCTTGCGGGTTTTCCCAATAGCCGGGCATCACCACATCGCCCCTGCAGAGAATCTCACCCATCTCTCCGGCCGGCAATGTACGGTCGGCGTCATCGGCCACCATCACCTCGACGCAGGCGAACGGCCGCCCGGCGGAGGCAAGCCTTGCGTGCCAGCGCGGATGCGACCTGTCGGCAATATCCTCTTTCGACAGCGTGGTGATGGTCATGGGGCTTTCGCCCTGGCCGTAAATCTGTGCAAGCCGCGGCCCGAAACGGTCGAGCGCGCGCAGGGCATCCTCGACATACATGGGCGCGCCGCCCGAAATGATGGTGCGGATGTTTTTCGGATTGCAGTCGCAGCCCGCCTCAACCAGCCGCTTGATCATGGTGGGTGCTGCGAACATGGAAGCGCGCGACCAGCGCCTGAACAGGCCGAAAACCTCGTCCGGCTCGAAGCCGCCGGACTCCGGGACGACGTTCACGCCGAGCCGCGCCACATGCGCCATGATGTAGAGGCCGGAGCCGTGGCTCATGGGCGCCGCATGCAGGATAGCGTCGCCCGGCATGATGGGATCGACTTCGCTGGCATAGGCGTGACTTTCCACCGACAGCACGCGGTGGGTGAGCATCGCGCCCTTGGGACGGCCCGTTGTCCCGGACGTGTAGAACAGCCAGGCCAGATCTTGCGGTGCGCGTTGAGTGACCGCAATCGCATCGGCTGCCAACAGCCGCTCGTGATCCGGGCTGCCGATGACGATCACCTTTTCAAGCGATGCCGGCGCGAATGGCGCGATGACCGCCTCCAGCTCCGGCGAGACGAGGCACACGCGCGCTCCGGAATGCTCAAGGATATATCCGACCTCGGCGCCGTGCAGCTTGGCATTGACCGGCACGGCGGCGAGGCCGGCATGCCAGATCCCATAGAGCGCTTCGAGATAAGCAACGCAATTCCTGGCAAGGATCGCGACGCGGTCGCCACAGGCGAGATTGCCTCGCGCGCGCAGCCCACCGGCAAGCCGCGCGGCTCGGCCGGCGAGCGCGCCATAATCGAACGCCACGCGATCGCCGAGCGCGACCGCCGGACTGGCGGCGTGACTCTTGCCGGCGCGTTCAAGCCACAGTGCAATGTTCATGCATCAAACCATCTCGCCGCGAATGGAAGTTGGTTCCATCGGAGAGACGCCGCATATTGACGGCGGTTCGTTGCAGGCACACCCTGCCATAGCATGACGCAATTGGCTATTCGGCTGGGAGCACGAACCCTATGGACCAGCAGGCGAGCAACGATCTTCTGTTCGAGGTGAAAGACGGCATCGCGCGCGCCACTTTCAACCGGCCGCAGGCGCGCAATGCCTTCACCTTTGCGATGTACGAACGGCTTGCACAGATATGCATTGACATCGATGCCGATCGCTCCATCAAGGTGCTGATACTGCAAGGGGCCGGCGACAAGGCGTTCGCTTCCGGTACCGATATCAACCAGTTCCGCGCGTTCAAGACGCCGCAACACGCAATCGAATACGAATCCCGCATCGACCGCGTGCTTACCGCGCTTGAGCAATGTCGCGTGCCGACGATTGCCGCCATCACCGGCGCATGCACCGGGGGCGGCGCAGGGATCGCCGCCTGCTGCGACCTGCGGGTAGGCACCAAGAGCACCAAGATGGGATTTCCCATTGCGCGCACGCTCGGCAATTGCCTGTCGATGTCGAGCATCAGCCGGCTCACCGCATTGGTCGGCCCGGCGCGGGTGAAGGACCTCATATTCACCGCGCGCCTCATCGGCGCCGAGGAGGCGGCAAGCGTTGGGTTGCTCAACGAGGTGGTCGAGGACCTCGCGGCCTTGCAGCGGCGCGTGGACGAATTGGCGGTCCTGATCGCCGGCAATGCGCCACTGACGCTCAGCGCCACCAAGCAGGCGCTTGCGCGCCTGCAGAAGCGGCTGTCGCGCGAAGAAGGCGAGGACCTCATCCTCATGTGTTACATGAGCCGCGATTTCCGCGAAGGCCTGGATGCATTTCTCAACAAGCGGCAGCCGAAATGGCTGGGCGAATAGGTTCGGGGCAAGACAAATGAGCAATGACAATGAGCAATGAAGCCGCTTCCTTCGGTCCCCTGCGCGGGATGAAAGTCGTCGATCTCACCCATGTCATGGCGGGCCCGACGTGCACGCTCATGCTCGCCGATATGGGCGCCGACGTTATCAAGATCGAGAAGACGCCGGCAGGGGACGACAGCCGCCACATGGTCCCGCCCAAGATCGGCGAGGAGACCGCAGCCTTTCTGATGATGAACCGCAACAAGCGCGGCATCGTGCTCGACCTCAAGTCCGAAGGCGGCAAGACAATCCTGCGGCGGCTGATCGGTACCGCCGACGTGCTCATCGAGAACTTCGGCCCGGGCGTGGTGGACCGGCTCGGCTTCGGCTACGAGGATTTGCGCGGACAGTACCCGTCGCTGATTTATTGCTCGCTCTCCGGATTCGGCCGCACCGGTCCTTACCGGCACCGCCGCGGCTTCGACCTTGTCGCCCAGGCGATGAGCGGGATCATGAGCTTTACCGGCGAAAGCTCCGACGGTCCGCCGGTGAAATGCGGCGCGCCCCTGTCGGATATCACCGCCGGCATTCTTGCGGCCATGGGCATCCTCGCGGCTTATGTGCACCGGCTCAAAACCGGGCAAGGGCAATGGGTGGAGACCTCGCTGTTCGAGGCGGCGCTGGTGCAGACCTATTGGCAATCCGCCATTGCGCTGGCGACTGGAGTGGCTCCGCGCGCCATGGGCTCGGCGCATCCGCTCAATGCTCCCTATCAGGCGTTCCAAACATCGGATGGCTGGATCGCGGTTGGCGGGGCCAACCAGACCAACTGGCTGCGCCTGTTGCAGGCGCTGGGCGCGCCGGAACTGGCGGAAGACCCGCGCTTTCGTTCAGGGGCCGATCGCATGGCGCATGTCAAAGAGCTGGAGGCGGATCTTACGCGGCGCTTCCGGCAGAAGCCGGCGCAATTCTGGCTCGATGCCTTGGAGGATAAGGGCGTGCCCTGCGGTCCGGTTAACGACATGCTCCAGGCGCTCGCCGACCCGCAGACGCTTGCGCGCGATATGGTGGTGGAGGTCGCACATTCGAGCCTCGGCGCGGTCAAGACGATCGGGCTCCCCGTGAAGTTCTCGGCGACACCGGGCAAGGTGCGCAAGGGCGCGCCGCGTTACGGCGAACATACCCGCGAAGTGCTGCGCGAATACGGCTTCGACGACGGCGAAATCGAGCGCTTCATCGGCGAGGGCGCAATCGTCGCGCCGGCAGACGACGGCGCGCGCCAACGCGTCGCCTGAGCGACGCAACATAACAACAATAAGGAGGAAACGATGCTTCTCCCCATGCTGTCGCTCGGGATTCCAGGCTCGGCGACGGCCGCGGTGATGATGGGCGGGCTGATGATCTGGGGCTCACCCCCGGTCCCATGCTGTTCGTCGAGCAGAAGGACTTCGTCTGGGGGCTGATTGCCTCCATGTATGTCGGCAATGTCGTCGCCGTCATCCTCGTTCTCCTCACCGTGCCGATCTTTGCGGCATTGATGCGGATTCCGTTTTTCATCATTGCGCCGCTGATCTTCATCATTTGCACGGTGGGCGCCTATTCCGTGTCCAACTCCTACCTCGATGTCCTGTTCATGCTCGGGTTCGGCATTGTCGGTTACCTCTTCAAGAAGCTTGCATATCCGCTGGCGCCGCTGGTGCTCGCCATTGTCATCGGCGACAAAGCGGAAGATGCCTTTCGCCAATCGATGCTGATGTCGAAAGGCTCGCTCGGCATTTTCTTCAGCAACACCTTGGTGGCGGCGCTGGTGCTGGCCGGGATCGTGCTCCTGCTGCTGCCGCTCGCTCTGGCGTTCACGCGCCCGCGCGCTGTAACGTAGGGTGCCTCCGACGCTCCTATCGCCTTCGTTGTCGCAAGACGTGGATGGCCGGAACAAGTCCGGCCATGACGATTATTTGATTGTGCAGATTTTCTCCAGCGCCTGGGCAAGCGGGGCAGCGGCGCCGGCGATCCTGATGCGCTTGAGGCGGGCGATCCAGCCCCCGACCAGGCTCACATCGCGCGCCGGCACGGCGAGCGTTTTTGCCAACAGTTCGACGACCGCCGCATTCGCCTCGCCTTCGCTTGCGGCAGCGCGCACCCGAGCCTTCAGGACGCTTCTCCCGTCAGCCAACCGTGCAATGCCGTCGAACGCGTCGCGCCCGCCGCGCGGCGTGAGACGAACCAGCAAGGTGAGACCGCCGGCGTCGGCCTGCCATGGCAGAGCGCCGGCGCCCATTCAACCGAACAGCCACAAAACCACGTATTCGAGGAACATCAGTCCAATAATGAGAATGACCGGCGATATGTCGATGCCGCCGAGATTGGGAAGCACCGCCCGGATCGGCCGCAGCGCCGGCTCGGTAAGGCGATAGAACAAATCCCAGATCATGCGTACCGTCGGATTGTGGCTGTTGACCACGTTGAACGCGATCAGCCAGGACAGCACCGCCGCTGCAATAAGGATGTAGATGTAAATGCGGATCAGCGTGAGAATGAGCCAAAGCAACGGGTTCATCATTGCATGCACCCCGAAGGGATGTTCCCTGAAGGCGGCTGTGCCCGCCGCGCCTTCGGCTTGATAGTCGGATTGCTGCGCTCGCGTCAACGCGTGGACCGCCGCTCTGAGGTGCGAGCGCGCTCTGCCATCCTTGACTTGCGCACTTCCCCGCCCTAAATGGCCGAGCACTCGCAAGCGCCGCATATGGCTGCTTGATCGGGGCCGTAGCTCAGTTGGGAGAGCGCCTCGTTCGCAATGAGGAGGTCAGGGGTTCGACCCCCCTCGGCTCCACCAACCTCATAGGGAATTTGCCGACATCGGCGGCGGCATGATGTCTGAGATTATGTCGCTTGGTTCGTAATATCTGTTTGCGCGCCAGATTTGGCCCGGGGACAGACACCCTGCGCTAAAATCAATCGCTATATTTTGTAAGTCCGCATAATTCCAATTAGTCCTATCTAAGACGCGATCGGCATTAAGCCACGCCACGAATTCGTCAGAGATGGCGTCTCGGATTTGGTACGTTGCGACCTCTGCCTTTTGGCGTGCTATTTCCGTGCTACGTTTATTAGGCGAAACGAAATCCCACAACGTATTTCTTATACGCAAACAATTGTAATCACCGTGATGCTGATCTTTTGTTAGGTCGATCTGTTTGAACTTCACCCTGTTGTACGTCAGAAACTCCTGCCAAGCTGACGTCATCGCCCGGATTCGCTCAATTCGTGCTAGGCGTGCCTGCTCCTCTTTTGCACGTTGTGCCTCCGCCTCTTGTTCATGCTTCGCCCGCTGTATCTGCATCTCTTGTTCCTGCCTTATTCGCTCTTGTTGGACACGCGCCTCTTCCTCACGTGCTATTTTGTCGACATCGGCTTGTCCCGATAGATGATAGATTGCCAGGCGATATAGGTCGGGAACTTCAGCCGCATAATTCGTAAATCGCTCAAAATTCAGCGCAAGTGCAAATGACGCAGCGACAATGAGCACCGGAGCGGCATATTTGATCGCCTGTCGAGCAACTCCAAGATTGGGTGATTGAGCGGGACGTTTCCTTAGCGAGTGACTTCGGCGGGGTTCGATCCGGAGAAGTGCACGCCGGCGAACTACCAGGACCTTTTCGCGCACTCAAATGAGGCGCCGATTCTATCAAGGTCTCGTAGAGTCGGATCAAATCCTGACGCGAAGCAGGTTGCGTTCGACCCCGTCCGTCTCGGAGGGGTTTGCGCGCGCTTAAATCCCCGAGCACGCGGCGATTCGCCTTTAATCCCCCGTGAACTGAGCGTTCGTCGCGCATGATTAATACTGGTCCAGAAAAACGAGGAATCCAACTTCACCTAGCAAACGCTCTATGGCGTAAATTCACGTAGGCAATCAGGGAACGTCTTTAAATGTCGTATGTGACCGGAATGCAACTATCGCTCAGGCGGTAGGATTTCCTGAATGCAGGCCTCATCAGGTGTTCACGTTATGAATTCCGCCTGTTGAGGTACTGCAGATGACAACGCCGACAGGTTGCCGGGCGAAACGTCGGTCCGATCACTGTGCCCAAAGATGATCTGCGCCGGGCCCGGCATGATCAGGAGCGAACGGCTGAAAAGCGGTGTTTTAGGGCCCCGTTCTTGGTTTGTGCCAGAATTGCGAATCGCTCATTTATTTCCATGGATGGCGCGACAGCTGTGCCCGCGTCCCGAGCCGGCAGCGACGTATCGCCTAATCCGCTTTCGATGACTGTCCTCAAACCAAACTTCCGACCGGAACGCTTTGCTGATGATGAAACAAGTTGTTGCCGTCGTAAGCTGCTTTGACGGCCGACAACCTGGGCAGATTGGAACCCCAGTAGGCGTCTGCCCAATTCTGCAAATCGAGATCGCAGTAGTTCACGTAGGCCGCGCCGGGCAGGTAAGGGCGCATGGCAGCGTAGACATTGGCGACATTAGCAAGATGGGAAGCGCTCTGCGCTGCATCCTGCCAGCTTGAGAAGTATTGAATGCAGTATTGTGTCCCGCTCCGCCGGGGAAAGGCCGTATCGGCAGTCGCCACATCGGCTATTTGGCCGCCATACGCGTCACATAGAACGGCAATGCCACCAACCGGAACGGCAGCGACCGCGTTCAGCAGGTCCTGGATTGCGGAGGACGAAAGTGGGCCAAAGACGTAATCGGACTTCGCCTTCATGTAAACGGACTCATAATTTAGCGGCCCGGCGAAATGTTTCACCCCGTCGAGAAAGCTCAGTGCCTGGATTTTCAGGGGGGATGACGGTGTCTCCATGCTCGCAAGCGAATGCAATTGACTGCGCAGCTCGGCATCGGAGCCGATTGACTGTCCAATGCAGCGCATCGAGATCCGGCCGTTTCCTGCGGGACCAAGTTTCATGATGGAGGTGATGGAGCTCGGAGCGTTCGGTGCCCAGGTCTGCCAAGCGTTGAAAATGCCCGCGGCGTGCGATTGTCGCAATCTCCAGGAGATGCCGAACACCAGAACATTGGTCAGGGGAGAAATGCGCAACACGAACTGCGTCGCAATGCCGAAACTGCCGCCACCGCCGCCTCTGCATGCCCAGAACAAGTCGGGATCGGAGATTGCGCTGGCCTGCCGGGTGCTGGCTTGGCAATCGATCATGGTCAGCTGCTGGAGAGTGTCGCACGTCAATCCATGCGACCTCGCCAGCAGACCGTGTCCGCCGCCCATCACGTGTCCGGCAATGCCGACGGTTGGGCAACTGCCAGCCGGAAATGCATACCCTTCGTTTGCGAGCTCTTGATAGACATCATAGAGCGAAACACCCGCTCCCACGGTTACGATCCCTGCGGCGGTATCGACGTTGATGTCTTGCAAGCCTCGCAGGTCGATGACAACGTCCTGCGATTGCGAAAATCCTTCGTAGGAATGTCCTCCGCACCTGATGGCAAAGGACAAGTTGTTGGAGCGCACCCAATCCGTCATGACTGCGACGGCATTCTCCGTCTTGCACACCGCACGCAGCGCCGGATTGAGCTGCGTGCGAAGATTGGCGGCAGGCAAGTAGTCGGCATACTGGGGATCGGATGGTGTCAGGAAAAGTACCTCGCTCGCGGGCAGGTTAGGCAGCGGTGGTAATGCTGCCGTTGGCTGCGGCCCTGGCGTGGCAAAACGGTGCAAGGACTCCAAAGTTGGGAGCGTTGCATGTTCAGGAATGAATTCTTCGACCCGGAATGGATGTTCCATGACTGACTCCGGATGGAGAAATCTGTCAGAACTTTTGATTTCCCTGTGTGAAGCATTTCACAAAGATCACCAGCGTTTAAATGCTTTAATTCTTGGCGTCGCATGGGCGCGCAGAGTACGGGTGATGCGATTTCCTGAAAAGCGACGCTCAGACCAGCAAACTGCGAGAAACCGTCGTGCCTCCAACCCCCAATCTACCAACGCCCGACTTCACGTTTGACCCCAATGCCCAGGGAGCATGCATTGCCGGCGTGAGACCCTATCGCAATTGCTCCTATCGGCTCGAGGCGGAGACGATCTCCGGCAAGTTCATTGTCCACAATTATGGACACGGCGGCGCCGGCATCACGTTGAGTTGGGGTTGCGCCGCCAAGGTGCGCAACATTGTCCAGCAGCATATCGGTGCTTCGCACGGTAACAATGTCGCCGTGCTGGGCGCGGGAGTGATGGGCATGACCGCCGCGACCCTGCTGCGCGCCATGAACCTTCCGGTCAAGATCTATTCGGATCGTGTTCCGGCCGAGACCACGTCGGCCAAGGCCGGTGGACAATGGGCCGCGTCGGTCGTCGAATTCACGGGAAAGGAGCAGGAGCTCGGCGATATCCTGCGGACCTCCTACACGATGTTCAAGAACAGCATCGGCCAGGGCTTCGGCGTGTCACAGCGCCCGAACTACACCGCGACCCGATCGCACAACCTCGATGTCGTGCTACAACTGGCGCCCGGTCTCATTCCCCAGCCGGTCGCGCTGTCGCGACTGCCGTTCCAAGGACACACCCAGCCCGGTTTTGAATATCAGACGCTGCTGATAGAGCCGCCGATTTTTCTTCCGCGACTTGAAACGGACTTGCGAGCAAAGAACGTCGATTTCGTGCCCAGGAAATTCACGGCCGTATCCGAGGTTCTGGCTTTGACCGAGAACATCATCATCAACTGCACTGGACTGGGCGCCATGACGCTGTGGAGCGATCCCAAGATGTGCGCCATCAAGGGTCAATTGGCGATGCTCCCGGCGCAGCCAAATCTGCAATACCTCTATGGTCAGAATGGATACATGTTTCCACGCGCCGATCATGTCGTCATCGGCGGAACGTTCGAGGTCGGCGTGACCGACGAGACGGCGGACAAGGCCGTCTGCCAGAGCCTTGTCGATCACATCAAGTCCCTGTTCGGCTTGGCGCCCGTCATGCCGCTGCCGGAGATACATATCCACCATCCGAACCATGCTCCGTTCGTCAACCCAGTCGCGCCGAGCGTCTGAGATTTTGCGGAGGCACCGCGCGTAAGAATCACGAGGAGCGCAATCGTGGCTTTCACGGTCGCCGACTACATTCTCAAACGGCTGAGCGACCAGCACGTCGACACTCTGTTTGGAGTGCCGGCCGCCTACTGTGCGCCGTTGTTCGATGCTGCGACCGCGCACGGGATTACATCAGTGGTCACCGCCAGCGACCTCGAAGCCGGCTATGCCGCGGACGGCTATGCGCGGACGAAAGGGCTCGGCGCGGCCTCGATTGCCTATGGTGTCGGCACCTTGAGCATGATCAACGCAATCGCCGGCGCTTATGTCGAGCGCAGCCCGGTCGTCGTAATCAATGGCGGTCCGACCTCCCAGAACCTCTCCAACCTGCATCAGTTCGACGTACTGTTCTCCCATTCGATCGGACAGGATGCCACTGACTTGACCGCCTACAAGCTGGTCACGGCGAGTGCTGCGCGTGCAGCAAAGGCGAGCGATGTACCCGCCGTTGTCGACCAGGCGATTTCCACGGCGATAATGAAGAAGCGACCCGTCTACATCGAGATCAACATGAGCATCTGGAATTCAGCCTGCCCGATGCCGGCTGGAACGTTGCCGGTCGCCAATCCGCCGGCCGGCACGGAACAGCAGCTCGCCATTACGATCGTCGGACTGATGCGCGCCGCGCATTCGCCGCTCATCCTGGTAGGAACGGAAATTCAGCGATACGGCCTCGCCGACAAGGTCGCCGACCTGATCGCGAAGCTCGGCGTGCGCTGGGCAACAGCCTTGTTGGCAAAATCCACGCTGGCCGAGCAGGGTGCCGGATGGCTCGGCGTCTACGATCCGCCGCATTCGCAGCCCGCCGTGCAAAGCGCCGTCGAGAACGCAGATCTTCTAATGACGCTCGGATGCGTCTTTCCCAACGGTTATGCGGCGCTGGTGCAGAACGCCTTCGGCCGCATGGTGCAGATTTATGACGGCAAGGTCAGAATCAAGACCGCTCCCAAACAGAATGCCGAGATCGGCGCGCTCGTTTCGGCGCTCGTCACCGAGGCTGCCAAGGCACCACCCAATCCCGTGCCCAGCGGAGCGACACCTGCAAACCCGGGACCGGCGACCGGCGCATTGACCTACAAGCAGGTGTTCGAGCGGATCGGCGCCGCTCTGGACAATTCATGGCTCGCCATCCCCGATACGTTTCTTGGTACCTATTCGGCAGCAAACCTGCCCGTGCAGGGGCGCGACGCTTTCCTGTGCAGCGGCGTGTGGGCATCGATCGGACACTCCGTTGCGGCTGCGCTCGGTGCATCCTTTGGCTCTGCCCGACGTCCGCTGGTGATCTGCGGGGACGGAGGCTTTCACATGACCGCGCAGACGCTCTCCACGATGGTGCATTACAGTCGCAATCCGGTGGTCGTCGTGATCGCCAACGGCATCTATGGGTACGAGCAGTTCCTCGTCGATCCGTCGTTTTTCAGCAGTCCCACTAAACCGCCGCGCTCCTATGTTGTCCTCAACCCATGGGACTTCGGAAAATTTGCGAATGGGCTCGGCGTGCAGTTTGCGCAGACAGTCAACACGGCAGCGTCGCTCGATGCGTCCCTTGCCGCCGCGAAGGCAACCAACGCACCGGCGCTCATCGTCGCGCAGGTGAACCCGCATGACTTGCCGGCTGAACTTAGCTAGCATCAAGTGCTGATCAGCTTGCGTGAAGGTACGCTGATCGGAGCGAAGCAGAGTGCCTTATACGTTGTGGAGTCAATGAACTGGAGCCCAGCTTTCGAGGGCGTGGAGGAAATTATGAACAGCGGACCAACATTGGCGATAGGTTCGACCGGCCCGGACGTCCGGCGAGTTCAGATTCTTCTCGTGATGATAAAACTGCTGGATTTCTCCGGCATCGATGGCAACTTCGGTCCGAAGACGCAAGATGCGGTCAAATCATTCCAACAAGGAAATAATCTTACGCCGGATGGGGTCGTCGGACAAACAACTTGGCAGGCGCTTCCAGCGGACCCGAACACGCAGAAGGTAGAGCGTGGGTCAACCGGTGCCGTCGTATCCGCACTGCAAAAAGGGCTAAAGGCTTTCGACGGTCCAAACAAGCCCACCGACCCTGGGCCAATCGACGGGGACTTCGGTCAGAGGACGGAATCAGCTGTGCGCGCTTATCAAACGCGGCAAAACGTTACAGTCGACGGAGTTGTTGGCGATCAGACGTGGTGGGTTCCTGCTGGAGGAGCCGGTGCCACGCTGGCGAGGTTGGCGGGCCTCGTCACAGCCTAGCTCACGCTGGGCTGGCCCTGATGTGCGAAGGCATTGGGGCTCGTACTCTGGTTATCGAGCCCGCTGGCGTGGGACAGCGAAGCCACAAATCGGCGCATGTAGCCAGAAAACGCAACACCAGAGCAGCGCAGCTCCGGGAGCGCGTGCCAGATGTCTTCGAGCGAACCACGCGAATACTCGCAGATTCGGGTCGAGACCCAGCGCCTGCCGTCAACTCAATGTGCGAGGGCTCCGGCTTTCTCCGTGTGCAGGTAGCTCTGCTCGAATTCGCCGGCCTGACGCAAGCCCGGCCAATCGATTGCCACCAGCCTCCCACGGTCGAACTTTATCAGCCCGGCAGCGCGAATTTCCTGCAATGTCCGATTGACGTGCACGGTCGACAGACCAAGCGCGTCGGCGATATCGGTCTGCGTCAAAGGCAATTCGATGCTGTAGTTCGAGGATAATCCCATCGCCTGCATACGCACGATCAGTTCGCAGAACAGGTGGGCAATGCGGGTGAATGCCGAGCGTCGCCCGATGCCCACCATCCATTCGCGGAAAACCGCTGCATCGATCAGGGTATCGCGCCAGAACATATAAGCGAGCTGCGGCTGCTCGGCGAACAGCGCGAGCATCGC
This sequence comes from uncultured Alphaproteobacteria bacterium, assembly GCA_963817135.1. GTDB lineage: Bacteria > Pseudomonadota > Alphaproteobacteria > Rhizobiales > Xanthobacteraceae > VAZQ01. The sequence continues at coordinate 91,525 of CAWFNG010000005.1, read as the reverse complement.
AGAATGAGGGATGACGGCTACCTGCGAAGGCGCGAGGCTGCAGACATTGTGATCCATCGCGCGAATGAATAGCGACGGCAGATCGGGGATGTCGCCGGGAATATGGAACGACATGATCTGGCGCTTGCCGTCGGCCACTATCTTGTAGCGGCACAGAAAGCCCTGCAGGAGGAGGGTGACCGCGCTCGGGCTGTCGCCCTCGCGCACGATGTCATGGTGTGGGTCGGCCGCCACGTGCATGCTCTCCAACCGGCGAAGTGCGGCGCGTTCGGCGGGGGAAAGCGAACCGATGCTTTCCAGCTTGCGAATGAGCAGATCGGCGGGGGTGCGCGACAGGCTGCTTGAGGCTTCCGCACGAAGCGTGGTGGAGCGTGGCTTGTCGACAAGCGCGTATCGCATGGATGTAACCCTTCGCTCCATTACCTTATTGGTCTTCCTGACGGTTGGCCTCACCGTCACTTACCCGTGCGTGGGAGGAAATCGGTTCAGGACACGTCGTGTTTGCCGCGTAGTACTCTGAGCCGCCTTGATCATCTCCTGGGCTGCGTTCATCTCCTTGCGCAATGAAGCAGCGAGCGCCCTGGTCCTCTCCAGCAGCGCCTCGGCGGACCGCACTTCGTTCGGCCGGGGGCCGCGCGGCTTGCGCGCCCGCTCCAGGACTTCGCGGAAGGGCAAGGTCAACAATACGCGGCCGCGCGAGTCGGCAATCTCGAAGCTGCGGAGCAGGGGATCGGAGCGCTCGGCCAGCAACTCGCTCCACATGGCCTGCGCGGCCTGGAAAGCCTCCAAGTAGGCCGTTTCCAGATCCGGAAGTTCGAGCCCGATCTCGTCGGGGCTAAGCTCGCGGCCGATGCGCAAGTGGAAATAGTAATGGATGACACGGTCCTCCTGGCTATCCCCGCTCCATCAAGAGGGCGTAGACGCACCCCCGAACGACATCAGTTGCGGGTCGAACGGGACCGACAGGGTAGCCTCGAACCCGCTCTCGTTGTAACGGAATTTGGCACTGCCACCAAGGGTCTGTTTCAACTCCCGTTCGATCAGCGTAGTTCCAAAACCCGCTTTGGCGGGTTTCGCAACCCGCGGACCACCGGTTTCGCGCCATTGCAGCACGAAGACGGGAAGAGAGTCGTGCTCGACCGACCAGGTGATGGATACCCGGCCGCTCGGCTGCGAGAGGCTGCCGTGCTTGGTGGAATTGGTTGTGAACTCGTACATGACCAGCCCGAGCGCGAGGGCGGCAGTAGGCTTGACCGCAAGGTCGGGACCGACGATCTCGATGCGCTCGCCCGGCCTGAGCTGATGCGGCTTGAGCTGCTCGGCGATCAGCTCCCGCAGCGGCACCTCGCTCCAGTTCACGCGTGAGACCAGATTGTAGGAAGCCGCCATCGCCTGGATGCGCCCTTCGAACGCTGTCGCAAACTCCTGCGGGGAGCGGCTCCGCGACATTGTCTGCCTGGCAATCGCGTTCACGACGGTGAGCATGTTGCGCACGCGGTGATTAAGCTCCTCGACCAAGGTGCGCTGATGCGCCTCGGCTTCCGCTAGTTTGGTGATCTCGACGAACGTAACGATGACACCGTCGATGGATCGATTCTGGCCGCTATATGGCAGAATCCGCATGAAATACTCGGATTTACCGTCGGCGCGGCGCACGCTGCGCTCAATAGGCTCGCCGCGTTCGAGCACCGTTTGCACGTCCCGGCGCAAATCGCAATTCGCAAGCGAGCTTGCGATGTCGGTAAGCGGGCGGCCGCGATCGCTGGAGATCAGGTTGAACAGCGAGGTCGCCGAGGGCGTGAAAAATCGAATTAATAAGTCCTTGTCCAAAAAAATCGTGGCGATCTGCGTGCTGTCGAACAGGTTGCGAAGATCGCTGTGCGCGCGATCGACCTCGTCCACCTTGGCATTCAGCTCGGCATTGACCGTGTGCAGCTCCTCATTGACGGATTGCAACTCCTCCTTGGAGGTTTCAAGCTCCTCATTGGCGGATTGCAGCTCCTCGTTGATCGACTGCAGCTCCTCATTGGAGGATTTCAGTTCCTCGACGGCGGTCTCATACTCCTCCACGGTCGACTGCATCCGTTCGCGGGTGTCGTGCAGCTCATGTTCCAGCTGACTGGAATAGTCGGAATCAGACGGAGTGACCGGCGGGCGTTCGGATGCAGCCGGCCCAGACGGCTGGCCCACATCGCTGAACAAGACAAGGAACAGCGGATCGTCTTGCGAGCCGAAAGGCTCGATGGCCACATTGACGAACTGCTTGCGGCCATCGACCTCCACTGCGATGTGCTCGCGGGTAACCGGCATGCGCTTTTCCACCGCATCGCGCAGCGCGGCCCTGAGGTCGAGCCGCAATCCGCGCCTCGCCATAGCAAGCAATTGGCGATTCGGCAGGCCAGTCGCCGGCTCGAGATATTTGCCGGTACGCGGGGAGAAGTGGAGGATATCGCCTTCCGCGTTGACGACCACGTGGGCCGGCGCAAACCGCTCCACTACCCGGCTTTCGACGCTGCGCCGCAGGTTGGCAGCCGCATTCGCCGGTTCCTGTTTGAGATCGCGGGCCGACGGAAAGCCGCGCAACTGCGGGAAGGAAAAGGGAAATCGCACGGGCGATACCGCATGGTCGCGTCGCTGGAAGATGCGTTGCTTCTTGTCCACTGGCGCGAACAGATCGCCATGCTGGGTCAAGTTCTCCGACGTACCGAGAAACAGAAACCCGCGCTCGCGTAGTGCAAAGTGGAACGCCGGGATCACCTGCGCCTGGAATTCGCTGCCGAGATAGATCAGGAGGTTGCGGCAGGAAATCAGGTCCATGCGCGAGAACGGGGGATCCCGTATGACGCTGTGCGGGGAAAACACCGCCATGTCGCGCAGCTCTTTCCGCACGGTGTAGCTCACGTCATCGGAAAAAAAGATCTTTTGAGCCGCTGCGGCGACACGTTCTCCAGTACCAGTCTGGTATAGCGCCCGGCTCGGGCGATGCCGATGGCATGCTCGTCGATATCGGTAGCGAAAATCTGCACCTTGGGAGCGGTGCGAATTGTATCCATATGCTCGCGCAGCAGGATGGCGAGCGAGTAAACCTCTTCTCCCGTGGCGCATCCCGGACACCACACCCGCACCGTGTCGGTCGGCCGCTTGTCTTCGAACAAGCGAGGAATGACCAGCTCCGCCAGGGCTTTGAAGGCTCCGGGATCGCGGAAGAAATTTGTCACGCCGATCAGGAGGTCGCGGAACAGCAGTTTGACCTCCTCATCATCCTGCTGCAGACGCGCGATATAGTCGTCCAGTCCGGTGACGGCGAGCACCTGCATGCGGCGACGCACCCGCCGCGCGAAGGTCTTCTTCTTGTAACCGGAAAAATCGTGCCCGGTTCGGCTGTGCAGCAGGCGGTAGACCGGCTGATACTGCTGCGCCAAGTCCGCATCCGGGCGTTGTTCGTCGGCTTCTATTGCCTCGCCTTCGAGCAGCCGGAAGCTGTGTGCGTAGTCGACGAGGCGGGACGGGATCTGCTCGACCGGCGCGACAATATCGACGGTGCCGGAGGCGATTGCGGCATCCGGCATTTCGCTGTGCAACGGGCCCCTCCCGTTGCTGCCTTGCGCGATGGTGAGGCCGCCGCGCTCCTTGATTGCCTTTATGCCCAGCGCGCCGTCGCTACCCGAACCGGAAAGGAGAATGCCAATCGCCGCCTCTGCGTAATCTTCAGCGAGCGAGCTCAGGAAAACATCGATGGGTCTGTGCTGGTGATCGGATAGCTGCGGCGTCAGCTGCAATTGGTGCCGTGCAACCGTGAGAATATAGTTGGGAGAGGCGACATAGACGGTATTCGGCTCGATCTGTTCGCCGTCGGCGGCTGCCGTAACGCGCATCCGGGCGTGGCGTGCGACGATCTCGGGCAGCAGGCTCTGGTAGTCCCGAGCAAGATGCGAGACCACGATGAATGCCATGCCGATATCGGCGGGCATGTTCTGGAACAGCAGCTGGAGCGCCTCGACACCCCCGGCGGAGGAGCCGATACCGACTACCGGGAAGGTAATGTCCGAGCTCACGGGCGTCTCTTTTTTGTTTATTTTGCAATGTAGGCCCAAGGTCAGCGCGCAGCAAATGCAATGCGCCGAGAGCGGCGGCTGCGCAGGAATGCCGCACCGCTGTGCGGCGACAGCGTTTCACAGCCCCAACAGCGCGCGGGCATTGCCGCCGGCAATGGCGGCAATGGTTGCGGCATCGAAGCTGTCGCATTCGGCGAGGTGGCCGAGCGGATCGTATTCGCCCATGTCGAAGGGATAATCGGTGCCCATGACGATGCGGTCGGCACCGAATACGCGAACGAGCTGTTCGAGCTGATGGGTGGTGAATACCACCGTATCGAAGTAGATCTTCTTGAGATAACTCGTCGGCGGCTGCGGCAGCGCGCCGTGGGAATCCGAGCGCGCGCCCCATGCATGATCGATGCGGCCGCAATAGGCCGGCAGGTAGCCGCCGCCATGCACCGCCAGAATCTTCAGCTTGGGATGGCGCTCCAGCACCCCGTCGAAAATAAGATAATGCAGCGCAATGGTGGTATCGAGCGGATTGCCGATCACGTTGTTGAAGTAGAAGCGGCTCAGACGCTCCGCATGGGTGAAGCCGTTGGGGTGAATGACGATCAGCGCGCCGAGCGACTCCGCCATTTGCCAGAACGGCGCAAAGTCGGAATGCGACAACTCGCGACCGGCAACGTTGGTCAGGATCTGCGCGCCCTTCATGCCAAGCGACTTGATGCAGCGCTCAAGCTCGCGGGCGGCTTCCTTCCCATCGCTCAGAGGAACGGTGCCGAGCGCAACGAAGCGATCGCGCTTCTTGCCGACATATTCCGCCAGGCCGTCGTTGACCAGGCGGGCAGCGCCGACCGCAATCTCCGGCGCAACCGTGTAATAGCACTGGTTCGGCGCCGGCAGGACGAGCTGCATGTCGACGCCCATGGTGTCCATATCTGCGAGGCGCTCGTCATAGCCGGTAATGCGGGAGCGGATGTCCTGCTCCTGCTTCCGGCTCAGCGACACGGTAGCGGCATCGGCAAAATGGGTTAGCGGAATCGTCGTAGGTGTCGAGATGCGGTTTCACGAATGCGGCCGCCTGGGGAATGGCGACATGCGAATGGATGTCGATGGTGGTGCTCGCGGGCCTTCGTTCCCTGCCCGGTCTGCCGTGCGCCCGCGCTGCCGTCGGTGCATACCTGTTCCATTGCTCGGCCATTTTCAGGGGAGGTATCCCGAGTTTGCCGCTCGGCAGTACCACACGCGATCATCTGCCTGATTGAAGAGTGACGGGTTCCGCAATGTTCACCTACTTCGTCCCGTAGGCGCGATCCCCGGCATCGCCCAGCCCCGGAACGATGAAGGCCTGCTCGTCAAGGTCGTCGTCGATGGCGGCGGTCCAGATCGGAACGTCGGGATGAATCCCGCGCATGCGCTCGATGCCTTGCGGGGCGCTGATCAGACAAACCAGCCGGATTTCTTTTGCTCCGCGCTCCTTCAACCGATCGACGGCGGCGACCGCGGTGTTGGCAGTGGCCAGGATAGGCACCACGACGATAATGAGACGCTCGGCCAGATCCGACGGCGCCTTGAAGAAATACTCAACCGCCGCCAGCGTCTTCGGCTCGCGATAAAGTCCGATATGGGCAAGTCGCGCTGCCGGCACGAGATCGAGCATTCCCTCGACAAAGGTCAGCCCTGCGCGCAGCACCGGCGCGAAGACGAGCTTCTTGCCGGCGATGCGCGGGGCGACCATGCGCGCAAGCGGGGTCTCGATCTCGACATTGGTCAGCGGCAGATCGCGCGTGACCTCGTAGCACAAGAGCATGCCGATCTCTTTGAGAAGCTCGCGGAAGGTCTTGGTCGAGCGGTTCTTGTCGCGGATCAAGGTCAGCTTGTGCTGCACCAACGGATGCCCGACGACGGTGACGCCTTCCATGGCTGCAACATCAGTACTTGTCGAGCCGCCGGCCGGCTGCATCCGGCGCCTGCTTCATCTCTGGCTTTGACGGCTCCGGCGTAAAATATCCGGCGGCCTTCTTGGCGGCGATTTCAACATGGGCGTCGGCGGGAATGAGATTATCCGGGATGGCGACGCGCTCGACGATGTCGACGCCTTGCGCGACCAGGGCGTCGAATTTCATGTCGCTCATGGAAACGAAACGGTCGATGCGCCGCAATCCGAGCCAATGGATCACGTCCGGCATGAGCTGTTGAAAGCGCGCATCCTGCACTCCGGCGACGCATTCGGTGCGCTCGAAATAGCTCGCCGCGGCATCGCCGCCCTCCTGCCGCTTGCGCGCGTTATAAACGAGGAATTTCGTCACCTCGCCGAGCGCACGGCCTTCCTTGCGATTATAGACGATGATGCCGAGCCCGCCGGCCTGCGCGCCGCGAGCGCATTCCTCGATGCCATGAATGAGATATGGACGGCAGGTGCAGATGTCGGAGCCGAACACGTCGGACCCGTTGCATTCATCGTGTACCCGGCAGGTGATCAAAGTGCGCGGATCGTTGAGCTTCTCGATGTCGCCGAACAGATAGACCGTGGTGCCGCCGATCGGCGGCAGAAACACCTGCAAATCGAGTCTCGTCACCAATTCGGGGAACATCCCGGCGGTCTGCTCGAACAAAGCCCGCCGCAGGCCAATGTCGGTGGTGCCGAACCGCTCGGCGATTCCCGGCAGATACCAGACGGGGTCAATTGCGATTTTAACAACCGAAATGCCGCCCTTCTCCCGAACAACTTCTCCGTCGCTGGAAAGCCGGCCCGCCGCAAGCGCATCCTGAATCTCCGAAATGTCGAGGCGCGCCTTGGTAATTGCGATGGTCGGACGCGCGTCCAGGCCTGCGGCGATTTCCGGCCGAAATGTTTCTGCGACCAGATGCCCCCACGGATCGAGCGAGACGATGCGCCGCGGGTCGGTCCATTGCCCGAATGGTCCGATCATCACCGCCGGATGCGTATTGGTGAGGTCGGGCCGTCTTATCGGGTCGAGCGCGCCGGCCGATACGGCCAGCGCCCGATATACCGCGTAGGAACCGCCATGACTGCCGATGACATTGCGGTCGTTGGGGCGCGATACGGTGCCGATGATCGGCCCACGCTCGCGCGCGCTGCTCGCCCCCCAGTGAATGGGGTAATGGTGCTTCGCGCCGGGAGCGGGATGCGACGTCAGGCGGATATGGTCGGGACGATTGCTTCGTGTCATGGTACAGACGAGCCTGGGACAGACGAGCCTAGAAAAGCAGACGGCCCGCCGAAGGCGACGGGCCTGCATATCCCCGGCATTCGGGTCATCGAATCTGCCAGTACTGATAATATAGCTATCCCGCTGGCGGATACAATCGCCGCAAGTCATTGCAGTAACTTGCTTTATCCGTAGGCGGATCGAGGCGTCTGACCGTATTGCCGCGCGCCGCGCTCGCTCGGCGTCATGCCGCACCTGAAAAAACCATGATCGAGCGCGGCGTGGCGTATGCTCTGGACCCGGCGGCGAACTCATCTCCCGGGCGCAGATTTTGCGCCGTGTCCAACACCGACTTCCACCGGTGGTGATCTGCAAGGTCAGGAAAGGTGAACTCGATCTTTTCCACTGCCCCGTTGAGGACGATGTAGAGAGCAGCGTCTTCCCGCTCGATGGGAGCAAGCACGTAGGAGAGAAAGCGTCCTTCCGGAAAATTCCAATCGGCCTCGGTCATCTCCGCGGCCTGCGGCGTGAGCCACAGAACTCCGAACGAGCCGTCGAGCCGGCGGCCTTGCAGCCAGCGGCGCGGATGCAGTTGCGGGAAACGCCGGCGCAAAGTGGTAAGCTGCGCGATCAGGTCAGTCATGTCGTCGCCGTCGCGACCGAGCGCGGCCCAATCCACCCAGCCCGTCCGGTTATCCTGGCAATAGGCGTTGTTGTTGCCGTTCTGGCTATTGCCGACTTCGTCTCCCGCCAGCAGCAAAGGCACCCCCTGCGCCAGCATGAGGCTGGTTAGAAAATTTCGTCTCAGTTGGCGTCTCGCCGCAAGAATGGCGGGGTCGTCGGTCGACCCCTCCACACCGCTGTTCGTGCTGTAATTGTCATCGGCGCCGTCCCGGTTCTCCTCGCCGTTTGCCTCGTTGTGCTTTCGCTCGTAGCTGGTCAGATCGGCAAGCGTGAATCCGTCATGCACGGTGATATGATTGATGCTGGCGCGCGGGCTGCGGCCGTCATGGTCGAACAGATCGGCAGATGCAGTCAGCCTGCGGCCTAGCTCGCCGATGAGATTGCCTTCACCGGCCCAATAGCGCCGCAGCGTCCGCCGGAAATGATCGTTCCACTCGGACCAGCCGGGCGGGAAGCCGCCGACCTGATACCCGCCAGGTCCGATGTCCCAAGGCTCTGCAATCAGCTTCACCGGCGCCAGCACCGGGTCCTGGCGGATGGCGGCAAAGAACGGAGCCCGCCGGTCAAATCCGTCGGCCTCGCGTCCGAGCGTGCTGGCGAGATCGAATCTGAACCCGTCGACGTGACAGACTTCCACCCAATAGCGCAATGAATCCATCACCATTTGCAGTACGCGCGGATGGGTGAGATTGAGCGCATTGCCGCAGCCCGTGAAGTTCTCGTAGTAGCGCGGCTCTCCCGGGACCAGCCAATAATAAGAAGTGTTATCGATGCCGCGGAAGTTCAGCGTGGGGCCGAGGTGGTTGCCTTCAGCGGTGTGGTTGTAGACCACGTCGAGAATTACTTCGATTCCGGCATCGTGCAGGCGCGATACGGTCGACCTGAAAGCATCGAGCGGCGCGTCCATTGCGTAGCGCGCCTCGGGCGCGAAAAAGCCGAGCGTGTTGTAGCCCCAGTAATTGTGCATGCCGCGTTCGACGAGGTGCCGGTCGTCGACGAAGGCGTGAATGGGCAACAGCTCGATCGTGGTCACGCCCAGACGCCTGAGATGCTGAACCACGCTGGGGGCCGACAGCCCGCGAAATGTTCCGCGCCAGGCGGGGGGAACGTCTTCGCGCTGCTGGGTCAGGCCTTTGACATGCGCCTCATAGAGGATCGTGTCGTCCCAGGCGACGGCGGGTCTGCGCTCCTCTCCCCAGGTGAACGCTTCATCGATCACGACGCATTTGGGCATTCCCCGGGCATTGTCACGTCGGTCGAAGGAAAGGTCGGCGCGGGCGCTGTCGGCGCGGTAACCGAAATGCGCATCGCTCCAAATGACGCGGCCGCTGATCCCTTTGGCATAGGGATCGATCAGAAGCTTGTGGGCATTAAAGCGAAAGCCGCGCTCAGGTTGATAGGGTCCGTGCACCCGATAGCCATAGAGCTGCCTCGGCACGACATCGCTGAGATAGCCGTGCCAGACGTCTTCAGTCCGCTCCGGCAATTCGATGCGCTCGACCTCGCGCCGGCCGTGGCTGTCGAACAGGCAAAGCACAACCTTTCTGGCGTTCGCAGAAAACAATGCAAAATTGGTGCCCCGCCCATCCCAGCTGGCTCCCAGCGGGTGCGGCAGGCCGGGGGAGAGCCGCACGCTACAACTCGGGGACGAGAAAAATTGCAGCAAGGGGCGGAACAACAAGGCTCACCTCGGGAGTAGCGCCTTCGTCCAACGTCCTCACCCCTCCGCCGTTCCCAATATTGGTGCCCCCGTAAAGCTCCGCATCCGAATTGAAAATCTCGCGCCACCGCCCGGAAAAAGGCACCCGGATGCGGTAGTCGCGGTAAACTTCCGGGGTGAAATTGACCACGACCAGACACCGATCCCTGACGGCGCGCCCCTTGCGCAGCCAGGCGAAGACGCTGCGCTCCGCGTCATGCATGACCATCCACTCGAATCCCGCCGCATCGCAGTCAAGCTCGTGCAGAGCCGGAATCGAGCGATAAAGCCGGTTGAGGTCCCTGATCAAAGCGCGGATGCCGGCGTGATTGGCCCGCTGCAAAAGATGCCAGTCGAGGGAATGGTCGTGACGCCATTCGTTTTCCTGTCCGAACTCGCTGCCCATGAAGAGGAGTTTCTTGCCGGGATGCCCAAACATGAAACCGTAATAGGCGCGCAGATTGGCGAAGCGTTGCCACTCGTCTCCCGGCATTCGTCCGAGGATGGAGCGTTTGCCATGCACCACCTCGTCATGGGAAAGCGGCAGGATGAAATTTTCAAAAAAGGCGTAATGCAATCCGAAGAGAATCTGTCCGTGATGATGCTTGCGGTAGATTGGATCCTTGCTGATGTAGTCGAGGGTGTCGTGCATCCAGCCCATGTTCCATTTATAGCCGAAGCCGAGTCCTCCCCAATCGACCGGCCGCGACACCATCGGCCAAGCAGTTGACTCTTCAGCCGCCGTCGTCGCGTTGGGGAAACGCGAGAATACTTCGGTGTTGAAGCGTCTGATCAGGCTGATCGCTTCCAAATTCTCGCGCCCTCCGTATTTATTGGGAATCCAGCCGCCCTCGGGACGGCTGTAGTCGAGATAAAGCATGGAGGCGACCGCATCGACGCGCAATCCGTCGATGCCATAGCGATCGAGCCAGAACAAACCGCTGGCAAGCAGAAAATTCGCAACTTCAGTGCGCCCGTAATTGTAGATGAGCGTATTCCAGTCGAGGTGCCGGCCCTGCTTCGGATTGAGGTGCTCATAGAGCGCCGTACCGTCGAATTGGCTCAAGCCGTGCGGGTCGTCGGGAAAGTGGCCCGGCACCCAATCGAGAATGACGCCCAACCCGGCATGGTGGCATGCATCCACCAGGGCCGCGAAATCTGCGGGCGGGCCAAACCGGCTGGTCGGCGCAAACAGGCCGGTCGGCTGATAACCCCAGGACCCATCGAATGGATGCTCGCTCACCGGCAGGAACTCGACATGGGTGAATCCCATCTCGCGCGCATAGGGCGGCAGCTGCTCCGCCAGCTCCCGGTAGCTCAGCCAGCGCCCGCCCTCCTCTGCGCTGCGCCGCCAGGATCCGAGATGGACCTCGTATATGGAGACCGGCGAAGCGAGGCCGTTCAGCCCAGGGGGCATCGGTTGCGGGCGCGGGATGGCATGCAAATCCGTGACGATGGATGCAGTCTTGGGTCGCAGCTCGGCAGCAAATGCGAGGGGGTCGGACTTCAACGGCAACAGGTCTCCATCAGGCCCGATGATTTCGTATTTGTATTTCTCACCGGGCCGGATATCAGGGACGAAGATTTCCCAAAAGCCGTTGCCGCGCACCCGCATGGCGTGCCGGCGTCCGTCCCACAGATTGAAATCGCCGACGACGCTTACTCGCTTGGCGGAAGGGGCAAAAACTGCGAACGCCACGCCGCGCACCCCGTCGAGCGTGATCGGGTGGGCGCCAAGCCTTTCGTAGAGATTGAGGTGCGTGCCTTCCGCGAGCAGATGGAGATCGAAGTCGGAGAGTATGGGCGGAAAGCGATAGGGATCTTCGAGCTCCAGCTTCCGGTCGCCGTAGCGGGCTCGCACGCGATAGCGTGGCGAGCCGTCGGCCAATTGCCCCTGGAACAGACCGGCATCGTGAATGCGCTGGAGGTCGTTTTCGTGTCCGTGCTCGTCGATCACCGACACTTCTTCCGCGTCGGGGAGGAAGACCCGGACCAACGGCATATCGCCCTCGAAATGCGGCCCGAGATAATGGAACGGATCGGAATGCCGGCCCTCAATCACCGCATAAGCTTCCGCGCTGAGCGAAGTCATTGCGCGCTGCGCTCCCACCGCGAGAGAATTCGCCAGGTGCCTGCAAGCGGCACTCGCAGCCAATCCGGACGATGCGCCAGCTCGTAATCGATCTCGTAGAACGCCTTCTCCAGCAAAAAGAAGTCGAGCAGACGTTCGGACTCCTGCGAAGTTGGCGGCCAAAGCCTGGCGGTCGAAAGTAATTGTCGATAGGCAGAGAGGAAGGCGCCCACGGCAAAATCCCGCCATCTATCCAGCGCGCCCGCGATCTTGCCTGCCTCATCGGGCGCCGATTTGAGCGCTCGCTGCCACGCGGCGCTCACCGAATAGTCGATGGAGCGAACGAGGCCCGCTACATCCCGCGCTGCCGGCGCCATGGCCCGACGATCGGCAAGGCTGCGGCGAGGCTCGCCCTCGAAATCGATGATAAACACATCGTCCTTGACGATGAGCATCTGGCCAAGGTGAAAATCGCCGTGATGGCAAATCTTGAGGGCGTCCACTGTTTCCGGCAGCAGTTCATCCACGATGGCCGGCAGTGCATGGCGCACGCTCACCAGCTTCTGGATCAGCTGGCGCTCATCAGCCGTCGCATCCGACTGGCCGCGTGCCAATTGATCGAGGGTGCGATCGGCGCGCCGCAGCAACTCGCGCTTCCACCCGGATACGTCGCTTGCGGTTATTGCGGCGGGGGCAAACTCCGCAATGTCGGCGCGGCTCGCCAGCGCAAGCTGAAGCTCGGCTACCCGCCGGCCGACGTGCTGCATGCGTACCCCATAGGCCGCCTGCTCGTCGCTTTCTCCCGCTGCTTTTGCGGTCAACAGACGCTGCTCCTCGACGAAGCGATCGAGATAGGCGCCGGTCAAGGTCCACGCGTCGCCCTGGTTCTCGATGAATCGGTGCACCACGGCGACCGCGCTGCGCTCGCCATTCTCGATCAACTCGACCGTTCCAAGGAGCGGAGGTATGTGCGGGAAAGCAACGGTCTCGGTCAGAAAACGGCCGATTTCAATCTCCGGATTGACGCCTGGTTCGATCCGGCGAAAGAGCTTGACCACGTAATGATTTCGCACCAACGCCGTGGAGTTGGACTGCTCGGAATCGACCGTGCGCACGTCCTCGATGGGGAGCGCCTCGCTTGCGAGCAATGACTCGGTCGGTTGAAATTCAAGGGTGGCATGGTCGGTTTCGATCACTTGCGAGCGGCGGATATTGTTCAAAACCAGCGAAATGAAGCCGGCATCGGCGGCGGCGTCGAGCAAGGTCCCTTCTTTTGCGCCGCGCCGCACTGCCGCGAGCGCGCTCGGATCCTGTCGGACGCGATCGTAGCGGGTCCAGCGGATGGTAAGCGGCACCAGGTAAGTTGCGGTCTCGCGCAGGCCCTTTGCTTCGATCAGCGCCAGTCCGAGCTCCGGATCTGCTGCGCCCAAGGAAATAGTCCGGCTGATCCGGGTTGAGACGGATGGATTTCCCCGCTCGGCAAACCAGCGGCGGCCGGCAAAAAACGATGGCAGGACGTCGCGTTCGAGAACCGATCGCGACCGGCCCTGCAACAGCGTTCTCCAGTCGCCGGTCAAGACGAGGGTCTCGAACTCCGGCAACAGCCTGATCGCGGCTTCCGTCTCGGCCGCGCTTTTTTCGGTGAGTTGAAACCAGAAGAACCCGTAAGGCGCGAGCGTGACGAGATAAGGCGTCTCGCCGATGGCTGGAAACCGCGTCCGCCCGAGAAGTTCAAACGGAACACGCCCGCGCCAAGGCGACAGATCAATCTCGGCAGCCTGCGCCGAACGTGAGAGATTCGCGACACACAGCAAAACCTCATTATCGTATTGCCGCACATAGACCAGCACTGCGCGGTTTGCCGGACGAATGAAACTCAGTGAGCCCCGGCCGAACGACTTGCTTGATTTGCGAACCGAGATCAGGCGTTTGGTCCAGCTCAACAGGGATGCGAGGCTGCGCGATTGCGCTTCGACATTCACCGCCTCGTAGCCGTAAACCGGATCCATGATCGTGGGCAGATAGAGCCGCGCGGGATCGCAGCGCGAGAAGCCGCCGTTGCGATCCGGGCTCCACTGCATCGGCGTGCGTACGCCATTGCGATCGCCCAGATAGATATTGTCTCCCATTCCGATCTCGTCGCCGTAGTAGATGATCGGGGTGCCCGGAAATGAGAGCAGCAGCGAGTTCATCAGCTCGATCTTGCGCCGGTCGTTGTCCATCAATGGGGCCAGCCGGCGACGGATACCGAGGTTGATGCGGGCGCGGGGATCGGTTGCATAGGTTGACCAGAGATAATCGCGCTCGACGTCCGTCACCATTTCCAGCGTCAGCTCGTCATGATTGCGAAGAAACAGAGCCCATTGGCAGTTGCCGGGAATGTCCGGCGTCTGGCGCAGAATATCGGTGATGGGGAAGCGGTCTTCCTGGGCGATCGCCATGTAAATGCGCGGCATGAGTGGAAAATGATACGCCATGTGGCACTCATCGCCGTCGCCGAAATAAGCACTGACGTCTTCCGGCCACTGATTGGCTTCGGCCAGCAGAACCTTGCCCGGCGCATAGCGATCCAACTCGGCGCGCATCTTCTTGATGATCGCGTGGGTTTCCAGGAGATTCTCGTTGTTCGTGCCTTCGCGCTCGCAGAGGTAGGGAATGGCGTCCAGTCGAAATCCATCCACTCCGTAGTCGAGCCAGCGACGCATCACGTGGACCATCGCCAGCAGCACGCGCGGGTTGTCATAATTCAGATCGGGCTGATGCGAGAAAAACCGGTGCCAGTAATAGGCCCCCGCCTCGGTATCCCAGGTCCAATTCGATTTCTCGGTATCGCTGAAGATGATCCGGGTGCCGGCATAGCGCTGGTCGCTGTCGCTCCAGACATACCAGTTGCGCGCATCGGAAGCCGGCCGGCTGCGCCGCGCCCGCTTGAACCATGGATGCTGATCGGAAGTATGATTGATGACCAGCTCGGTGATCACCCGCAGCTTGCGACGGCGCGCTTCCTGCATGAAGCGGCGAAAATCGTGCATGGTCCCGAAATCGGGGTTGATGTGACGGTAATCCGCAATGTCATAGCCGTCATCGCGGCCGGGAGACGGATAGAACGGCAAAAGCCATAGCGTCGTCACGCCAAGATCGTGCAGGTAGTCCAACCTTTCGGAAAGGCCGTTGAAATCCCCGATACCGTCGCCGTTGCTGTCGGCAAACGCCTTCACGTGCAGCTGATAAATCACCGCATCCTTGAACCAAAGCTCGTCGTCTTCGACTTTGGATTCCACTTTGATTTCGGGGGCTATATTCACGCGCGCACCATCACGCCATGCAGCGGAAGAGCAGAGCCGGCTCCTGTTCCGGGTTCATGCGTAAACGCGTACCGCCCCATTCGATGACGTGGCGCTCGCCGGTGACAAGGTTCTCGATTTCCTTGACGCGGCTGCGCAAGCCAGGCCGGCCAATCTCAATATCGGCAAAATGGAACCAGAACTCGCGTGCGCCTTTTGCCAAGGCGACGGCAACGGCAACGGCGTTGTCGCCTGTTGCCGATTCCTTCACATAGCCGATGACCTCGGCATCGTCGACCTGCGCGAACCGCAGGTTGCTCGTTTGCAGCAGCGCGCCGTTTGCCTTTCGCAGCGCATTGATGCGGCCGATGTAACCCTTGATATTGCCGGGCGCATTCCAATCGCGGAACTTGAGTTCGTACTTCTCTGAATTGAGATATTCCTCCTTTCCGGCGATCGGTTCATGCTCCAGAAGCTCAAACCCGTTGAACATGCCGTAATTCCCCGACAAGGTGGCCGCGAGCGCAAGCCGCGCCTTGAACATCCAAGGCTCTCCGCCCTGCAAATGCAACGGCAGGATGTCAGGCGTGTTGACGAAAAAGTTGGGTCGGAAATATTCCCGCTCGGGATAGCCGGTGATCTCGCTGAGATAGGCTTGCAGTTCGTCTTTGCCGGTGCGCCAGGTGAAATATGTATACGACTGGGTGAAGCCGAGCTTGGCCAGGGCTTTCATCACTTTCGGCCGGGTAAACGCCTCGGATAAGAAAATAACGTTCGGGTCGAGCGCCTGCACCTCCCGGATCAACCACTCCCAAAACGCAAACGGCTTGGTGTGCGGATTATCGACGCGGAAGACGCGCACGCCGTGATTGAGCCAGAACAGCACGACGTCGCGCAGCGCCGTCCAAACTCCTGCACGGCCAGGACCGTAGAACTCGGGATTGACGATGTCCTCGTATTTCTTCGGAGGGTTTTCAGCGTATTGAATCGATCCGTCGGAACAGCGCTTGAACCATTCCGGATGTTCTTTCAGCCAGGGATGATCGAGCGAGCACTGCACCGCGAAATCAAGCGCAATCTCCATACCGTGCTCCGCACAGGTCTGCACCAGGCGGTGAAAATCCTGCAATGAGCCGAGTTGCGGATGCACGGCGTCATGTCCGCCTTCCGGCGAGCCGATGGCATAGGGACTCCCGGGATCGAGCGGTTCGGCGCGCAGCGCATTGTTGCGGCCTTTGCGATTGGTAGTCCCGATCGGATGGATCGGCGTGAGATATATTATGTCAAAGCCGAGCGCGGCGAGTTCGGGCACCCGTGCGATGCAGTCCTGGAAAGTGCCGTGCCTGCCGGGAGCGCAGGCTTGGCTGCGCGGCATCATCTCGTACCACGCGCCGGCGCGGGCGCGCGGGCGATCGACCACCAGCGGGCAAGCAGGACTTCGCGTGAGGTCGGACTGATCGCCCTTGCGGGCCGCCGCCGCCACCTCCTGCGAGAGGAGCGCTGAATCGTTCCCGCCTTGCAAACTGCGGCAGGCGTCCTCGATCTGGGAAGCACGGAGTTGATCGCGTATTTTGAAACCGCGCAGAAGCCTGCAGCCCTCGGCTCGCTCCAGATCCACGTTGAAGCCGGCGTCACGCTTGGCAAGAAAGTCACGCCGCCAGGTCGCGAACACATCCGTCCATGCTTCAATCGCATAGACGTACCGGCCGACTTTTTCGGGCGTGAAACTCGCGGTCCAACGATCGTTGCCGTCGAGCCGTATTGGCGCGCGCAACCACCGATCAGCCGCTTCCAATCGCCATAGCAATTCGGCGGCGAGAACGGCATGTCCGTCGCGGAAAATGTCGGCCCAGACCTCGACCGGCTCGTTCACGATGCGTTTGACTGGGTAACGGCCGCCGTCGACGAGCGGATAGATGTCTTCGATGCAGATTCGGCGGCCGGTGAGGTCACCGACAGACGGTATGCTCACATTCGCGGTCACGGCACAAATCGTGCTTGACAGTGGTCGCACCTGGCCGGACGGCCGAAGGATAGCTCAGGTGGAACCATAATTCGCCGGTTTGGTTCCATTCGCATTTCTACCCTGTATCGCGCCGCATTTACAGTGGCGTGTTCGCGCGATAACCCGGCAACGCCTCGCATCCTTTTTTGAGCAGCATTTCGCCCATGACCGACATGTTTGAGCGCGCGGCCGCCTTGGGGATTGCCACCGAATACCGCGACGGCTTCGGGGAAATGCGCAAAGCCGAGCCGCAGGTACTTGTACGCCTGCTTGAGGTGATGGGTGGCGGCGCCGCAGGGTCCGAACGCATGCTGCCGCGGAGTGTCATTATGCGCGGCGGCGGCACTGCGCAGATCGACCTCGCCGTCGGCGAGGGCCTCCCGCTCTATTGGGAGATTTTCGCGCAGGACAAGATTGCCGAAGGTGCGGGCCAATCGCCGCGCATCGAACTGTCGGAAAACCTGCCGCAAGGCATTTTCAGCCTGCGCGTAACCGTTCTTGGCGCGCAGCCGCGCTCCCAAGAGGCGGCGTTGATTGTCTGTCCCCGGCGGGCTTTTCAGGGATCCCCGTCGGCACCGCGGCGGATGTGGGCGTTGGCGGTGCAGCTCTATGCCATCCGGTCACGGCGCAACTGGGGGCATGGGGATTTTTCGGACCTTCTTGCTCTCATCGACCTGGCGGCGGATCTAGGAGCTGCCGGCATCGGCCTCAATCCACTGCATGCCTTGTTTGACGACCGGGCGGAAGAATTGAGTCCCTATTATCCCAACAGCCGGTTGTTTCTCAATCCGCTGTATATTGACGTCGATGCCGTCCCGGAATTTTCGTATAGCGCAAAAGCGCCGTTGCGGGACGAGATCGAGCGCCTGCGCGCCACCGACATGCTGGACTACGATGCAGTCGCGAGCGTCAAGATGCGCGCTCTGCAAGCGGCTTATGAGTCCTTTTGCAAAAGTGGATCGCCGCAACGACACGAGGCATTCGATCGCTTCCGGCAAGACCATCCGTTTCCGCTCGCCCGGTTTGCGTGTTTTGAATATCTGCGCCGCAGGTTTTCCTCGCCCTGGTGGGAGTGGCCACAAGAATGGCGGCAGGGCGACGAAGCCGCGCTTTGTGCGCTGCGCAAGCGCGAGCACGCGCGCGTTGGCTTTTTTGAATTTCTGCAATGGACGGCGCATGAACAGCTCGAGCGCTGTCGTGGACGGGCGGCCCAACGGGGTTTGCCAATCGGGCTCTACCTCGACATTGCGGTTGGGGTGCGCAACGACAGCTTTGACGCTTGGTGCGATCAGGAAGCCGTCTTGGCGGGAATGGCAGTCGGCGCCCCGCCTGATTTCCTCAATACAGCAGGCCAGAATTGGGGATTGGCGGGGTTTAACCCCATCGGCCTTGAAAAGCGGCGGTTCGAGCCCTTCCGCCGTCTGCTCGAGGCATCCATGCATTATGCCGGAGCGGTCCGACCTCGATCACGTCCTCGGCTTGCAACGGCTTTATCTCATTCCGCACGGCGTGCCGCCGAGCGCAGGCACCTTTATCCGGCTGCCGTTCGATGCACTCCTCGCCGTCACCGCGCTCATGAGCGCTGCCAGCGATTGTCTGGTGATTGGCGAGGACCTCGGCACCATTCCCGAGAATTTTCGCGAAACGCTGGCGGATTGGGGAATCTGGTCGTACCAGGTGATGCTGTTCGAACGGTCCGGCGCCGGTGCTTTCGCCGCTCCTGACAGCTATCGTGAAAATGCGGTAGTGACCTTCGGCACCCATGATACCGCCACCTTTGCCGGATGGCGCGATTATCACGATCTGGGGGTGAAGCGAGCATTGCAGTTCGATCCGCGCGAGACCGACAACGACCGCGCCGGCGCCCTGAACTCGCTGGGGTACGCCTTGCAGCAACGCGGGTTGGCGGCCGTCGAGTTTCCGTCAGTGGCGCGATACCTCGCAGATACGCCTTCGCGGCTTCTGGTCATATCTTGCGAGGATCTCCTTGGAATAAAAGATCAAGTCAATCTGCCCGGGACCGTGCGCGAACACCCGAATTGGCGGCGACGGCTTCCTGTGCCTGTGGAGGACCTCGCCGGTCATGCTGGTTTCACGGCAATTGCCGAAATCATGCGCACGGCCGGCCGCAGTTGTTTCATGAAGCAATGACGTAAGAGGACGCCGCGCCAGAGCGAAGTCGCGCGGCCGGTGGGCAACGCGCACCGACAGAAATGCAACACTCGCCGCAAATCTCGGATTCTGTTCGCGCGTCGAGTGTACATTACCCCATCCGGCGTATTAACATTCAGTCGAGGCGTGCGTAGCAAACGTGAGTTCACGTTGCGACGTTGCGTGGGGGGGCACAATGAAAAAGCTTTCGCTGGTTTCCGTCAGCATCTTGGCGTTGAGCATGGGAGCGCAGTCGCTTTTTGCGGCTGAGGTAGAGGTACCGCCCTCGCCCGAGCGAGCAGCGCCAACGCCGGCCCCGGCGCGCGAGGAGGCTGCACCACCGGCGCGGGAGCGGGCGGCCCCGGCGCGGGAGCGAGCAGCACCGGCGCGAGAGCGAGCGGCTCCGAGGCGAGCGGCCCAGAACCAGACCAACCGGGCAGCGTCTAATTCGCAGGCATCAAACACAAGCTGGACCGGAAACCAGGCCGGCGGCTTTGGCGGCGGCAATGCCTCGGCCGGCGGTTTCGCCGATCCGGTAATCCATGCTTGTGCGACACAGGTTTTCGCCGGCGGGTTTCGCGGCAGTTTAGCGTGCATATGTTCCGGTTTTTTCATCCTGTTCGCCGCGGGGTGCCGTTCGCGTTCAGTAACACCAAAGGCGGTTTCACAGGCGGCGCGTTCATCGGGCGCAATGTGCAGATCGGCAATATGGTCGTACGGTGTGGAGGGCGATATCGCAGGAAAGTCCGGCGAGTCGAGCTACGTTCAACCCACCACCACGACTGTGGCCTATGGGCCGACGCCTTCTGGCGGGTATTTCAGTGGTTTCTCGACGCCGACCGCTACGCGCACAGACCTGATTTCCGGCTCCATCCGGCAGGGCACCGATGGCTCCATCCGGCCGCGCATCGGCTACCTCGTCACGCCCGTGGACACTGGTGTATCTCACCGGCGGCATTGCCTTCAATCATGTCAGCGCTTCGTACAGCTATCTCTCCACTGTCACGTACACGAGCCTTGTTCGTCATGCCGTTTACAATCACCGCAAGTAGCCGTAGACACGCTTGCGGGATCGGGAAGCGTCGACAAGACGCTGACCGGCGGGACGATCGGCGGGGGCGTTGAATTTGTTATCGCCTATGGTTTGAAGGCTCGATTCGAGTATCGCTGGTCGGGCTTCGGCGGCCTGTCCTTTGATGTTCCCTTGCCAGAACGTGCACCGGCGTCGGCTGCTCGACTACTTTGGCGGCTCCAGCTTCCACCAGCGCGCACATCGATATGGGAAATATCGCGTTCCATACGTTCCGGGCCGGATTAGGCTTCGATCTCTAAAGATCAAACAGCTTCCGCAAGCTTCCAGACTATCCTGTGAGCGGTTGGGAAGCGGCCAGTCAATCGCGAGTCGATGATTTAATCTGCGGTCAGTTGCTGCTCTGACGGCTGCTCAGGCCGACAATCATGAACGGCGCCCAGATGCCGGGATAAGCATCCTCCGCGTTGCCGCTGTCAATGAGTTCAGCCATTGCGATCCGCAAGGCTTGTGCGGGAAGGGTGCCCTTTTCCTCCTCCATGCCCTGAACGGTTCGCGTGGTGAGTTGCATGGCGGCGCGCGAATCGAGGTACCAGTGCGAGACCAGCAGCGTCTTTGCCCCGGCATAAAAGAATGCGCGCGCCAGGCCGGACAGCGCTTCCGCGCCAGGCGTGTCGCCATCCGCGGTGTTGCACGCCGACAGGATCACCCAATCGGCATTGAGCTTGAGCGCTGCAACTTCGCTCGATGTCAGCAAGCCGTCGTCCAGCTCCGATGGCGTTTGCGGCAGCGTGAATACCAGCGCGGGCTCGGCAAGGTCGGTGAAGCGCGCGGTCTCGCCGGCGACGAGTGCGTGGGTTGCGAAATGAATGACGCGATAGTCGTCGAGCTTGGCGGTCTTGACCGCCTCCTCGGTCGCATCCCCCCCGAGCCTGACGGCGGCGCCCGTGGCCCGCAATGTTGCAGCCGTCTTCTTAAGCTCGTCGGCAGTTTCGGGTAGCGGCACGAGGGCATCGCGCAATCCCGCCGTATCGATACGTCCGTCGCGGAAATATCTGCGGTAGGAGAAGCTCGCAGGCGCACGGCTGCGCTCCCGCGCACCAGGCGCCCGCCCGGGCCCAAAGAGCGGGTCGCCAAATCCCAGGTAAGGCAGCGGCGCAGCCGACCTCGCAGCGCGAGGTATTTTCAGGCCGGATACCGAAGGCAGGGCGGTCAAGGCATATTTGCGCATGAGCCACGCGGCCGTCCGGTATGGAGCGAGGTTGCGCAAAGATGGCTTTGCTCCGGACGGGCTTTCGCTCACGAGGAGGTGCAGCGGGAGGCTCGTCAGCGCGCCCGCGGGGACCACCAGCAGGTGGCCCTTGTCGGCGATTACCGGTGCGATGGGGCCCAAAAGAGCGGCATGGAGGGCGTGCGCCAGTTCGAGGTCAAAGAGCTTGTCGTCGCTCTTGAGCTGCCGGATGTCGAGTGCTGCGCGAAGCTTCTGTACCTTGTTCTCGAGTTCGGCGCGGGAAAGCTTTATTTCGTGCCACTCCGCCTGATCAGGTGTGATGGCCCAAACGTAGTTACCCTGATCGCTGACGTGGAACATGACCAGGGCCTCACCCGCCCCGAGGAGCTTCTGCGTCTCCGCCACGCTCAAAGGTTTTGGATTGACCAGGGCGGCATAGTTCGGAAAATCCGTCGCGATTTGCGCGTTCGCCGTGCCAATTCGCCCTTCCAACGCGGCAAGTCGCTGACGGATGGAGTCTTCACGAGACGAATTGCGCTGGTCGGCGCGCTTGGAGAGCTCTGCGGTAAGGTTCTTCACGAGCACCCGAAACTCGCTCGCATCATCCTGTTGCTTTCGCACCAAAGAACCGAGCGGCGCGTTTCCGGCGCTCGCGCGGACAGCCATTTGGTTCATTGCTGCCGCCGCTGCCGACTGGTTCGCCCATTGTGCAACTTCGAAAGCTTCTGAGATTCGTTCGCGCGCGGCCGGTGCTTGCATGACGGCGCGGTGAAGGACAGCCAAATGCAAATCGAAATATTCCCGCAGGCTCGCGATGTCGAAGCCTGCGGTTACCGCGTCTCCGCTGTTGAGCGCGCGAATGGCGACCTCGACGGCCCGGCGTGAAAATTCGGCCGCCGGGTCGATTCGATTCATTCCAAGATTCACCTGGGCGAGCGTCTTGAGCACCGAGGCGAGATCAGTGTGATCGGCAGGAAGTACCTTCTGGCGGATTGCCAGGGCGCGTTGCGCAAACGGTTCCGCCTCTGCATAGCGCTGCAAGGCGACGTAGGCGTTCGCCGTGGCAGTAAGACTATAGGAGACGTTAAGGTGATCGGCACCGTAGTTCTTTTCCATGATCGCTACGGCGCGCTGCAGTAACGGCAATCCCTCGGCCGGGCGGCCAGCATTGCGGTATGCGGCGGCGAGATTGCCCAGGCTTTGGCCGATATCGGGATGGTCCTTGGGCAGTGCTTGCTCGCGAATCGCAAGTGCCGCCTTTAGCTCCCGTTCGGCATCCGCATGCTTGCCGAGCCGCATGTATACGAGACCGAGGTTATTCAGCGTGGTCGCGACCTGCGGGTGCGTCGGGCCAAGCGCCTTCTTCTGGATTTCGGCGGAGCGCCGATAAAGCGGCTCGGCATCGGCAAAGCGTCCCCAAGCCAAATAGGTTGCCGCGAGATTGTTGAGGGTCACCCCGACATGGGGGTGATCCTTGCCCAGTGCCTTCTCCTGAATGGCTAGGGCTCGCCTTTGCAACGGCTCGGCCTGCGCATAGCGGGCGGTCAGCCGGTATACCTCCGCCAGATTGGTCAAGCTTTTTGCGACATCGGGATGGGTGGGACCGAACGCCTTTTCCTGGATCTCGAGCGCTCGCTTCATTTGCGTCTCGGCCTCCGGGAAACGGCCGGTGCGCATGTAGACATTCGCGAGGAGGTTGAGCGTCTGCGTAACCGCTGTATGGTCGCCCCCCGGCGCACTCTCACGGATTGCAAGCGTACGGCGGTAGTATTCCTCCGCCTCGGCATAGCGCCCCTCGCCGAAATACGCATTGCCGAGGTCTTCCAGAGCATAACTGAGCACGACCTGGTCGACGCCGGGCGAATTCTCGACAAGGTCCAAGGCGCGCTTCTGCAGCGCCTCCGCCTCGGCGTAGCGGCCCTGATGCTCGTAGACCCGACCGAGCCCGTTCAACGTCTTTGCCAGGTCGCGGATGGATGCAGCGCTTGGCGGGGCCTTCTCAAAAATCGGAAGCGCGAGTTTGTAGAGTTTCTCAGCTTCAGGGTAATTCCCCAGCACATAGAGTGCTCGGGCCTGGAGAAACAGAGCGCCCGCATAACTTTCGTGTTTGGTGCCGTAGCTTGCGCGGGCGGCAGCTTCGAATTTGCGCGCTTCGTCAAGTGCGGCGCTGTAGTTTCCGGCATCGAAGTACTGCTGGTATCGATTGAGGTAGGCCTGCAGATCGGACTGTGCGGAACCAGGGCCCGAAGCCGTTGCCAACACCAGCAGCAACAACCCGGCAGCCGACAACCTTATGCGTCCGGCAGAAAACATGGCATCCTCGCCGCTCGGCTCACGCCCCAGTGATTATTCTGTTTTCAGAATGCGGTTTTGTCGAGTACAGGGGCGGGTCAGCAGGGCTTGGTCGTTCAATTCTCTGAGAGGCTCTTTAGGCAATGTCCAACGGTTAAGATGTCCAAACGGTTAAGATTGTGATGACCATCAACATTGTGAAAAAGCGCTATTTCGTGATAACCGTCACATTGTCGCGGCCCGGGCGGGTGTAGCAAGGGGGAACGAAAGGATCATTCGGTGATCCAGAAAAACAAGGGAGACGACAATGCGCACGATCCGCATTTCCCTTCTAGCCTCGGTTGCTTGTTGCCTCGGCCTGTTATTTGGCCTGGGCGCGGCGGCGGCAGAGGATCCCACCCACGAAGAAATGGTTTGCGCGCTCAATCCGGACTGCAAGGCTCCGTTCGTTGATCGGCGCTTGCGGGGTGTAACTTCGACGCCCAGCACACGCCCGGCGCTGTCATTTGACATCACCTTGAATTTCGCCTTCGACTCGGCGGAACTCACCGATGAGTTGCGCGTCAAGCTCGACAAGGTCGCCAAAGCGCTTACCGATCCCAGCACGGAAAATTACGACATCATCGTCAGCGGCCATACGGATGCGGTAGGCAGCAATGAGTACAACCAGTCGCTCTCGGAGCGGCGCGCCGAAGCAGCGCGCAATTACCTCATCAACCGGCAGGGCATCGACAGTAAGCGGCTGATCGCAAAAGGCTACGGCAAGTCCCAGCTGCTGCTGCCGTCGGAGCCCACTAACGAACTCAATCGCCGCGTTCAGTTCCAGAATGCGAAGGGTTCCGTTGCATCTTCGTCTTCATCCGCAACCACGCCTAACACAGCTACCAAAACAACGACGTCATCGCCCGCGACCGGGTCTGGTGCCGCCTCTTCCAAAGCAAGCACGACGACGTCCAAAGCAAGCACGACGACTCGACCGGTTGCCGATGGCGACGGCCTCTGAGTCGCGTAACATCTACCGATTGACGGTGCGCGCCACCCGCAGGCTCATATTCGAGCCGCGGGTGGTGGCCGGTCGTGAGTCCCGGTAGGCCGCCCGCAAAGTCGCCGCAGGATAATTCCAGGCGCCGGCGCGCCGCACGTGGCGGGTGCAGTTGCCAGACAGCATCACCGAGTTGTCTGCGGGCGCGTTGCCGTAACCATCGTTCCAGCAGTCCTCTATCCATTCGAAGGCATTGCCGTGGACCTGGTAGAAGCCCCAGGCATTCGGCTTGAAACTGTCGGCCGCCACCGTCCTCTGTCGATTCTCGCCTTTGCTGCCGTCAGCATAGACCGAGTTGCCGTCATAATTCGCCTGCTCGGTCGAAATAGTCGAGCCCCACCAGAATGGCGTCGTTGTCCCTGCCCGCGCGGCATATTCCCATTCCGACTCGCTCGCCAATCGGTAAATCTTGCCCGTTTTCTTCGTAAGCCACGCGACGTAAGCCCTGGCATCGTCCCAGTTGACGCAGACGACGGGATGGTTGCCTTCCTGGACGAAACCGGGGTTGCGGAAGGAACGACCGGCGCGATCCTCCACCCGGCCGTTTTCGATGGTGTAACACCTGTCCCCGATCGAATAGTTGGTTTCACGCACGAATGCTTCAAATTGGTCGCGCGTAACCTTGAATTTGCCGAGCGCAAAGGAGCGACCGAGCTTGACCCGGTGCTGCGGCCCCTCCTGCGCATAGCGCTCCGGCTCGCTTTCCGGCGAACCCATCATGAACTCCCCGGCAGGGACGAGGACCATTTCCGGACAGTCGGCGCATTCCTTGAACGTATCCTTCGGCTTGAGCAGCCATTCCCGCTCTTGGGTCAGCGGAATATTGTCGGAGCCGGCAACCCGCGTGGGCGTCTCGGTTGGCGATGTTTTGGTCGTGCTGCCGAAGTAAAACTCCTCGATCAGCGAGGAAGACACCCAGGGAATCTGCTCGTTGTTGGATGCGCGCGACACGCCCATGCGCACGCGGTTGAACAATTCTTCGGCCGGTGCGTTTGGGGCGCGCAGCTCTTTGAGCAACTCATTGGCAAACAGGCTGTTTGCAGGGGTGCGTTCGACGATCAGCTTGCCGGGAGCCGCAGAAAACATGGCAAGAGTATTCTCGGGCGCCTCCAGCGCGGCGAGCCCGGCAGCGGACGCCCTGAAGCGGCGCTCGAAAGGATTTCGCCGGGCAGCATCGATGATCACGATCTTTACCTTGGCGCCTTTGCGGTGAAATCCCGCAACGAGTTCCTCGAGGTTGATACCGTCGCGCCGGACATCGGCTTCGGACCAAACCTGGGCATTGGTCGGTATCAGGTATGTCTGCCGCGCAACCTGAATTCCATAACCGGCAAAATAGAACAGGACCGTGTTGCCGCTGCGGATTTTGCCGGTCAGCGCTTCGACGGCGCGCTGCATGTCGGTCTTGGCAAGATTTTCCTTGAGATCGACGTCGAACCCGTTGCGGCGGAATTCCTGGGCCACACTGCGTGCGTCGTCGATGGTGCTGGAAAGCGGTGTGCTGGCGTCGGGGTAGCTCGCGTTGCCGATTACCAGAGCCAGCCGTGTTTCTCGTTGCTGCGCCAAGGCCGAGAGGGCGGTCATTGCGGAGATGAACGCCAGGCACAGCCACCAAAGCCGCTGCATAGATCTTCCCGCTTGCGTGCCGAGCGAGCCGGCACCGTGTTCGCCCTTCCCCGACACTATAGATTCCTTGCGGCGCCGCAACAATGGGAAAGCAAAGGATCAGGATGGCCGGCGATCATTGATCTGGCCGGAAATCCGGTTGGTTGAGACGAATCACAATTCTCCTGATCAGTATCAGCACAACGGCAATCGAGGTCACCTGCACCCAGCCGAAGGTGGTCATCCTCTCCACTACCCGCGACCAATCGATCTCGTGATCGAACCATCGCTTCGAGACACTGTCCGCCAACACGGCAAATCCCAGGCCGACCGCTACCAGGTATCCCATGCGCAGAAGCAGGGACGCAGTATATGCAATTTTACCCACCATATTCCTGTATTGAACGATCGGTTGTTCGATTTTGCGCTGGAGCTGGAAGATGAACTGAGTCGCGCTATCGGTAATCTGCTCAATGTTGAGATAATCCCGATCCGTGGGACCCCACAGACGCTTTTTCAGGTTCTTTTGTACGCGGCGACGCGCGCCTTTTGCCGATTGTCGTATATATTTTTGAAATGCTCTGGCGAGATCGACGTTGTGATCCAGTCGGTTGATAATCGAATCATAGAGCAAAGTGGCCCTGAAGAACTGGATCGTCTCCAAGTTCACCGGAATCGCGAATTTTCGAGCAATCTCGATGTAACGAAGCCAAGCCTGCGCAGTGCTTCGCTCCCACCACTCCGCATCGGTGCTCCTTTGCGCATAGAGCCAATCGGCATAGATCAGCTCGAACTCCTTGCTGACCCGCTCCACATCAACTGGCGGAAGCGCACCGGCGAGTGTAAGCGCGCAGTTGACCATCCGCGTTACGTCGCCATTGCGCATGTGGTGCATCATCTCGCGCAATGCCTTTCGACTCTCGGTCGAAAAGCGTCCCACCGCGCCAAAATCCACGAAGCAGATGCCATTATTAGGGCGAATAACAATATTTGCGGGATGCGGGTCGGCGTGGAAGAAAAGTTCCTCCAGGACTTCCTGGTACATGACATTGATGATTTTGCGCGCCAGCGATTTCGGTTCAATTCCTTGTTCTCTCAGCTGCGCGAGAAACTCCTCATCCTTGGCATCGACGGCTGCCATGAGCTCCCACATCCACACGCCGGAGACAAACTCGCTGACCAAGACCTCGTCTGTGCAGTAGTCGAAATACACTTTCGGCGCAGTGACGTCGGTGCGCCGCTTCCCGGTTCGCCGCCTGAAGAGATCCATGTAGCGCGCTTCAGCGCGGAAATTCATTTCATCGAACAGTATGGTCCTTATGTCTCGCCGGAAGCGTGATGTGAGGCCCGGCTGAATGACTGTAATCGCCTCCGCAAGGTTGAGAAGCCAATCGAAGGCGCGCAAATCAGCGGCAATGAGCGGGCCGATTCCCGGCCGGCGGACCTTGACTGCAACGCGCTCGCCCGATTTCAGCTTTGCCTGATACACGCAGGAAAGCGAGGCCGAACCGATCGGGTCCGGATCAAATGCCTCAAAGATCTCGTGCAGAGGGCGTCCAAGACCTCTTTCAATGCTGGCGATAGCCTCTCCGGTCGGGAACGCAGGGGCGCGATCGAGCATCTTGCCCAGCTCTTCGCAGTAGGCATAAGGCAGCAGATCCGCGCGCAGCGAGAGTTGCTGGCCAAGCTTGATAAGGCTCGCGCCCGCGAACTCAAATATTCTTCGTAGCCGAACCGCGCGCCGCTGCACCGTGTCGCGACGAAGCAGCACGTCGAGCAGATTGCCGCAGTAGAACTTGAGTGCACTCCAAAGCCAAACAAATAGTCGGCCGACGGGAGCAATAATGCCCGGCTTGAAGAAGACGCGCCGTGCTCGCGGCAGGCTTACCACGGCTCCAGGGGCATGCCTGGCCTTGCGTCGAGGCATAGGACGCACGACATCGGAATTTTGTGGCGCTGGCGTCTGGGCAACGAGCGAAATTTGCGTGCGCGGGGCGATGTCCGTTTTAGCGTCTTGGCTGTGCAGTGTTTCTGCCATGGTCTCGGCCCTTGTGACTGATCCCGTCAGCCGCGGTTGGCGGTTGGTAAAACGCAACTCTCTTTAGCGATCGAATTCGAGACTTCCCGTGGCAGCGCGGGAGGGTAGACCGTTTGTCGTTCAGATGGCTGTTCGGGACTTTCGCTCACTCGCGCTATCGCCGCCCGGTCCTGGTTACAACGACCTTGATCGGCTTCGACATGACCGGCGGATTATGCGGCACATGGTTGTCATCTCCCAACAGCAGCTGGATCGTATGTGTTCCCAGTGGAAGCGTGACCGTTGCTTCGGTTTGACCCGCCCCGAAATGCAGATGATTGAAGTCATTCGGTATCGGCTCATCAAGCGGGGGCAGCTTGCTGTCGATCAGCAAATGGTGATGCCCGGTATTGGCTTTTTCAATTCCTGCCGGGGCAACCCCCATCCCGGAAAGGCCGAAATGGATGGTGGCCTTCTGCGGCAGCACGGACCCTTCCTCCAGGCCCACGAAATAAACGCGCGCATCGGGCGGTGATGGTTTTCGCACGGACGGATCAACCACCCTTACATTGATGCGCTTCGACATGACCGGCGGGGTGTGCGGAATATGATCTTTGTCCCCGAGCAGAAGTTGCAGCGTGTGCGCGCCGTGCTTGAGCGTCACCTCGGCTTCGCTCTGACCCGCCCCGTAGTGGAGATGATTGAAATCGTTTGGAATGGGCTGGTCGAGCGGCGGCTGATCGGCGTCGATCAGGAGGTGGTGGTGTCCTGAATTCTCCCGCTCTACGCCGGCGGGCGCGAGACCCATGTTTTTCAGTCCGAAATAGACGGTAAATTTCGGCGGCAGCACCGCTCCTTCCTTGATCGGCTCATTGAAATAAACCTCCGCCCCCGGAGGAGAGCGTGACGGACCGCCCGGGAGGGCGGCCACTTCCGGGGTTCCTTCGACGCGAACCCGAATGCGCTGCGACATGACCGGCCGCGTATGCGGAATATGGTCCTTGTCGCCCATGAGGAGCTGCAACGTATGCTGACCGGGCTTGAGCGTCACCTCGGCCTCGGTCTGCCCGCTACCGAAATGCAGGTGATTGAAGTCATTCGGAATCGGTTGGTCGAGCGGCGGCAGTTCCGTATCTATCAACAGGTGATGATGACCGGAATTTTCCCGGTCGGAACCGGCGGGTGCGACCCCCATGTTGCGCAGCCCGAAATAGAGCTTCAGCTTCGCAGGAACTGTCGCTCCGTCCTTGAGGTCAACGAAGTAGACCTCCGCATCCGGACTTGCCGGCGTAGGACCTCCTCGGCGTTGTCCCTCCGCCGAAGCAATGCCTGTCATCAGACTGAGGAGCAGGATCCCCGTCAGCGAATTGATGTTTTTCTTCTGTTTGCTACCGGCTCGGAGCACTTGCATCGCTTTCGTTTATCGCGCTGCGACTAACTAGTGCGGTGAATTTGAAGTTCCTATCATAACGTGCCGCAAGCTGGTTTAGGAACTTCAAATTCAAAACCGCACTAAAATCATAACGTTGCTAGTGGTCCTTAAATTCCGAAGTTCGCACCTGAACGTGCCGCGAGTACTGGCGAACTTCGGAATCGGACCACTGGGGAGCCGCGCTTTCCGTTGAATACTTGCCGCCCTTGGAAATACTAGTGTCCCGGTTCCGACGTTCGTATCACTTTGCGGCACGTTCGCAAACGAACGTCGGAACCAAAGGGACACTAGCAACTCTATGATTCTAGTGTGGCTTTGGATTTGACGTTCCTACGAATGACTCGCGGCAATGCTGGTAGGAACGTCATATCCGCCACACTAGGCAAACCAGATCGGTCAGAAAAGCCATATCGTCCGGCTTTGCCGTCCCGATCGCACGCCGATAACGTCGCAGTGCATCGGGGTCTTGCTTGCACGTGCGGCGCGAAAGGCCTCGGATCCTGGGAGAGCGATCGATGGTTGTATGCGCCCGCAAAATGCGGCTAGAATATTATAATTGTTGCCGAAACCGGCACTTTTCGAGTTGGAATGGGATCGATGCGGAGAAGCCGGTGAAATTTGGCATGTGTGCTCGTCGCAGCCTCCGGCGACTGCAGGCAGCGATTGTTGACCTTGGCTCTTAACCAGCACAAGCGCGGGATCAAAATGCGGCTCCTGTTTTGGTTTTGCCTGGCGATCGCTTCGACCGCTCTCGCCTTTGACTCGGCAGTTTCCCAGCAAAGAGCGGCGCGTGTCGCGCTTATTATTGGGAATGCCAGTTATCCGGACGCCAGTACCCCGCTGTCCACGACGATCAGGGATGCCCGTTCGCTTGCCGAAGAACTGCGTCGCAGCGACTTCGAGATCGATTTGAAAGAGAACTTGGGCAAAGACGACATGCGGCGCGCGATCGATGCATTCATTGCCAAGATCCGCAGCGGCATGGCTGCACTGTTTTACTTCAACGGTTACGGAATTCAAGTTTCGCGCCAGAGTTACCTCATTCCGGTGAATGCGCAAATGTGGACCGAAGCTGACGTTCGGCGCGATGGCATCAGTGTCGACGACGTGCTCGCGCAAATGCACCGCAAAGGCGCCAAAGTCAAAATAATCATCATCGATGCCGCTCGGCGCAACCCTTTCGAACGCCGCTTTCGAGCTGCTCCTGCCGGACTTGCCGCGCTCGACGCTCCGGAGGGCACGCTGGCGATATTTTCTGCCGCCCCCGGCAAAGTGATCAATGAAAGCAGCGGTACCAACAGCGTGTTCATGACCGAGCTTGTCAAGGAGCTGCGGTCGCCAAATCGGACCGCCGAAGAGGTCTTCAATCGCACGCGTCTCGGAGTCTCGCGAGTGACCAACAACGAGCAGGTCCCCTGGGTCGCCTCCTCGCTCCTCGAGGAGTTTTATTTCGGAAGCTCGCCCCCGGTGGTCACCGGACCCAGCCCGACGCCCACACCTTCGCCGGCTCCCACACCGACCCCGACCCCGACCCCGCCACCTTCCACGCCGAGTCCCTCCTCGCAGCCCCCGCGCGGCGATATGAAAGCCGGCAACTCTTTCCGCGACTGTGAAGGATGTGCGGACATGGTGGTGATACCGGCGGGTTCGTTCGAAATGGGAAGCAGCACCGAGTACGAAAACCCGGTCCATCGGGTCACCATCGCCAGGCAATTTGCCATTGGTCGCTATGAGGTAACGTTCGACCAGTGGGATAAATGCGTCGAGGAGAAAGGCTGCAAGCATCGGCCCGATGACCGCGATTGGGGGCGCGGCAACCGTCCCGTCATCAATGTCAGCTGGGAGGATACCAAGGTCTTTATCGCCTGGCTGTCGCAGAAAACCGGGCAAAACTATCGTCTGCCATCGGAAGCCGAATGGGAATATGCCGCGCGCGGGGGCACCAATACGGCTTTCTGGTGGGGCCGAGATGTCGGCTCGCGTCAGGCTAATTGCCGTGAATGCGATCCCGGATCCAGCCAGCAAACCATGCCCGTCGGTTCTTTCAAGTCTAACCCGTTTGGACTGTATGATACCGCCGGCAACGCGGCCGAGTGGGTCGAAGACTGCTGGAATGACAACTATCGGAATGCGCCTGCGAGTGGCTCTGCGTGGCTTACCGGGCAATGCAGGCTGCGCGGGCTGCGCGGCGGGGCGTTCGACAGCGCAGCGAAATATGTCCGCTCCAGCGCCCGTTTCCGCTATGATTCGGACGTGCGCTACTCTGCCAACGGGTTTCGGCTGGTGCGCGAATTGCAGTAACCGACTTCGAGATGAGAGCGCATGAAATCGTCCATTACGGCGGGATTTGCAGCAGGCACGTTGGCGGCGTGGGCTGGATGCCTGGCTTTGCCGGCAATAGGGGCCGATACAAAATCG
This sequence comes from uncultured Alphaproteobacteria bacterium, assembly GCA_963817135.1. Classification (GTDB taxonomy): domain Bacteria; phylum Pseudomonadota; class Alphaproteobacteria; order Rhizobiales; family Xanthobacteraceae; genus VAZQ01. Next base: position 59,351 of record CAWFNG010000005.1, on the reverse strand, counting down.
CCGGCCGCTGTCCAGGTCACCGTCATTCGCGTCAAAAACGCGTGCTTTTCAGCGGCTATTCGCATTACCGGTTTTCTTGTCGCGCGCGAGGAGGCGCGCGTCACTTTGGACGCGCCTGGCTTCAAAGTAACTGAAATCCTGGTCAACGAAGGCGATAAAGTCACCTCCGGCCAGGTACTGGCGCGATTGAAGCGCCTGTCCGGCGAAACCTCGGAACCTGGTCCGGGAAAGAATCAGGGACCGGGTGCTGCCGGACAGAGCACGACCGCAACTTTGAAGGCCCCTGCGGCCGGCACTGTTACACGCAGCACCGCCACAATCGGAGCAACTGCATCACCCATGCAGCAGGAGCCGCTCTTTCGAATCGCCGTGGACGATGAGATCGAGCTTGAAGGGGATGTTCCGAGCGTTCATGTTCCAATGCTCGCGTCGGGCCAGGCCGCGCGTATCGAGGTCGAAAACAGCCGCGAGCTCACCGGCAGAGTCCGCCTGGTCCCCGCGGCGGTCGATCAACTCACGCAATTGGGCCACGCCCGCGTTTCCGTAGAACGCGACCCGCAACTCCGCGTCGGAATGTTTGCTCGCGCAACCATCGATGCCAACCGCAGCTGCGGAATATCCGTCCCTCGCTCGGCCGTCATATACCGCACCGAGGGTCCAAGCGTTCAGATCGTGCGCGGCAATGTCATCGAAACTCGGCTGGTGAAGGTCGGCCTTCACTCTGACACCGAGATCGAGGTTCGCGAAGGACTTAGCGAAGGTGACCTGGTCGTCGCGAATGCCGGCGGCTCGTTACGCGACGGCGATAAAGTAACACCCATCACTGCCGATACGCGCATGGGCGAGCGTTAAGCATAGTTGCGGTCGACGCGGCGATCATGAGATTGCGCAACCGAGTTTTTCGGAGCGTCTAAAACGCACGCTGGTTTCTACTAAAGGCCGCCGGTGAATGGCACTATCTCGCGAAAGCGTTTCTTTGCAAGATGGAGCTCAATTGTCCTCAGCAGTTGAGATGCGCAAGGGTGCCCCGCTGAAGCACTGGTTTGACGCGTTTCGTCCCAAAGGCCTGTTCGGTAAATACGTTATGGCCTTTGTCGGGCTTGTCGTTCTCGTGCTTTCTGTCAACGGCGGCCTCGAGACCTGGTTCACGTATGTAGATACGACCGACCTGCTCGCGCAAACGCAGTCGGAAAAGGCCGAGGCGACGGCTAATCGCATACAGCAGTTTGTAAACGATATGGAACGGCAGATCAGCTGGGCCACCCGGGCAAGCGCAACCACGCTCGAACAGAGGCGGGCGGATTACACGCAGCTGCTTCAGCAGGTTCCTTCCATCGAGAGGCTTATCTACCTTGATGGCAACGGGCGGGAAGAGCTGCGCGTAACTCGCGCTGAAGTCGTGCTCGCGAGCGGCATCGATTACTCCTCCAATCCGCGCTTTACCGCAGCGCAAGGCCGCTCCATCTGGATTTCTCCGGTCTATTTTGACGGTCCGGATCCGTTCATGTCGATCGCAATGCCGCATGCAGGCCGCAACGGCGGCTCGACCGTCGCCGAGGTCAGTCTCAAGTTTTTGGCAAATTATCTGGACGCAAATGAAATCGGCAAGAATTACCGAGCCTATGTGGTGGGCCCGATGGGCCGACTGCTTGCCGATTCCGATCCTGAACACGCCCCGGGTTCCAGTTTGGAAAACCTGCCCCAAATCAAGAATGTGATCAACGATCGCAAGGAGACGTTGATCTTCGGCCAGGACGCCGATGGCACGTCGGTGCTGACGGCGTCGGCCGCTATTCCGCGCTTGGGCTGGTATGTATTCTTCGAGCAGCCGCGCAGTACGGCACTGCAGCCCGTCTATAACGTCTGGTATCGCACCAGCTGGATCCTGGCGCTGGGCGTATTGTTGGCCGTCGTTGCCGGAATGCTGCTCGCCCGGCAGATGGTCATCCCCATCCGGGCCTTGCAGATTGGTGCCCAGCAGATCGAAGCGAGCGAGTTCGGCCATCGCATCGAGCTGCGACAGGCCGACGAGATTGCCGATCTGGCCGCGCATTTCAATCGCATGGCCGACCGATTACAGAACTCATACAGCCGTCTCGAACAAAAAGTTGCAGAGCGCACGCGAGAGTTGGCAAAATCGGTCAGCGAGCTCAAGGCATTGGAGGAAATCGGACGGGCGGTAACCTCATCCCTCGACCTCAACTCTGTTCTTGCCACCATTGTTACCCGGGCAGTTCAGCTTACGCAGGCCGACGCCGGGGCAATCTACCGCTATGACGCGGTGCGGCGCAGCTTCGAACTTGCCGAAGCGCACGCACTTGATAAATCCATTCAGGATGCGATTCGCGCCGTCCCCGTCAGATACGATGAGAGCGTCCTGGGGAAGGCGGCTAAAGCGGGGCAGCCGATTGCTGTTCCCGATTTGGCGGATGCCCCGAATTATCCTCTGCGGGAAATCACGCTGCGCGCCGGATTTCATTCGGTGCTGGTGGTGCCGCTGCTGGCGCAAGACGAGATATTGGGCGGCCTGGTGCTGCATCGGCGCGCGGCGGGAGATTTCCCCGACGGCACCGTAAAAATCATGCAGACCTTTGCTCACCAGTCGGTGCTGGCGATGAACAATGCGCGGCTGTTTTGGGAAGTTGAGCAAAAAGGACGCGAATTGGCGATTGCGAACGAACACAAATCGCAGTTTTTCGCCACCATGAGCCACGAATTGCGCACCCCCTTGAATGGCATGCTTGGCTTTACCGAACTGCTGCTGGACGGGCTTTATGGCGGGTTACCGGAGAAGGCTTTGGAAGTCCTGCAGCGGGTTCTAAACGACGGCAAGCATCTTCTTGGACTCATCAATGACGTCCTTGACATTTCCAAGATCGATGCTGGCCAGCTTACGCTGTCGCTCGACGACTACTCGCTGCCCGCCCTGGTGGAGAACGTTGTTGCCAGCACCGCATCCCTTGCCCGCGCCAAAGGCTTAGAAGTCAAGACGGAGGTGCCCTCCAATCTGCCAATCGCCCACGGGGATGAGCGCCGTATCACGCAGGTGCTGCTTAACGTTGTGGGGAATGCGATTAAATTCACCGATAGCGGCTCGGTCGTGATCCGCGCCAAGGTCGTCGACAACCACTTCACGATCGCCGTCCAGGATACCGGGCCGGGCATCCCGCTTGCCGATCAAGGCCGCATCTTCGACGAGTTTCAGCAGGTGGACAACAGCAGCACCCGGCAGAAGGGAGGTACCGGGCTTGGGCTGTCGATTTCGCGCCGCCTTGTCAGGGCGCATGGAGGGCATATCGACGTTCAATCCATGCCCGGTCACGGCTCGACGTTCAACATCGTGCTGCCGGTACGCGCGACGGAGCAAAGGCAAGCGGCATGAGCAAACGTATCCTTGTCATTGAAGACACCGAGAACAATCGGCGCATCTTGAATGACCTGCTTACCAATGCCGGATATGAGGTGATGGAAGCCGTCGACGGGGAGAAGGGAGTGGCAATGGCCGCAGAGCGCCGGCCCGACCTTATACTGATGGACATTCAGCTGCCCATTATCGACGGCTATGAAGCAACTCGACGCATCAAGGCCAATCCGGAGCTGCGAGATATTCCAATCATCGCCGTCACTTCCTACGCTCTGTCCGGTGACGAGGCCAAAGCGCGGGCGGCCGGATGCGACGGATATTTCGCGAAGCCGTTCAGTCCGCGCGTCATCCTCGCCAAAGTCCGTGAATTCTTGTCATGACCGGAAGGAAGATCGTTTGCAGACGCCGCCCCGCATCCTGATTGTCGACGACAACCCAACGAACCTGGAGGTGCTCCGGGTGCGGCTTAACGCACATGGTTACGAAGTGGCTACAGCCGTTGACGGCGAAGATGCGTTGGCGCGAGTGGGCGTTTTCGGACCAGACCTGATCCTGCTCGATGTGATGATGCCGAAAATTGACGGTATCACCGTGGTCAAGCAGCTCAAACAGGACAGCAAATTTCGTTTCATACCGGTCATTCTGGTGACCGCAAAATCCGACACGCTTGACGTGGTGGCCGGTCTGGATGCGGGCGGAGACGATTATCTCACCAAGCCGGTCGATCAGGCTGCTTTGCTGGCACGCGTGCGATCGATGCTGCGCATAAAGGAGCTGCACGACACCGTGCAATCGCAGGCCGAGCAGCTCAAGGCGCAAACCGAGCAGCTTGCGACGTGGAATGCTCGCCTGGAAAAGCGCGTTGCCGATCAGCTGACTGAAATCGAGCGCATGAGTTATCTGCAGAGGTTCCTGGCCCCGCAGGTGGCAAAACTGATTGCCTCCTCGGAAGCGCCGGAAGCGCCCCTGACCAGTCACCGTCGCGAGATCACGGTCATATTTTGCGACCTGCGGGGCTTCACCGCATTCACGGAAGAATCGGAACCGGAAGAGGTGATGGCGGTACTGCGCGACTATCACGAGAGCCTGGGCGATTTGATTTTCCGCCATGAGGGCATGCTCGACCGCTTCATCGGCGACGGTATCATGATCGTTTTCAACGATCCGATCCCGTGTAACGACCATACCGAACGTGCCGTGCGGCTTTCCCTCGAAATGCGTGACAAGGTCGATAGCTTGGCCAAGCAGTGGCGGCGGCACGGCCATGTGTTGGGGTTTGGGATCGGCATTGCCTGCGGTTATGCTACGCTCGGCCAGATCGGGTTTGAGCAGCGGCGGGAATACACCGCCATCGGCAGTGTGCCCAATCTCGCCGCCCGCTTGTGCGCGGAGGCGCAGGCCGGTCAAATCGTAATCAGCCAACGCGCTTTCAGTGCAGTTGAGGATCTTGTGGAAACCTCCTCAGTCGGAGATCTCTCATTGAAGGGCTTCAACCGGCCAATTGCCGCCTATAATGTATTGAGCTGGCGGGTCGACTCGCGCGCTGGCGGCGCACCCCAAAACAACAGTGGATCATGATCAAATTTTTCGACAAGAGCCATGCGGCGCCGTTGCGGGTTATCGTTGTTCTCGCTGCCTCGGCTTGCTGCGATCTGACATTCGGCGTGGTTGCGGCAGAGCCGAATAATGCGAGCGTGTCTGCCGACCGCGCTGTTACGGTTGTGGCGGCGAAGCGGACCTGTTTCGTCGATACGCTGCAAGTCACGGGCGTGCTTGTCCCGCGCGAAGAGGTACTGGTGCAGCCGGATCGCGACGGCTATCAGATATCCCAAATTCTGGTAGAGCCCGGGGAAACCGTCGTCTCGGGACAGGTATTGGCACGTCTAACTCCACCGGAGGGGCAGCCGGGGGGCACCGTCGCGGTCCAGGCGCCGGCAGGCGGCGTTATCAGTTCGATGTCGGCGGCGATCGGGACGACCACGTCGTCACGCGGGATGCCGCTGTTTCGGATAGCAAGCCGCGGAGAAATGGAGCTGTCTGCCGAGACCCCGGTGAAGTCTCTACTGCGGTTGGCGTCCGGTCAGGCTGCCAAGATCGAGATTATTGGAGTAGGCGAGTTCTCCGGAAGCATTCGCCAGTTCTCGACTTCTGTCAATCCGACCACCCAGCTCGGCCAAGTGCGCGTATCGGTTGGCAGCGACCCTCGGCTTCGGGCCGGCGCTTTTGGACGCGCCATTATCGACCTCGGTCGACGTTGCGGCCCGACCGTTCCACTCTCGGCGATATTGTATGAAGCGGCGGGTTCGGTAGTTCAGGTCGTAAGAGACGGTCGCGTGGAAACCCGCACCGTCAGCGTCGGCTTGCTCTCTGCCGGCCAAGCAGAAATTCGCGAGGGCGTTTCCGAAGGCGACGTCGTCATTGCTCGAGCCGGCGCTTTTTTTCGCGACGGCGACCGCGTGCGCCCGATCGGTCAATGACCAACGTCCAATTGATTCGCGCAAACAGCCTCTTCACCTCCGCAGGGCTAATTCGCTCTCCCCCAGCGCGAAAAGCGTTTGATTGTCGATCTCGCCGCTTGGCTTGATTCCATATCGATCCTGGAATTTGCGAACGGCCTCTCTCGTTCTTGGTCCGAAAATCCCGTCGATAGGCCCGGGGTCGATACCTTTCTTGACGAGCGCCTGCTGGACTTGCCGAACAATTTCGTCGTTCAGAGTGGGCAGCGCATTCATATCCAAATCTCGGACCGATTGCGCCGTCGAGACTGGTTGACCTGATGCCGGCAGATGCGCCGTTGCGATAAGACATACCAGCGCGGGAATAGTGACTATAAATCTCCTCATGCGGTATCCTCTCTGCCGGCGGTCACTTCACGTAAACGGTAATGGGCTTCGACATGACCGGCGGGTTGTGGGGCACATGATTTGCATCGCCGAGCAGAAGCTGCAGGGTGTGCTTGCCTAATGGGAGCGTGATCGTTGCTTCGGTCTGCCCCGCACCGAAATGCAGATGATTGAAATCATTGGGAATGGGCTGGTCAAGCGGAGGTACCGGCGTGTCGATGAGGACGTGATGGTGGCCCGTATTGGGCTTGTCGATGCCGGCGGGTGCCACGCCCATGCCCACAAGACCGAAGCGAATGGTCGCCTTCTGCGGCAGCGTCGCGCCGTCCTGCAAATTGACGAAATAAACCCGGGCATCGCTCGGCGCAGGCGTCCGCAGCGAGGGGTCGACGACACGGACCTTGATCCGCTGCGACATGACGGGCGGCGTATGCGGAATGTGGTCCTTGTCCCCCAAGAGGAGCTGCAACGTGTGCTCGCCTGCTTTGAGCGTAAGCTGGGTTTCAGTCTGGCCGGCGCCGTAATGCAGATGGTTGAAATCGTTGGGGATGGGCTCGTCGAGTGGGGGCAGATCGGTATCGATCAGGAGGTGATGATGCCCGGAATTCGGGCGGTCTGACCCCGCCGGCGCCACGCCCATGTTCTTCAAGCCGAAATGAATGGTCACGGTGGGGGAGATGACCGCTCCGTCCTTGAGATCGTCGAAATATACTTCGGCTCCCGGAGGGGACTTGGTCGGGCCCCCGGTGAGTGGGACATTGACGTGAATCTGCGCCGACATGACCGGCGGGTTGTGCGGGACGTGGTCCTTGTCGCCCATGAGCAGCTGCAACGTGTGCGGGCCCGGCTTGAGGGTAATCTCCGCTTCGGTCTGGCCCGCACCGAAATGCAGGTGATTGAAGTCATTGGGAATAGGCTTGTTGAGGGGGGGCAGCAGGGTATCGACTAGCAGATGATGGTGTCCCGAATTCGGCAGATCGGAGCCGGCGGGTGCGACGCCCATGTTGCGCAACCCGAAATAAAGCTTCAATTGTGCCGGAACGGTCGCTCCATCCTTGAGATCTATGAAATAGACCTCGGCTCCCGCAGGCGACCGGGTAAGGGCTCCAGTCTGTGCAACGGCAGTGCCGCAGCTTGCGAAGGTCAAGAATAGCAGGTACGCGGCCAAGCATGCGTCTTTCTTCGGCGATGCTATCATTCTCTTGAGTGTTCGCATGAGAAGATCGAGCTCCCGCCTCTTGGGCAATAGTCGCTGTCAACAGGCAAGTATAGTCTTGGACCGCCCGGCAATGCCCTTTATTATATACTAAGATGGCATTACGTCTAATCCCAAAAGCCTGAGGAGGCAGCCATGGATAAGCTCGTAACACGCGTCACGGTAATTCGGCGAGACGGCAGTCACCACGCCAGCAGGGTCTATGAGAAAGACGGTCGCAAGAAGAGTTCGACGTGGGCGCGCCCATTGGAACGAAGAGCCAGACGCATCGAAAAGGCGCAAGTCATTTTCGGGCAGGAACTGCGTCGCCGTCATGACGAATCCAATCGGCGACGGCGCGATGGCTGGCTTCTGGAGGGGCCCGCTAATATGGTCGACGCAGGGCGCAAAGCCCTAAAGGAAGCCCGCAAGGCGGGAATGCCATTCACGCTCTTGCCTAAACCATAACTCGCAATTCACTATTCACCACGGAGGACATGAGCATGGCAACACAAGGAACGAGCTCTGCGGAACAGCGCGAGCCGCGAGCACAGCGCGAACAGGAGACAACGAGCAAGCCAGAGCTCGTTGTGGTCGAATTGGGCAAGCGGCACTCGCGAAAGCAGATCAAACGCCTTCGTAAAGGGCAGGGAAAGCTAGTGGGCCGCGTTGAGGATATCGTCGACGAGCTCACCCAGGCGGGTACGGTCAAGGCAGGCGCCCAGCCGGTCGTGATCATCGTGCGAGAGAAAACGAACTTACCTTGGCCGCTAAGCTCTGTGAGCACTTGACGCTGCAGCCTCGACGCATGCACTGATCTTGAGCGTGGCACCGGCATCCGGATAGGATAGCCGCGGGCGAGGCATGCAGAGGCAAAACCATGCTTTCGAGGGCGGCGAGCCATCCCGCAGCAGCCACGCAGCCACGCTATGACGTGGTGATTTGCGGCGGCGGGCTCGCCGGATTAACGCTTGCTCGCCAATTGAAGCTCGAATTGCCGGCCGTGTCGGTCGCCGTGATCGATCGGCTGGCAAGACCTCTGCCCGAGGCAGCCCATAAGGTCGGCGAGGCCACCTCCGAGCTGGCAGCGAATTACTTTGGCAATGTCCTGCAGATCGAGAAGCACCTCACCCAGCGTCATCTTCTAAAGATGGTACTCCGATTTTTTCTGGGCGATGCACGTGGGTCGTTCGAGCATCGCCCGGAAATAGGGCCCAGTGTCTACCCGCCGCTGCCGACCTGGCAGCTCGATCGCGGCCGGCTGGAGAATGATTTGCGCCGGCTGGTCATCGAAAACGGAGTGCAGCTTCTCGAGGATACCGCTGTCGAAGATATACGGCTCGCAGACGGCGACGATCCGCATGTGGTTCTCTATCGCCGCAATGGCAGCCAGCAGCAGGAGAGGCTTCTCGGACGATGGGTCGTCGATGCGCTGGGTCGACGAAGAATGCTGCAGTCGAAGCTCGACATCGGCGCAGCAAACGGACATTCCGCGAGCTCGGCGTGGTGGAGAATCGAGCCTCGCCTCGACATCGGAGATATGACCACGAATGCCGATCCGGCGTGGCGCAATCGCGTTTTCGGCGATCGGAACATGTCCACCAATCATCTGATGGGGTACGGTTATTGGGTGTGGCTCATACCGCTCGCATCCGGAGCCACCAGCGTCGGCATTGTGACGGACGAGACGATCCATCCGATCGACAGCTATGGCAAGTCGTATGCGCAGGCGTTGCAATGGCTCCAGCAGTACGAGCCCGCGCTATGGCATTTGCTCAAGGACCGGCAACCGCTCGATTTTCACCGGCTCAAAAATTTCAGCTATCACGCGCGGCAGCTCTTCTCGCGTACCCGGTGGTCCTGCATAGGTGAGGCCGGAGTATTTCTTGATCCTCTCTACAGCATCGGCTCCGATCTCATCGCAGTCGAAAACACCATCACGGTGGAGATGATCGCTCGTGAGTTGCGAGGAGAGCTGACCCAATCCGAGGTGGACGATTTCAATCGGCTTGTCCTCGATTTACTTGTCCCCATTGGGCTCGCATATTACAAAGATACCTATCGTGCGTTCGGGCATCCGCATGTCTTCGCCGCAAAACTTATCTGGGATTCACTCATCAATTACACGGTCTTCCTGCAGGTTTTTCTGCAGGGCTTTGTGCGACGGCCATTCCGCGAAGCGTTCGATCTGCTGCGCCAGTACAAGGAATTGCATGAGCGCGTTGAACGTCTGCTGATCGACTGGGCGCAAGCAGTTCCCGCGCGTTCGCCGTTCACGTTTTCCGATCCCCGCCAGATCAGATTTATCCAACTTGTCTATCTCGAAATGCTAACGCGTCGCAGCCCGGAGCAATACCTGATTGCTGCAAAGCTGAACTTGGCCCGCCTCGAAGAGCTGGCCCAGGTTTTCTTCTGGCAGGCGGTCGAAGAGTGCCTGCCCGAACACATTCCAAAGGATCGCAGCAAGCCACCTTGGATCAACGCCTGGAAAATCAGCCTCAATCCCGAGCGATGGGAAGCGGACGGACTATACGGCCCTTGGACCAAGCCGCGCAGCTTGCAATGGATGCGCGATGAGTTTACCGCCACGTTTGCACCCCCCACCTGGAAGCAATATCTCCGGGTTGTGTTGCCGTACCGCATTTTGCTTTTGCGACGCGGTAAATTGGCGGCGCCGCTCACTCGTTTTCTCATTCGTTTGATGAAGAACAAACCCGCCTTATGGGTTCGCCGACTGTTCGTTGCGGATCATCCGTCGATTCCCGCCGGTGCAACCAGCTTCCATGCGGTCGGCAATCATAAGCATTTATTGAGTGCAGATTCCCATCTGACTCACTAACAGAAGTGTCGACGCGGGCGAATTCACCGTCAGACTATTGCCGGCGGCCTATTATTTGCGGCTCTCCGTGGCGAAGTCACCGAACTAACAAGCTCCAGGACCTCGGCGGTGACGGTGGCAGGGCGTTCTTCGTGAAAATAGAACCCAGGTGGAATTGCCTCGGCGTGGGAAAAAATAGATTGGCCGCGAATGCTGCGACCGGCATCATCGCGCATCGTGGTGCAAAGACGAGTTCGACATTGCGCGCCCGCAGCTCCTGGCAAACATGTCCTAGAAATCGTATGCGCTGCATTGCGGAGAGGTTGTCGTCGGCCCAAAGGTCGATCATGGCGGCGCGGACGGGCTTACGGCCCTGCACAACAATGAAATGATAGTTTACAAACCCTTGCAACCTTCCATCGCGATCGAGGACAAGCGTGCGGGAAACGGGGCTCTCCAGTTGGGTGCCCAACCGTTGCATCGGCCAGAGAAGGGCCCAATCGTGCTTCGCTGTCGCCTTTTCCAGCAGGAGCGCGCAAGCTTCGAGATCTTCGGCACGATAAGGCCGCACGTTCGGGTGGTAGGGTTGCGGGATCAAACGGAACACTGAGCCGAAAGCCCGACTCATTAAGCGCATCCAGGCTTCCACCGATGCCTGTGCCCAAGTGCCGGGCGCGAGAACCTTGACCCAAAGACCGAACTTGAAAAGATGGCAGAAATTCTGGGGATGCGTTTTGATATAGCGCTTGCGAAGAGGTGGATCGCCCATAGACATCACAAGAGAACAGACAAGTCCGCGTTCGTCCTGAGATTGTCGAAGCGCCTCAGTGAGGCGAACTGCAAGACCCGAACGTTGATATTCAGGCGCAACCGCCAACCAGCTGCAAATCCCAATCGGCAGGATTGTGGAACCAATTCGCAATGAATGCGGAATGGAAAACAAAGTGCCGACAAGGCGGCTACCGTCATAAGCAGCTGGTAGAAGCGCGGGCGTGTCGCCACGGAGCTGCCAGCGCAGGAAGGCGGCATCCCAGAGTACAAACAAGGTTATTCCGCCGTAGAATGCGCTAAACGCCCGCCCAGCAAGCTCGGCCACATCCTCGAAATCGCCGTCATATTCTCGGATTTCGGTGCTGCTCACTGCTTCACCAAAGATTTGCCCACGATATTCGCGCAGCGAACCATCGAACGAAGGCGGCGACTGCGGTGTCGAGAACGAGCATGGTGCGATTCGAACTCAAAACCAAGTTCATTCTCGAAGCGCCCGAATTGCCTTTTGCCGGCTGCGCCTCGATGAGACGCAGTGCAAGGCCCGAACGTCGGTATTCAGATTCGATGGTAAACCAGCTGCCAATCCCGATCGCCAGGGACGCGGAACCAATGCCCAAGGAATGCGATGTGGTAAACATGGTAGCGATCACGCGACTGCCGTCGTAAGCAGCCGGTAGGAGCGCGCCGCTTTCCTCACCGAGCTGCCAGCGCAAAAAACTGGCGTCCCAAACGGGGAACAAATTTTTCCCTTGGTAGGCTGCGCTCCAAATACGGCGCAAAAGTTCGGCGGCGTCTTCGAAGTCACCGCGATAGCTCCTGATATCGATCGGGTTCACGGCTTCAGACCTTGCTCCCAGCCGGACCGCAATTGGTCCGGCCACGCACCCGCGACATGAAGACGAATTCCCAGGGCGAAGGAAAGGACTCCACCGGTACTTCGATGATGGTCGGCTGGTCCCGGCGTTTGAACGCGCGACGCAAGGCAGCGCGCAATTGCGCCGGATCCTGCGCACTCTCCGCCGCTGCCCCGAAGCTCTCGGCGAAGCGCACGAATTCGGGGTTGCGCAGATCGCAGGCAATTAATCGGTTTCCGTACTGCTCCTCCTGAATGCGCCGCACATTGCCATAAGCGCCGTCATTGAAGATGACGCAGACCAGCGGTATGCGATGGCACATGGCGGTTGCGATCTCGCTGCCCGTAAACAGGAATCCGCCGTCGCCGGAAATCGAGAGCACGGGAACATCGCGCCTGGCATCTTGCACGCCAAGCGCGGTCGCATAGCCCCAGCCAAGGGCATCCTGATAGCCAGGCGATATGAAAGTCCGCGGCTTGTAGACCGGATAGGCAAGCCGCGCCGCGAAACCGATCTGCGTCACTTCGTCCACGAAAATGCCGTCGTCGCCCAGCTCGGCGCGAATGGAATTTAGAAGCGCGATCTGGGGTGCAAGCTTTTGCAGGCGGGCGCGCATTTTCGACTGCCGCTCGATCATCTCTTCCCGTCGCGAGACCCGTGCGCGATCATGCTTGCCGAGCACGTCGATCAGACGGCGCAGGATGGGCTTGGCCTCGCCGACGAGGGCGACCGCAGGCGGATGAAAACGCTCAGGCTCCTCGGGGTCGGCATCGACGCGGATGATGGTGAGATCGTCGTCGACGCCCCAGTGCTGGAACCCGAAGAACAGCCGCGTCCCGACCCCGAGCACCACCTCGGCTTCTCTCCATAGTTCGTGTCCGAGCGGAAGCGTGACGCTGAATGGATTGCGGCTATCGAGCACGCCGCGCCCGCGGCGGAAAGCGACAACCGGCGCCTGCAGCATCTGGGAGAGCTCGGTCACCTCCGCGGCGGCATCCTGCGCGCCACCGCCGGCGACGATCAAAATTCGGGACGCGCCGCCGAGTCTCTTGGCACTTTCACGGATTGCATCTTCGTTAATTGGTGGCTCCTGCACGGGCGCAGGAGGCTCGACCGCAAGCATTGGCGCACTCCTCCCCCATACATCTATTGCGCATTCAATTGCCGCGGGCCCGGGCCGGCCGGTTTGCATGGCGCGCAATGCGGCAGCGATAAGGCCGGGCGCCTCGGCCGGCGCGCAGATGCGTGCTGAGAAATCGACGAGCCGCGCAATGATTCCGGCCTGGTCGCGAATCTCATGCAGATGGCCATAGCCGCGGCCGATCGCGGACTGAGCAATCTGTCCGATCAGGGCCAATACGGGCGCATTGGTACCATATGCGGTTAACAGCGCCGTCGCCGAATTGAGCAGTCCAGGTCCCGGTACCACGGCATACGCTTGCGGCTTGCCGGTCGCGAGGGCGGCGCCCAACGCCATGTAACCCGCGGTCTGCTCATGCCGCGCATGCACCGTGCGGATACGATCGGCGGCCTTGAACAGAGCATCGAACAAGGCATCGTTGTGCACCCCGGGAAGCGCGTAAATGGTCTCAATACCATGCGCGATCAGTGCAGCAACGGTCGCTTCCGCAGTCGTCATGCGGCGCATGGTTTTAGCTCTCGCCATTGGGGGGCATCCTTGGGCCTTCTTAACCGAACCGGCTGGACCTGTCGCGTTGGCTCAACCATGGCAGAGGTGCTTGACGACCTCGATGCAAGTAGCGATCCTGCGATCTTCTATCGAGCTTGTGAGGTTCATCCACAGTGCCGCGGCGGCGAGAGCAGAATTCAGTGGTCGATTCGGATCGGCATGACGCGTACCGGCACTCCAAGCCTCATAGCTATCAAGGTCTATCACGGCGACAAGGCTCATTCTTGGATCCGGGCCGGTCGGACCGGTAGGGTTTTGTCGACGTTGGCTGGGCACCCTTGCGAGGAGAATCCATGAGCGCTGTCGAACCCATCGCCATCATCGGCATTGGCTGTCGATTGCCCGGCGGCGTGAGAAGTCCGGACGATTTGTGGACCTTACTGGTAACTGGCATAGATGCCATCACCGAGGTCCCGAAAGAGCGATGGAATGTATCCGCGGTATATCACCCGGATCCGTCCAGGCGAGGACGCACGCATACCCGCTGGGGCGGGTTCATGGAGGGCATCGACCGATTCGATGCGCAATTCTTCGGAATTACGCCGCGTGAAGCCTCGGCCGCAGATCCCCAGCAACGCCTTTTACTTGAAACGGCCTACGAAGCTGTCGAAGACGCTGGCTTGAGCCTCGCTGCTTTGGCCGGCATGCGGGCCGGCGTGCACGTCGGAATCTCCTCTTACGATTATGGCGCGCTGCAGCTGCAACCGCACGAGCGTGACGCCATCGATGGATACACCAATCTAGGCGCCGCCCTGAGCATCATCGCCAACCGTCTCTCGTACTTTTTTAATATCGTAGGCCCCAGTCTTGTCGTCGACACCGCCTGCTCTTCCTCGCTCGTGGCCGCGCATTTGGCGTGTCAAAGCATTTGGAACGGGGAAAGCGAATTGGGTTTCGTCGGCGGGGTGAATGTGCACTTGATGCCAGAGCTGAGCATTGGGTTTTCCAAAGCTTCGATGTTGGCGCCTGACGGCCGCTGCAAAGCATTCGATGCCCGTGCGGATGGTTTCGTTCGCAGCGAAGGTGCTGCGGTCGTCATTCTCAAGCCGCTCGCCCGCGCGTTGGCGGACCGCAACCGTATTTATGCGGTCATTCGGGCCACGGCAGTTAATCAGGACGGCCGCACGGACGGCATCACGGTCCCCAACCCGGCGGCTCAGGAAGCAAATATCGTCAGCGCGCTTCGGCTGGCGGGCATTTCGCCCGACACTGTGCAGTACGTCGAGGCACATGGCACAGGAACGCCTGTTGGCGATCCACTCGAGGCGACGGCAATCGGGAAAGTTTACGGAGTAGCGCAGCGGCCTGGCCAGCATTGCGTGATCGGCTCAATCAAGACCAACCTCGGTCACCTCGAATCGACGTCCGGCATCGCCGGATTGCTCAAGGCGGCGCTTTGTTTGAAGCATCGGCAGATTCCGGCGAACTTGCACTTCGAGCTGCCAAATCCACAAATCCCATTCGACGAGCTGCGGTTACGTGTGCCCCAGAAGTTGGAACCTTGGCCGGAATTCTTCGGGCAACCGCCGCGCGCCGGTGTGAATTCCTTCGGGTTCGGCGGCACCAACGCTCACGTGATCCTGGAAGCCCCGCCCCAGCAGCACGTGGTCGCTTCCGCGCGCGTGGCTGCTCCTCTGCCAACTGAGCTTGTGGACGGACGCGCATGGATGCTGCCGCTGTCGGCGCGCAGCGAGCGCGCGCTTGCTGATTTGGCGCGTTCCTACGCGAAAGCGCTCACGGATGGGGGCGGGCTGACGAATGCGCCCCTGCGCGACATCTGCTTCTCCGCGACGGCGAAGCGGTCGCACCACGAGTTTCGCTTGGCCCTGGTCGGCCATGACAGGGCGGAGCTGGTGGAGCAGATCGAGGCATTTCTCAACGCAGAAGAAAGGCCCAATAGCTCCAGGGGGCGCGCAGCAGGCGATCCTGCCAAGCCTATTTTCGTCTGCTCGGGCATGGGGCAGCAATGGTGGGCGATGGGGCGCGAGCTGATGGCGGATGAGCCTGTCTACCGTCAAGCCGTCGAGGAGGTTTGCGATTGCTTTGCCAAAATCTCCGGGATTTCGTTGCTGGATGAGCTCATGGCCGACGAGGAGCTTTCGCAAATCCAGCACACCCACATTGGGCAACCAGCGATTTTCGCGCTGCAGGTAGGTCTGGCGGCGCTCTGGCGATCATGGGGCGTTGAACCAGCAGCCGTCTTCGGCCACAGCGCAGGTGAACTGGCGGCTTCGCATATCTCCGGCGCGCTGTCGCTCGATGATGCGGTTCTCATCGCATACCACCGTAGCCGTCTTCAACGCCGCCTGGCTGGACAGGGGGCAATGCTGGCAGCGGGGATTTCCCGTGCTGAGGCGGCGGCCCTCGTCGACCGCCATCCGCGACACATTTCGATCGCCGCCATCAACGGCCCCAGCTCGGTGACTCTCTCCGGCGACGCCGCGGTCTTGAGTGAGATCGAAAAGACTCTGAACGATGCAGGTTTGTTCAGCCGCGCGCTGCAAGTCGAAGTTCCATTCCACAGTCCGAAAATAGAGGAGCTTCGGACGGATATCCTGGAATGCTTGAGCGGCATCCGGCCGCGGGCGGCATCAACGCCGTTTTTCTCGACCGTTACCGGCACGATGTTCGATGGAGCGCAACTTGATGCTAAATACTGGTACGCCAACATGCGGGAACCGGTGCTCTTCTCCGACACCATGGGCGCGCTCATCAAGGCGGGACACCAGGTATTTTTGGAGCTCGGCGCGCATCCGATACTACGTTATGACATGCGCGAGTGCTTGAAGGAGCACTCCGTTCAAGGAAGCCTGCTGTGCTCGCTACGGCGACAGGAGCGCGAACGCGCTGCGCTGCTCGGCTCGCTTGGCCGGATGTATACCCTTGGCGCCGATATCGATTGGCGAAAGCTCTTTCCCCCCGACGCTGCAGAAGTCAAGTTGCCATCATATCCCTTCCAGCGGGAGACCTATTGGCGGGAAGCTGACCAGCTTCGCCGAAAGCGCCTCGGCGAGATTGCTCACCCGCTCCTGGGAGAACGAAGCGATACACCGCAGCCGCACTGGAACGTGCAGCTCGATGCGGCCGATCTCGGTTATTTAGCGGATCATCGGCTCAGGAACGCGATCATTTTTCCGGGCACGGGATACATCGAAATGGCTCTTGCGGCAGCAAGGGAGATATTCGGACCCGTTCCCTGCGTGATCGAGGATATTGAATTCCAAAAGATGCTGGTCATCGAAGAAAATGCGGCGCGTCCCGTGCAGGTGGTACTCGATCGATCATCGAGCGAATTCATTATCTATGCTCGCGCCGAAGATTCCGACACCGGATGGGATTTGCATGCGCGCGGATCGGTAAGGCCGGTGAGCCCGGCGGTTCTGCCTGCGCTCGATCTCGAAGAAATCCGCCGGCGTTGCTCTCACTGCCTGGATCGGGCGGAGTTTTTCCAACGCTTTGCCGACATGGGGTATCAATACGGTCCGAGCTTTCGGGGAATTGTGCAGTTGTGGCGAGGAGAAGGCGAAGCGCTGGCCGAGATCCACGTCCCAAAAGACGTCGGCGAAATGAGCGACTATCGATTGCACCCTGCCGTCCTCGACGCATGTTTTCACACGGCAGCCGTGCCAATAAGCGTCGTGAGCGGCGGCGCCTACCTGCCGGTTAAGATCGAGCGCATCCGATTTTACGACGGCCTACCGAATCGACTTTTCGCTTGCGCCCAACTGAGGACCGTCGGCGCGACGGGGTTCAAGGTGGATGTCCAGATAGTGGATGAGGCAGGCACCCGTCTGGTCGAAATTCTGGGCTTTGTTTTTCGCCGTGCCGGCCAGCGCGCGCAGCCTCTGCAGAGCGCTCTTTACGAGTATCAATGGAAGCTTAATCCCCGTCTGGGCAGGCGCGGAACTCGGGATTCGGGTCACCTCCCATCGGTGGAGGCGTTGGCTCCCGTCTTGCAGCAAGAGGGTGCACTCCTGCAGCAGCGATTTCGATCGTGTCCGGTACCAGCACGAATTCGCTCGGGGGGCACGGGCCGTCTTGGCGGCATATATCGCGCATGCGCTGCGCGATCTGGGTTGGACAGCGGTGCCTGGTGTGCAGTCGGTGGAGGCACTTGCTGATCGGCTCGGCATTGCAGGTCAGCATCGCAAGTGGCTGCGGCTGATGCTCAAGGAGTTGAGTCCGCAAGAGTTGGCGCCGGCCGAGGAGCCGCAGGCTGTTTGGAACAGGCTATGGGAGAGCTTCCCCGAATGCCAAATCGAGCTCACGACCTGCCGACTGGTCGGCGAGAAACTGGCGCCGGTGCTCCGAGGCGAGATCGATCCTCTCGATCTCCTCCTTCCGCGCGGTTCGTTCACTCCATTGGAGCATCTCTACCAGGATTCGGCGACAATGAGGATCAGCAACCTGTTGGTCCAGAAATCTGTCGTCGAGATCGTCCGGCGTCTGCCTCAGGGAAAGGCTTTGCGCATCCTCGAGATCGGCGCCGGAACTGGCGGGACGGCCAGCTTCGTCCTGCCTATCCTGCCGGAACACTGCACCGAATATGTGTTTACGGACCTGTCTCCCGACTTGGTTGCCAATGCAAATCACAAATTCGCCCGTTATCCCTTCGTGCAATATCGAACGCTCGATATTGAGCGGGATCCGCTCCAGCAGGGATTTGACGAGCATTCATTCGATCTGATCATCGCCGCCAACGTTCTGCACGCCACGCGCGACCTGCGCAGCACAATTGATCGCGTCAAGCGGCTGCTTGGGTCTGGGGGCATGCTTCTGCTGCTCGAGCCGAATCATCCATGGCCGCTTTCCAATTTGGTCTTCGGGTTGCTGAAAGAATGGCGGGCTTTCGAGGATCATGATCTGCGACCGGGACAACCGTACCTCTCGCACAGCAACTGGAAGGACCTGCTGCGGCAGAGAGGGTTCGAGGACGCGATCTGCATTGCTGATTGCCCGGACGCCGACACCGCTCACAACTCGGTGATTCTCGCGCGTGGTCCCGAGGTGCCAGCTTCCTTGACATCATCCGCGCACGCCCGCTCTCAGCCCAAGAACTGGTTGATCTTTGTCGATGAAGGCGCTGGCGGCCGCTCGAGCGCCGGAGCACAGCTCGCTGTCTGCCTACGCGAACGCGGCAATCGCGTCATCGAAGTGAGACGCGGCACGCAGTTCAAAGAAGACGACGGAGCGGCATTCACCATTCGCGTCGGAAATATCGAGGACATGCAGCGCCTGATGAACGCAGTGCGCCGAGAGGCGTCACGCCTGGCGGGTGTCGTACACCTCTGGAGCTGCGACATCGAGACCTCTCAGACGGCGACGAGCGAAGACGTCATAGCGTCCGCGAGGCTTGGCTGCGTGGGGGCACTGCACCTCATGCAGTCATTGGCGTCCACGGACCGTATTGCGGTAGGAGGCGTCTGGTTCGTTACCCGCGGAACGCAGCTGATCGACAACAGCGTTCGAATGCGGGAAGTGCTGCAATCTCCATTGTGGGGATTCGGCCGTGTTGCCATCTCCGAATACCAGCACCTGCACTGTCGGCTGGTTGATCTGGCAACTTGCTCGCAGGAAGAGATCGTCTCCTTCGCGGAAGAATTGAGCGCGCCCGATGAAGTGGAGGACGAAATCGCGTTGCATGGCGAATTGCGTTATGCGCATCGCCTGGTTCCAGTATCTCCCCCGACGGTGCATGGGATGGGCCGTCAGACCGGGACCACACCTTTCCGCATCGAGATATTGCGGCCCGGAATTCTGGATTCCCTGACGGCGCGTGCGAACGCACGCAGGCCCCTTGAACCTCACGAGATCGAAATCGAGGTCGCGGCCGCCGGGCTCAATTTCAAGGACATGATGGAGGTCATGGGGACCTATCCAAAGGAGGAGCTAGCGGATGATCCTCGCGGCTTGACAATCGGAATGGAGCGGGTCGGCCGGGTCGTTGCAGTCGGCAACATGGTTTCGCGGTTTGCCGTCGGCGAGGAGGTTATAGCTTCTGGCACGGGCAGCTTGGTGAGTCACTTTATAGTCGATCAGGAGTTGGCGTTCCATAAGCCGCGACATCTCAGTTGCGAGGAGGCGGCAACGATCCCGGTGGCATTCCACACGGCTTGGTATTCGCTCCACACGCTCGCGCAAATCCAGGTCGGAGATCGAGTGCTTATTCATTCCGCTGCCGGCGGTGTGGGTCTTGCGGCTGTGCAATTGGCGCGGAAAGCAGGCGCCGAGGTGTTTGCTACGGCCGGCACCGAGGAGAAGCGGCAGCTGCTTGCAACACTGGGAGTGGCGCACGTAATGGACTCCCGTTCGCTCGATTTCGCGGACGAGATCCTCAAATTGACCGGAGGCGAGGGCATTGACGTCGTGCTGAACTCGCTTGCGGGTGAAGCGATCGACAAGAGCCTGTCCATCCTGCGCCCATACGGACGCTTCATTGAGATCGGTAAGGCCGATATCTACGGGAATCGTAAGATTGGAATGCGGCCACTGCGCAACAACATCTCCATGTTCGTGGTGGATCTGATCGGCGCATTCGAACAGCGGCCAGTTCTTCTCCGGGCAGTGCTGCGCGACGTGATGGCGCAGTTCGAGGCGAGGCAGCTGCACCCCCTCCCGTACCGGGTGTTTCCGGTTACACGCATGGCCGACGCATTCCGGTACATGGCGCAGGGGAAGCATATCGGCAAGCTGGTCATCTCCATGCAAGATGCGGCGGGGCTGAGGATCGGGGACGCCGATCGTGCTGTCAGCATCGATCCCGGCGCGGCCTACTTGATTACTGGGGGTCTGGGTGGTTTCGGACTGGCCGTCGCCGATCGGCTCGCTGCGAGACGGTGCACGGCATCTGGCCTTGCTTGGCCGGAGCAGCCCCTCAGCGCGGGCGCAGGCTGCCGTGGAGTCCCTGCGCCAGCGGGGCGTCGAAGTGATGATTTGCCAAGCCGATATAGCCGATCGCGAACAGGTGCAACGGGCCATTGAGCAAGTTCAAGATGTCATGGGTCCGTTGCGAGGAATCATGCATGCCGCCATGGTTCTGGAGGACGCGCCGATCGAGCGCCTGACCGAAGAACAGATGTGGAAGGTCATGGCGCCGAAGATGATCGGCGCCTGGAACTTGCATGTGCTGACCATGCATGCCCCATTGGATTTCTTCGTCATGTTCTCGTCCGTTGCGGCGATCCTCGGCAGTTCTGGTCAGGCCAACTACGTTGCCGGGAATGCCTTCCTCGATTCGCTGGCCTATTATCGAAGATCCGAAGGGCGTTGCGCAGTTTCAGTTAATTTTGGGGCGTTGGGTGGAGTCGGGCATGTGGCCCACAGTCAGGAAACATCCGACAAACTCACACGTATAGGGGCGAAGATCATGCCTGTCTCCGAAACACTTGATGCACTGGATGAACTCATCTCAAGCGATGCGGTGCAAGTTGCGCTGGCGCCCACTGATTGGAAACAATTCATCCGGGCCACGGGAGTGCGTGTTCCAGGACGATTGGCCGCTTTGGTGGGCGAAACTGACGCCGAAGAGAACCGCTCGACGGCGGACTCCCGCGTGCGAGACATACTTGAAGCAGAGGAGGCAGGGCGTTCGCCGTTATTGGAGACTTATCTCCGCGATGGTTTGGCGAGAGCCATCCAAGCGTCGCCAGCACAGATCGATACCGCACAGCCATTACTCAATCTCGGTCTCGACTCACTCATAGCCGTCGAGTTGCGTAATCGCATCAACGAGGATTTCGCCATCAATGTTCCGCTTGCGAAGTTCAAGCAAGGCAGCAGCATCAAGACATTGGCCGCATATATCGCCGAACAATTGCCCGGAAGGGATCGCACCCAACGCCCCGCAAATGCTGCGGTTGGAATTGCTGCTGAGCCCGAAGACATACCATTGAGCGGAGAGGAAGCAGCGAATTTGCTCGAGCGCATCGATGAAATGACCGACGAGGAGGTCGACCGCCGGCTGAGCGTTCTGGCGGCACAGGGAGACGACTGATTATGCACGACATCGAAGCAGAGCAACGAACGAAAGCGCAAAAGCGAGCGCTGTTGGCGGAGCTCCTGCGCAAGCAAAGCAATCCCCCGGCAACCGCAAAATCTGGTTCTGGACCTCTGCCGATTATTGCACTCTCCGAGGTGCGGAATTGGCGGCTGCAGGAGCAGCATCCATATGTGAAATACGTCAGTCCGTATAAGGGGTTCCTATACCAACGCCTTGCTCTCGATAAGACCTTCGTTCGCGGCGAGGGATGCTATCTGATCGACGCGCAAGGAGTTCGCTACGCTGATTTCATTGCCCAATACGGCGCTTTGCCTTTCGGCCACGATCCCGAACCGATCTGGCGCGCGCTGGAGGCGGTCAGGCGCGAGTTGCAGCCGAATCTGGTGATTACATCGATTTCCAATGCGGCAGGCGAACTCGCGGAACGACTCATTTCGGTCGCTCCCCCCGGATTGGCGCATGTCGTGTTCACCAACAGCGGCGCCGAGGCGGTGGAAGCGGCCCTCAAGCTCGCCCGCTGCCGCACCGGTCGGTTCGGCATCTTGTGCGCTCATAACGGTTTCCACGGCCTGACGCTCGCCGGCATGTCGGCGACGGACACGGAATTTTTCCAGCGCGGCTTCGGCGCGCCGGTACCGGGATTCAGTTATGTGCCGTTCGGCGACCTTGACGTATTGGAAACAATCTTGAAGGCGCGGCCCGATTATTTCGCGGCTTTCCTGCTCGAGCCCATTCAGGGAGAATCGGGAATTCACGTAGCGCCTGCCGGCTATCTACAAGCCGCATTGAAGCTGTGTCGCCGCTATGGCGTGCTGATGATCCTCGATGAGGTGCAAACCGGCATGGGCAGAACCGGTACCCTGTTCGCCTGCGAGGTGGACGGAGTGACCCCGGACATCCTTACTCTTGCCAAGGCGCTCGGCGGCGGACTGATGCCCATAGGGGCGTGCCTCTACACCCCTGAAGTGTATGATGAGAATTTTGACCTGCGGCACGGTTCTACCTTTGCAGGCAATACGCTTGCTTGTCGGGCTGCGCTGGCGACGATCGACGAGTTGACCAAGGACGACCAACGACTAGTGCGTCATGTGGCTGCGACCGGACGACATCTGCGCGACAATTTGCAGCAACTTCAAAGGGAGTACCCGTCCCTGATCGCCGATATGCGCGGGCGGGGCCTGATGCTTGGATTGGACCTCGATCTCGATCATATCGTCAGAACCCAGGACGGATCTCTCGCGGCGCTGCAACGTCAGAACATTCTGCTGCACATGGCGGTGAGCTTCTTGCTGAACGTCGAGCATATTCGGCTCATGACGTCCTTCACCCACGGTTCCGTGCTGCGTATCCAGCCGCCGCTTATTGCCGACACGGCTGTCTGTGATCGACTGATCGACGCGCTGCGACAATTGTTGGACGCATTGCAAAGAGGCGACGGCGGATACCTTGTGGGACACCTCATGAACAGGCCGCCTTCTCGCACTGCGCGGCGATTGGGCTTGCCAAAACGCCAACTGCCGGCGTCGCTCGCGTGCTCCCAGCACGAGCGAGACGAGGGGGCGCGAACGCGCTTTGCCTTCATCGGTCATCCCCTGAGCATGGACGACATGCGCCGCTTTGATCCGACGCTTGAGCCATTCACCGACGGCGAATTGGAAGGGTTCCGGTCGCGCCTTGCCGAATTCGTCAAACCTTTCCCGCTTGGCGTGCTCGCCGTTCGGTCGGCCGATGGCAGGGTTACCGAGGGCGAATTGATCATGCTGCCGTATTTGCCTTCGGAAATCGTCGGCCTGGAGTGGGACGAGGCCCTTGATCTCGTTCAGAGTGCGGTGGATTTGGCGACCGAGCGCGGCGCCCAGGTAGTTGGTTTGGGCGCCTTCAGCTCGATCGTCTCGGATGGGGGTCTCGCCCTGCGGGTGCCCCCCGGCGTGGATCTCACCAGCGGCAACAGTCTCACCGCCTGGGCCGCCCTGCGCGCTGTCGAGACAGTATGCGCCGACCGCCGCCTTGATCTGGCGAATTGCACGGTCGCCATCGTCGGCGCTACTGGTGCAATCGGGCATGCCTTGAGCCTGCTTTGCGCAGAGCGGATGGCGAAGCTGATCCTCATCGGCAATCCGCGGGCCGGGGCAGGAAGCATCAGTAAGCTGCACAGCGTTGCCGAAGATTGCGATCGGCACGTCATTTCGCTCGCCGCCCGCCGGCGCAGTTTTGCTCCCGGCACGTTTGCTGAACACCTGATCCGGCAGAAGTCGCTTGCAACAGCGGCTGGCGAACATGAATCGGGGCTGACCGTCACCACCGACCTCGATCAGCACCTCCCCATCGCGCAGATCGTCTTCGCCGCAACGAACGCGGTCCTTCCCTTCATCTCATCGCGTAACTTGCGCAAGGATGCGGTGGTTTGCGACGTTTCCCGTCCCTTCAACGTCACCTCGGAGGTTGCCAAGGAAAGGCCGGACGTTCGGATTGTGAACGGCGGCCTGATCCGGGCCCCCGAGGAATTGGTGTTGGGGATCCTCGAAGAACGCGAGCAACCGAATGTTTTGTATGCCTGCGCGGCAGAAACCATTATGGTTGCCCTGTCTCGCTATCGCAGCAGGCATCTCTGCGGCCGTCTCGACATCGCAACGATCGAGGAGATGGCGGGGCTGGCTGACAGGATGGGTTTCTCGGTTGCGGTTTGATCGGACGGCTTGCGCCTTACCTGCCTGCCTATGCAATGCGCGCCGGCTTGCTGACATCCACCAGCGCTGGAGCGGCCTCCTTTTCGCGCAGCTCTTTGTCATTTACTGCAATCGAAGGCGCATGCGCGGGCTTGACCTCATCGGCAGGGCCGATGAAGCGACCGAACAGGCGCCCCGACAGGTGTCCCACGTCTTCCATGATCGTGAACAACGCCGGCACAAACAGCAACGACAGCAGCGTCGACACAAGTAGCCCGCCGATCACCGCGATCGCCATCGGCGAGCGGAACTCGCCGCCGAAGCCAATCCCCAATGCGCTTGGGGTCATGCCGGCCACCATCGCAATGGTAGTCATTATGATCGGCCGAACCCGTTTATGAGCGGCATCCATGATCGCGCTCGTTCGATCAAGCCCTCCGTGCATCGCTTCAACTGCGAAATCGACGAGCATGATGGCATTCTTGGTGACAATGCCCATCAACATCAGGATGCCGATGACAACCGGGGTGGTGATGGCCAGATTGCCGATGAGCAGAGCCATGATGGCGCCCGCCACTGACAAAGGCAGCGAGAGCATAATCGTCAGAGGTTGCAGCAAGCTGCCGAAGAGCAGCGCGAGGACGATATAGACCATCGTCAAACCGTTGCGCATGGCCGTCGCGAATCCCTCGAACAGCTCACCTTGCAGCTCGGCATCGCCGCCCTCGCTCACGGTGACGCCGGCCGGCAGGCTTTTCAGCATCGGCAGCGCTTTGACCGCTGCCGACGCTTCGCTCAGCGCGCGGCCGCTGACCAGATCGGCCTCTACATTGGCCTGTCGTTTCCGCTCGTAATGATTGATGGCAATGGGCCCTTCGCCGAAGCTGAAGTCGGCAACCGCCGAGAGCGGCACGCCCGCGCCGCGCTGGGTTGGTATACGCAGCTGTTCCAGCACCTGCCGATCGGTGCGCGCGCGCTCCTCCAGAAGCACGCGAATTGGCACCATGCGATCCCCGGCATCGAACCGCGCCAGCGCCTGACTGACGTCGCCGATCGTGGCCACGCGAATCGTCTCAGAAAGGCTATCCGTCGATACGCCCAAACGCACCGCCAGATCGCGGCGCGGATAGATTCGCAGTTCAGGCCGGTTGAGCGTTGCAGTCGAGACGATATTGGAAATCATTGGCAGTCCCCGCATTTGCGATGCGAGTTCCGCCGCTACGTTGGCTACCGTGGCACTGTCCTGGCCCTGGACGATGAAGGTAACATTGCGCTTTCCGTTCTCGTCCAAAAACCAGAAGCGAACATCGGGTATATCCGCGAGATCCCTGGTGATCTCAAGGTCGAGTTGCTGCTGGGAAAGCGAACGCGTCGATTTCGGCGTGTAGTTGATGGTCAGCGCAGCTTTGCGAGTCTCCAACGTGGAAGGCGGGATTTGCCCGCCGTCGACGAAGATACTCTCCACCTCCGGCCGCTTGCGCAATCGATCGGCGATGGTGTCGGTGACCGCTTGCGTATCGGCAAGCCGCGAGCCGGGTGGCAACTCAACGGCGAGCAGCGAACGGGCGCGGTCTTCAGGCGGCAGAAAGCCCTTGGCCAGACGGTCTGCCCCCGCCATCGAGGCAGCGAAGACAAGAAAACCGATTGCGACCGTGATGAAGCGGTGCTTCACCGACCAGGCCAGGACTCGCATGTAAAGGCGCTTGACGAGGCCGTCGGGCTTCTCTTCACGCTGGTGCGGCTTGAGGAAATAGGCTGCAAGCATCGGCGTTATCAGCCGCGCACAGATAAGAGAAAACATGACCTGTACCGATACAGTCAACCCGAATTGCTTGAAAAACTGACCGGGAATGGACGACATGAAGCTCGCCGGCAGGAACACGGCAACAATGGCCAAACTGATGGCGATGACTGCAAGGCCTATTTCATCGGCGGCGTCGAGCGCAGCCTGAAAAGGCGATTTGCCCATTCTGATATGCCGAACGATGTTTTCGATTTCGACAATGGCATCGTCTACGAGAATACCGGTCGTGAGCATGATCGCCAGCAAGCTCACGAGATTGAGCGAAAAGCCCAGTGCATTCATGACCCAGAACGAAGGGATGATCGATAGCGGCAAGGTGATTGCCGCGATGACGGTTGCCCGCACGTCGCGCAGAAAAAGGAACACCACGATGATCGCCAGCGCCGCGCCTTCGTACAGAGTGTGGAGGGCGGACTCATAATTTCCCAGGGTGTAAGTAACCGAACTGTCGATCAGCTTGAGATCGATTTCCGGGTTTTCGCTCCTGATCTTCTCGACGCGCGCCGCAACCGCATCCGCGACGGTCACATCGCTCGCCCCCTTCGAGCGCATGATGTTGAAGCCGACGACCGGTATGTCGTTGAACCGCGCAAAGGTGCGCTGTTCGGCAATGGTATCGGTGACGAGGCCAAGATCATCCAGGCGTACCTCGCCTCCGGTCGGCAACGCGATTCGTGTCGCTGCCAGATCCGCAAGCGTCTTGGCGCCGGCGAGGGTGCGAATTGCCTGGTCGCGGCCGCCGATTTCGGCGCGCCCGCCGGCAAGGTCGACATTGCTGCCGCGAAGCTGCCGGCTGACGTCCAGCGGAGTCAGGCCGACACCTTGCAGTCGAACCGGGTCGAGTCCAACGCGGATCTCGCGTTCGACGCTGCCGATGCGCTCGATGCTGCCGACGCCGCGAATGCCTTGCAGTTCGCGGACGACCACGTCTTCCACGAACCAGGAGAGCTGTTCTGGGGTTTTTCCCGGCGCGATCGCCGCGTAGGTGACAATCGGAAGTCCGGCAATATCCACGCGTTGGATCATCGGCTCGTTGATGGTGCGCGGCAGATCGCCGCGGACGCGCGTCACCGCATCCTTGACATCGTTGAGCGCGCGATCGGTGTTGGTTTCCAGGCGGAAGAAGATGATCGTGCTTGCAATGCCGTCGGAGATGGAGGACTGGATGTGCTGCACCCCCTCCACGCCGCTGACTGCGTCTTCAACCTTCTTGCTGACCTGCGTTTCCAGCTCGGCAGGCGCTGCTCCGAATTGGGTGATTGTCACCGTGATCGCCGGAACGTCGATGTTCGGCATCCGCGTAATGGGAATCTTCTGAAAGCCAATGCACCCGATGCCGATGATCGCAGCGGCCATGACAATGGCTGGAAGCGGCTGCCGGATCGACCAAGCCGAAATATTGAGTGCCATGAGCTCCTCGCGTTTGCCGGAAGATGTGCGCGCGTCGGTTCAAACGTCAATAATACACGTTTGGGTAATCGCGCGGCAATCCGTCTTCGTTCACCGGCACCGCGGGGCGGCGCGGAGGGATTGACCCCGCCTGCCATTTTTGCACGCTAAGAGCATGATCCCGAAAAAGCCTGCCCCGGACTTGATCCGGGCTGGGCACCACTTTTCGGAAAAGATCATGCTCAATAAAGAAATTGAGCGGGGATGGCGAGTTCGAACAAAAACCATGCCACTCTGGCCCCCGTCCCGGAGGCTTTGCCATGAACGATCCGCTCGATCGCCGAGATGCGCAAGCGCCGATCTTTGCTCCGGATGCCTTTCGCCTTACCCCGTTGCAAGCGGAGCTCATCGACAAGGCACGCCGGTTCGGCCAGCGCGTACTCGCGCCGCGCGCGGCTCGATACGATCGCGAGGCGATTTTCCCCATCGAGAACTTTCGCGACATGCACGCAGAAGGCTGGTTGGCAATCTGCATCCCCGGTGAGGAAGGCGGCATAGGTGCCGATTTCGCCACCTATTGCCTCGCAGCCGCCGAGTTCGGCCGCTTTTGCGGGGCGACTGCGCTCTCCTGGAACATGCATGTCTGCTCGACGCTGATGTCGGGCGCGTTCGCCGACGATCTGCCCATGAGCCAGTCGGATCGCCTGGAGCACAATGAGCGCCGCCGCCGCCACTACCGGCGCATCCTGGATGAGGGCGCCATTTATGCCCAGCCATTCTCCGAAACCGGGTCTGCCGCCGCGGGCGTCGTCCCCTACAGTACCGAGGCGCGGCCGGTCGAAGGCGGCTTCGTCGTAAGCGGAAGAAAGATCTTCGCCTCGCTCTCCGGCGCGGCCGATTATTATGGCGTGTTGTGCACGGAACGTGCGCCCGACGAAGCGCCGAGCCGTAGCAACACGCTCTACATCGCCGTTCCAGCAGATGCCCAAGGCGTTTCGGTGGTCGGCGACTGGGACCCGCTCGGCATGCGCGGAACCGTCTCACGAACTCTTCTGCTCAAAGAAGTGTTCGTGTCAAAGGAAGAGATGCTGATGCCGCACGGGGCGCATTACGAGGCGGTAACCCGCTGGCCGCATATCTTTTTGTCGTTGTCGCCGACCTATATGGGGCTTGCCCAGGCGGCCTATGATTTCACAGTCCAATACCTGCGCGGAGAAATGCCGGGCACGCCGCCGGTGAAGCGACGCATGTATCCGACCAAGCAGATCGCTGTTGCGGAAATGCGCGTCATGCTCGAGCAGACCAAGGCGCTCTGGTTCCAGGCGATCAGCGAGGCGCGGCCCAATCCCAGTGGCGAGCAGGTTCTGCGCGCCTATGCTGCACAGCACACGGTCATGGAAAACGCCAATTCCATTGCTGCAAAAGCGCTGCGCACGTGCGGCGGCCAGGCGATGCTCAAGAGCCTGGCGCTTGAGCGCATCTATCGCGACAGCCGATGCGGCTCGCTCATGCTCCCCTGGACAGCGGAAATCTGTCTTGACCGAATCGGACGCGAGGCACTCTATGAGCCCGGCGAGAAGGACGATTGAACACTGGCATATGATGTGAATTGACACGAGTTTGTGATTAGCTGTGCCTCGTCGGCACGCCTGCACGGAACCGGCGTGCCCGAGTTGAGAAGGGATCTAATGGATTGCCAAGTGCGGAAGTATTGCGGCGACTTCGAAGATGTCGCCGAGTTCACACGTCGGATCTGGATCCCGCAATATGGCGGCAAGACTTGGTTTCCCCTGTGGGAAGCGCCCTTCCTTCGCTGGCAACTAGGACCACACAGCGAAGCGTTCTGCCCAGCAGCCTATCATGGCAGCAAGCTCGTCGGCACCGCTTTCTCGTTTCCTCATTCGTTGCAAATCGGGCCCTCCATTCATCCGATCACGCTCTGCAGCTGGTTCAATGTCGATCCCGACCATGGACGCTTGGCGCTACCTTTGATGGAGCAGCTTCGTCGCTGCGAAGAAGAACGGGGAATTGCACTTTCCATCGGTGTGGTCATGGGTGATCAGACCTCGCCCGCCTATCGTTTCTGGACCAAATACGCGCAAACGTTTCCCCAGAAGCTCCGTTTTCTTTTTTCTACGAGCCTCTGGGTCAAGCTCCTTGCGCCGCAGAGAATAGCTCGCGCCAGCGTGAAGGCGTGGCAACGACTTGCCAGCAGCACCCTGGCCGACCCCCTCCTCCGCTTGGCCCCGCCTCGCAACGATCCCCGCGTGCGAGATTACCGGGCGGGAGACCTGGAACAGTGCGCGCGCATCCTGGAGAAGGCAACGGCTGGTTTCGATTGGGCTCTCGTCTGGTCCGAGAAACAGCTGGCCAACCAGCTAAATAGCAGTCCAGCCTCCGGGACACTCGTCTTCGAGAGCGATGCATGCATTCAGGGGATGGTGAGTTACCATTTTCTCACTTTGCACGGCCGCGAGCCCGTGCGCGCGGCGTTGATAGACTTGTGGGCAGCGGACGACCTCACCTCTGCGCAGCAAGTGCGCCTGCTGAGCCACCTCTGTAACGATCTTCGTGAGCGTGGCGTGCATCTCGTGCTCGCGCTTCGAAGCGCACTGATCCCGGCGGGAGTGCTCATAAGAAATCTATTCCTCCCGGATCCGGCGCAAATCCACTTCGCCGCTTTCGCGATACGCCGCGACATTTCCTTATCGCCGCCGAGAACCTGGAGTTTGCTGATCCGGTGAAGCATTGCTCCATCGGAGGCAAGACTTGGCGGCCTCATGCTGGCAGGCCTTGGGCTGGTCGAAGCGTTCATGAGATCAGCAAGCTCGATGTGATCGAAATCATTGCCCAGATTGAACAGCGTGGCGCTCCGGCCGCTGCCAACAAGACATTGAAATCGATCAAGAGCTTCCTGAGCTGGTGCGTAGGTCGAGCCATTCTTGACCAATCACCAGCGGAAGGAGATCCTCTTCCTACAAAGGAAGTCGCACGCGATCGTGTGCTGATTGACCGACCCGGAGCGAATTCGTGCACCGCTCGTAGGCGTAGCCTGACTTCGCTCAGCTGGTGCGAACGAGCGGTGGGGGCGGCACTTCCGTCGAAGGCTGCGCAAGCCTCTTGCTCAGCGCACGCACGGTGGGGGCGTCGAACAGAATCGATTCCGGCAGTTCGCGTCCGATCAACTGCTGCACTTCCAGCTGGAGATCAAGCGCAAGAAGGGAGTCACCACCTTTCTCAAAGAAATCATCATCGATCGAGATGTCGCTGCGCTTGAGGTACTTTCGCCAAAGCCCGAGCAGTTGTGCGTGCCAAGCGTTATCCGATCGCATCCGACTCCTCCTGCACCAGCTCTCTGAGCTTACCTCGCTGAACTTTTCCCGTCAGCCCTTTGGGAAGCCGATCGAGGATCGTGATGCGGCGGGGTATCTTGAACAGAGCGAGCTCCTTGGTAATGAACTCGCGCAGCTCCAGCGGCGTGGTGTTTGACCCCGGGCGCAGCACAACCGCAGCCGCCACGTCCTCGCCGAGCCGGGGATGGGGGACCGCATAAGCCGCCGCTTCCCTGACGTCCGGGTGTCGAGCCAGTGCCGCGTCGATCTCCAGAGGGGCGATTTTCTCGCTGCCGCGGTTGATGATCTCGCGCATACGCCCATGCAGTGAAAGAAATCCGTCCACATCCAGCATGCCGACGTCACCGGTGCGGTACCATTCCCCTGCGAAGACTCGCGCATTGAGTTCGGCAGCGTTGATATATCCCGGCATGACGCCAGGACCTCGCACCAGGATTTCCCCTTGCATGCCGACCGGAACCGGTTTGCCGTGTGCGTCGGCGATCATCACCATGCCGGGCCACGGCCGGCCGCACGTGCCGGGCCGGCATGCGCCGGGCGGCAGGCAGTTCGCGGAAATCTGCGCGGTTTCGCTCGAACCGTAATGCTCGAGCACCGGCACGCCGAGTACGCTCTCTATCTCTTCACGAAGCTGTTCTTGCAGGCCGGCCCCCGCCGACGAGATAAAGCGCAACGAGTGCATGCTGCGCGCAGCACTATGCGCGCGTGCCTTTTCGACGATCGCCAGATGCATCGTCGGCCCGGCCGAGAACCACGTCGGCTTGAGTGCGGTGAACCATTCGGCGAGCTCGACATGAAGAGCATTCTTCGGCTGTACAACGCTGCCACCGGTCAACAGGGGCGGCATGACAGTGGTGGTGATGCCATGCGAGTAATGAATTGGAGATACGTTGAGACACCGATCGCGCGGCGTGAGACCAAACCAGAACTGCACACGCTTTGCAGCGGCGAGCATGTTGCGATGGGTGAACGGCACAAGGTTCGGCTCTGCAGTCGTTCCCGAGGTGTGCAATATGAATGCAGGCGCGTCGGGATCGGGGTCGTCGAGAGGAGCGGCGGGCCCGGTCTGGGGGGGGATCAATTGCATGCGACCCCCCCCGTTTCGCACGAAGGTCGATTGGATGATCGCTGATCCGACGCCTTGGGCCGCTTGACGCGCAGCCGAGCTGCCTCCTTCGAGCACGATCACGCCGGCCGGGCGTGTAATCCGCAGACATTTCTCGATTTCCAAAGGCGTAAGCTTTGGATCGAGCGGTATGACCGTGGCCGAGCTGGAGACCGTCACGATCGCCAACGTCGCCTCTGCCCCGCTTGGCAGCGCAACGGCGATGCGCGCGTCGCGCCGAAATCCAGCCCGGCGCAAGCACTGCCGGGTTTCTACGATCTGGTCGGCTAGAGCCCCGTAGGATAGCGACCCGAAGCGCGAGGTCACCAACGCGGGTGCGTTCGGAGCACGCGCAGCATGCTCGCGTATGACGGCTCCAACGGTAACTCCTGGTATGTCGGATGCGGCTACGGCCATTTCAGGAACCTGCGGAAAGCTGCCCACGCATCGGTTTCTGAGAAATTGCAGCAGCCCAGTTGCTGGCGCCTAATCGTCCGCTCCGTCTACCGCCGCTGATACGGATTAGGCGACCAAAGCCGCCGACGCCTGAAAGCGATTTCGTGCACTGCTCGCAGGAGTAAAAGCTGCACTCGGTAAGGCCGCTGGTGTGGCGCGCGCACCATGGCGCCATGGGCGTTCCGCCGCATCCACTGAGAAAAGCCGGCAGGGACACTCGCCAGAACAGCCTCGAACGCATGAATGCCGCCTCTTCGCGATGCGCAGCCCTAGAAGCCTAAGTGCCGCCGATTTGAAGTTCCTACAGCGGCTGCAGCAAGCTCGTGAGGGAACTTCAAATCGAAAAGCCGCACTAGAATCATAGAGTTGCTAGTGCCCCTTTGCTTCCGAAGTTCGTGTCAGAGGGTGCCGCCATGTATCACGAACTTCGGAAGCGGAGCCCTCGAATGCTAGCAAAGGAAAACGGCCGGCAACAGTGCCGGCCGCTCCCAAAACCGTTAGCTCGTCGCCGGCCGCGTTGGCTTGCCCGGCTCCGGCAAGTCAGGGGCCTCATTACTTTCTTGGCACGAGCGCTTGTCCAATTTGCTCTAAACTATAGGCAACTTTGCCTCGGCACCGACAGCTTCGTCTGCTTGCCCGTTAAAATGCGTCTTTGCTGCGCTCAAGACCGTTGTGCAAAACATCCGCGGCGCTGCCCATCCTGCGGCGGCCAAGCCATGCTCAAGAGCCTGGCGCTGGAGCGCATCTATCGCGACAGCCGCTGCGGCTCGCTTATGCTGCCGTGGACGGCAGAAATCTGCATGGACCGCATCGGCCGCGAGCGAGAAGGATGATTGAGCGCCAGATTCTGCGTTTCAATTCTGCGCCTGTGCATAAGAAGCCCCTCAATACCACGGCCAGTGAGTTGACTCCGGTGATGACATATCGAAAATCAGCACGAGCTGTGGAAGAACCGAATCTTGGGGCCTCGGCGCTTTCGACGCTTGCTTTTCAATTACCCTTGAAGGGACGGGTGCCATGCAAGACGCAGCGGGATTGAGCCGCGATAAAAGCCACGACAGGATTATCTCAACGGATGTCTTGATCGTTGGGTTTGGCTTTTCAGCTATTCCGCTGATCAGGGAACTCGAAAGAGATGGGGTAGATTACGTTGTCGTCTCCAGCGGCGAAGGAAGCATCTGGGACAGGCTCGGAAAGCATGACCGACTGGATTTCGATATGGTCAGCAGCATGCATACGAGTCTCTATAGCTTTGAGCTCGTGCATCGGGATACCCGAGATAGATATCTGACGTCCAAAGAGTACGCTGCCTTCATCAAAAAGTATCTGGCCCGCTACAACTCCAAGGTCATTAAGGACTGGGTCGTCTCGATCGAAAACTTTTCAGCAAACTCGATCGTTCGAACACAAACCGGCAAGGTCTTTAAGGCGAATCACCTGGTAATCTCGACCGCTTTCAAGAGAAAGATGAATCAAGTGCTCAATGAATTTGACTATGCGTCCGCTCGAGGCAAAACCATAGCAATCAACGCGATAGGGGATTCGGTCAATCTGATGATATCCAAATTGATCGCGGACAAGACTCGCATCGTCCTCGTCACAAATGGGTCCTTGTTATTTGACAAATTGTCGTTCTATGGCGGGATCTCGTACACTTTGGAGCAGCTCGAATATCACAACATGCGTGACGTATGCCCCCTGGTGTACCGTAAGACGATTGCGATGGGAGTGGATTTCATTGCGCTGGCCCAAAAGGTGCTGAAGTTCCTGTCTATAGATAACGTCTACTATAAACATCCGTTTACGTTCCGAAAAAGTTTGATGGACATCAGGAAGTCAGCACCATGGACCCATAGCCCGCTCCCAAACGGGCTAATAGGGATAAAATATTGGCCTATCGATGCCTATCAAACTCTGTTTGACAATGCGGCGCTGAAGCAGTCGATAAGCGACGGCTATCTGTTGAATGACATCGCATTTTTTCTGGAGCAGGGCTTGGTCGAGTTGTGGCCCAAACAAGAAACGATCATCGATCGAGAAGCGCAGACTATCCGCTGGAAAGATCAGTTTGTAAAATACGATTTCATTGTGGACCAAGATTATGAGGTTCCGAACCTTCCCGAGATCATCGTTGCTGGGGAGGGCCCTGTGCAACCCAAGTACGAGTATAGCTATCGCGACAATTTCATGGGGATCGTCCCGAAACAGTTGCGTAATGTTTATTTTATTGGATACACCAGACCGTCTACCGGGGGCTTAAACACTGTCATCGAGATGCAGTGCCTTTTCACTCACAAAATGATTACTGTTTCTGAATTCAACGGCAGCATTTACAAGGACATCGAAGAGAAGCTCAGAAAGTACAACAATTACTACAATTACCTATCCAGCGTAAACAGTCCTACGGATCATTTGGTGTACTATGGGTTTTACACAGATGACATTGCGCGACTGATTGGAATTCGCCCGCGCCTTGCCGATTGTCGCAGCATCCGAGATCTGGTGATCCATTTCATATTTCCGAATATACCGTTCAAATACAGGCAAGTTGGGCCATACAAAGTGGAAGGCGCCAAAGACATGGTCCAACAGATTTACAAGAACCATAAAGGGTTCTCGATCATCATACATTATCTGCTGGGCCATGCGCTTTTACAGTTGACGGGCTATGCCGCAGTCATCACGGCTTATTTTCAGGGATTGCTGCCTTTCCCTGTCGTTACCGTGCCGTTGTTGCTGGTATTTGTCTGGTTGAACCCTTTTTCCAGCTTTATTGCGACAAACGGATTCGGCGCCAACTCGTATCTGAATTTGCTTATGTTGGCCGCTTTGGGCCTGACAGCTTACTACAAGAATTGTTTGATCCCCATTGCCTCCCTCCTGGCGGTATCCGCGCTGACGTATGCGTTTCATCGACTTGGCTGGTCACGCGCGCCGTTCAACGACTTGAGCAACAAGAAGAATGCGAAATATCGCGAGTTCTTCAAGCGATACTGTACTGCTTTCAAGGAAGTGTTCTCCGAAATGCATTCTGCGGAGGAGAGTCAGGCGGCTTTGCTGGAGAGCGGCTTCGCCTCTCCCACGAGGGAGCTGCCGTGATCGCATTGAACATCCTTAGAAAGACGATTGAAGCCGAGCTATCCCACGCCCTCAATACCACACGCGGGCGGGACCCCGCGGATGCCAATAATCGCGATGATAGGGGGCAAAGTCATAGAGTGGCGGCCATTGGCTGTAATAATAATAAACCGGCGCGCGGCAGCGGTGCCGGCCGCACCGCACGGATTCAATTGTCCCGGGTCGGTCGTTCTGCATTATGGAGGCCGGCAGTGCCGCAGCCGGAGAGCAGATGAAGCCCGCGCTGCCCAGAGCCGCGCCCGCGAGAGCGGCTGCGAACCTCGTCATTGTTGTCAGCGTCTTCCGGTGGTCGGTTCCGCTGCTGCGGATGGCGCGACCTCGAAAGAACCTTTCGGGACGCAGAAACTAAACCCGATTCCGCCGCCGTTGCGATCGAAACCTCCCTTCATTCCGGTAGCGCGCACACAGTCTGCCTCAGTGGCGAATTCCGGTCCTGGAATGAGGGTTACTTTCGGAGAACCGCCGACAGTAAGGACGAGGGCCACGATCACCCACATGTCCGCCTCCAGCGCTGCATCGAGCTCGCCTGGGCGAGCTCACCCATGCAGTCCAACGCCCCGCCAGCGGGAAAGGTTTGGGGCTCAGAATCGTCCGGTCCGCTCAATATAGTCCCGCAGAATACGTACATTACGACGGTTGGCCCGAAAAGCAACGTCGAAGGCATCGCCGATAAACGGCACGGAGCCGACGATTCCTTCCGCTGCGACATTAAGTGCCATGCGCAGAAAGACGTGGCGGGGCACACCCAGCCGATGCGCCTCAAACAGGAGATAGCAGGAGAGTGCGGAGGCCACCGCATCGCCAATCCCCGGCACGAGTCGCAACATCGCTTCGATGCCGAAGCGGATATTGGTGCCCGGCACGATGAATGCGGTATCGAACAATTGCGACAATCGATCGAGACGATCGAGCGTGTCGCGCCGCGAACTCCGCGCGGCGTGCCCCGGCAAAGTTCCATTCCGGCGCGAAAGCGTAGGACATGCGAGCCTCCAAATGACCGGTGCGAGATGGGAACGACGGAGGCAAAATGCAAGCGCTGCCGCGCGCGCATTTCCTGCATGCCGAAGCGAAGCTATCGCGAAAGGTCGGGCGCCTGTATTGATCGAAACTAAGCCCGGACTGTGCCTGAGTCGGCCCGGACAGGGCCATATGTTGTGACAGTCGGTACGCGTCCCGGATGCTCCCATGTTGCGCCCCAACACCATCGGGCTGACCGCCCTGCTTGGCCTGCTGACCGCCTTCGGGCCGGTGGCAACGGACATGTACATTCCCTCACTTCCGGAAATTGGCCGTCTGCTCGGAGCGAGCACATCGGAGGTGCAACTGACGCTTTCGGCCTATCTGGTCGGCATTGCGGTCGGACAGGTGATCTACGGCCCGCTGTCCGATCGATGCGGCCGCAAGCCGGTCCTGCTGGGCGCGCTTTCGCTGTTTTGCGTTGCCAGCGCGCTCTGTGCGCTCGCCCCTGACGTCGATAGCCTGATTGCCGCCCGGGCGCTCCAGGCGCTGGGCGGTTCCGGAGCGATCGTGCTGCCGCGCGCGATCGTGCGCGACCTCTATGCCGGCGAGCGGGCAGGGCGAGAGCTTTCGCACATCGGAGCCGTCATGTCCGTTGCCCCGATGATCGCCCCGGTGCTTGGCGGAGTACTGCAACTCGCCTTCGGCTGGCGCGCCAACTTTCTCGCCATCCTGGGTGTCGGCACGATTGCATTCGTCATCGCGTGGCGCTCTTTGCCGGAGACGCTGCGCCCCCCATCTGCGCAATCGAGATCGATCATCCACATGCTGCGCGGCTACCGCACTCTCGCCGGAAACCGGGCGTTCCTTGCCCATCTCGGCATTGTGTCCTTGAGCTATGCGGGACTGTTTGCCTGGATTTCCGGCTCGCCGTTTGTCCTGCAAGGCTTGTACGGCCTTTCGCCATTTGCGTTCGCGATGGCTTTCGCGGTCGCCTGTATCGGATCTTTCGCCGGTGCATCCTTTGCAGCCTTCCTGGTGATGCGCATTGGGCTCGATCTCACGATCGGACTCGGGACGCTTGCTCTCGCCATGGGCGGGCTTGCGATGGTTGCGAGCCTCTCGCTCGACCTTCACCCGGTCGCCTCACTCGTGCTCTGCATGATGCTCTATGAGAGCGGTCTCATGCTGGCGATGCCGCAGGCCATTGCCGGCGGACTTACTCCATTTCCCGATCGCGCCGGAGCCGCCTCCTCTCTCATCGGATTTGCGCAGCAGACCTCGGCAGCAGTTCTGGGAGCTGTTGTTGCCCGCTCGCTCGGACCCACGGCCTGGCCGCTTGCCATTGCCGTTGCAACAATGGGCTGCATGGCATTCGCATTGTGGGGAGCCTCGCGGCGCACCCGCCGGCAGGCAGTGATGGAGCATAAGCCATGCGCCGCGCCCTCATAATCGGCGGATCGCTCGGTGGTTTGCTCGCCGCCAATCTCCTGCGTGGCGCAGGTTGGGAGGTCACGGTATTTGAGCGCAACCCCGACGATCTCACAGGCCGCGGCGCCGGTCTGAGCACCCATCCGCAGCTCCTCGATGTTTTGCGGCGTATCGGCATCGCGTTCGACGAGGCCATGGGAGTAAAGCTCGACACCCTCATCTGTCTCGATCGAAACGGGCGCGCGTTTGCAAGCTGCCGAAGCCAGCGCATCATGACGTCGTGGGGTCGGCTCTATCAATCCTTGCGCGAGCAGTTGCCGCAGGAGAGCTATCGCCTGGCAAAGTCATTTGCCCGCGTCGAGCAGGGCGCGGGCGGCATTACGGCGATCTTCGATGATGGCTCCTCGTTCAGCGGCGATCTGCTCGTTGGCGCCGACGGTGTGCGCTCCACCGTGCGCGAGCAGGTATTGCCGGAGGCGCAGCCGCAATATGCTGGTTATGTCGCCTGGCGCGCCATGCTGGAGGAAAGCGAAGTGCCGCCCCCAATCAGGGCGGAAATCTTCGAGCGCTATACCTTCTGTCTGCCGGAAGGCGAACTCCTCCTCGCCTATCCCGTCCCGGGCCGCAACAATGCAACGCAGGTCGGACGGCGCGCCTACAACATCGTGTGGTACCGGCCGACCGATCCGAACGAGGCGCTGGTCGACCTCTGCACCGATGCGAATGGCCGCCGGCACGGCATGGCGATCCCGCCGCCGTTGATCCGTCCGCAGGTCATTGCCGGCATAAAGGCCACCGCGCGGGAACTGGTCGCCCCGCAGATCGCGGAAATTTTTGCGCGCGCGCAGCCGTTCTTTCAGCCGATCTTCGACCTCGAATCGCCGCGCACCGTGTTCGGACGCGTGGTGCTGACCGGCGATGCCGCCTTTGTCGCGCGGCCCCATGTCGGCGCGGGCGTCACCAAGGCGGCACTCGACGCCGCGAGCCTCGCGCAGACGGCAAGCGCCGACGACCTCTCCCGCAGCTTGGCGCGCTTTGAACGCGAGCAGCTTCTGGTCGGCAAGGGGCTAATCGCACTGGGCCGCGAGGAAGGTGCCTATTACAGCGCGCAACTCAAGCCGCGCGAGGAGCGCAGTGCCGCCGAGCTCATGCGTACTGCGCAGGACGTGTTGCGTGCGCACACCACGCGCACCGAGAATCTGGGCCGCGTGCTCGCCGCCGCACGACAGGCGGCGGCATGTCAGAGGACAGATGTCAGATGACAGAGGGCAGATTCAGACGACAGACGATGGCTAGCGGAGTTCAGATAGGACCGGAGCTGCGGCTTCGTCTCTTTTCTTATCCGTCCTCTGTCGTCCGTCGTCCGTCCTCCGGTAATCGTATCCCGCCATCAGATTCTCGACGAGCCCATTGAATTCGCTCCAATCGGTTTCCCGATAGGAGTGGTTGCGAATGATGAACGGCGCGCCGGCGTAGAATTTCTCGTATTGCAGATGCCGGCCGGCGAATTCCGAACCCACCATGTCCCAGGCGAGCTTGAACAGCTTCATGCGGCCGAGCGCATCGCATTGCGGCGTTTGCCAGAAGGTCGAGAACTGCTGCGCCAGCTCCTTGTCCTGCATGACCGAAATGTCGGCGGGCATCTGGAACACGCCGCCGCCGCAAAGCTCGCGCAGCTCGTCGATGAAGCGGCTGTAGTTCTGGGTGCACCACTCGAGGCCGGCATACATGAAGCGGCGGTTGAAGCAGGCATATCCCTCCGGCCACCGCTCGAAACCGTTGATCTGGCCATGCACCAGGCCGGCGATGGTCGCTTCGACAGCGGACATCTTGCCGAGCGTCTCGCGCACCGCCGGGACCTGGTCGGCCCCGGTGGCATTTGCGACCTTGCTGCATAGCCCGAGCAGCAGCCGCATCTTCGACCAGTAGCGCACGTTCGACTGATGATTGCCGAAGCAGTGGCTCGGCGTCTTTATATAGATGTCGCGAGAAAGGGTTGCGTCGTCGTGCACGAATACCCGCTCCCACGGCACCTTGACGTTGTCGCACATCACCATGCTGTCGCTCTCGTCGTAGCGCCAGGCGAGCGGGGAATCGAATTCGGAGGTAAGGCCGAGCGCGGCCGGCTTGCGCGACCACAGCGTGAGCCCCGGCGCATTGCAGGGGATCGCGCAGGTGATGGCCTCCTTCTTCTGATCGGGCGCGAGCGGCAGCACGTTGCCGATCCAGATCTCATTGGCGTAGAGCGCGCCGGTCGCCAGCATCTTCATGCCGGAGATCACCACGCCGTCGTCCTTCTCGGCGACGACCCGCAGCGTCGGCACCGGCAGGTTCTGCCGCTGATAGAATTCCGGATTGCGCGCGGCCTGCGGCGGCAGCACCGCATAGACGACATAGATGTCGTTGTCGCGGATGTGACGGTAATAGGCGGTCAGGTTGTCGGGCCGCCCGCACGGCGGCGTGAGCGCATCGGGCTGCATGGCCATGCCGGCGACGAAGGAAGCGACGTGGTCGGGCGAGCGGCCGAACATGCCGAAGGTAAGGTCGGCAATACGGCGATGGCCTTCCATGCGCCGCTGCAGGTCCTCGCGCGTGCGCGCGCGCAGGAAATAGATGGAATGGCGGCCGCCATCCTCCTCGTAGGTCATGGCACCGCGCTGCGCCGGGTCGGCCTTCATGTCATAGATTGCGGCAACCGTAGCGGCAGCGTTGCAGAAGTGAGGATGGCGCGTGACGTCCTCGATCCTTTCGCTGCCGACATAGATGACGCGCCCGTCGCGCAGCGAAGCGAGGTGTTCCTTGCCGGTTCGCAGCATGGCGGCTCCCCTTATGGTTTCAAATTGGCGGCCTTGATCGCGGCATCGAATTTCGGCTGCTCGCTCTTGATCTGATCGGCGAATTCCTCGGGAGTTTCGCCACCCGGCTCGACGCCAAGCTTCGTCAAAAGCGCGACGATCTCTGGATCTCTCGCCGCCGCAATCACATGCCTGGAAAGTTTATCGATGATCGCCCTCGGCGTTTTCGCCGGAACGAGGAATCCGTTCCAGCCGGAAAGGACGGTATTCGCATAGAATTCGCCGATGGTCGGGACGTTTGGAAGCTGCTTCATCCGCCGCTCGGCAGCGACGCCGAGAATTGTCACTTGCGGGCTCTCGGCATACGGCATGATGTTGCCGCCGGGGGAGAAATACATGTCGATCTGCCCTCCGAGCAGCGCCACCAGCGCCTGATCGCCGCTGCGGAACGGTACGTGAGTTCCTTCAATCCCGGCGCGGGAAAGGAATAGTGCGCTGATAAGATGGGTTATGGAGCCCTGGCCAGGGGAGCCGTACGTAAGATTACGTGTCTTCGCATAGTTCACAAACTCCGGGATCGTCTTGGCGGGGATGGAGGGTCTGATGATGAGGATGAATGGCCCTCTGCCGAAGGTGCTGACTGGTGCAAAATCCGTCACGGGGTCATAATTCACTGCCTGGATTTTGGGAATTGCTGCGATCTGCGAAGAGGCAGCGAAGAATAATGTATGGCCGTCGGGCGCCGAACGTGCGACGTAGGTAGCCGCGACGTTGCCCGCTCCGCCCACGCGATTTTCAACCACGAAAGCTTGATTCATATCCTCGGAGAGCTTTTTGCTCGCCATGCGGGCCATCACGTCGGTAATCCCTCCGGCGCCGAACCCTACGACCACGGTTACGGTTCTGCTCGGCCAGATCGCCTCCTGTGCATGCGTTGGGCGAGGCGCGAACGATGCTGACAAGGCAAGCGCGCAGAGCACGACCCAATCGCGCAAGCTGCTCGCTCTTCTGTTTGAACGGTGCGAGCACGACTGTCTGGGATGCACCGCTGCTTGGCATTTATCTTTCCTGTGCGGTAAATTTGAAGTTCACGACTAGTGAACGAGCGGATAGCAGAAAGGACACGCCTTATCCGCAGTACGTCCAAGCAAATCCCATTCCGGCAACGAGGCCCATACTTTTTCGCCCGACGCTTGCGCCTGTTTCCGCAGGTCCTCGATGTCAAGCCCGGGAATTTTGCGGTTTTCCATGACGATCTTCCCGTCGATGATGACGGTATCGACATCGTCACCGACGCCGCATTCGATCAAGCTTTGCACCGGGTCGCGCACCGGTCCGAATCGCAAACTGCCGCGACCGGAAAGGTCGACCACGATGATGTCGGCAAGCGCCCCGGGCGCCAGTCGGCCGATATCATTGCGCCCGAGAGAGCGAGCTCCGCCCAGTGTAGCCGCGTTGAAGACTTCTCCGGCGGTTGCGGCGTAGTAGGTATTGCTTGCCACTTTCCCCATATATGAGGCGGTGCGCATGTTCATGATCATGTCACGAGGATAAGTGTCCGATCCGAGCGCGATATTCACGCCGGCTTCAACGTACTTTTTCCAGCTGTCCAGAATACGGGCGCGGCGGGCAATATTGATTGCGCAATGCGAAATCGACGTTCCTGACCGTCCAAGCAATTCCAGATCGCGCTTTGCCGGATAGTTCATGTTGGCGTTATCCGAAATGAAATTGCAGTGTCCGATGGCGAGTGTCGGCCGTAGCATTCCTATCGAATCGAGCAGCTCGACCGGCGTCATGGCGTATTGGGCGACGATTTCATGGAATTCGATAATGCTGAACGCAGCGTGGGTTGCGATTGGAAGCCCGGTTTCGTTGGCGACTTCAACGGTTT
Source organism: uncultured Alphaproteobacteria bacterium (assembly GCA_963817135.1). Taxonomy (GTDB): domain Bacteria; phylum Pseudomonadota; class Alphaproteobacteria; order Rhizobiales; family Xanthobacteraceae; genus VAZQ01. Next base: position 16,829 of record CAWFNG010000005.1, on the reverse strand, counting down.
TTCTGAGCAGGTCGAGAGTCGTCGTTTGCACGCGGCGCGGCACCAGTATGCCGCGGATGCGCCCATTCAAGGCGCCGTCGTTGCGTGCAATCCAGTCATTGGCGATCTTGAAACCGGAAATCCCACGTTGTTCATCGTGAACACGTTCGAGCCGTCCCTGCTCGTCGCCGACCCAATGGCCGGAATCGTATCCTGGCGAAAGGTAGGCACGCGATCCGAAGCGCTTGACCTGTTCAAGCAAGGCATCCTGCACCGCCACCTGCGCGCCAAGCTCCACGAAGGTCGTTACGCCGCAGCGGATCAATTCGGCGACGGTGTAGGTCGCATTTAGTTCGACGGCACCTTCCGGGGCCGATTCCCCGTGGTTGAGCCAGCGGGCATCGCCGCTCACCTTCTTTCCTCTTCTCGGGATCGTCACTTCGAGAAATGGCTGGCCATAAAACATCGGCCGGCCCGTATCGGTGAGCAGGCGGTGAGACGCCCTATGGCCGTAATGAACGTGGCTATCGATAAAGCCCGGCGCCACCAGCTTGCCGGCGGCATCGATTTCTCTGTCTACCGAGCCGTCGAAATTCAAGCCGACCGAAACAATTCGGTTATCTTCGAATACAACGACGCCGTCGCGTATCAGATTGTGACCGCCATTTTCGTATCCGACAACCCAACCGGCCTTGATCGCAGTTCGCATTGAGCTCTCACCCCCCCTCTCGCGCCCAACGGTTCAGTGCGTCAGTCTTTTTTGATTTCGATCTTTTGCTCCTTCTTCGTCGCTTCTGCCGGCTTTGGCAAACGGATGCGCAATACACCCTTGTCGAACTTTGCATCCACCTTTGTCGCGTCCGGATCGAACGGCAAGGGGATTGCCCGGCTGAAGGAGCCGTAGCTGCGTTCCACCACGTGCCAGTTCTTGTCCTTATCCTGCTCATCGCGCTCGGTCTTTTTCTCCCCGCGGATGGTCAGCACATCGTCTACGAGCGTTACATCCACATCCTTCTCCTCGATGCCCGGCAATTCCGCCGTGACCTCGACTGCATCCTTGCTCTCGGCAACGTCAATCTTTGGCGACAGCATGTCCGAGCCAAATCGCGCGAACGGGGTTCGGCGGGAGAAGTCTTCAAATGTCTTTTGCACTTCCTGGAATAACGAGCGAAACGGGTCATCTCCGCGTCCGAAGAATGAGGGAAGATAGCGGTTCGCCATGGCGGCCTCCTTCGATCTGCAACTGAATGTCCAATCGAATTCTAAATTGAAATCGCTGAAACCGCCAGTCAGGCGCGGCCGCCGCGAGCCTCACCGCGCGCGCGGATCGAGCGCGTCGCGCAGGCCGTCGCCCAGGAGGTTGAAGGAAAGCACCGCCAGAAAAATCGCAAGCCCCGGCCACACCGCCATCCACGGCGCCGTGGTGAGGAAGCGCTGCGCCGAGTTGAGCATGCTGCCCCAGGACGGCGCCGGCGGCTGCTGGCCAAGCCCCAGGAACGACAAGCTCGCCTCCGCGATGATCGCGGCGGCGATCGAGAGCGTCGCCTGCACTATGAGCGCCGGCAGGATGTTGGGCAGAATGTGCACAACGGCGATGCGCCAGGGCGGATTGCCGACGGCGCGCGCGGCCTCCACGTAATCCTCGACCTTCACCGCCATCACCTGGCCGCGCGTCAGGCGCACGAAAATCGGCGTGGTGGTAATGCCGATGGCGATCATGACATTGCCGAGGCTCGGTCCCAGGAAGGCGGCGAGCGCAATTGCCAGAATCAGGAACGGACACGCCAGCATGGCGTCGGTGAATCGGGAAAGGAGCGCGTCGACAAATCCGCCGACGAAGCCGGCGGCGAGCCCGAGCGGCACCCCGATCGAAACGGCAATCGCCACCGAAACAAGGCCGGCCATCAGCGAGGCGCGCGCGCCGAAAATGACACGGGCGAGGATATCGCGGCCGACATCGTCGGTGCCGAACCAGTGCAGCGCCGAGGGGGAGCGGCGCACCACCGACCAGCTTTGCGCGATCGGATCGTAAGGGGCGAGGAGCGGCGCAAATATCGCGAACAGGACGAAGAGCGCGATCACCGCCAGTCCGAAAACTGCACCCTTGCGCTGGAGCAGCCTTCGCAGGGCGCGGCGCACAGGTGATTCGACTTCCTCGTCTAGCGGAAAACCGAGAGCAGCGAGTGCGGCAGTTTCCACGCTTCAACCTCGCAGCCGCGGATTGACGAGAATATAGGCGACGTCGGCAATCAGATTGAGCGCGATATAGACTGTCGCGGTCACCAGCACGACGCCCTGCACCACGGCGTAGTCGCGATTGAACACTGAATCGACGATCAGCTTGCCGAATCCGGGAAATCGAGAAGATCTGTTCGGTCAGCACCGCACCGGACAACAGCTCACCGAGTTCGAGCGCGCCCAGCGTAATGACCGGGGTGAGCGCGTTGCGCATGGCATGCTTGAGAATGACGGTGCGCTCCGTGAGCCCTTTTGCCCGCGCAGTACGCACGTAATCGCTTTCCAGCACCGCGAGCATGGCGCTGCGGGTGTGCCGCATGAGGACGGCGGCGATCGCATTGCCGAGCACGAAGGCCGGCATGACCGTCGCGGCAAGGCTCGCCCGCCAATCCTCGTAGAGAGGCACGTAGCCCGACGCCGGCAACCAGCCGAGTTCCACCGAGAAGAGAAAGATCAGCATGATGCCGAGCCAGAAATTCGGCGTAGAAATCCCCCATAGCGCCAGAACGTTGACGACGTAATCCCAGAACGTGCCCTTGTAGATGGCGGAGATGACGCCTGCGCCGATACCGATCGTCAGTGCGATGACGATTGCCATGGCGGCGAGCTGCATGGTCACCGGCAGCTTTTGCGCAATCAGATCGCGGACCGGAACCTTGATGCGCATGGATTCGCCGAGATTGCCGACGAGCACGCCCTTCACCCAATAGAGATATTGAACGGGGAGCGGCTGATCGAGCCGATATTCCCGCCGGATCTGCTCAATGACTTCGGGATCGCGCTCCTCGCCGGCCATCACCAAAGCCGGATCGCCGGGCAGGAGCTGCTGCAGAGAGAAGATGATCACGGACACGAAGAACAGCGTCGGGATCAGCTGCAGCAGGCGCTTGCCGAGGAAGGGAAGCACGGGGGGGCTACGGGCGACTATCTCACTTGAGCCGCAAGCCCACCACGCGCACCAGACCGTCCGCCATCTGCTTATACCCTTCGAGGCGCGTCGATTGGGCGATCAGCACGCGGCGATGGTAGAGATAAAGCTTCGGCACGTCTTCGAGGATGATCCTGGTAAGCTGCCCGTAGATCGCCTTGCGCCGGGCGAAGTCGGAGACAAGGCGCGCCTCGTCCAAAAGCTTGTCGGCTTCGGCGTTGCAGTAGCCGGGATAGTCCTGCGGCGCCTTGCATTTGTGGAAAATGTAGGTGTTGCCGTCGGGATCGATGCGACCGCTCCAGGCCAGCAGATAGGCCTGATATTCACCCGCCTCCGCCTGTTTCAGCGAGGTCGCAAATTCCGTGACGCGGATCTTCATGTTGATGCCGATCTCCGCCGCCATGGCCTGAATGACTTCGGCGACCGCCTGAGTCTCGGCGCCCTTGGGCACCATGAAATCCACGTCGAACGGCGTGGCAACGCGCGCCTCCTGCATCAGCGCCTTTGCCGTGGCGAGGTCGCGCTTGGGAACCGGGAAGCCCTGCTGAAAATAGGGATGCTCCGGACTGACCCATTGGTTGCCCGGCACAAATTCGCCGTTGAACACGACCTGGTTGAGGGCTTCGCGGTCGATGGCGAGGCTGAGCGCCTGACGCACCTTGGCCGAGGAGCCGAGCGGGTTCCTGGCGCGCTCGCTGTTGCCGACATTGATGTCGATGCCCTGATAGCCAAGCTCGAGCGCGGCGGAGAGTCGAAGCCGGGGATCGGCACGGATTTCCTTGATGTCCGTCGCCAGCGCCCGCTCGATCAGATCGAGCCCGCCGGATTTCAGGTTCGCGAGCCGCACGGTCAAATCGACGATCGGCAGATAAACGATGCGATCGATATGGACGTTGTCCTTGTCCCAGTAATCTGCAAACCGATCGACGACGATGCGGTCCTGCTGCACGCGTTCGACAAACTTGTAAGGGCCGGCGCATACGGGATGCAGCCCGAATTTGTCGCCCGCAGCCTTCGCCGCCTTGGGGGAGACCATCATGCCGGCACGGTCGCTGAGCTGAGCGATGAGCGGGGAGAACGGGGCTTGCAGCACAAGGCGAATGGTGAGGGGATCCACCACCTCGACGTGGTCGAGTGCGGCGATCTCCGGCTTGCGGAAGGAGCCCTGCATGGTGAAGTGGCGGTCGAGCGAGTATTTGGCGGCAGCCGCGTCGAGCGGCTCGCCGTCGTGGAATTTCACGCCGGGCCTGAGCCTGATGATGACCGCCTTGCCGTCAGCCGAGGTCTCGTGCGAGAGCGCAAGCTGCGGGACCACGTTGAGCTTCTCGTCGATATCGAACAGCTTGTCGCACAAGGAAGCGAAGACGATGCGCCCCACATAGGTGCGGGCGAGCGTCGGATCGAGAATGTCGGGGTCCTCGGCAAGCCCGATCCGCAGCGTGGTCTCGGCGCCGGCGGCGCGGAAAACAAGCAAGCAGAATGCGGCCACAGCCGCCGCAACGCGTAGCATCTTCATCACAGTCCCTCTCATTACCAAGGCAGGGATGAGCAACCGGATTTGGTGCGACCGTGCCGCAGGGTTACCTCCCCCTGAAAGGGGGAGGTCGGTTCGCGAAGCGAGCCGGGTGGGGGTCAACAACCAAACTCGTGCTGTTGACGACGACCCCCACCCGACTGCCTTCGCTTCGCTCGGCAGTCGACCTCCCCCTTTCAGGGGCTTTCAGGGGGAGGTAGTCCACCGCCCGGCCGTGCCATATGCAATTAGCGTTCCGCTCAGCACCTCATCGTGGCATCGCCTCGACTGTATCAATAGCCCGCACGCGGTGCACCTTCGTGTTGCGCGGTGAAGGCGCCGACGAGTGCCCGAACCCGAAGTTCGCGCAGGGCGTGCGGCAAGTTTGATCGCGAACTTCGGGTTCAAAAGGGGCACTCGAATCATAGAGTTGCTAGTGGTCCTTAAATTCCGAAGTTCGCATCTGAATGTGCCGCGAGCGCTGGCGAACTTCGGAATCGGTCCACTAGCCGTTCGAGGGCGGGCGAAAAGCCAGTGTCGGCGGGCAGCGCAGCGCGCGCTGGCGGAAGCTCCATGGTGCGATGGCAGGCGCTGGGATGACCGCCGTCATGGGAAACGAGCAGAGGCGGCTCGTCCCGGCAGCGCGCGATCGCATAGGGACAGCGCGTATGAAAATGGCACCCCGGTGGCGGGTCGATGGCGCTCGGCACATCGCCTTGCAGAACGATGTGTTCGCGTTTTGCGTGCGGCTTGGGCACCGGCACCGCCGAGAGCAATGCGCGGCTATAGGGATGCCGGGGCGCGGTAAACAGGTCTGCGGCCGTCGCCGTCTCGACGATGCGGCCGAGATACATCACGCCGACGCGGTGGGCGATGTGCTTGACCACGGCGAGATCATGGGAAATGAAAATATAGGCAAGCCCCAGACGGCCCTGCAGGTCGCGCAGCAGGTTGAGCACCTGGGATCGGATCGAGACGTCGAGCGCGGACACGGGCTCGTCGCAGACGATCAATTTCGGTTCAACCGCGAGCGCACGCGCGATGGCAATGCGCTGGCGCTGTCCGCCGGACAGTTCGTGCGCATAACGGCGCGCAAACCGCGGCTCGAGGCCGACCTGCCGGAGGAGGTCCGCGACTCGGTCGCGGCGGCGGCCTGCCGGCACGATCGCATGCAAGGCGAGCGGCTCGGCGAGGATTTGCTGCACGGTCATGCGCGGATTGAGTGACGCATACGGATCCTGGAACACCAGCTGCGCGTGGCGGCGCAAGTCGCGCAGGCCCCGCCCATCGAGCCGCGCAACGTCTTCGCCCTGAAAGGAGACGCGTCCGGCGGTCGCCTCGATAAGGCGCAGCACAAGCCGTCCCACGGTGGATTTGCCACATCCGGATTCGCCGACCAGCGCGAAGGTTTCGCCGGCGTTCACCGCAAAGCTCACGCCATCGACTGCCTTCACCACCGCCGTCGCGCGACCGGTAAACGAGCGCCGGGCGACAAAATGTTTCACCAGGTCATCGACGGCAAGGAGCGGCGCGCTCATGGCACTACTGAAGTTGCTCGAGCGGCGCATAGAAGCAGCGCGACCAGCGATTGCCTTCAAGCGCCACGACCGGCGGGCGCTCGGCACGGCAGCGTGCGTCGGCAAACGGACAGCGCGATGCAAAGCGGCAGCCTGCAGGCGGCGCCGTCATGTCGGGCACCACGCCTTCAATCACGGCGAGCCTGTCGGCGCGGCGGTCGAGCCGCGGAATCGATCCCAGCAAACCTACGGTATAGGGATGCTGCGGGCGCTCGAACAGCGCATCGACCGGCCCGTGCTCGACGATCTCGCCAGCATACATCACTGCGACCTCGTCGCAGATTTCCGCCACCACGCCGAGATCGTGGGTGATCAGAATGATTGCGGCGCCGGTTTCTGCCTTGAGCTGCCGCATCAAGTCGAGGATTTGCGCCTGAATGGTGACATCGAGGGCAGTCGTCGGCTCGTCGGCGATCAGCAGCTGCGGGTCGCAGGCGAGCGCCATGGCGATCATGGCGCGCTGGCGCAGGCCGCCGGATAGCCGGTGCGGATATTCGTCGAGGCGTTCTTCCGGCGATGGCATGCGCACACGCCGCAGCATCTCGATCGCGCGGGCGCGGGCATCGCTCCGCCGGCCGCCGCGATGGCGCATGACGGTCTCGATAATCTGCTCGCCGATTGTGTAGCTCGGATTGAGCGAGGTCATCGGCTCCTGGAAGATCATGGCGAGCCGGTCGCCGCGCAGGTCGCGCAGCTTCAATTCAGCGACCCGCAAAAGGTCGATGCCGCCGAAGCGCACGGCGCCGGAAACTTCGGCAGCCGTCTTCGGAATGAGGCCCATGATGGCGAGCGAGGTGACGGTCTTGCCGCAGCCGGATTCGCCGACAATGCCCAGCGTTGCGCCGCGCGCAAGCGTCAAATCCACGCGATCGACCGCATGGGTGGCGCGGGGCTCGCCGTGGAAGACGACGCGCAGGCCTTCGATTTCGATAAGTTGGCCGCCGCTCATCCCTTGGCGCCGATTGCTTTGGCAATCCCCGCCTCGATGATCCGGCGATCGATGACGCCGACGGGATCGCCTTGTCGCGGAAGAAATTTTCGAAAGTGTACGAAATATTCCCGGCTCACGATCTCGATGCGTTCAAGCTCGGCAAGCGGGTCCGGATGATCGTCGACCCGCAGGTCGAGGTCCGGCCATTCCTCCGCGCCATAGATGACTAGCGCGGCTGATTGCTTGCCGCGCTTGTCGCCGCCTGCCCTTTCGCCTGCCCGCATCGCGGCGATGAGGCGTTGTGCAAACGGCAGCGTCGCATTGGTCCGGTAGGCGGCAGCGGTGTCGCCCAGAACGCCGGCGCCGGCAAGCATGTTGCCGGCGAGCGAGAGATCCCCGTCCTCGATGTGTCCGCACCAGGGAACGCAAGCTTTCCCGGTGTGTGCGGCGGCGCGGCCGCCAGCGTCCATGACATGGACCTGGCGATGGTCGTGGCCCGCATCGTTCGCAACCAGCCGGCGCACGACATCTTCAGGCGGCATGCCGTCGCCTAGGAGACGCAGTCCCTGCGTGCCGTAGAGGGAATTGAGCAGCGCCTGCGTTGCGATCGCGCCTACACCCGATGCAACGTAGGGAACGCATGCGCCGACGGCAAAGAACTTGCTCGCGACGGCGATTCCGAGGTTTCCGGTTCTCTCGTCGCGGGCGATGATCGACCATGTCATGGCGCGCAGCGTAGCACGGTGCTAGCCGTGTCGCCCGGGCCTGAGCCTAGCGCAGGAGGTGATCGCCCGGGGAGATGTCGTTGGGTAGGCCAACCTCGCGGTAGGCCGCAATGTGCCACTAGGCGACACTACCAGACCGCCACACCGATCATGCCGGTTTGGCCTGTTGCTCCACCATGACGGGCAGCATGAAGGAGAAGGTCGAGCCATGACCCACGACTGACTCGACCCAAATGCGCCCGCCATGCATTTCGATGATGCGCTTGGAGATCGCAAGCCCTAGTCCCGTGCCACCCTTCTTGCGGGTGATCGAATTGTCGGCTTGCTGGAATTCCTGGAACAGCTTGGCCTGGTCGGCCTCGGAGATGCCGGGGCCGGTATCGCGCACGGCAACCTCGAATGACCCATTGGCTGCGGAGGCCTTGATCGCAACTTCGCCCTGGTCAGTGAACTTGATGGCGTTGCCCACGAGGTTGAGCAAAACTTGCGTCAAGCGCCGCTCGTCGCCATGGCCAGCTGGCAGATCGGGTGCCACGTCAACGCTGAAGGCAAGCTTTTTTTCTTTCGCCAGCTGCTCCACCGCGGTGTAGACCGTCTCCACGACGGCCTTGAGAGAGTAATCGGCGAGCACGAGGACAAACTGGCCCGCCTCGATCTTGGACAGATCAAGCACTTCGTTGATCAGGCCCAGGAGATGCCTCCCATTGCGCTGCACGCGGTCGAGTACCGCGCGCGCTTTCTCCGGCATCTCGCCATAGATGCTGTCGAGGATGAGCTCCGTATAACCCAGGATGGCGTTGAGTGGAGTACGCAGCTCGTGACTCATGTTGGCGAGGAACTGCGACTTGTGCTGGCTTGCTTCCGCGAGCTGACGGCTCTTGTCCTGGATTTCGTCGAACAGCCGCACGTTTTCGATGGCAATTACGGCCTGGTCGGCGAAGGTCGTGAGCAGCTCGATCTGCTTGTCGGTAAACGGTGCGACCTCCGTCTTCCACAAGCCAATGGCGCCAAGCGGCAGGCCGTCGCGCAGCAATGGCACTACCATCACGGTGCGAAACCCGCTCAGCTTCTGGGCTTCCGGAAAGTCATATTCCGGGTCCGCCTGCACGTCTGGAATCTGCACCGGACGCCGCTCCAGCAGTGCGCGACCGACCGTGGTGCTCCGACCTGCGCGCAGCGGATGGCGCTGCCAGAGCTCGAGGGTGCCAGGTGGGGCATTGTAGGCTGCGGCGGCACGGCAGCTTTCTCCATCGTAGCGGAAAATGATGCCGTGCTTGGCGCCGCAAATATGCGCCGCATTCTCCAGCAGGGTTTGAAGGACGCGCTGGAGATCGAACGCCGTTCGGCTGATGGTCTTGAGCACCTCGGCGGTCGCGGTCTGCTGCTGTAGCAATTCGCGCAGCTCGTTGAGCAGGCGGGTATTCTCAATGGCGATGACGGCCTGGGCGGCAAGATTTTGGACCAACTCGATCTGCTTGTCCGTGAATGGGCGCACCTCCTGGCGATAAATGGCGAAAGCACCGACAAGTTCATTCTCCCTCAGCATAGGCACGATCAGGTCGGTCCGAGCACCGGCGCCCTCGACAAGTGCGACTATACGGGAATCACGCTCCATATAGGCCCGCCCCAAGGTGAGGTCGGGAATGTGGACGATTTTTTGCGTTTCAACGAGCTGGGGAAGCGGCGCGTGCGGATGGAGGTCCTTCAATGCGATGATTGGGTCATGCTGATAGCTCTCCGCATAGGCGGATGGCATGCTGTGCATCGCGACGCTGCGAAAACCGTCGCCCTCACGCAGGAACAGATTACCGAACTTCGCCTCGCATAGCCGCGCTGCATTCTCCAGCATGGCCTGAAATACCGGCTCAAGCGCGCCGGGAGACGCGTTGATGACACGCAGCACATCCGCTGTCGCGGTCTGCTGCTCCAGCGATTGCCGCAGCTCATTGAGCAGCCGGGTGTTCTCGATGGCGATGACGGCTTGGGCGGCGAAATTCCTGACCAGCTCGATCTGCTTGTCGGTAAACGGCCGAACCTCCTGTCGATAGATGACGATCGCACCGACCAGTTCGTCGTCCTTGAGCATCGGCACACCAACTATGGATCGTGCACCGCCGAGCGTGGTCGCAACGCCGGGGTTTGGCTCCGCAGCGCTGTCGGCGCTATGGGCTATCTGCTTTGTCCGCAGGACGCGGGCGAGGACACCGGCCGAATCCGGCCGAAATGCGCCGCGTTGTTTTTGGAACTCGACCAGTGCGGCAGGGGTGCCGACCCAAGCTGCCCGATGGAAGTTGTTGCCGTCGTAGCGAAACAGGGTGCCGAACTTTGCCTCGCAGATCCGCACCGCATTCTCGAGCATGGCCTGGAACACCGGCTCCAGCTCGCCGGGCGTGCTTGATATGACACGCAGGACTTCCGACGTTGCGGTCTGCTGCTCCAGCAATTCGCGTAATTCGTTGAGCAGGCGCGTGTTCTCGATCGCAATGACGGCCTGACTGGCAAAGCTCGCAACCAGCGCAATCTGCTTCTCGGTAAACGGTCGAACCTCCTGGTGAAAAATTCCGATAGCCCCGAGCAGCTCGTCGTCCCTGATCATTGGCACCACGAGCAAAGTTCTGATACCGCCAATTTCGACGCCGGCGACCGCCAATGTGTCGTGACCGAGATAGGCTTGATCGGTCCGATAGTCGACGATGTGAAGAACCTGCGAAGTCTTGATGACTCGGGTGATCGGGTTGTGCGGACCTGGCCGATGCGGGCCCTGCTGCAGGAACTTGGCGAAGGCGGCCGGGTGATTGAAATTCGAGACAAGTCTCGCGGCCCCATCCTCGAACCGCCACAGAGAGCCAAAGTGCGCGCCGCAGATGCGGGTAGCATTCTCCAACATCGCTTGGAATACGGGCTCCAGCTCGCCGGTCGAAGTGCTGATGACCTGAAGCACCTCCGCCGTCGCAGTCTGCTGCTCAAGCGCCTCGCTCAGATCATCCGTGCGTTGGCGCAGTTCCTTGAGCAGCCGCGCGTTCTCGATGGCGATCACCGCCTGATGGGCGAAATTGGCGACCAGCCCGATTTGCTTGTCGGTAAACGTCCGCACTTCCTGGCGGTAAATTGAAATCACGCCGACCAGATGATCATCCTTCAACAACGGGACAGAGACCACGGTCCGCATGCCCCCAAGATTGACGCTCGCTACGAATTGTGGATCGCCCTCGATGTAGCTCCTTTCGGTTCGTGCATCCATTTGGTGACAGGGTTGTCTCGTCGTTGCCGCTCGGGCCACGGCGGCGTCCGCTGGGAATCGGATCAGCTTATTACGTCGCGCTTCGGCAAGGGCCGACGGCACGTTATGCATCGCGACGGCGCGAAAGCCGTCATCCTGGGAAAAATACAGTATCCCGAACTTCGCATCGCACAGTCGCGTTGCGCTCGCCAGCATGGCATTGAAGACCGGATCAAGTTCGCCGCGCGAACTGCTGATAGCTTGCAGAACCTTCGAGGTAGCGGATAATTGATCCAGCGCCTCGTCGCGCTCCCGAGCGAGCCGCGCGACCTCTGTATCTTCGTCTAAAGCAGAAAGACGCCGATTGCGCGCGGGCTTGGGCGCGGCGCCGCGATTCGCCCTAACCGTCTGCTGCGACTTCACTGGCTTACGGCTCGTTGCCCGACGCCGTTTCACCTGGCCCTCCCTCGGCGGACGACATCAGCTTAGCACAGCAGGAGGTGAGTTGTGCAGCACAGCAAATTACCGCCCGACTGATGGCAGTGGCTGGCAGTCTCAAGACGCGTGTGCTGCTCAGCCTCGGCTATGGCTGCGGATTGCGGGTGAGCGCAGCCGCATCCAATCGCGTCGAACACCGCGTCGGCAAGTGCCGTACCACTTCAGCGGTTCAATATGCTCAGTCCAACTCCGCTTTTCGTGGCAGACGATCTATTGCAAGTCAGGCCGCGCTGCGAATGGCAGCCTTCACCTTGTCGGGCGTGTAGGGTATCGAGCGCAGGCGCACGCCGATGGCGTCGTATACCGCATTGGCGATCGACGACGGCACGACCGCAGCGGCCGGCTCGCCCGCACCCCATGGCCGCTCGGTCGGGCGATCAATCAGGTCGTAGACAAGTTCTGGGATCTCCGGGAAGGTCAGGATCGGATAGCCCTTCCAGTCGAGGCTCGTCACCATGGCACGGTTGAACTTTAGCTCCTCCTTGAGCGTGCGGCTCAGGGTTTGAATGACATTGCCGTCCAGCTGGTTCTTCAGCCCATCCGGGTTGATGATCTGTCCGCAGTCATGGGCGATGTAGAACTTGGTCACCAATCTCCCCGGTCGAGCGTTTCACTTCCACGTCCGCCACCGAGGCAATGTAGGTGCGCGCGAGTTCATACTTACAGTAGGAGACGCCGCGCCCGGTCGCCACGTCACCGGTCTGGTTGCGCTTGCCAGAGGGCCGCTTCTCCCATTTCGCGAGCGCAGCAACCCGGTTAAGCACCTCGATACCGCGCTTGTCGTTGGGATCGAGATATTTCAGGCGGAACTCGATCGGGTCGGCATTCGCCGCAGCGCTGACTCATCCATGAAGCACTCGTTGGCCCAGGTGTTTTGCATGCGGCCTGGCGTCCTGATCCATGACGGCCGAAACGGCGTGGTCTCCAACCGGCGGCACACCGTCTTCACGTTGACGAACTTGTAGGGGATCGCCGAGTTCTGGAAGATGTTGCCGGGTGCGATGTCGTCCTTTTGCGGCAGACCGGCAAGCGAAGCCGGCGTAAGCGGCACCAGGAAGCTACCGGCAGTCTGCTGCGGGATGAAGAAGTCCGACTCCCAGGCCGTGACATTACCGGCGTCATTCATGTTGGCGCGGATGTCGACCAGCGTCGGCGGGCCCTTGGGCTCCCAGCCGTGCTCATCGGCGCGCGACCACTGCACCCGCACCGGCCGGCCGATCGCCTTGCGAGGAGCGCGGCGTCGCCGGCGGCGTCCTCGTGACCGTTGCGGCCGTAGCAGCCAGCACCCTCGACGTAGATGCAGCGGACGTCGTCGGGCGACATGGCGAACATCTGCGCGAGCTGTTTTCGCAGATTGTGGGTCGCCTGCGAGGCCGACCACGAGGTCAGCTTGCCGTCCTTGAACTCGGCGACCGCGCAGGACGGCCCGATCGAGCCGTGCAGTTGGATCGCGAAGTCGAATGTCGACTTGACTGTCGTGACGCCATCCTTGCCCATTGCCTTGGCGGTGTTGCCGACATTGCTGGTGACTTCGTCGTTGACGATCTTGCTGTTGCGGACGTGCTCCCACAGCTTCGATTGCTCGGGCAGCATTTCTGCCTTCGACCAGACGGCGTTAAGCTCGCGTGCGCCCTTGATGGCGGCCCATTCGTTTTCGGCGACGACGGCAAGAAAGTCGCGCTCGCGCACCACCTTGATGACGCCCGGTATGTTCTTGATCGAGGCTTCGTCGACACTCTCAAGCTTGGCACCAATCGCCGGCGGACGCACGACACCGCCATGCACCATGCCAGGCACGCGAAAATCGTGCATATAGGTGAACGTAGCCATCACCTTTTCGGCGATATCGGCACGCGATATCGGCTTGCCGACCAGCTTATAGTCCTTGGGGTCTTTCGACTTGGCCGGCTTCGCGTGGTCGAGCTTGAGCGAGAACATCTTGTTGCCGATGAGCTCGCCATAGCTCACGCTCTTGCCACCGCCGCTGATGACGCCATCGGCGACCTTGAGGTCTTCCGGCTTTACGCCGAGACGCTTGCTAGCCTCCTCGAGGAGCGCGATGCGCGCAGTCGCGGCGGCATTGCGCAGCTGCATGCCGCCGAGCTGCACCGTGAGGCTGCCCCAGGTCGTACCCTGGTCGGGCGTCAGCGCGGTGTCACCTTGGATGAGCTTGATGCGCAAGAGCGGCACGTCGAGCCCGTCGGCCGCAATCTGCGACAATGCCGTCGAGACGCCAGTGCCGAGATCGACCTTGCCGGAATAGACAGTGACCAGGCCCTGGGCGTCGATGGCAAGGAAGGCATCGACCTCGGTAAGCGCGAGCGGTTTCGTACCGCCCTGTGCAAGCGATTCGCCGATCGCGTCTGGGAACCTAGCTGACGATGAGGGCGCCGCCGCTCTTGAGCACATCGCGGCGCGAAGGAATTAAATGCATGTTCATGACTTGCTCCCCTCTCAGGCGTAGGTCGATGCGCGCTTGACCGCCTTAACGATGCGGTTGTGAGTGCCACAGCGGCAGAGGTTTTTGGCGAGTGCTTCTTTGATTTGTGCATCCGTCGGCCGCTTGTTGACCGCCAGGAAGGCGGCCGACTCCATGATCATGCCGTTGATGCAGTAGCCGCACTGCGCAGCCTGCTCCTCGATGAAGGCGCGCTGCACCGGATGCGGCTTGTCCGCGCTGCCGAGGCCCTCCAGCGTCACGACCTTCTGGCCAGGCTTGAGCGACGCCAGCGGTGTGACGCAGGAGCGTACCGCCTTGCCGTCGACATGAACCGTGCAGGCCCCGCACTGTGCAAGCCCGCGGCCAAAACGCGGACCATGCAGCCCAAGATTGTCGCGCAACGCATAAAGCAGCGGCATGTCCGGATCGTCGATCGTGACCGCGACCGACTTGCCATTGAGGTTGAGTGATTGGGTTTGAGCCATGGGCGCCCTCCTAGGCTATATAGTTGCGTTCTTAGGACTTTTTGGCCCTCCAGCTGCGAACCACAATCCGGCCGGCAGGCAAATCCGGCGCGCTCGCGATCCATCGCACAGTTGAGAGCAACGCCATCCTAGCAACCCGGCCCGCTGGGCCGCTATGGGGCACGGGCGAAACGCCGAAGCCGCGTGCCGGCACTGGCTCGGGACATTTTTCATGCGGAGCGCGCGCCATCCGTCATAGTTTGACGCGCGGGCTACGCCTTGGACCCGTGCTCTCTCGGATATAAGGGGAGTGGAGCACCAAGACGCGCACCAACATCCACGCCTGAAGCGCGTCGCGCGGCCGGATCGCAAAGGGAAAAGCGGACGGGCACGCTGTGGGTAAAGGCGCCGCTCGGGAGTACAAACTGATTTTGGATCATCTGACGACGTCCTGATGCATCTCCTGAAGATCGGAGGATAGAGATCGGGTAGGGCGGAATAGCGAAGCGTATTCCGCCAGCCAACGGCCAATATCGTTGCCGGAAGTCGCAGATGATTTTCGGCGCAATACGCTTCGCTATTGTGCCCTACGGGGGCCTGTCCCGAGGCCCGTCTCCTGTCGGCGGCTACTTCTTGAACCCTTTGCGAAGCGTTCTGCCAAGTCGGAAGGCATGATCCGTCCAGTCGCCCTTTGGAGAGGACGGAGATGTGGATTGCTTAATTTCCTTAACCGCCCGGCCAAACCGAAACATGATGTCCGTCCATGTCCCCTCAGGTGTTGCTTCCTGCCTGAGCTGCTTTTCCAGGCGTGTCTTGAGCGCCTCGGCATTGGTTTTCTCGTGTTCGGTTGCGGCTGGGTCCGAGAGCACGGCGGCAATGGCGCGCAGTTTCCGATGAATAGCCGCGGCAGACCTCGCAATGTCGCTTATGGGCATTTGCCATATCCTGCCGTCGAATCCAGCCACCACGGACGAACACAAATACTAACCGCTTCTGCTTCATTGCGGATCAATGCACCGCAACAAGCGGCATGCGCGATTGCATGCTCTATTCGATCACCTCGTCGGCGATAGCAACCAACGTCGGCGGCACTGAGAGGCCGAGTGTCTTCGCGGTCTTGAGGTTGATCGCGAGTTCGTACTTGGTCGGCGCCTGGGCCGGAAGCTCGGCGGGATTCGCTCCCTTCAAAATCCGGTCCACGTATTCCGCCGACCGGCGAAAGATATCTACCAAGTCCGGCCCGTAGGACATCAGCCCGCCGGCGGAAACGAACTGTACCCAGGGAACGATGTGTGGCAGCCGATGCTGCTCCAGCGCAACACGGATCGTCGCTTGGTTGGCGGCATTGAACGCATCGGGCAGGACCACCAGACCTCCGTCCGGCTGCGCGGCGATGCTCGCGACGGCCGCGTCGATGTCCGCAGGCACACGCACTGCCGCGCGAGTTATCTGCATGGGCCACCTCGCCTCAGCATGGAACCTGTCCAGGTAGGTGTCGTAAAACGCGTAGGTTTCCGGATTAAACATCAGTCCGACGCGGGCAAGCGTCGGTACCATCGTCTTGAACATCTCCACCGTCTTCCCGACAACAGAGAATTCGACCAGGCTGAAGCCCGTGATATTGCCGCCTGGCCGCGCCATACTCGCGATGAAGCCCTGCATGATCGGCTCGTTCACTGTCGTGAATACAATTGGAATGGACGCACTCGCGCGCCTCAGTGCCGCTACCGCTGGCGTACCGTTTGCGAAGATCACGTTGGGCTTGAGCACCATGATCTCCGCCACGATCTCGCGCATCCGCTCGGGGCTGTCGCCCGCCCAGCGGATGTCGATGCGCACATTGCGACCGTCGATTCACCCGAATTTCTCGAAGGCTTGCAGGAAGGCTTTCAGCCGGCCTTGGCCCAGCGCATCCGTCTCGCGGGTGACCATGATCACCGCAACACCGCGCATAGTCTGTTGCGCGCGCGCGGCAAGGGACCAGACCATTGCCCAACCGAAGACGCCAATGAATGCCCGTCGGTTCAATTGATCGAAGCGCATCGGTTTTCCCAAGGGTCTAGTGGTCCGAATTCCGAAGTTCGCCAGCACTTGCCGCACGTTCAAATGCAAATTCGGAATCTAAGGACCACTAGCAACTCTATGATTTCTAGTGCGGTTTTGAATTTGAAGTTCCTAAACGAGCTTGCGGCCAGTTATGATTGGAAATTCAAATTCACCGCACTAGGACCGCCGGCGAGGATACCGAAATCGCGTCCATCACATCAATGACTGGTTCTAAGGTGATCCCAGCCAAGCACGGCCCGGTTGCGAAGG
>CAWFNG010000004.1:0-59947 GCA_963817135.1 uncultured Alphaproteobacteria bacterium | reverse complement strand
CTCATTCTGGGAGAAACACGGCCCCTATCAGGCTTATATTAAAGAGAGGGCTATCAGCGCGCACATGAAACGTCACGGGCTTCGGATCGTGCATCTGGTCAATGGTGTATGCCGTCACATCGGAGCAAATCGGCACGTTAATGATCCATTCCAGGAAGTTGCCGAATCGGCAGGGCTTACTTCTCAACCAGCCTAGTGTCCCGGTTCCGACGTTCGTACCACTTTGCAGCACTCTCGCAAACGAACGTCGGAACCGAAGGGACACTAGCAACTATTTGATTTTAGTGTGGCTTTGGATTGACGTTCCTACAAATGACTCGCGGCAACGCTGATAGGAACGTCAAATCCGCCACACTAGATTTCACATCGGAAAGGGAGCCTTTTCCGGCTCTGGCCCCAGTCGATTTCCTTACTGGCTTTGATTTCGATTTCGAATTCGGGCCCGGTGCGCTCCTGCAGATAACTGGTAACCGCAGCGATCTCCTGGGGCTTGAGTTCGGAGCGCCCGCCAAATTCAACGACAATCTTTTCATAGGCCGTCTGTCGAATGCGGTATTCAGTATAGTCAACCAGCGTCACCAGAGTCCTGTTACGGATGTTAAAGGGAGACATTCGACCATCCCGGTGTTTGATAGCACTGCTTACTCGACCGTACAGGTTATAGATTGTCGGCCCGTTGTGTCCACAGGGACATTTAGCCCCCACACAGGCAAGGTCACCCAGGTCATAACGGATTAACGGTGTTGCGTATGAATGCAAATGGGTGACGAGAACCCTTCCGAGGTTCATCCCATCAACTTCCACTTTACGATCCACAACCTCGGCTATGACATTGCTGGTCGCGACATGATAGTACCCGGTAAATTTAATGCACTCGGCGCCGATCATGCCCACCTCTTCCGATGAATAGTTTGCCCGAACAGGAATGGCGAGATCGGCAAATGCCCGGCTAAGACTCGGACCAACTTTTGAAGACTCCGCAATCCACATCGCAGTATTGGCAGCTTTCAAGAAACCAAGACCGAATGTTGTGGAAATTCTTTCTAGGACCACCGGAATTGCGACCAAATAACCCACATCATCTTTCTTCAATTCGAGAACGAGCTTGTCGCAGATTTCTTTGTTTAGCCTGCAATGCTCGATATGTTTGTTTTTACCCGACTTGAAGAGCGAAGCCAGCGATCCGATCCAGGATTCTTCTCTCTTGACGGAAATGTCGCCTTTTACGGGAGCAGCTGAATTTTTAATCCGCGTCCGATTAAGCGATAGATCGAGCCCCTCCAGGAAGAATTGAGCAAGGCTTCGAATGACGTTATAATTGCCATTGACATCGGAAACAAAGAACTGGACCGGGACTCCCGTCGATCCCGATGTGAAATGGGATTGGGTCGATAGCCCATCCGCTGCCTGCAGCAGCGGCCCTTCCGCGGCGACCTGCGTGCGCAAATCCTGCCGCGTGAGTATCGGCAGCGAAGCGAGATCGATATCGGAAGCCTTCCTGCCGCCGATCCGCGACCGCCAGAAGGCCGAGCGTTGGGTGGCGTGACTGACCAGGTTGCGAAGCTGCACCTGCTGCCAGTGCTCGCGGGCCGAGCGGCCGCCGGTTTCGATCAAGGCTATTTCGGTGAGGGCCAAAAGCAGCGCCCTTGGCTCCGGGTCGAGAATGGTCATCGGCTTTTCTGAATAGCCTCTGTTGCGCAGGCGATATCCGGAGAAATCGAAGATCATACCGTGGCCCCAAGTTGGCGCGCTATGCGAGTGGTGCTGTTAGATCTTCTAGAGTACATCAATCGCGTTAAATCTCGCAACGGAAGCCGAGCCTTTTCCGGCTCTGCCCCCAGTCGATTTGCTCGCAGGGTTCGACTTCAATGTCGAATTCCGGTCCCGCGCGCTTCTGCAGAAAAGTCGTTACGGCAGTGACCTCGTCAGCCTTCAACTTGGGGCGACCACCTAATTCAACAACGATCCTGTCGAGGGCGGTCTGCCGTATCCGGAATTCTGTGAAGTCGGCTAGCGCCGCCAGATCTTGGCCACGGACGTAAAAGGTAGAGAGTCGACCATCGCGGTGTTTGATGACGCTGCTCGCTCGACCTTGCAGATTGTATATTGTTGGCCCATCGTGCCCACATGGGCATTTCGCCCGCAAACAGGCAAGGTCACCCAGATCATAACGGATGAACGGCGTCGCATATGAATGCAGATGGGTGACGAGAACCTTGCCAAGGTTCATCCCGTCGATTGCAAACCTGCGGTCAACTACCTCGACCATGACATTGCTGGTGGCAACATGATAATAACCAGAAAATTTGCTGCATTCAGCCCCGATCATGCCCACCTCCGCCGATGAATAGCTTCCCCGAACAGGAATGCCAAGATTGGCAAACGTCTCCATAAGATTAGGCTCCACTTTTCCACCCAGCGGGATCCACATCGCCGTTTTTGCCGCTTTCAAAAAACCAAGATCAAATGAGCTGGAGATTGCGTCTATGTTCCACGGAGCGGCTACCAAGTAGCCCACATCGTCTTTCTTCAATTCCTCAACGAGCTTGCGGCAATCTTCCCCGCTTAGGGTGAAGCACTCAATTTCTTTGTTTTTTCCCGATTTTAATAGCGGAGCCAGCGACCCTATCCAGGATTTTTCCTTCTTAACAGAAATACCGTCTTTTACGGGCGCAGCGGAACTTCTAAACCGCGTTCGATTGAGCGATAGGTCTCGCCCCTCCAAGAACGATTGAGAAGATTCCTGATAACATTGTAATTACCATTGACATCGGAAACAAAGAACTGGACCGGGACGCCCGACGATCCCGACGTGGCATGCGGTTTGGTCGAAAGCCCGTCCGCGGGTTGCAGCAGCGGCCCTTCCGCGGCGACCTGCGTGCGCAAATCCTGCCGCGTGAGTATCGGCAGCGAAGCGAGATCGATATCGGAAGCCTTCCTGCCGCCGATCCGCGACCGCCAGAAGGCCGAGCGTTGGGTGGCGTGACTGACCAGGTTGCGAAGCTGCACCTGCTGCCAATGCTCACGGGCCGAGCGGCTGCCGGTTTCGATCAAGGCTATTTCGGTGAGGGCCAAAAGCAGCGCCCTTGGCTCCAGGATCGAGAATGGTCATCGGCTTTTCCGAATAGCCTCTGTTGCGCAGGCGATATCCGGAGAAATCGAAGATCATACCGTGGCCCCAAGTTGGCGCGCTATGCGAGTGGTGCTGCAGCGGTAACGCAATCGCAACTATTTTGACAAAACGGCGGCTGCCCTCAAGGTGCAAATTTCGGCTCGGCGATTGCCATGAATTGTCGTTTCGAAATCTCTGAAATGAAGCGGTCCATCAGGCCAGCGACCCTGAGGTTGATCTGGGTACAACTTTCGACCTTGAAGCCGGCAGCGTGCAAGAGCGATTCGACCTCGTCGGGCTCGGCGAACGCGCCTTCTCGCAATTCCCGGCGACGCGCATGCGCATTGAGCCGCTCCAAGATCGCCATTTCGGTGTCCGGCAGCGCCACATTGCGGCGCTTCAATTCATCGAGGACCCCATTTGCATAATCGGCACGACTTTGCCGTGCGAATTCGCGTGCGACGGGACGGCTGGTGTTGAACAAAAGCACGAGCCGCCCGCCGGGACTGATCGCGCGATGTATACGGGCCACCGCGTCGGCTCGACGATCCGCCGAAATGAACTGCAGAGTGCCGTGTATCAGGACAATGTCGAATCGCCCCTCGATGTCGAGATCAAGCAGATCCTGCCTGACGGTGCTTATCGACAACGACCTTCGTTCTGCGAATTTGCGGCACAGTTCCAAGGGCGTCGCACAAATGTCCAAAACGACAATGTTCATGGCATGATCGGCCCCCGCGCGAGCCGCGAGTGCAAGAAGACCGGTATCCGCAGAGCCGGCGATGAGCAGACGGCGAAGCCCGCGGGCCAGAAGATCGCCTAGTAGCGTTTCGAGTTTCGAGGCCTGCACCTCGATACCGGTGGATGCTCTCGACAGGCGGATGTAGGGCCAAAGCGCGTGCAGATCGCGGCACGTCCCACACAGGCGATCGGACAAATCATAAGCTTCCGCGGCAATATCCGGAAGATTCTCAGTATAGCGTGAATTATCCGACATATGGGGGCTTTGGCATGAGAATTGGCCGCATGTCGCCGAAGTCGACGCCCCAACAGGCTGAACGCATCCCCTCATGTGGGATCATCGGCCGAGCTGGCCCCGTCATCTTCAACCACGTTAAATCTCGCAGCGGAAACCGGGTCTTTTCTGGCTCTGCCCCCAATCGATTTGCGCGCAGGCTTTGACCTCGATGTCGAATTCCGGTCCAGTGGACTCTTTCAGGAACGTCGTAACGGCAGCGACCTCGTCGACGTTGAGTTCGGAGCGACCGCCAAGCTCAACAACGATCTTGTCGAAGGCGGTCTGTCGCACGCGGTATTCGGTAAAGTCGACAAGGGCTGCCAGAGCTTTGGTACGGATGCGAAACGGAGCCAGTCGACCATCACGGTGCTTGATGACCCTGCTGGCTCGACCTTCCAGATTATGGATTGCCGGCCCATTGTGCCCACACGGGCACTTGTTGCGCAAACAGGCAAGGTCGCCCAGGTCGTAACGGATGAACGGCGTCGCATATGAATGCAGGTGGGTGACGAGGACTTTTCCAAGGCTCGTCCCGTCAATTTCAAACCTCCTGTCGACAACCTCGACAATGACATTGCTGCTGGCGACGTGATAGTAACCGGAGAATTTGCTGCACTCGGCGCCGATCATGCCCACCTCTTCCGAGGTATAGTTTGCTCGAACAGGAATGCCGAGATTGGCAAAGGCCTCAATGATATGCGGATCTACATTTGAGCCTCGCGGAATCCACATCGCAGTGTTTGCCGCTTTCAGGAATCCAAGATCGAATGAGCTGGAAACGATGTCTATGATCCTCGGATTTGCTATCAGGTATCCTACATCATCTTTCTTCAATTCCTGAACGAGCTTGCGGCAATCTTCCCTGCTGAGGGTAAAGTACTCAATTTCTTTGTTCTTGCCCGACTTGAAGAGCGAGGCCAGCGGTCCGATCCAGGATTCTGTCTTTGTTGGCTATGATGCCGCCTTTTACGGGAGCATTGGCGGTTTTAACTTGCGTTCGATTGAGCGATAGATCCCGCCCCTCCAGGAAGTATTGAGCAAGGCTCCTGATGGAATTGTAATTACCATTGAAATCGCAAACAAAGAAACGGACCGGGACTCCCGATGACCCCGATGTGGTACGAGCTTGAGCCGAAATCCCATCCATTGGCCGCAGCAGCGATCCTTCTGAGGCGACCTGCAAGCGCAAGTCCTGCCGCGTGAGTATCGGCAAGGAGGCGAGATCGATATCCGGGGTCTTCCTGCCGCCAATCCGCGATCGCCAAAAGGCCGAGCGTTGGGCGGCGTGACTGACGAGATTGCGAAGCTGTATTTGTTGCCAATGCTCGCGGGCTGACCTGTTGCCGGTCTCGATCACGGCTATTTCCGTAACGGCCGAAAGCATCGCCTTCGGCTCCAAGTCAAGCAGGGTCATCGGCTTTTCCGAATAGCCTTTGTTGCGCAGACGATATCCGGAGAAATCGAAGTTCATAGCCATGCCCCGAGTTGGCGCGTTTGGCGAGCGCTACGGGTGCATTTTTAGTGTGAAACGAGGAGGCTTTAGGGCGAAGTGGATCATGGCCATGGAAGCGTCGGGAACGGCCCAGTGCGTGTCGGCCGCATTCCCCGATGGCGACATGGCTGTCATTTACGTCTTGAAAATTTTTGACTTTCAGCCGATTTCAGTTCGCTGGGGACCGGCTTGTTGTTCCCTTAACCCACCCGTGCCGCGATGGAAGAAAAAAGGCCCCGCGTGGGAAACCTGCGCGGGGCCGATCGAGCGTAGAGAAGGGAAGACTTGCGCGGCAACGGCTGATCAGTGTTGTCGCGAGTACTTCGCAAGGCGACGCGGGCTGTTCCAGACTTCGCGTGTATCCGGAGATCCCAGGTTACTTCACAAGAATCTCAGGAGCACCGCCGAAGCGATAGCTCAAGCCCACCTTGACAACGTTGGTCTGCTGATCGAGTTCCAGAGGATGGTCGAATCGCAGATATCGCCGGGAAAGACATGTTCTTCTTGCCAAAGTCCATGTAATTGTATTCCAGCTTGGCACTCCAGTTCTGCCACACCGCGAATTCGATGCCGAAACCGAGCACATATCCAGACCGGGTGCTCTTCACGGTCTCTTGGAAATTGACACAGCATTCTGACGCAGTGTGCTGTTCACCCATCACCGCCAATCCGGCAACGAGATAATACAATGTCGTCCCGCTGGTGATGCCGCCACGACCAACCAGGGTCATGATCCAATTGATCTTGCTTGCGAGCCCTTCCCCGTCATTGCGCAACTGCGTGCTGCCTCTTGCGTTTGAACCGTCCAGGTTGCCTTCAACGCCAAACACCAGTGGGCCGAACTGATGATTTCCACCCGCCGTGAACGCCGGCAAGGACGCCGTTAACGGGATAGGACGTGGTATCGGTTCCAAAGAAGCGATCATTCCACATCTTCTGGCCCCACACCGCGCCGATGTCGGCCCCGACGTAAAAGCCCGACCAGTTGTAGATCGGCGCCGTGAACTGCGGCACCAGATCGGCAGCGGACGCGCTCCCCATCAAAGCCACAGATGCAACGGTGGCCAGCATGTATTTTCTCATTACACGTCCCCCTGTTCCCCTACGCTGGGGCACTGTCCTCTGCAGCACAGATTCCAGATGCACAGCTTTCTCATACAGCAATCCCCGCTCGTGTTTATAAAGCATGAGCCGCAGAAATGCTGTTGCCTGCGAGCAACAATGACTCCTTTTCGTCGGATCGCGGTAAGCGCAGCACATCAGAAGGGCGCAGGCGCGCACCGATGCGATGCGGGTGCCTGCTGCGGCTTAAAACTATTGCATTGAACGTTTGACGCCGCAGAAAAAACTGAAATCGCCGATAACAAATAAATCCCGATTGATCCGCCACTGTGGCATTATAGCCGCAATTTCCGGTTCCGTTGCCGCAGGACAGGGCAGGATTCTATAAGCATCGAAAGCAGTTAAAAGCAGACAGCGGTAAGGGTAAGTAAGGAGTGAGAGGAGGGGTCATGCTCTTCAGGATCGTGAGCGCACTATCCCTGATCGCATTACTCGCCGTTATGGGTTCCCTGCATGGAGGGGCCGCAGCCGCACGTGAGAAGCGGTGCCAGGATGGACCGGCTTTGGCTGAACGGTCCCGCCTTGGACCTCATGCCAAAACGCCGGAATGCCCTCGAACAGAGGCTCTAGAGACAACGGGGCAATCGAAAGCCGCCGGGGGAGATGCAAAAGGCAAGACTGCGAGTTCCCCGCCCCCAGTGGGTGAAGGCTGCAAGTCAAATCTCATGACATTGGTCGAAAACGGCGTGTCCTGGGCCAAAGGCTGCAAGGTCGGACAAAACCAATGGCGATTCTGGTGCTCGGACGGCCGCCTTTATGACGAGGCGCATCCGTGCGCAAAGGGCGCTCCCAGCATACAGGCGGCAGAAGGCGAGGGCTGCATATCAAGTCTGATGTTACTGGTTGAGAAGGGTGAACCCTGGGGCAAAGGTTGCTCCATAGGGGCAAAATCCATAGGAACAAACCAGTGGCGATTTTGGTGCTCGAATGGGCGCGTCTACGAGGAAACGCAACCCAGCCCTCCGCCGCCCGGGGCACTGGGGCGTCTATGCGATCCAAAGGTGGCCGTGGCCTCCCGAGACGCTACGCCGGCCGGCCAGGTTCCGGGGCAAGGCGTTCAAGCCGGCCAGGCGGTGAGCGCAGCGCCCGACCAGCTTGCCGTCGGCCAGTGCCTACAGCAAATATTATCGCGCAATCAGTGCCAGTCTTTTTTGACAGTGACAGACGTGCGGCAGGTGAATGGCCCTGGTCAAAACAGTAGTGCCCTGGCGGCCACAGTGGTTGCGGAAATTGACATGGAGTCCATTCAGGAATTCGAGGTCAGAAGCGACATTGCTTCAAATTGCGCCGGTACGTGGTTGAAGGACGATCCGCGTTATACCCGCCATGAATTCAGTTTTCCTGAAAGCAAATACTTTGTCAGGGTCGGCCAGCTGCTTACGGTAAAAAAAGAGTTTTCATTTCAGAAAAACGATTTCGGTTGGCGCTGCCTGATACAGTCAATGACGCCAGTAGAGGACGCTGTTTTGACAAATCGACCGCAGTAGGTCTGGAACCGGTTGAGCGCGCCGAAACCGCTGCGCAAAGGCTTTGCAAAGCAAATCATTTTCATTTCCATCGCAATGTGCGATCCCATGTTGTGATAAAGTTATCACAGCAATTGGGAATCCCCATCGCAAGCATGGGACACGCGTTGTGTTTTGCAACGATTGCATTTAGTGTCCTGCAAATAAGAGCGAGTTTTCTATTGGCTCGGGGGAGTTGAACAATGAGCACTGGTACCATTCTTCGCCGCAGATCACGCATGATGCTGTGGGCAAGCGCGTCGGTTGTTGCTTTGGCGGTGGCGTCGCCTGCGCTCGCAGCCGACCTGAACATGTGGACCAAGGCGCCAGTCCTGGATCGCGGCGAGTGGCGCGGCTTCATCGAGGGCGGCGTATTCTGGACGGGAGGCGACAGGGTTCCCTACAACGGGGGCTTCGGGGCATTTCAAGATGTTTTCGGCAACTCGTTTCCAGCAGGCACGATTTCCGGCTGTGATTCCGAGTTTGGGCTGGGATGTCGCGGCCGGAGCCGATTATCGCTTCGCCGGCACCCCCTGGCACGTCAACATGGAGGGCCGCTACGGACGGTCGACGAAAATCTCCAACAGCTCGGACAACCCGTTCGCCTCGTCGCTTGCTGTTGGGCAGTCGGCGTGTCAAGTAATTGCGAGGGCGCAGGAAATAGCTGCAGTTTTGTCGGCGCAATTAATAGCGCGATCAACAGCAGCTTTGGGTTTAGTGCAACCGCCGTGACGGTGCCAGAGCTGGTGGAAAGCCACTGGCAGGCGGATTTCGGCATGGGCTATGACTTCCTGCGGGGAGCCCAAATCAACTTTGGCTTCCGTGTTGCTGAAATCAGATCGGATATCACCGCCGTCACGAACTTCCAAGCATCGGGGGCCACCGGCAACGGGGATGGCACACTGAGTGGCTTCAGTGCGAACGCTACAATATCGACGGTAGACCGGCGCGCATTTTTCGGGGCCGGCCCGCGCCTCGGCCTTACCGGATCGGTGCCGCTCTTCGGCGCAGTGACGTTCGACTATAACGGCGATGTCGCGATACTGTATGGCAACACCAAGTACAGCAGCGGGACGGTGTTCGGGTTCAATCGTGAACGCACCCGGCATAGGCGTCGCCGTAAGCGCGAGCGGACTTCCCACGAACCAGCTAACCTGGACCTCACCGAACGTCGTGTACAATTACGACATCCAGGCCGGCTTTTCCTACTGGTTCTCTCCGAACTGGGCGCTTAAGCTGAGCTATCGGTTGGATGCGTTCCTTGATGCGCTCAGGGTATCTCCGGACGACGGCGCCGCGAACTTCGGCTTCGGCCCCGGCCGGTCCATGGACCGCTACTATCATGGGCCGAAGGCCGCCTTGGAAGCCAGGTTCTAACCGAAGACCAAGTCTTCACGCCTGATCGAGAGTCAAAGGCCGTCGCCCCCCAGGGCGACGGCCGCTCTTTCTTCGGCGATCAGTGTTCTTGATTCATTATCTGTACGTCAGATACATCACGTATGCGCGATGCGCTGGGCTTCAGTGACAACAGTACCGTCTTCGCGACAGTGCATGATGCTCTGCGCTGGCGCTTCGGTTGTCGCCCTCGTGGCGGCATCGCCTGGGCGCGCTGCCGACCAGACCAATCTTGGATCACGGCGAGTGGCACGGATTCCTCGAGGGTGGCGTATTCCTGACGGGAGGCGACCCGGTTCCCCTGCCATGGGGGCTTCGGTGCACTCGGTGATATTTTCGGGACATTTCCAGGAGGCGCGGTTCCCGTTGTGATGCCGCACTGGAGCTGGGTCGGCAGCGACGCGCAGCGCCAATTTGCAAAAGCGGAGAATGAAGTGGAATGGTTTCTTTTTCACGGCTCCCCCTGAGAGCGGATGTATACTCCGACAAGCCTTTTCAGATTCTGAGCCTTGACGATCGCAAGGCATTTTCATTCTTGATGGAAATCATTTTGCTGGAGACGGGTGACCGTGCAGCCAGGAAAAACTGGCAAACAGCTCAATTGGCCAATTTATTCCAGCACGCGAATAACCGTTCACAATTCTGGCGCGAGCGGCTTGCCGAAAAAAAGCCGTCTCGGATCAAACTTCGTCGGGTTCCAGTCATGACGCGGGCTGACTTGAACAAACAAGTCAGCCAGGAAGGCGCGCTACTCGGTGACAAAGATGAAGTCAAAGTCATAAAGCACATGACCTCCGGATCGACTGGCACGCCGGCAACGTTTTTTGTTTCGGAGTTGAACGGCCTCTTCAATGAAGCCAGGTCATTCGTTCAATTTATTCTTGAAGATCTGGACCTGCGATTGAACCGTTGTAAATTCAAGTTCGACCCATTGAGCCCCGGCTACTCATACAACGAGGGAAACAGTTATGCTGGGATTTTTTCCAGATTCTTTGCAACAGGCAAGAATGCGGAAATAGGTTACCTTGGAGCAGATTTGGACCTTATCATAAAGAAACTCAAAGCCTACAAACCGCACTACTTTGTTTGTTTTCCTCAATTCATAGAAACCATAATACATAATGCCGGGCCTGATGTCTTCAAAGAAATCGATGTACGGCTTTTCATACCATATGGAAATACAGTCTCGTCCGAAGTCAGGAAATTATCCAACGATCTTTGCATCCCCATTCGTGCGAATTATTCCTGCGAGGAATGCGGCATGATTGGCTATGAATGTGCCGAGAACGCTGACTACTATCATGTGGCTGAAAGTAATGTTGTCGTTGGGTTGGGTGATGAGCGGATCGAATACGAGGGAGTAGCGTGCAGAAATGTGCTTTTGACCGGCTTACATTCTTACGCGACGCCTATTATCAATTATGAGTTAGGCGACTTCGCTAATCTAATCGATGAGTGTCCCTGTGGGCATCAAGGCCCCACGATCAACAAGTTGCTTGGTCGCCTTTCCACAACTCTCAAATTGCCGGACGGCAGGCGCAGGCCATTCCATCTCAGTGCGCTTTTGTTGAAAAGTGTTCTCGATTATGAAGATTTGAAAATTCGCCAGACCACACCCGTTGAAATTTCTGTCCAAATCGTGAGCAAGGAAAAAGGCGAAGCAGCGAAAATCCGTCTGGCAAATTATTTACGACGCATTTGCGGGGCCGAGTTTTCAATCGATATAGACTTCCGCGATCGGATCGATTGGGGCGATTCGCGCAAGCGCCTTGCCTTCCTATGCGAGATATAGTCTTGCTTGGGAGTTATTGATCCAAGGGAATCATGGTCACCAACCGCATTTACGAGTGGGCGCGATCCCAACCTGCAAAAACGGCCGTCATTTATAACGACCATGCATTGAGCTACCTGGATTTCGCACGCGCAATAGAATTTGCGCGCAGCTTCTTTGAACGCCAAGGTCTTCCGGTAGGCCAAACGGTGGTCATCCATCAAAGCAATAGCGTCGCTTTTGACGCTTGGTTGTACGTCATGGCTCTGCGTGCGCTTGGTTTCAATACTATCTGTGTCCCTTCCGTAGACCAGGTGGAAGCTCTAAAACTCCGGAACGTAGCCGGCATTGTTGTAGCGGAAGTAAAACCACAAATCGACAGATTACATGGCACTTCCCTTGAAGGGATTAAAGTAATCATGGTGCCTGATGCCATCTTTTCCAACATCCGCACAGGTGATCCGCCGCTCAATCCGCCTAACGCGCCTGCGTTTGGCGGGCACATACTCCTTACCTCGGGAACAACCGGCACCTACAAGAAAGTATTCCTGGATGGCGACAATGAGGACAGGAGAAATGCGGCAAGAGCGGACGCATACTCGTTGACCAAGAGCGTGATTTATCACGTGGTCAATCTCGGAATGTGGACCACGATTGGCTTCAGGATGCCGTCGGCCGTTTGGCACAGAGGTGGCTGTGTCGTCATGGATAGCAGGCCTGATGCATTTAAAAGCTTTTTTCGCCATGCGGTCGATTTTTCGATCTTAACCCCATTGATGCTCAAAGAGTTGCTGCAATCGCTGGGGACTGGGCCACCCCATGACAACTGCGAGCTGCTGGTAACTTCCGGCTTTTTGCCAATCGAACAAGCAGACGAGACAGCACGTCGTGTGACGAAGAGAATCGGCATCACTTACGGTTCTACTGAACTAGCTACACCTGCATTGCTGTCACGGCGCAGTTCCGATGGCGATATGTACTGGCTCGCGCTTGGCCTCAACCGTACCGTTCGGATTATTGACGAAAAAGGCAACGAATGTCCGACCGGTCAGGAAGGCGAACTACGCATCCAATTGACGGACATCGATTGCAAGTCTTACCTTGATGACGAAGAAACGAATCTCAAAGTGTTCCGTGATGGATTTTTCTGCCCAGGGGATATGGCCGTCCGCCGCGCAGATGGGCGCGTGCGTATACTTGGTCGCACCGGAGACGTATTGAATGTGCGGGGAATAAAAACTGCGGTAGCGCCCATTGAATTGGCGGTTCAACGCATGCTTAGGGTTGATGAGGTCTGCCTTTTCTCCGGGTTAAGCGACGACGGGAAAGAGGAAGTTGTGGTCGTCATTCAATCGGATCGAGCACTGCAAAAATCGACACTCGATCAGGTTGCTCGAAAGTTTCCATCATTCGAGCGGGTTCGTTTTGCGTTTTTCAAGGAGTTTCCGCGTACGGCGACAGGGACAAGAAAGACCCAGCGGTCCGTCTTGAGGAAACTCATCTTCCCAGAGCAGAAGGGAACAAGCTGAAGCGATCCAAGGTAATGACTTCGCCTGTGTCGCAACATGGCCGTACAGAGGCTTGCAGATGGACCAGGTTACACCCCTGACATTGCTGGAGGCGCTCAAGCGAGCCGGTGCCGCCTTCCAGTTGGGACAGCTCGACGGGGCAGAGCGCCTGGCAAAAGCGATCCTTGATGTAAACCCTGATTATTTCGATGCCCTCCATCTGATTGCTGTGATCCAATCGCGGCGGCGACGACATGCCGAGGCGCTGGCGAGCTACGACCGTGCTCTTGCGGTTCGCCCGGATCATCCCCATGCGCTCTATAACCGCGGCAATACTCTGCGAGAGCTGAAGCGATTTTGACGAGGCGCTAGCGAGCTATGATCGCGCTATTGCTGTGTGGCCGGACTATCCCGAGGCTTTCAGCAACCGTGGGAGCACTCTGCAAGAGCTGAAGCGATTTGAGGAGGCGCTGGCAAGCTACGACCGCGCGCTCGCCCTGCGGCCGAATTTTCCCGAGGCGCTCGACAACCGCGGTAGCCAGGTCCATAGCCAGACCCAAACGGTCACAGCCAATCCCAAATCGGCAGCATTAACCCGAGTGCAGCGCCAACAGCGATTGCAAGGGCAAAAACGGCAATGCGCTCGGTCATAGACGGCTCGACGCCTGCTACGCATCCTTAGCGGAAACGGTTGACAACGTTATGTCGAAACCATGCTGGTAGCGTCACCGATTTGGTCGATCGTCGCTAAACCACGCCGCATCTGCGCGGGTTGCTGCGCTGGTGCCTGTGATTGAACGACACGGCTTCTACTGGGGAACCCAGCAGTCGATTTCAATAATCTGCGCCAGCGCCGCCTGATTTCAACGTGTGATCGCAGCAAGATAGATCACTGCAGTGACCAACACTCCAAGGCCAAGCAGGCCGACGTACGCCATCTGGGGGTCGTGAAGCATTAAGCCCAATTATCACGGCGGCATGACGTTTCAATGTCAGTGATACAACTCCATCAGCCAGGTCAGGCTTGCCGGTGATAAGTTCGCTACATCAGGTCTGCTTCGCCTCAGTCAACCGACATTGGTGGTACGCATCGGAGCGGCGGGTACGTGCCCGACTTTGTTGCAAAAGTCGTTTTCCACCGCTGATCAAAATTTTTCTAGGCCGCTGGTGCAATTCTCGGATAAATATGTAAGGGATCTCGTCTCCTAGCGAGAAACTCACAGGCGACTTCGCTAGCGGCCTGGGTGCCACATTAATCGGCGAGCTTAGTTTAGCTTCTTTCGAAAAAATCGTCGCCTGGTACTTTGGGACTTTTGCAACAAAATCTGCCAGGAGCGGACGTTCCGGCACTCTCAAAGAATTCCATGGCAGTGTTTGAACTTAGCCCCAGAGCCGCAAGGGCATGGGCTGTTTCTGCTTAGGCTCTTTAAGTCTATGGGATTTCCAAATGGATCGTAAAACTCTCTGAGGATGAGAGGCGAACGCTGATAACTATAGTGTGCTGCCGTGATATGTACTCCCGTATTTTTATCGGTCGATAAAATAGAAAAGTCGAAACCGAGAGTTTCAATATCAACCACCCGATGTTTGGCCGTCTGTTGGATTTTCTGTATTGCTAGCGTATATGCAATCGGTCCTGTGGTACGCAGTGCTCCGAAATGGCCTATTCCATGAGTGTATGGGGTATAATCGTCTATATTTTTAGATACCGACCTTACGACGGCTTTTAGGAACGCGTGATCGGGCGCCGCGATGATATGCCATTGCTGATATTCTCCCTTGGGTGACAATTCAGGATGAATTCCATATCCCGCGTAGCGCTCACCTCGTTTATTGTTCCAATGCGATAAGATATAGGCATCATCTTCGAGTATTACATCATCAAGTTTTTTATAGCACGTTGATTTTATGTCGAGGTAGATACCCCCCAGTTTAAGCACCAACAAATATCTGAAGTAATCTGCTTTCGCCGCTCCATAATCTGGATTGATTTTTTTGTAACGCTCTAGAGTTTCGTCATCGTAATGGTGCCGAATGAAGGAAATACAATCGTTGTCGTCATACAAAGTGTATCGCCAAGCTGGGTTGAGCTCTTTGAGAGCTTTAATATTGTCAATGTAAATCGGCTGCAGATTGTTTTTATTATTGACCGTTTGATGAATTAGTTTCGGTATGGCCATGATAATCCACTAGCCCATGCACAATTTTTTGTATATGGCCACATGTCCGCTTCCGCCGGCTGCGGAAATGCCATCGCATTAGCTAGAGATTGCGTAGTGCCGGGAGCAGACCATCCGTGCGGGTCAAACTCTAAGCTTCCGTTCCAGCAAAACGGAGATTTACCGCGGCTGGGACCTGCATGAAGCGGCAAGACTTTACCGCGGGGTTTGTCATGCCACCTGGACAAATGTGCTATTCACAATACGGCCGTACAGAGAGCTTGCAGATGGACCGGGTTACACCCCTGACATTGCTGGAGGCGCTCAAGCGAGCCGGTGCCGCCTTCCAGTTGGACAGCCCGACGGGGCAGAGCGCCTGGCAAAAGCGATCCTCGATGTAAACCCTGATTATTTCGATGCCCTGCATCTGATTGCTGTGATCCAATCGCGGCGGCGACGACATGCCGAGGCGCTGGCAAGCTACGACCGTGCTCTTGCGGTTCGCCCGGATCATCCCCATGCGCTCTATAACCGCGGCAATACTCTGCGAGAGCTGAAGCGATTTGACGAGGCGCTAGCGAGCTACGACCGCGCTATTGCTGTGTGGCCGGACTATCCCGAGGCTTTCAGCAACCGTGGGAGCACTCTGCAAGAGCTGAAGCGATTTGAGGAGGCGCTGGCAAGCTACGATCGCGCGCTCGCCCTGCGGCCGAATTTTCCCGAGGCGCTCAACAACCGCGGTAGCGTTCTGAAACAATTGAAGCGATTTGAGGGGGCGCTGGCAAGCTACGACCGCGCGCTTGCCCTGCGGCCGGATCATGCCGACACGCTCAACAACCGCGGTAGCGCCCTGCACGAGTTGAAGCGATTCGACGAAGCGCTGGCAAGCTACGACCGCGCGCTCGCCCTGCGGCCGGATCATCTCGATACGCTCTACAACCGCGGGATCACTCTGCACGAGCTGAAGCGATTTGACGAAGCGCTGGCAAGCTACGACCGCGCGCTTGCCCTGCGGCCGGATCAGCCCAAGACCCTCAACAACCGCGGCATCACCCTGCAAGAGCTGAAGCGATTTGAGGAAGCGCTGGCAAGCTACGACCGCGCTCTTACCGTGCAATCAGATAATGCCGATGCGCTCAACAACCGCGGCATCGCTTTACGAGAGCTGAAGCGGTTCGATGAGGCGTTGGCGAGTTTTAACCGCGCACTCACCGTGCAACCGAACCATCCTCTCGCGTTTGCCGGAATAGCCGATTCGGCGCTCAAAATTTGTGACTGGAAGCGGACGGCAGAGCTTGATCGTGAACTGAGAACTCATGTCGTGGATCGAAAATCGATCATTCCGCCCTTTTTATCGCTCGGCTATTGCAGCGATCCGTCCCTGCAATTGAAATGCGCCAGAAGCTTTGTCGATGACAAGGTACCGATTACGCCACGGCCGTTGTGGAATGGCACCATTCGTCGGCATGACAGAGTTCGAATTGCTTATCTGTCGGCCGACTTTCGCCGCCATGCAATGAGTTATCTGATAACGGAATTGTTTGAGGTCCATGACAGGACGCGTTTTGAGGTTATTGGTGTGTCCTTTGGCGCAGATGATAAGAGTGACACGCGTTTGCGCGTCATCAAATCGTTCGATCGGTTCCACGATGTCAGGCCGAAGGCCGACCACGAGGTGGCAAGGCTTCTGAACGTGCTTGAGATTGATATTGCTGTCGACTTGATGGGTTACACTCAAGATTCTCGCCCTGAAATTCTCGCCTACCGCCCCGCGCCAATTCAGGTGAACTATCTGGGTTTTCCTGGGACCATGGGGACAAATTTCATTGACTACGTGATCGCCGACCCGATCGTTCTGCCGCTCGACCAGCAGCCATTCTTATATGGAGCAGATCGTCCATCTGCCAGACTGCTACCAGGTCAACGATTTAAAGAAACGCATATCTACCGACGCCCCGACGCGGCGGGAAAGCGGACTGCCGGACGAGGGCTTTGTATTCTGCTGTTTCAACAACAACTTTAAGATCACGGCACACGTATTTGATGTATGGATGCGACTTTTGCAGGCGGTCGAGGGGAGCGTGCTGTGGCTGCTGGCGGATAACGCAAGCGCGGAGAGCAACCTGCGTAGGGAAGCTGCGGCGCGCGGGGTTGATCCGGCTCGTCTCGTGTTCGCTGTCCGATTGCCCCTAGAGGATCACCTCGCGCGCCATCGCCTGGCAGACCTGTTCCTGGATACGCTGCCGTATAATGCTCATACAACCGCGAGCGATGCGCTGTGGGCGGGACTGCCCCTGATAACCTGTCGTGGGGAGACTTTTGCTGGTCGGGTTGGCGCCAGCTTGCTCAACGCCATCGGCTTACCGGAGCTGGTGACGAGCAGCCTCGACGAATATGAAATGTTGGCGTTGCGGCTGGCACGGGACAACAAAGCACTGAACGACATCAAAGCGAAGCTCTCGGCAAATCGTGAAACCTACCCGTTGTTCGACACGGATCGGTTTCGCCGCCACATCGAGGCAGCTTACAAAACGATGTGGGAGCGCTATCAGCGCGGAGAACCGCCTGCAAGCTTTTCTGTACAACCTGGCGGCGATGCAACGTCTGCGGCACGTCCGAGGCCAGAAAGCGAACATAAGCTGCAAAACCGGCAGCAAAACTCTTCGCCGGAAATCAGCTAAGTATTGGAGCGGGCGAAGGGAATCGAACCCTCGTATGCAGCTTGGGAAGCTGCCGTTCTGCCATTGAACTACGCCCGCATACCCGATGACTTGCCAGTTTTCGTTAGATGATTTGGCATGTTTTTGGCATTTCTTACACATTGCCATCCTAGACGCGTTGAGCACCTTACACAATGCGAGCACGGACCCTGGGCGAATATCCCTCCAAGAAGCAATCGGAAAGAGGTGGTCTGGCCGTTCTTCAACTAGGTCAAGCACTGTCGGCGAATAGCAACCCGTTACGACAAGCTCGCGGCCAACTACCTCGCGTTTATCCAACTTGCGTCGGTCAGGCTATGGCTGCGCATTAATGAGTCCACACTGGAAGGTCGTGTACTCCCTCGGTATTCGCAGCATCGGCGGGATTAACAAGTACTGCAATGCGAGTGGCCCCGGGCACCAGCTCTCGAAGGAGCCAAGGGCGTGTACTCATAATTCGCAGATCGATCCGAGGGTGCCATTCAGGCAGGCGCAAAGCGAAAATTGTTCGGTCTGAGTCCTAGCGGACCCGTCACTCTAGCTTGCACCAAAGGACAATATCGCCCCGGGCACCTCCATGTGGAAGATGGAGCAGCGCAAGCAATGGCTCGATCAGGGTTCACCCTAGTCCGGTTTCAGGGACCCCCTGATAGCAAATGCAAGTAGTGAGCGAAGCTGCCAACCGTCGTCCTTATTGACATTCCGCTGCGTGGGGGGTGACGATCCTCGGGCGTCCCCTGCAGAAATGAATGAGGCGCCGACGACATCATGCTGATTGGGATGTTTGCCCCGAACGGGTTCGAGACCATCAAGCCGGGCGCTGCTGTCCAGCTGGTGTTCGACAACCGTCCCGGCCGAATTTACCCAGGCAAGATCCGAGATTCCCCACGGCGTGGGCCAGGGACAGGTCGCGGTGTCTGGCATGCTGGCGAAGTCCGGCGCGGTGACCGGCGCCAAGACCTATCCGGCGCTGATTTCGATCCCCGAGAGCTTGACTAGGCGCAGCTCCCGCCTTGGCATGTCTGGGAGCGCGACCGTGTTCGCGGAAAACGCCGGCGTGATCGGCACGCTAATGTCGATCCTGGTGTGGATCAGTTCCTACACCGCCTATCTCTAAGGGTCCCGATGCTCAACACCGCCCTTCAACTGAAAAGCACGATGGCCTTCGCGTCTCTCTTGGGTGTCGGATCATTGCTTGCAGCGCCGGCTATCGCCCAGCAGACTCCGCCTCCCGCCGGCACGCAGCCCGTGATCTACCTCGACCAAGCTTGGTCACAAGAGGATCGCGAGTGGTACTACAATTTTTCGCAAGGCTCGGCAGTCATCTCATATGACATTTTTTTGAACCTCGAGGCTGCGGGCGGGCAAGACCTGTTCCGATCCGATGCTAATTTGGTGCGCTATGGCCTGATCCCCACGCCCGCAAATCAATACAATCCTGACGCCTTGCCAATCGGTTTCAGCAAGACTGTTGTTGCGACGCCGGTAAAAGGATGGCCGGCGGGCAACTACGTCGGCATGACTTGCGCGGCATGTCACGAGGCACAGCTTGACTACAAGGGTAAGCACGTTCGCATCCATGGAGGCATTGCCCACAGGTTCGACAGTCAGGCACTGTTCCGAGGCCTCGATGATGCGCTTCAGGCAACTTTGACTGATACGGCGAAATTCGACCGGTTAGCAGCGAGGCTTGGTGCGTCGAATGCAGACACCAAGACACAATTGCGCCAGCGATTTCAGAGCGAGGCTGCTCGAGTGCACGAGTATGCCGGCCGAGACACTCTATCTCCTTATCCGTGGGGACCCGGGAGGATAGATGCGCTCTCGTTGATCAACAATCGTCTGACGGCCACTTTGACTGGAATTCTCCAGAATCACTCCACACCCATCGCACCGGTCAAGCCGCCATTCCTCTGGAATGCACCGCAAGGCACTTGGACCCAGTGGGCCGCTTTTGCGAACGATCCAATCGGCCGCAATTTAGGGGAGACGATGGGCGTCTACATGCCCATCGACCTGACCTCCAAATCTCCCGCCGAAGGACTGTTCAGCTCAAACGCCGCCATTCCCGAGCTTCAAAGGGTCGAGGACCAATTGGCCCGTTTGGCGCCGCCCAGTTGGCCCGAAGAGGTATTCGGCAAGATTGACCGTGACAAGGCGAAAATCGGCAAGGCGTTGTTCATGGAGTACTGCGCAGCCTGCCACAACGCCTGGCCGTACCGGTGGACCGAGCCAAACAAGTACGGCAAACGCTTCATCCTAGTAGGACTTGTGCCGCAAACGTATGTTGGCACTGATCGCACCCAATCTAAGGCTCTGAGGCCCTTCGCCATCACTGGCGAACTGAGCAAGTATTTGCCGCCGGAGTTTCGCGGCAAGGAAGTCCTCCCGATGGTTGTTTATGGCGCCCTGCTCCGAATGGGGATTGAAGAAATTGCACTCAAAAAGCTCAACCTGACTGAGGCGCAGGCGGTAGATGTGCACGGCTACCGGGAGTTCCCCCTCACCGCCAAGGCCAGACGAGGTCTACAAAGCGGCGCCGCGTGATGGAGTTTGGGCTACGCCCCCCTTTATGCACAACGGCTCGGTCCCCAACCTGTATGAAATGTTGATCCCAGCGGCCGAACGCACGAAGAAGTTTTATCGCGGACCTGAGTTCGACCCGATCAAAGTAGGGCTGGACACAACTGCAACGTCGGGGACCTTCCTATTGGATACGACGCTGCTCGGAAACTCGAACGCCGGCCACTCTTTCGAGAACGGTCCGCGCGGCAACGGAGTCATCGGTCCGTTGCTGAAGGACGAGGAACGCTGGGCACTCGTCGAGTATCTGAAATCCATTCCCGAACAGCCGGGTCGCGTGACGCCCTTTGGCGGTTTCCCGGAGGGTCGCCTTCCGCAGCCGTGATATCATTCGTGGCGTGACTGTCTCCCTCGGTCACGCCTCGGCCGTCGTGAAGTCCAAGACAAAGCCACGGAGCCCGCTATGTCGGATCACATCGATGGGCCTCGGCAAATCGGCGACCCCGCAGGGGATCTCACCGATTTGTTCGCGTTCACAAGCCCGGAAAATCCGGCCCGAACGGTACTCGCGGCGTGCCTCTTCCCGTCCGCCGGCGCCGATGCAATGTTTTCCAATGCGGTGAGTTGCTCGATAGTTGTCCGCCCGGTTGCCGTCGCGGGTCTCGGCGATGCGGCGCAATTCAAGACCGGCGACCAAGAGCTCCGTTTCACCTGCCGTTTTGACTTGCTGGAGCGCGGCCCGCCGGGCACAAAACCTGTCCAGCGAGGTACTTTCGCTTTGCCCGATGGACAAACGCTCCGTGTGGTCGTCAACGACAAGACCGGAGCATCCACTCCGGATGGCGTTTTTCGTATCTTTGCCGGATTGCGATCCGACCCATTTTATCTGGCATGGGTCCTTATGCCGAAAATGAGAGCCATTCCCAACGTGCTGCAGCACGACAACGTACTTTGTATCGTCATCGAGTTCGATACCAAGCGCGTCCTGGATACTGACAAAGGATCTCTCTTCGGCGTAATCGCCGAAACGATTCCGCTTTCTCCGCACTTCGCCAGTCGGGCCGCCGCCCCTGCGTCTCGATTGGGTCGGCCGCCCCGAGCAAACCAACATACGAATGAACTACGGCCCGGGCATCGAAGACATTCGCGATCTGTGGAATCAGCAAACGCCATTCGCCATTGCAAGCGAGCACCGGGGCATGTTCCTCCAGCGCCTCAAGGAGAGTTTTGCCCACTACGATATGCTCGACGAAAAGCAGGACTGGACGCCGCCCGCACTCGCGGCCAACGCCAACGTCTTTCTGGACGATTATTTGATTTTTGACGTTGCAAAACCCATCACTGACACCAGCCATCTTGAGATTGAACGAAGCACGCTCAATAGCCGTGTCTATGAAACGGGGGGTGGCCGCACGGTTGACGCAAACGTCATCGACATCCTGGTAACTTGGCTGGTGAACCACGATCGCGAATTTCTGCAGGGCGGCGCGAGACAAGCGACGAAGCCCGGTACGAAGATTTTTCCATACTTTGCCGATCCTAACACGGAGTTGCAAAGCATGGCGGAAACTGTCGATCTCGATGCCGAACCGGACAGAGTTTGGACCTTGGTTGGGCAATTCGATCCCAGTTGGCATCCCTTGGTTGCCAATGTCCGGCTGATCGGCTCCGGCATAGGGCAATTGCGCGCCATTGAAACGATCGATGGCAAGCAAATTGTCGAGCGTCTTGAAGCAATCGATAATTCAAGCAGGTTTTACCGTTATTCGAACATCAGCGGTATTCCGGCATCGAACTACACCGGAGTTTTTGAAGTCAATCCAAGGGGCTCCGGCAGCTCCGTTGTTTGGCGCGCGCAGTTTCTACCGGACAACCAGCCCGATATCGTTGTGCGAGCGATCGTATCAACTCTTTTCAAGACCGGGCTTGCCAGCTTGAAGTCGCGTTTTGGTGAGGCCAGATGAGCGCAGCTTTCGACTTTGTCAGCGAAGACTTGATGGTGACGGACGGCGATATCGCAGTCACCAACTTGGAGAGCGCGCGCCGGCGATCCTGGGGCCGGTTCCTTCAGGATCCGCTGCGGGACGGCGTCGCCGAGGCTGTCGTCGAACATGAGCAGCTGACCTCTCAATTCGTTGGCGATATATCAGCCCTCGACCGCATTGAATTTCTTGTATCCGAGCTCGTGCAAGCTGATGCAGCATCAGCACGCACGGCGCTGAATTCGAGCCAGAGCTGCATCGATGATGCATCGCTTTGACGACGCGCGACTATTCCTCGCGCGCGCTGAGACTAGCGGAGCGTCAACGGACGATGTCCAACACCTGTTGTTGAATATTGATCAGGCGTGCGGGGTAAATCTCCACGGAGTGCTGGGTGCGCGTCGCCGAATAGCAAGTCGATATAATCGGCTCGAAGACCTCGTTGCATTGGGATCCCTGCTGGCCGACATGCATGAGTGGGACGACGCCGACAAAACTTACAGACGCGCCTTGAGCGGTTACCAGGATGTCTCGCCATTCCCTCCGGCTTGGGTGTGCTTTCAACTCGGCGTGCTCTGGGGAGAGCTCGTACCTGCGCCCGAGCGAGGTCGTGCTGCCGGATGGTATGAAAAAGCGATTGATGTCCTGCCAAGTTACGCGAAGGCGCGAGTGCATTTGGCTGAAATATTTCTATCGGACGACCGCTTGAGCGACGCAGAAGCGCTGCTTCGACCGATCATTGCCATTGGTGACCCGGAGGTCAATTGGCGCCTGGCCGACGTGCTGTCTGCGCAAGGTAAGCTCGTGGACGCCGCAGCCCAGATGGAAGCAGCCCGCTCCGGGTTCGAGGCTCTCCTCGGACGCCACCTGCTTGCCTTTGCGGATCACGGCGCGGAGTTCTACGCCGGTAGTGGGAACGACTGCCACAGAGCCCTTCATCTGGCGCGCATCAACGTTGCCAATCGACCCACGCGGAGGGCGCTAGAACAGGCGTACGACATCGCCAGCTCGGCGGGCAATGCTGCAGTCGCATCTGAGCTTCTTTCTACGATCAGGAAGGGCGTCGGCCACGCTGTCAACGAGACATCGGTGAATGATTACGAAGGTGCAGCCGTATGATCGACCGCAGAGCTTTTATCGCCGCCACGGCATCCGTCACCCTTGCGCCAGTGGTTGGTCTGTCGCCGTCGCTACCTTTGGCAGCCGAAACCGCCATAGGCCGCCTTGTCCTGGTGATCGAAGGATGGAACGCGCCGGACCAGACTAGCGCCGACGATGCTGCATCGATCAGGATCAGTCAGTCCTGGCGAACGGCCTGGCGATGATTGCGAGTGTCGATCATTAGGCTCAGAGGAGCGCAGAATGATTGGCGCGCACATTGAACTCATTCTGATCGTCACAGGCGCGCTGACTGCGGTTGCGCTGCTTCAGTTCATCGTTCCGGTACCGATGTTGCGGGTGATTTACGGCAAAGCGCCCCTCGCGAGAGAGCCTCTATCTTGG
The DNA here is from genome assembly GCA_963817135.1 of uncultured Alphaproteobacteria bacterium. Lineage (GTDB taxonomy): Bacteria > Pseudomonadota > Alphaproteobacteria > Rhizobiales > Xanthobacteraceae > VAZQ01. The sequence goes on along the minus strand of CAWFNG010000004.1, from coordinate 36,158 downwards.
CCCGTCATTGGGGCTTGCTCATCTTCCTGATTGGTGTGTTCCTGATTTACGCCGCGTCTCATCCCGACGTTCGCGGCCCGCTTCTGACGTCTGCCTTCGCACAGGACACTCATGAGCCCGGCTCTTTGCGCTCTGTACGCACATGAACTCGACATGCCCCGACGAATTGCGCGCCCGCCACCGCTGCACACGACGGCTCCCGCGCTCGCAAGCTTCACGGCTGCCGAGCGCCGGCTGATCCGGCGGCTGCGCACGCCGATCGCGGTGCAGAATTTCCTCAACCGGCTCCCCTACAATACCGAACCGCCGCCGCGCGGCGGCACGCTGCGCAGTTTTCGCGAGGTTTTCGCGCCACGGCAAGGCGCATTGCCTCGAAGCGGCGCTCGCGGCAGCCTGCATTCTCGAGCAGCACGGCTATCCGCCGCTGCTGATGACGTTCGAATCCATCGACATGCTCGACCATGTCATTTTCGTCTACCGCCGGCGCGGCAAATGGGGATCGGTTGCCCGCTCGCGCGACCCGGGATTGCACGGGCGAAAGCCGGTATTCGCCTCGCCGCGCGCGCTCGCCATGAGCTATTTCGACGCGTATATCGACTTGACCGGCGCCATTACCGGTTACGCCGTCGTCGACCTGCGGCAGCTTGGAAACTACGACTGGCGCTTCGCGGCGAGGAACATGTGGGCGGTGGAACGGTTCCTGATCGACATTCGCCACCGGCCCATCAAGGCGTCACGCCGGCGCATTGAACGCATGCGCGCGCGCTACAAGGCGTATCTGGCCAGGCACCGCAAGAAGCCGCTGTTCTATCGCGGCAGGGAGAAATGGACCGGGATACCGCGGGAGTTTTTGTAGATGCCACAGCAAATAGGAGCAATGGAATGAATCCTCTGGGAACGGCTCCGCGACGCACATCTCGCGATCCTGCTGGCGGCAGGCGCGCTCCTCTGGACCACCGCAGTGCGCGCGCAGGAGCAGAAAGCAACGCCTGAAGTGCCGCCGCCCCGCCCGCCGGCCGAAGTGCCCGGCATCACGCCGGAGGTTCTGGTGCGCCAGGCCGTTCCGGGCGCGCCTGCAAAGACTGCAATCGTGCAGCGCGTCACCTACCAGCCGGGCGCACGCAACCGCAGACATTATCACACCAGCCAGGTGGTGTTTTATGTGCTCGAAGGAACGATGAGCGTGCAGGAGGATGCCAGGGAGCCGGTCACGCTCAACGTCGGCGATTCGCTTCTGGTCAAGCCCGGCACGGTGCACGCTCACTGGAACGCCAGCACTACGGGAAAGCTTGTTTTCCTGGAATTCATTCTGCTCGACGAAGGTCAGAAGAGCACGGTGCCGATGGAGCAGTAGGTATAGCCCATGTCATTCCGGGGCGAGGCCGAAGCGCAGCGAAGGCCGAGAGCCCGGAATCCATAATCCCAGCAGGGGTTATGGTTTCCGGGCTCGCCGCTCCGCTTCGCTTCGCGGCGCCCCGGAATGACGGACACATCTAAACATGAGCAGATTCACGGAATCGCTCATTGTTTGTGGCTCAGCTCACTTGCGGTCGCGCAACTTGTCCATCAGCGGCTTTTCCTGGCCGCCGTCGATCTCGATCATGGTGCCGTTCACGAAGAAGGCGCGGTCGGAGGCGAGAAACGTCACCAGGTCGGCGACCTCCTCGGATTCGGCGATGCGTCCCAAGGGGATGCTCGCGGGGGCGAGCTTGTCCGCCTCCTCCACGCTCAGATTCATGTCGCGCGCCATGGCCTCGACGAGGCCGGTCCAGCGCTCGGTGCGCACCGGTCCGGGATTGACGCAGACGAAGCTGATATTGTCCTTGCCGTATTGGCTCGCGAGCGACACCGTCAGGTTCTGGCCGGCGGCGTTGGCGGCGCCGGGCGCGATCTCCCAGTAGGAGACCTTCACGCCGTCGTTGCCGATGACATTCACCACCCGCCCCTTCTTCTGCTTCTGCATGATCGGCAGAACGTGCTTCATGCAGCGTACGTAACCCATGAATTTGAGCTGCAGGGCGCTTGCCCATTCCTCCTCGGTCAGATGCTCGATGACGCCGCCGGGGGCCGAGCCCGCATTGTTGACGAGAATATCGATGCGTCCCAGCGCCGCATGCGCCTGCTTGACGAAGTTTTCGGCATCGCCCGACTTGGTGAGATCGGCGGCGATGGGCACGATCTTGCGGCCGGTCTCCTTGGCGATCTCGGCGGCGGCCGATCGAGCGGCGCTTTGTGCCGCGCGCAGATCGCGACATCGACGCCCTCGCGCGCCAGGGCGCGGGTGACCGCCTTGCCGATGCCCGCGCTCGCGCCGGTGACCACGGCCTTCTTGCCTTGCAGCTTGAGGTCCATATCAATGTCTCCCCTTGTTGATTCATTATCTATTGAGCCGGCAGGCGCGGCATCAGCTCGCGCGCATTGTAGTCGAGGATCTTGGCCGTCTCCACTTCGGAGAAGCCCGCCTTGCGCACCGTGCCGATGGGATCGAGATCGGCCGGCGGAAACGAATAGTCGCTCCCCAGCACGATGCGCTCCACGCTCACCGCCTCGGCGAGCCAGCGCAGCTGCATGGGGCTGTGCAAGATGGTGTCGTAATGAAAGCGCCGCGCGTAGCTCGACGGCGCCATCTGCGCGACGTCCCCCTGCGTGACGCGATCCATGCGCGCGTGCATACAGTCGAAGCGGCCGAGCAGATAGGGAAAGGCGCCCCCGCCGTGCGAGAGAATGAGCCGCAGCGCGGGAAAACGGTCGAGCACGCCGGAGAAAATCAGCGAGCCGACGCACAGCGTGGTATCGAAGGTGTATTGCGCGATCTGCGCCAGGGCGAATTTGCCGGTGCGCGGGGCCGGCATCGCCTGCACCGGATGAATGAAGATCGGCGCGTCCAACGCGACGGCCGCATGCCAGAACTCGTCGAGCGCAACCTCGCCGAGATTGGTGCCCTCGACATTGGCGGCGACAACCAATCCCGCGGCGCCCAATTCCTTCATGGCAAACTCGGCCTCGCGCGCCGCGCGAGCCGCATCGGGAAGCGGCACCGAAGCAAACAGCGCGAAGCGCTGCGGATGTTGGCGGCAAAGCTCGGCCAGCAATTCATTCATCAGCCGGTGCCAGCGCGCCGCTGTGGCGCCAGGGAGCCCATAGGCAAAGATATCGGGCCACACCGAGAGCACCTGGCAGGTGACGCCCTGCCCCGCCATGCCATCGAGCCGCTCGTTCACCGGCTCGATGAGCTTGGCAAAGAACGGGCGAACCTTCAGCCCGTAATCGAAATGCAGCGCACATTGCGGCGGCGTCTTTATGAGCGAGACGCCGAACTCGCGCGCGCGCTCTTCCAGGGTCGCGAGAATGCGGTGCGGGACGTAATGGGCGTGCACGTCGATCGGCATTTTCACCTAGGCAGATTGGGTTTCCCGGGCGCGCCCGTATTAGATACATTCCATCGCAATGACAATTGCGCGCACGCAGCCGAATGAATTCGACCTTGCCGTGGTCGGCGGCGGCCTCGTCGGCATGGCGATTGCCTGGGGACTGGCACGGCGCGCGCGCAGCGTCGCCGTGCTCGATGAGGGCGATATCGCCTACCGCGCTTCGCGCGGCAATTTTGCGCTGGTGTGGGTGCAGAGCAAAGGCAGCGGCATGTCCGAATATGGCCGCTGGACCATGCAATCCTCGCAGCGCTGGCCGCAATTTGCCGATGCGCTCAAGGCGCAAACCGGGCTCGACGTCTGCTATCGCCGTCCCGGCGGGTTGCATCTTCTCCTTTCCGAACGCGAATTCGAGAACCGGGCGCTCGCCTTGAAGCGTCTGCACAACCAGCCCGGAATGGTCGCGTTCGAGCATTGCATGCTCGACCACGCCGAGACGAAAAAGCTCGTCCCGCAGATCGGGCCCGAAGTGATCGGCGCGAGCTTTTCGCCGCACGACGGCGACGTGAATGCGCTGCGCCTGCTGCGCGCGCTGCATATCGGTTTCCAGAGCCTCGGCGGCAGCTATTTCAGCAACCGCCGCGTGGAAACGATCGAGCGCGGCGCCGGCGAGTTCCGGCTCACCACCGCAAACGGGGAAATCAGCGCGCAGCGTCTGGTGCTTGCCGCCGGCCTTGGCAATGCGCAGCTGGCCCCCATGCTCGGCATCGAAGCGCCGGTGCGCCCGCAGCGCGGCCAGATCATTGTCACGGAGAAGGTTGCGCCGTTCCTGGATTATATCGTCCACACCATCCGCCAGACCGACGAAGGCGGCGTGATGATCAGCGATTCGGTGGAAGAGGCCGGCTATGACGACTCGGTCGGCAGCGAAGTGCTCGGCGTCATGGCGCAACGCGCGGTGCGCATGCTCCCACTGCTTGGCCGCCTGAACGTGGTGCGCTGCTGGGCGGCGCTGCGGGTAATGCCAAAAGACGGGTTTCCCATCTATGACCAGTCGGAGACTTGTCCGGGCGCATTCATCGCCACCTGTCACAGCGGTGTGACGCTCGCCGCCAACCACGCCCTGGTGCTGCCGGAAATGATCGATGCGGGCACGCTGCGGCAGGACGGCGTCGAGGCATTCAGCACGCGGCGATTCCATGTTCCGACGGCTCACTGAGGCGAACCACCTTTCGCTCACCATCACCGTCGACGGCGCGGCTGCGCCGGCGCAGGCGGGCGACAGCGTGGCGGCGGCCATGCTGGCGGCGGGCCGTCTCGTTTGCCGGACGACGCCGGTCTCCGGCGCGCCGCGTGCTCCGTATTGTCTGATGGGCGCGTGTTTCGATTGCCTCGTCACCATCGACGGCATGGGCAACCGGCAAGCCTGCATGACCCCCGTGCGCAACGGCATGCGCATCGAGACGCAGCGCGGCAAGCGCGACGCAGGCGAGAGCGATGCAGCCGGCGCGCAGTCACTAGCGCCGCAGTATCAGGTCGTGCAGCTGCGCGAGCGCTACGACGTGGCGGTGGTCGGCGCGGGACCGGCGGGACTTGCCGCCGCAGGCCTGTGCGCGCGCATGGGACTCGATTGCGTGCTGCTCGACGAGCAGGCACAGCCGGGAGGCCAGATCTTTCGCAGCATTACCAACTCACCGATGCGAACCAGTGCAGCACTGGGCGGCGACTATTGGCGCGGCGCGGCGCTCGCGCGCACGACATTGGCGAGCGGTGTGCATTATGTGGCCGGCGCTACCGTGTGGGGCCTGTTGCGGGAAGGCGAGATCGCCCTCTCGGTCGGCGGTGCCGCGCGGCTGATCAGGAGCAGGCGCATCATCCTTGCAACCGGCGCCGTCGAGCGCCCTTTCCCAATCCCCGGTTGGACGCTGCCCGGCGTCATGCCCGCGGGCGGCGCGCAGGTCCTGCTCAAGTCGTCAGCGCTGGTGCCGGCGCGACGCACCGTGCTTGCGGGCTGCGGGCCGCTCCTTTGGCTGCTGGCCTGGCAATATCTGCAGGCAGGCGTGCATGTCGAAGCGATCCTTGACACCACTCCGCGCGCAAATTGGGCGCGCGCGCTCCCTCATGCCGCCGCGTTTGCCGCCTCGCCCTATTTTGCAAAAGGCTTGCGGTTGATGCGTGCGGTCCGGCGGGAAGTGCGCGTCATCGGCGGAATTGTCGCGCTTGCCGCGCAAGGCAATGAACGACTGGAGGCGGTGGCCTATCGCACGCAGCGCGGCAACGAGAAACGGCTGCCTGCCGACGTGTTGCTGCTGCACCAGGGCGTGGTGCCCAATGGCAACCTCGCGATGTCCGCCAACGTCACCCATCGCTGGAGCGACGCGCAGCTCTGTTGGACGCCCATGGTCGACGACTACGGCGCAACCAATGTGCCCGGCCTGGCGATTGCCGGAGACGGCGCCGGCATTGCCGGGGCGGAAGCGGCCGAGGCGCGAGGCCAGCTCGCGGCAGTCGCAGCCGTCCGCGCCGTCAAGCCGCATCCGTCACTGGCCGCCGAAGAAAAAGCTGCACGCGCGTCATTGCGCCGTTTCGCGCGCGGGCGCGCCTTTCTCGACCTCCTCTACCGACCGGCACCGCAATTTCGCCGGCCCGACGGCGAGACTTTGGTCTGCCGCTGCGAGGAAGTGCGCGCAAAAGACATCGCCGAGGCGGCCGCGCTGGGGTGCCCCGGTCCCAATCAGCTCAAGGCGTTTCTGCGCTGTGGCATGGGACCCTGTCAGGGGCGGCTGTGCAACCTCACGGTAACCGAGCTGATGGCGAAAGCGCATTCCACAACACCCGCAGGAGATCGGCACCTATCGCCTGCGCCCGCCGATCAAACCGATCACACTCGCGGAGCTTGCGAGCCTCCCCACCAGCGACGCCGCAATCCGCGCGGTCGCGCGCGAGTAGGAAAATATGCCCGATCCGCTCAATGCGTTCTGCGCGCATTCCACCGCACGGCTCAACGGCGCGCCGGAAGGACCGCTGCAAAGGACTGCACATTTGCGGCCAAGGATCTGTTCGACATCGAAGGGCACGTGACCGGGGCGGGCAATCCGGATTGGCTTGCGCTGCATGCCCCTGCGCTCCGCACCGCTCCCGTCGTGCAGCGACTGGTCGATGCCGGCGCCGGCATGGTCGGCAAGACCCACACGGATGAACTGTCGCGGGGAATTTTCGGCGAGAATGCGCATTACGGAACGCCGATCAATCCCAGGGCGGCGGATCGCGTGCCCGGCGGATCGTCGAGCGGCTCGGCCGCGGCGGTTGCGGGCGGTCTGGTCGATTTTGCGCTCGGCACCGACACCGGCGGCTCCGTGCGCATTCCCGCGAGCTTCTGCGGCATCTACGGCATTCGCCCCACGCATGGACGTGTGCCGCTCGAAGGCGTAGTCGGACAAGCGCCGAGTTTCGACACCATCGGCTGGTTTGCCCGCGACGGCGACCTGCTCGCGCGCGTCGGAGAAGTTCTGCTCGGCGTCGAACTCCGCGCCGCGAGAGAGCCACGCCACCTCATTGTTGCAAGCGATGCCTTTGCCGTGGCCGAGCCGGAAACCGCCAGGGCGCTCGCGCCGGCCGTCGAGCGACTGTCGAGCCGCATCGGCAACAGCGAGAACCCGGCCTGTCTCGGCGACGGTACCCCTTGCGGACTGGTTCGCGCATCAGCGCGCCATCCAGGGACGCGAGGCGTGGGATACTTTCGGCGACTGGATCGATGCGCATAATCCGCGCTTTGCGTTCGAGATCGCCGATAATTTCCTGCGCGGCATGCGCACGGAAGATGCAGCACTCGCTCGCGCGCGGGAATTCCGTGCGGCGCGGCGCGCCGAGCTTCTCCCCATGCTCAAGCCCGATATCGTGGTCTGCCTGCCGACAGCGCCCTCGCCGGCACCGCTGCGCGGTCAATCCCGCTCGGCCATGTGGGCGCGGCGCACCGCGATCAGCACGCTCACCACCATCTGCCGGCACCTTGGGCGCGCCGCAGTTAAGCCTGCCGCTCGGATCGGTCGACGGGCTCCCGGTCGGCCTCTCCACTCATCGCCGGGCCAGGCGGCGACGAAATGCTGCTTAAATTCGTGCGAGAGCTGTAGCCCGGATGAAGCGAAGCGAAATCCGGGCTACTGAGCCACCGCGCGCAGCCGCGCCGGCCGCCAGCAGGCCATCACCTCCTCCGCGTTCGCGACCTGGCCGAAATAGGCGTCGATATTGCGCAACGCGGCATCGTGGTCGGCCTGGTCGTAGGTTGCGGTGCAGTCGCTGGTGAACACGACGTAGTAGTCGCGCAGGAACGCCTGGCGCGCGGTGGTCTCGACGCAGACATTGGTTGCCACGCCGGTCATGACCACGGTGCGAATGCCTTGTGAGCGCAGCACCAGATCGAGGTCGCTGCTTTCGAATGCGCCGTAGCGGTGCTTGGTGACAATCGCCTCGTCGGGAAGCGGCTTGATCTCGTAAAAGTCGCCGTTCCAGGCATTGGCTTCGCATACGGGGTAGCTGATATATGCGCCGCGGCGGCGGCGCTTTGCCTGTTCCAGCCAGACTTCGGACAGGTACCAGTTCGGTCCCGTATTGTAGACGTTGCGGATCCAGATGCAGCGGACCTGTGCGAGTCGCGCCGCATCGATCAGGCGGGCAAGCCGCGGCACCATCGGCTTCACCAGCGAAAGGTCGCGGCCCTCCCTGTGCATGGCGCCTCCTTCGGCGCAGAAGTCGTTCTGCACATCGACAATGAGAATCGCGCAGTGCTCCGGCCGGAGCTTGTCGGCAAGCGTGCTCAGCATTTCAGCGCTCCTCGTTGACATGATTTGGTCCGTCATCCTGAGGTGCCCGCGCGTTATGCGCACGCGCAGCACGGTGAATCAATTAAAGCGCGCGGGCCTCGAAGGATGAACGGCCCGGAACCGGCCGCCACTCTTCGAGGCTCGGCGCTTCGCGCCGAGCACCTCAGAGTGACGGATTGAGGATGCGAGTCGTCCATCCACAATTAAGGATTCCATATCATCGTCTTCACGTCGAACGGCTTCATCATTTTGTAGCGCACGCCGAGGTCGAGGTTGGCCTGCAGGCTGGCCGGATTGAACTCGGTGGAGAACACCGGCAGCGTTACGTCCTTGACCACTTCGAGCTTCATGCCCGTGAACTTTGCCACCCAGTCGTCGCGCTCCTCCTTGGAGCCGTTCGCGAGAGCGAGCGTGCCGCGATCGATGGCGCGTTTGAACCCGCGCGCCACATCGGCGTTGGCCTTGAGCCAGCTCTCCTTTGCCATGTAGTTGGCGATGTCCATCCCGGGGATGTTGTCGAGAAAAGGATAGGCGAAGACCCGCGCCTTGCCCGATTTGGTCATGAAGGTGACGAACGGCTCCACATTCCACACCGCGTCGACGCGTTTCTGAAACAGTGCATCGGCCATTTGCGGGAAGGGAATTTCCAGAAATTCGACCTTGGCATGATCGACGCCGTTCTTGCGCAGCCATTCCACCATGTGGATATAGTTGACGCTGTTGATGAGCCCCGCAGAAATCTTCTTGCCGGCGAGATCGGCGGGGCTGCGGATGGCGTCGTCGGTGCGTACCAGGACGCCGTTGTTGTCCGGGGGTGCGCTCCTGATGCGGGTTCCGGCAGCCACGAACATGACATCGAGGCCATTGCCGCGCGCGACCATGGTCTCAAAAATCGCGCTGCCGCCGATCTCGACGCTGCCGCCGAAGACCGCCTCCACCGCCACCGCCCCTTGCGCGACCGGCGCCCAGGTCACGCTCAGTTTTTCTTCGGCGAAATAGCCTTTGTCGCGCGCGACCTGCAGCGCTGCGTAATTCGCAATCGGAATATAGGCGACGCGGATGCGCGTTGGCGCCTGGGCGGGCGCCGGCAAGGGTAGAGCCAGCGCGGCAATGCCGCTCGCGCAGAGCGCTTGGAGGAGCCGGGTCATGGATTTCCTTTCGATTTATTTACGGCCGCTGCTCTCCTGATGCCAGCGGATAAGCTTTGCTTCGGCGAAAAGAAACAGGCGGTTGAGGACATAGCCGAACAGCGCGAGCGTAAAGATGCCGGCATACATTTCCGGGACCTTGAAAGTGCGCTCGGCCAGAAGCGTGAAATAGCCGAGGCCGTCGGTCGATACGATCATTTCCGAGAGAATGGCGAGAATGAGCGAGATGGCAAGGCTGATTCGCATCCCGGTGAGAATCTGCGGACTTGCCGCCGGCAGCACCACTTCGCGCATGGTCTGCGCCGTGGTCAAGCCTAAAGTGCGGGCAGTATCGAGCTGCACCGGATCGATGGCGCGCACGCCCCCGTAGGTATTGAGCAGGATGGGAAACAACGACGCAACCATGATCAGCACGACTTTCATCTCGTTGCCGATGCCGACGAACAATACCAGCACCGGCAGATAAGCCGGGCCGGGAACTGGCCGAAAGATCTCAACGAGCGGCTCCAACAGGTTGTTGAGAATCCGGTAATAGCCCATTGCCAGGCCAAGGCTGATGCCGAATACGACCGCAAGCGCGTAGCCGAGCATCTGCCGCCACAGCGTCGCGAGGAGGTGCAGGGGCAGCGTGCCGTCGGCGACGTTCTCGTACCAGGCGGCGAAGATACGGGTCACCGGCGGCCAGGTTGGCGTCTGCATGAGGTAGACCGCCGAGAGTTGCCAGAATACGAGCAGCAGAACGATCAGCAGGATGCCCGAGATGCGGGAACTCTCGAGCCAGCGCACGAGCCCTTTCGTCATACGACCTCCGCGCGTCCCGCGACCACCTGCGCCACCATGGAGCGATAAAGCTGTTCCCGCAGTTGCAGATAGACCGGCTCGCGGCGGCTCTGCAGCTGACTGCGGGGATAAGCCAGCGGCACATCGACAATCTCGGCGACGGTGCCAGGCGAAGCGCTCATGAGCACAACGCGCTGTGCGAGATAGAGCGCTTCGTCGAGGTCGTGGGTCACAAACAGAATGGTGAGCCCGATCTCCTGCCAGAGCCAGAGCAGGAGATCCTGCAGCTCAACGCGCATCATGGCGTCAAGCGCGCTGAACGGCTCGTCCATGAGCAGGATTTCCGGACGCCGTGCTAGTGCGCGCGCAATGGCGACCCGCTGCTGCATTCCGCCGGAAAGCTGATAGGGGTAGTAGTCGGCATAGCGTTCGAGCCCGACGAGCTTGAGCTGTTCGCGGGCAAGCCTCTCAATCTCCCGGCGCGGCGCCGCCGAGCGATATTTCATCCCGAGACAGACGTTGTCGAGCACCGATTTCCACGGGAAAATCGACTTGTTGTACTGCTGAAAGATGAACATCATCTCCGGTCGCGGGGCATCCACGATTTCCCCGCGCAGGAGCACCCTGCCGGTGGTGGGGGCGGATAAGCCGGCGACAATGTGCAGAAGAGTTGATTTCCCGCAGCCGGAAGGCCCGATCAGCGAAACGAATTCTCTCTGTCCGACCGCGAACGAAACGTCTTTGCAGGCGGCATGGCCATGGGCGGCGAATTGTTTGCCGAGCCGTTCGATGGAGAGATAATCCAGCATTGCGCGTCCCGGGCTTCTCCCGGGCAGATATCACATCGGCCGGACGGACGCGCGTGTTGGCAAGAGGTTAAGAGGAACGTAATCTTCGCCGGCCACCCTGCGACGAAATCGCGATGTGACGCCGCAACCGGGCAATGATAAGAGAACCCGCCGCCTTCCCTCCCCCGCGGAGACATTGATGCGCCGCCTGATTATCGCCGCCCTTGCGCTCGCCGGTATTGCGGGGCTTGGCGCCGGCAGCCTCGCCATGCACCGTGCCGGTCCGGTCGACGAGGAGCAGGCTGCAAGGCAGGCCGATCGAAACTTTATTTCAACCATGGCAAAGGCCGACGTGAAGTCGCTGGGCGGATTGCTCGACCGGCACTTTGCCTTCATCGGCCGTGACGGGAAGGCCTTTCCGCGCCGCGAGTGGCTCAAGGACCCGTCCCGGCTTGCGGCGGCGAGCGAGCCCGACAATGCGGTCGAGACGCATTTCTATGGCCGCATGCTGACCGTTCGCGGCACGCACAAGGATTCGCGTTTTCTGCGCGTGCTCGTCAAGCGGCGCCAGGGGTGGAAAGCCATCCTGGTGATGGAAACTCCGGTCGTGTCGGCGCAAGGAGAGGCATCCTTGGAGCGCCCCGCTGCCAGCGTCGGCGATTGCGACAATCCTTGCCGCTCCGTGCCCTACGTTCCCAGGCGGCAGATGGACAAGGACATCCTCGCCGCCTGGCAGAAAACAAAAATACTGGAATGGAAGCCCGACGCGGCGCAATGGGCAGGCTTCATCGCCGACGAGTTCATGATCGTCAACGATACCGCAGTGCGTAACAAGCAGGAGCGCGTGGATATTGCCAAACGCCGGCAGGATGCCGGCAACGGCACATCCGCGGATCCGGTCACTGCGATGCGGATTTTCGACGCCGGTTCGAGTTCGGCGGTGATGATTTCCCAGCACGTCCCCTATCGTGGCGGCAAGCCCTATACCAACGCACAGATCTGGACGTTGCGGGACAATCGCTGGCAGCTCGCCTTGAGCCAGCAAGTCACCATCCAGTCAGCCGCCCCCCTTTCGGCAATCGCCAGCAGGCAGTGACGGCCCATTAGCCGCGGACGGCGGCAAGGTCGACGTGACCGAACTCGCGGCGCACGCGGCCGATGTCCGCAAGTGAAGGCAAGCCAGCCTCGTTGCCGAGGTGCTGAATCTTGTGGGCGGCAGCAGCCTGCGCAAAGCTGAAATGCTGCTCCCACCTTTTCTCCGGCTCGGCCAGATAAGAATAGATGTAGGCGCCGTGAAAGACGTCACCGGCGCCGCTCGTATCGATCACCCGGCTCTTCGGCACTTTCAGAGCCGGCTCGCTGCGCACGTCGCCATCTTCGTCGTACCAAAGCACGCCACGCTCGCCCAAAGTGACGCCGCCGATGCGGCAGCCCCTGCCTTTCAGATAATCCAGCATCGCCGCGGGCGTGAGCTGCATCTGCTCGCAGAGGCGCTCCGCGACCATGGCGACGTCAATAAAGGCCAGCAGCTCATGGGTATTCGCGCGCACTCCGCCGCCGTCCAACGAGGTGAGAATCCCGGCCGAGCGACAGAGCTTGGCATAGTGAATGGCAGCGTCCGCCTGATGGCCGTCGATGTGCAGCGCGCGGCAGCCCGTGAGATCGAGCGCCGGGAACGGGTGCAGATACTTGTCGTCCCGGCAGCGAACAATGGCGCGCTTGCCCTCTTTCGGCATGATGAACGAGAGCGAGGACGTTCGCACCTTCCGCGGGTGAACCGAGATTGCATATTTCATCGCCATGTCCAGGAACATGCGTCCCAGCCAGTCGTCGGCCATGGTGGTGATGAGATCCGGCGCAATCGACAACTTGGCACAACAAAAAGCGGCGGTGACCGCGTTGCCGCCGAACGAAACCGCATACGAAGAGGCGACGTGCTTCTCGTCGCCGACCGGCAGCCGGTCGGTCAGAAAGGTAACGTCGATATAAGTTTGCCCGATAAAGAGCGCCTGCATCGATCAAGCCAGTTGATTTTCACCCTGTAGCCCGCAAGTGTGGCGGATTTGACGTTCCTATCAGCATTGCCGCGAATCATTTGTAGGAACGTCAAATCCAAAGCCACACTAGAATCAAATAGTTGCTAGTGTCCCTTTGGTTCCGACGTTCGTTTGCGAGAGTGCTGCAAAGTGATACGAACGTCGGAACCGGGACACTAGCAGGCCGCCACCTTAACGCATGTTATTTGCCGCGCCACCGCTTGGGAGCAGCATAGCGGCGAAGGCTCGCGCCATGAATAGGGCTTCCCCTGAGATCGTACTGCCGGCGGTCGCCAATGAGCCCTCCGTATTGCTTGAATTCCGCTGTCCGCAGGCAAGTAAGCCCATTCATGTCGCGGTGTCCGGCAATCCGCATCTGGTGAAGGACAATTGGAGACGCGAAATCCGCGTGCGTTGTCCTTATTGCCGGGCCGTCCACTGGTTCCCTTACCGACAGGGCTACATCGAGGCGGCGATCTCGCAATTGAACAAGGCGCCAGCAGCGCGCGATGCGTAAAGTTCGCCTAACTGCGCCGCAGCCAGATCTGCGGAAAAACAAAAAATAATGCCGGGCGGCAATCACCTGCGTTGATGAGTGTTCCATGTTAGGCTGCGCACAGTTCCCGGTCTGGAACGAGGTGGGTGTTATGGGTCAGTTGCTGTTCCGGTGTCCTAACTCCGGTCAAACCATCGATAGCGGGGTCCATACGGATGAAACGAGCTTGGCGAAGGTGCGCTCCCTTTCGGTCAAGCTTTACTGTCCGGTTTGCAAGACGACGCATTTGATGCGGGCAGGCGACGGAGAAGTCGACGCAATTGTGCCGCCGCAAGTGCCTCCCATTGCCGGCGGTCGGCCGGAGAGAGCGGCGGCGGTCCGCCTGCGCTAGTTCGCAAGCGAAACTTTAAGTCGAAGCGCTGATTTCCGCGTCGTGCCCGGCCTTGTGCCGGCCATCCACGGCGGCGACGAGCCTGATGTTCTCTGCTTGCAGCCGTCGAGCAGTGCGACTTTGCGCAATCCGAAGTGAAAACGTCGTGCAGCGGTTCATTGCGCCCCCCGGTTTTCCTTCGTCGTGATCGGGGGTCTGGGCGCTCTCCTGGTACTTCGGTCGGAACCATGCGCCGCTTCAGCGGTTACGCAGGGGAATGATCAACCCGCTTCGCATCCAGCCCGAACTCCACTTGCGCGACGGGCGAACAATCGGCTCGGTCGCCGATGCAATCGCCCTTCTGCGCGAGCACGAGGCGCGCCCCGGGGTCGACGCGCGGGACGAGGTGCTCCACCGGCTGGAGCGCGCGCGCACCGACGAGGAGCGCCGGGCCGCAGTCAATAGCTTTATCGCCTGGGCCGAGGAACTGGACCTGCTGGTGGCATTTCCGGAAATCACCCGCCACCACGGCTGATGTCCCGGCTGTTGCCGTGCAAAGTTATGCCCGGCAATTTACAATGATTTGTCTCTGACCACGCTATTTCCCCTCAGCATGGGCGCTTCGCCGTCGCAGCGTTATTCTGTCACGCCGCATTCGTTGAGCCGGCGCGATCTGGTTCTGTCCGCGCTGGCTTCCTCCTGCGCCTTCCCCGGTAGAGCGGGTTTATTTGACTCTTCATCCCGCTCGATTTCTTTGTTTGAGCATGATCTTTTTCCGAAAAGCGGTGCCCACTTTTCGGGATCATGCTCGGGAGCCTCGGCAATGAATCACGTTGTTCTGCTTGGCGATTCCATTTTCGACAATGCCGCTTATGTGGGCGCCGGACCGGACGTGATAAGGCAGTTGCTCTCCGCCCTGCCCGCTTCCTGGCGCGCGACGCTCAATGCACGCGACGGTTCAATAACCGCCGACATCGAGGCGCAGCTCGCGAAGCTTCCCGCCGATGCGAGCCACCTTGCGCTGAGCATTGGCGGCAATGATGCGCTGGAAGAAGCAGGCGTGTTGGACGAGAATGCGCGCTCGGTCGGCATCGCGCTCGACAAGCTCGCCGCGGTGCGCGAGCGTTTCCTGCGGGCTTACCGGGCGATGCTTGCGCAGGTGATGGATAAAAAGCTGCCGACCGCCGTGTGCACCATCTACGAAGCCCGCTTTCCCGATGCCGATCTGCGCCGGCGCGGGGCGGCTGCTCTCGCATTGCTCAACGACTGCATCACGCGCGAGGCCTTTGCACGCGAGATCACTTTGATCGACCTGCGGCTGATCTGTGACAGCGACGCGGATTTTGCCAATCCGATCGAGCCGTCCGCGGAGGGCGGCGCAAAAATCGCACGCGCCATTGCGCAATTTGCAACCGGCACCGGCACGCGCGCAACCGTGATCCCGCGCTGACGAAGGCAGGGCAAGATATGCGCGTCCTGTTGCTCGGAGCGAGCGGATTGATCGGGTCGGCGGTCGCGGCGCGGCTCGCTGCACAGGGGCATTCCCTTGTTGCAGTGACCCGGCACTGCTCGGCACGGGCTCAGGCGTCGCCTTTTTCATGCTGATGGCGCATCTCGGCGGCAATGCTTCGGTCATTGCGGCAGTCGCACGCATTGTGGTGATCGCCGATTTCATCTTCACCGCAATCGCGGTCGTCGCCCAGCCCGTGACGTGACCGGCGTGCTGCTTGCGCATTACATCGGCTATTCCCTCCTGGAAGGCTGGATCGTGCTTTCAATCGCGCTCTATATCCTTGCCGGCGCGTTCTGGCTGCCGGTTGTCTGGATGCAAAGGCGCATGCGCGACCTCGCGGCTGGCGCCGCCGCAGGACACGCACCACCGCCCCGAGAATATCATCGCTTGTTCTGGACCTGGTTTGCGTTTGGCTTCCCGGCGTTTGGCGCCGTCGTTGCAATTTTTTGGCTAATGATCGCGCGCCCGCGCGTTACGATCTTCTTTTGACTTAACAGGTGAACTGTTTTGTGGCCGCGGCTAATGATGCTTGAAATATCATTTTCGATGAAATAAGCAGCATATTGCATTGAAAAACCATAACTTGCGATGCCCGCATGATATCCAGCGCCCAACTTCGCGCCTCCCGCGCGCTCCTTGGCATCGATCAGCGTAAGCTCGCCGGCATGTCGGGACTTTCGCTTCCCACCATCCAGCGCATGGAAGCGAGCGAGGGAGTGATCCGCGGTAATGTGGACTCCCTGATGAAGCTGGTCACGGCGCTTGAGGCCGCCGGCATTGAACTCATCGCCGAAAACGCGACAAGCAGCGGCGGCGGCCGCGGCGTGCGGCTCAAGGTGCCGAGCCCAAAATGACGATAATGACCACGACGATCGTTCTCGCCTGCGCGGGCTGTCTCTTGGTGACTGCCGTGTTTGCCGTCGTGCTTGGACGCGCTGCGGCGGCCACGCCCCTTGTCTACGGCGCCTGCTTCATCCTCTCCCTGGTCGCGCTCGCTTGCGCACTCGCCCAGTTGCTGGGTCAGGCCTTTCCCGCAAGCGTCACCTTGCCGCTCGGCTTGCCATGGATTGGCGCGCGTTTCCGGATGGATGCGCTGTCCGCTTTTTTTCTGGTGGTGGTCGACCTTGGCGCCGCCGCAGCAAGCCTGTTCGCGATCGGCTATGGCCGTCACGAGCACGAGCGGCTGCGCGTGCTGCCGTTCTATCCGGCATTCCTCGCTGGAATGAACGTGGTCGTGCTTGCCGACGACGCTTTCAGCTTCCTCGTGGCATGGGAATTCATGTCCTTGTCGTCATGGGCGCTGGTGATCGCGCATCATCGTGTGCGCGAGAATATTCGCGCCGGCTACATCTATCTCCTGATGGCGAGCTTCGGCACGCTCGCGCTGCTGCTTGGGTTTGGCCTCCTTGCGGGAGCAGACGGCGGCTACGCTTTCAATGCGATGCGCGCAGCCTTCCCCTCGCCGGCGGTCGCGTCGCTCGTCTTGTGTCTCACTCTGGTCGGCGCTGGTTCGAAAGCAGGTATCGTCCCCCTGCACGTCTGGCTGCCGCTCGCGCATCCGGCCGCACCCAGCCATGTGTCCGCCCTGATGAGCGGAGTCATGACCAAGGTCGCGGTCTACGGCTTCGTTCGTATCGTGTTCGACCTTCTTGGCGAGCCTGCCTGGTGGTGGAGCATGCTCGTGCTTGCGCTCGCCGGGATTACCTGCGTGATGGGAGTGCTCTACGCGCTGATGCAGCACGATCTCAAGCGGCTGCTCGCCTATCACACGGTCGAAAATATCGGGATCATCTTCATTGGCTTGGGCCTGGCGCTTGCCTTCAAGGCGCACGCCATGCCGTGGGCGGCCGCCTTGTCTTTGACTGCGGCGCTCCTGCACGTATTCAACCATTCTCTATTCAAAAGTCTGCTGTTCTTCGGCGCCGGCGCCGTGCTCACCGCAACCGGGCAACGCGACATGGAGCATCTTGGCGGCCTCATTCACCGCATGCCGCAGACTGCATTCGCATTCCTTGTGGCCTGTGCCGCCATTTCCGCGCTGCCGCCGCTCAACGGTTTTGTGTCGGAGTGGCTGATGTTCCAAGCCATTCTGATCAGCCCGCAGCTCCCCTCCTGGGGCTTGCGCTTCCTGGTGCCGGCCGTGGGCGCGCTGCTTGCGCTGTCGGCGGCCCTCGCCGGTGCCTGCTTCGTCAAGGCGTTCGGAGTGACTTTTCTCGGCCGCGCGCGCACCCCCGCGGCAGTCGCGGCGAAAGAGACCGACCGATTTTCGCTTGCGGCCATGTTTATCTTTGCCGCGCTCTGCCTGTTGGCGGGGATTCTGCCCGGCCTGTTCATCGACGCCCTCTCGCCGGTGGTGCAACCTCTCCTTGGCGACCGCATGCCGCCGCAGATCGGCGTCGAGTGGCTGTCCATCGTGCCGATTGCCGAAAGCCGCAGCTCCTATAACGGGCTCCTGGTATTCCTGTTCATGGTGATTTCCGGCGCATTGGCGGCGGTTGCGATTCACCGTCTCGCCTCGGACCGGCTGCGCCGTGCTCCGGCCTGGGATTGTGGCTATCCCGATACAAGTCCGCTGACGCAATATACTGCGTCGAGTTTCGCGCAGCCGATACGGCGCGTATTCGGCAGCGTCGTTTTTCGCGCGCGCGAGGAAGTGGTAATGCCGCCTCCCGGCGATGCGCATGCGGCGCGACTTTCCGTCGTTCTGCACGACCCCATCTGGGAAACGCTGTACCTTCCCCTGGGCAACGCAATCACCTTCCTCGCGGACCGGCTCAATCATCTCCAGTTCCTGACCATCCGTCAGTTCCTCAGCCTGGTGTTCGCTGCCCTTGTCATTCTCCTCCTGGTGCTCTCGTTATGGCCCTGATCCTCGATCTCATCGTTCAGGGCGCGCAGATGCTCACGGTGCTGCTGCTGGCGCCGCTGCTCACTGGGTTCGTTCGCAAGATCAAGGCCCGGCTGCTGCGCCGGCAGGGGCCGCCCCTCCTCCAGCCCTATCGCGACCTCGTGCGCTTGATGCGCAAGGAAGTCGTGCTCGCCGAAAGCGCCTCATGGCTGTTCCGCGTGATCCCTTATCTGGTCTTTGCCGCAACATGGGTGGCCGCCTCGCTGGTGCCGACGTTCCGCACCGGCTTGTTGTTCTCCTGGTCGGCCGATCTCATCGCCATCATCGCGCTCCTCGGCAGCACGCGGTTCTTTCTTGCGCTCGCGGGGCTCGATGTCGGCACGAGCTTCGGCGGCATCGGTTCGAGCCGCGAAGTGATGATCGCCTCGCTGGCGGAGCCGGCGATGATCATGATCGTGTTCACCTTGGCGCTGATTGCCGGCTCGACCCAGCTTTCCACCATGGCCGGTTTTCTGATCACCCCGGCGGTCGGTCTGCGCGTTTCCTTAGGGCTGGCGCTGCTCGCCTTGATCATGGTCGCGCTCGCGGAAAACGCCCGCATTCCCGTCGACAACCCGGCGACGCATCTGGAGCTGACCATGGTGCATGAAGCCATGGTGCTTGAATATTCCGGGCGCCATCTCGCGCTGATCGAGCTTTCCGCCGCGCTCAAGCTTCTCCTCTACGTGTCGTTGATCGCCTGCCTCTTCGTTCCCTGGGGGATGGCGGCGCCGGCCGCAAACGCCGGTGCTCTGGCGGTCGGAGCGCTCGCCTACGTCGCCAAGCTTGCCGGTGCCGGCACGCTGCTTGCGCTGTTCGAGACCTCGATTGCCAAGATGCGCGTGTTCCGCGTGCCCGAGTTTCTCGGCGCGGCGCTGATGCTCGGCCTCCTTGCAACGCTGCTCCTGTTCGTATCGCGGAGCCTGTAATGCACGGCCTCACCTTCGATATCGCGCATATGCTTGCCGGCTCGCTGGTGCTGGTCAGCTTCATGCAGCTTTATCAGGACCGCCTCTACGCGCTGCTCAACGTATACGCGCTGCATGCGCTGGTGCTGGCGTTATCGGTTGCCTGGCAGGCCTACGCCCAGAACGCGCCGCACCTCTTCGTGACCGCGGCCATTGCGCTTGTCTTCAAGGCCATCGTCATCCCGATCGCGTTGCATCGGATCATCGTGCGGCTCGGCATCCATCGCGAGATCGAGAAGGTGGTCGGCGTGGGGACCGCCATGCTCCTGGGCATGGGCCTCGTTGCCCTCGCCATGGTGGTGATGTTGCGGGTGACCGCCGAAGCCGATCCGTTGGCACGCGAAGACCTTGCATTTGCGCTTTCCGTCGTCCTGCTCGGACTGCTGATGATGGTCACCCGCCGCAATGCGGTGAGCCAGGTCGTCGGCTTCATGTCGCTGGAGAACGGGCTCGTGCTTGCCGCAACCGGCGCCAAGGGCATGCCGCTGGTGGTCGAGATCAGCATCGCGTTCTCGATCCTCATCGCCTTCATCGTCATCGGCATCTTTCTGTTCCGCATTCGCGAGCGCTTCGACACCGTCGATCTGCAGGCGCTCGATCAATCGCGCGGAGAGCGATTTTGAGCTTCGATCCGGTCACCGCCGTTCTCCTGATCCCGGCGCTTGCCGCCTTGGCGCTCGCGGCGCTGCCGGGTTACCGATTGACCGCGCGCATCAACGTCGTTGCCGCCCTCGCCACCTTCCTGGTGGCATTGTCGCTGTTCTTCGGTCGACCCCCGGGCGGCCCCTATTTCCATGTTGATGACCTCAACAACGTATTCATCGTGCTCACCACTTTCGTCGGTTTCACCACCAGCGTGTTCAGCGCAAGCTATATCGGGCACGAGATCGAGACCGGGCGGCTGACGCCGACTTTCCTGCGTTTCTATCACGCGATGTACCAGCTTCTGATGTTCGCCATGAACCTCGCGCTGATTGCCAACAATATCGGCCTGATGTGGGTCGCCATCGAACTCGCAACGCTCACCACCGTGCTGATGGTCGGCATTTACCGCACACCCGAGGCGCTCGAAGCCGCATGGAAATATTTCGTGCTCGGCAGCGTCGGCATTGCGCTCGCTTTGTTCGGAACCATTCTCGTCTATATGGCCGCGCGGCCGGTGATCGGTGAAGGCGCCGATGCCATGGTGTGGACCAGCCTGGTCGCGCGCGCGGCGGAATTCGATCCGGCGCTGCTCAATCTGGCATTCGTCTTTCTCTTGCTCGGCTACGGCACCAAGGTCGGCCTCGCGCCGCTGCACGCCTGGCTCCCCGACGCCCATGCGGAGGGACCGACCCCGATCTCGGCGGTGCTGTCGGGACTTCTGCTCAACGTGGCGCTCTATGCCTTGCTGCGCTTCAAGATGCTGCTCGCGGTCAATCCGTTGGCGCTGGCGCCGGGGCCGCTGATGGTCACGTTGGGGCTCATTTCGCTGGTGTTCGCCGCATTCATGCTCTACCGCCGGCGCGACATCAAACGCATGTTCGCCTATTCCTCGATCGAGCATATGGGGATCATTACGTTTGCCTTCGGCATGGGGGGGCCGCTCGCAAATTTCGCCGGCCTTCTGCACATGACCATGCATTCGCTGACCAAGTCGGCGATCTTCTTTGCAGTCGGTCACATTGCGCAGGTGAAGGGCACACAGCGTATTGCCGATATGGGCGGTTTGACCGTCACGAACCCGGTGCTCGGCTGGGGGCTCGTGCTTGGCGTAGTCGCCATTGCCGGGCTGCCGCCGCTTGGCATTTTCACCAGCGAGTTTCTGGTGGTGACATCGACTTTTGCGCGCTCGCCGTGGCTGGCACTCGTGTTGGTCTTCGGGCTCCTTGTCGGTTTGGCCGCCTTGTTCCTGCGCCTCAACGGCATCGCCTTTGGCGAGCCGCGCGGGCCAAGCGGCAAAACGCAAGCCTCCTACCTGCCGATGTTTGCACACCTGGCGCTGGTTTTCCTCGCCGGCGTCTACCTGCCTCCCGCATTGGTGGGCTGGTTCCAGAACGTCGCCAAACTTTTGGGCTGAACATGCCGAACCTGATCGACACTATTGTTGGACGCAGCGTGGACGAACACCGTCGCTGCCCCCGCATTGTCGTCGACGAAGAGCACTGGCGGCTCCTGGCAAGCGAGCTTGCTGCGGGCCGATTTGCGCTCCTGGGAATGTGGGCGGAGCCGGGCGCCGTGCACATGCTCCTCCTCGATGAGCCGGCAGCGGGCATGGCAGTGGTCAGCATCGAGTGCCCGCAGGGCCGGTTTCCCTCGGTGGGGAGCTTGCATCCGCCGGCGATCCGGCTCGAGCGTGCAATCCGCAGCCTGTTCGGGCTCGAGCCGGTGGGTCTGCCCGACCTGCGGCCGTGGCTCGATCTCGGCTTTTGGGGAATCTCGCATCCGCTTGCAGCGGCCCCTGACGTCGCGCCGCCTTTGCCCTATGTTTTCCTGCCCGCCGAAGGCGAAGGCTTGCATCAGATTCCCGTCGGTCCGGTGCACGCCGGCATTATCGAGCCCGGGCATTTCCGCTTCACGGCAAACGGCGAGACCGTGGTGCGGCTGGAAGAGCGCCTCGGCTATGTGCACAAAGGCATCGAGGCGCTGATGCAGGGGTCAACCCTCGACAAGGCGCGCCGGCTTGCCGGCCGCGTCTCCGGCGACAGCACGGTTGCCTATGCGATGGCGTTCGCGCATGCCGTGGAATCGGCATGGGACATTGCCGTGCCGCCGCGCGCGCTCTATCTGCGCGCGCTCATGGCCGAGCTTGAGCGCCTTGCCAATCATTTCGGCGACATCGGCGCGATCTGCAACGATGCGTCGTTTTCGTTGATGCATGCGCAATGCGGCATTCTGCGCGAGCGTACTTTGCGCGCGGCCGATCATTGCTTCGGACACCGGCTGATGATGGACGTGGTCGTCCCAGGGGGCGTCGCCGGCGACCTCCGTGGAGGCGGCTTATCGAAGATCGGCGATTTGCTGGGCGAGATTCGTGCAAGGCTGCCGCGGCTGATCGAACTCTATGACAACACCGCCTCGCTGCAGGACCGTACCGCCGCCACCGGCGTTCTCTCTCCCGAATTGGCACGGCAATTTGCTGCCGGCGGCTATGTCGGACGCGCCAGCGGCAGGGGCTTTGATGCCCGCAAGCAACCGGGCTATGCGCCGTACGACAGGCTCGCTTTCGACGTCCCCGTTCTGCATGCCGGCGATGTCAACGCGCGCGTCTGGCTGCGCATTCGCGAAGTCGAGCAGAGCCTCGATCTCATTGAGCAGATCACCCGCAGCCTGCCGCCCGGTGCCATTTGCAGCGAGCCCACCGCGGTCGATGGTGTGCGCGAAAGCTTCGGTCTGGTCGAAGCCTTTCGCGGCGATGTTCTGGTCTGGCTGCGCCTTGGCGGCGACCGCGTGCTGCGCTGTCATCTGCGCGACCCGTCGTGGTTCCAGTGGCCGCTCCTGGAAGCCGCCATTGAAGGCAACATCGTCGCTGATTTTCCGCTGTGCAATAAGTCGTTCAACTGCTCCTATTCCGGCCACGACCTCTAGGATACCTGCATGCGACGACTTCTATTTGATGGCCTGATCCGGCGCCCGATGACGGAGGCGGCTCCGGCAAAGGACGATGCAGCGCTCACCGAACTCGCTGCCAGGCTCGACGGCGCAGCGCGGCGGCGCCTTGGCCGCAGCTTGTCGATCCGCGAGGTCGATGCCGGCTCCTGCAACGGCTGTGAGCTGGAAATCCACGCACTCAACAACGCGTTCTACGATCTCGAACGCTTTGGGCTGCGCTTCGTAGCATCGCCGCGCCATGCCGACGTGCTCCTGGTGACCGGCCCCGTGACAAAGAACATGCAGGAGGCGCTGGCACGGACCTATGCCGCGACCCCCGATCCCAAATGGGTTGTTGCAGTTGGCGACTGTGCGCGCGACGGGGGGATTTTCGCCGGCAGCTATGCGGTGGTTGGCGGCGTGGAGAAGGTGATCCCGGTAGACTTGCACATTCGCGGTTGTCCGCCGCGGCCACAGGCGCTGCTTTCCGGACTGCTCGCATTGCTGGACGCCATGTGAGGAACCGGGTTCCGCCCCGCGGGTTGTGTTAAAGGAGGCAATTCCCATGCTTGAAAGCATACAGGCGATGTCGCTTTTGACGATCATGGAAATCGTGGGGCCCATGCTGCTCGCCGCTGCATTGATTTACGGCACCGTGCAGTGGTCGAGGCGGCGCGCCGGAATGACAGATCGCGTTCGCGAGGCGGCAACCCGCCGGCTTTATCGCGAGGCCGCGCGAAAGGAAACGACGGAGCAGGAGCCTGAGCTTGCCTGCACGGCGGCTGCGAGTGAGGAATCACAAGCGGTGGATCCCGCAACCCTTGATCCCGCAACCCTTGGCCGACTTCGCTCCGGGCGTGAAGGCGAGCGCCCGAGCGAAGACGATATCGTGCAGGCGCATTTCGGTCCGCGCGGAGTGCCGGGCGAGGCGCCCATCCCGAAACATCTCGACGAGGCCGTGACGCAAATTCCAAAGCCGCTCGATCCCGGCCACACGGCGTAGCATCACTCCCACCTCTCCCCCGTCACTGCGACACCCGCCGGCGGCGGCGGCGCGTCCGGAACAAAAAATGTGGGCGCCAGCGGCTCCTTTGCATCGACGCGATAACGCTCGAAATCGGTGACGCCCTCCTCGGCGAGGAAGCTGTCGTCGATGAGAAAATTGCCGGTAAAACTCTTCGCCGGCTTATGGAAGATGGCATAAGCCGCATCCGCTACGATCTCGGGCTTGCGCGACATGCGCATCACCCGTTCGCCGCCGAGCAAATTCTTGATCGCGGAAGTGGCAATGGTGGTGCGCGGCCATAATGCGTTCACGGCGATGCCCTTGCTGCGGAGTTCGCCGGCGAGGCCGAGCACTACCAGGCTCATGCCGTATTTGCTGATGGAATAGGCCGTGCTGCCGGCAAACCATTTCTCCCGAAAATCGAGCGGCGGGGAATTCATCAGGATGTGCGGGTTTGGCGATCGCTCCAGATGCGGGATGGCGTATTTCGACACCATGAACGTGGCGCGCACGTTGACCGCGTGCATGAGGTCGAAGCGGTGCATGTCGGTGTCGACCGTCGCGGTACGCGATACCGCGCTCGCATTATTCACCACAATATCGATGCCGCCGAAGGCGGCGACGGCGGCCGCGATGGCCGCTTTGACCTGCGCCTCGTCGCGAACATCGAGGGCGAGCGGGATCGCCTTCCCGCCCGCCTCTTCGACGGCTTGCGCCGCAGTAAAGATGGTGCCGGGGAGCTTGGGATGCGGCTCCCTGGTCTTGGCGGCGATCGCGATATTGGCCCCGTCGCGCGCGGCGCGCAGCGCGATCGCCAATCCGATCCCGCGCGATGCGCCGGTAATAAAGAGTGTGCGCCCGGCAAGCGACATGTCAGCAATCCCCTACTTCAGCGCGGCGTCCGCCATGTGGATGCTGTCGGCGCCTTCGGTCACCGTGCGTTCCAGCGCTCCGGCCTGGACCGCCAGATTTTCCGCAAAGAAGCGCGCAACCGCGACACGACCCGCGGGGTCTGCGCCATTGCCGGCAAGGCGCATTGCGGCGAGCGCCTCCTCGGCGAGGAACGCGCCGCCGAGCGCGAGCGCGAACAGCCGCAGATAGGGCGTCGCTCCCGCAAGCGCCGTGTCGATGTCGTTGTGCTGGCGGGCAAGGAGCCAATGGGTGCTCCGTTCCAGGCAATCGACAGTCTCGCGCAGCCGCGCGCCGGTTGCGCCGAACGCCGGCTTGTCGGCGGCGTCCACGCTTGCCGCCGTTTGCCGCATTTCGCCGATGAGCGCGCGCACCGTTTGCCCGCCGGCAAGCGGCAATTTGCGCGTGACCAGGTCGATGGCCTGGATGCCGTTGGTGCCTTCGTAGATCGGAGCGATACGGGCGTCGCGGTAGTGCTGCGCGGCGCCGGTTTCCTCAATGAAGCCCATGCCGCCGTGTACCTGTACGCCCAGCGACGCGACCTCGGCGCCGATGTCGCTGCCGAATGCCTTGGCAACTGGCGTGAGCAACGAAACGCGATCGAACGCTGCGCGACACGCGGCGGCGTCGTTTACCCGGTGCGCGCGGTCGAGCGCCACCGCCGTGGCATAGCAGATGGCGCGCGCCGCGCGGGTGAGCGCGCGCATGGTGAGCAGCATGCGCTTGACGTCGGGATGCATGATGATCGGCGCAGCGCCGGGATCGGCGCCGCTGGCGCGCCCTTGCCGGCGCTCGCGCGCATAGGCAAGCGCCTGCTGGGTGGCGCGTTCTGCGATCGCCACTCCCTGCAGTCCGACCCCGAGGCGCGCCTGATTCATCATGGTGAACATGCAGGCCATGCCGCTGTTCTCCTCGCCGAGGAGAAATCCGATCGCGCCGCCATTGTCACCATAGACCATGGTGCAGGTGGGCGAGGCATGGATGCCCAGCTTGTGCTCTATGGAATGCGCGCGGGCATCGTTGCGTCGGCCAAGGGAGCCATCGCCATTGAGCAGGAATTTCGGCACCAGAAATAGCGAAATGCCCTTCGTTCCCGGCGGCGCGTCAGGCAGCCGCGCGAGCAGAAAATGAATGATATTGTCGGTGAGGTCGTGCTCCCCATAGGTGATAAAGATCTTCTGCCCGGTGATGCGGTAGCTGCCGTCATCGGCGCGCTCGGCGCGGGTGCGCAAGGCGCCGACATCGGAGCCGGCCTGCGGCTCGGTGAGCTGCATGGTGCCCATCCATTCGCCCGACACGAGCTTGGGCAGATATTGGCGCTTGAGGTCGTCGCTGCCGTGCGCGGCGAGCGCCTCGACCCCCGCCATGGTGAGGAGCGGGCCGAGCGCGAACGCCATCGCCGCCGAGTTCCACATTTCGATGCAGGCCGCATTCATTGCGAGCGGTAAATTCTGCCCGCCCCACTCCGATGGTGCGGGAAGCCCGCTCCAGCCGGCTTGCCACCAGGCGCGATAGGCTTCCTTCCAGCCGGGTGGCGTGGTCACGGCGCCGTCCTTGAAGGGCGTGCCGAAGAGATCGCCGACGCGGTTGAGCGGCGCCAGCACGTCGGTTGCGAACTTGCCGGCTTCTCCGAGCACGGCGCCGACGTCATCCTCGGCAAGATCGCCGTAGAGACCCTCTTGCAGCGCAGAGGCAAAGCCCGCGGCGTGGCGCAAGGCAAATGCGATGTCGTCAATCGGCGCCTGGTAGGTCATGGCACTCCCCTATGCGCGAAGTTTCAGGCGTTCGCTCGCCTCGACTACTCTATGCCGAGCGCCGTCGCAGAGAAAGCGACGAAAACGCGAAGGGGACCGCCGGGAGCGGGAGACATTGATCGGACAAGGTTGCGCCCCTATGTTGCGCGCGTCGCGACCCGCAGATTTTGCCGCTCATTGGGGCGTAGCCAAGTGGTAAGGCAGCGGATTTTGATTCCGCCATTCGGAGGTTCGAGTCCTCCCGCCCCAGCCAGCAAAGCACCCAAGGTTCAATTAGTTACAGGCGTTCTTGTTTGTCTTCCGTCAGGCGCATTCTGAAGGTCATTCTGCGGCTCATTCTGAATTTTGTTCCCGCCGCGTTCGCGAGCCTATGGGCATGACGTTTGCGGGTAGCCGACAGTGCGCGCTCCATTGTGCGCTTTGGCATACCTCTCATACGCTTGTTGGCTCTTGTGTGCGGACAATGCTCGACCCTGACCATCGGTCAGTTCCGCCTCCTCCAACTCTGTCAATCCGCCATGTCGGCATGCATCGAGTGTGAAGGTTGATGGAAGACCTAGTTTGTCGCGCATGTTGTGCACTATTTTTTGCATCCCGCTAAACGAGAACGGCTTGGTGATGCCCTCCTTCACTTGCGCAGGATCATCGGGACGCCGCGCCGCGGAAGGTGAGCTAAGACTGCTTCTGCATCCTCATAGAATTTTGTCACGCCCTTTGGTGTGTGCTCTTCAAGGGGATGCCAAACCACCGCGCCGGTCTTGTGATGCGCAATTTTGATGGCATTCGGCCATTGTTCGCTGCGGTAGTCGGCCCAGCGAAGATATCCCGCAAGGACGTTCTCTGGTCTCTGTAGCCATTCGAAACAAATGACGGCGGCCGCGGCAGCCTCAGGCTGTCCGTGTTCAATGCATCCCCAAGCGAACGTGTAAACCTGTTCGCGTGTCACCGCCGCTTTGGTCCCTTTTGTGCGGCGCTGCTTTGTAACCCCTTCCCACGGATTCGGAACGTCTCGATTAAATTGAGTTGGGTGCAGTCGATGCACGACGCGCCATGCCCGACGACAAAGAGCTACTGCCTTTTCACCCTGCCGTAGTCTCGGTCCATGCGGTCCATTGCAGATGATGTCATAAATTTTGTCCGCACTGATTGGACTGATGGCTCTGATTCTACGGTCGCCAATGCGGTCGCCTTTCTTTGTAACAATATCGCTGATCAGTAACATCGTCCTTTCGTAATCAGGCCTAGAGCGGGGTGACACCTTTTCGACGTATGCCTTGCTCTGTTTCTATTCGCTGAAGAGCCAATCGACTGTTCCATATGCCGCAATTTTTCCGGCGGTAACTTGGCCACCCTTACGCTGCGTGTTCCATTCATCGAACAAACCGTTTAGCCCCGCTGCCCTACCACCTTCACCATTCTCGCCGCATGCTGTGATGTAGTCAGTTCCCAGTGGTTCATTCGCAATCGTGCAGCCAAGTTTTCGGTAGAGGGTCGGAACGTTGAAATAGAACGCGGTCAGTCCACTGGCCAGCATCTTGGCAATGACAAAACGGGGCAGCGGCTTGCTGAACATCACAAGTCCTCTGCCACGTCCCGGTCGCGCCGAAGGTCGTCCGGCAAAATTGCCTGATCGAGGTCGTCCTTTAGCCATAGCTTTCGCCGTCCCTTACTGATGCGCGGTTGAGGATACTCAGTCCCCACGCGGGACAAGAAAGCCTCAACTGTGGCTTCACCACAATATCCAGCCGCCAATTCTTCAGACATCCGGGGCGGCCAACAACCCAGCGGTATTACAGCAGAACGGCCTCGCTTGGGGTTTGAGTTATCAGCGGATTCAGAATTCTTGGTTCTCCGAACGCTCTCGGGCGCTAGGTCTTCAGCATGACAAATCATAATCCGAATACATTTCGTCTCCCTGCTTCAAAAATCGATGATCGGCAATCGACACTGGATACAAAATAATAAAAATTATTTTTGTTGCTCGGTTCGAGAGGAAATTCCCAAACCAACAAATATACTCTGGCTGCGACGTGATGATATGTCAACAAAAATCGACGATCGCGTTCAACCAAATTATTTGGTCTAACTGAGCGGCGAATTACCAATGCAGTGATGCATCGTCAAACGATAGAATTGCACAGCTCTCAGATCCTCCGCCAGAAGACCGTTTTCTCATCGACAACCTGATTGGTCTTAACCGCCAATTGCGAGCCGATGCCAAAAGCACATTGGAAGAAGTTGCAGCTGGCAAGAGATATGGAAGGTAAAATCGCTGAAGGAGCTTAGATGACGTTATTTCTGATCCGGATGTATCTGCCGCGATTGAAATGGGTCTCGGTCCTAGGCACTGGGCGAGCGTTCGCGAATATGGCCGTGGTGACGCCGCATTGATTTACCTCTTAGTTACTTCCTTTTTCGCCTGCTACGGGCAAGGCTGAAATACTTGATCTTGTGCTCGTTGCAGCAGAACTCGAAATCCACATGCCTGCCTGTGCCGGCGCCAGCCTCGAAAAATTGGCTGCAATGGCGACACTTGCGGATTTCCGCATTGCCGGAAAGTTTCTGGCCGAGTTGCAACCAAAGGGCAGTAAGGAGTGTCTCCGATGTAATAGTCAGCCGCAGGCCAGTTTCAGGATCTCCGACAACATTCACCGATCCTAATTCCTGACTGTACACGGGCAATGATGCAAAACGGGATGCAAGCATTCGCCGACTCTTCTGATGGTACTGCAGAAGCTCATGGAAGATTCTCGCCTGCTGCAAACAGGTGGAAACGGACTCGCCCCATGAGGTACTTGCTCGCCGCGTTAGGGTCCCAAATTCTTTTATGAAATCCAACAAGCTCTCGCGCGACCTTATGTTGGCAAAGATGTTGTAAAGATTGTCCACCTCAAGCGGTCGACACGGAACGTGTTCGTTCGCGTTCGGCACAATCCAATCTTCGTCAGGATAGAGGTTGGGCGAAAAGCCAACAGGCACCAGGGACCGGCTGGAAATCAACCGGTAGCCCATCGGGCATCGAGACCACTCAAAGTCGATGAGGATGTTGGCCAAATCGATGTATCCGAAATGTATCCAAAAAATTGAATATCAGTGACAACGACTTATTGCAAGGGCAGAAAGGGCCACGTTTTTCAATTGACGAGTTCCCATGGAACAAGAAAGGCTCATGAAACAAGCAAGGCCAATAATGTCCGTCCCGGCGGCGGGGAAGCATTATTTCAATTTGGGCCGCAATGCTTCCTATGCCGCTGCCGCTGGGGCCAATTCCGACGATTACGATCGGTGGTCGCATTTTCGCTGTCGTTGCCGCGCTGGAGCGGATGCTCGCCAAGGCCGGCGAGAACGTCCGCCAAGTCCAATTCCTGTGCCACAACTCCACCAGCAGCCGGATGGCTACGACTTCCGACCAAGATCATGCGCAAGATGTTGCGCGTATCCGCAAGTTCATCGAGGACGGCGTTGATGCGTGACTATCCGCTTGGGATGGTCCCCTTCCCAGCGGGCCGGCGGGCGACAGCCTTGATGATTTGGCGCGGTGCTCTCCGCAAACGCCCTCACCAAGCGTGAAGAGCGAATGATGAGTACCGCATTACTCGAGCGGACGACCTTCAGGACCAGTCGTCTCCTGGATTTCTGCTCTCAGAAGGAACTCATCAATCAGACCGGCCATCCCATCGCGCAATGGCCTCTCGTCATCTTCAAGGAACTGGTCGACAACGCAATCGATGCCTGCGAGGAAGCCCGGACGGCCCCCGTCATCAGCGTCTCGGTCAACCGGGGCGAGATCACGGTCACCGATAATGGTCCTGGACTCAAGCCCGGGACGGTCGCGGATATTCTCGATTACACCGTCAGGGCATCCAGCCGCGAGGCTTACGTTTCGCCGACGCGGGGCGCCCAGGGCAACGCGCTCAAGACCATCGTCGCGATGCCGTTTGCGCTCGACGGCGACGTCGGCCGGGTCACCATCGAGGCCCACAAGGTTGCCCATCACATCGAGTTTCGCGTCGATCACATCCGCCAAGAGCCGAAGATCAGCCATGACAAAGAGGTCTCGGATGTAAAGACCGGCACCCGCATCACGGTGCACTGGCCGGATTCAGCATGCTCAAACCTCGCCGCTGCGGAACGTCGATTTTTACAAATGGCCGAGGATTACGTCTGGCTGAACCCCCATCTCAGCCTCACGGTGAGTTGGAACGGCAAGCGCCGGCCGTCCGCACCGCCATCTAATCCAGCCTGGGCAAAATGGCGACCGAGCGATCCGACCTCGCCGCATTGGTACACCCCCGAGCGGTTCGAGCGGCTCATGGCCGGGTACGTCGCGCACGAACAGGGGAGCTCGGGACCGAAGACCGTGCGGGAGTTCATCGCGGAATTCCGTGGACTTAGCAGCACCGCCAAGCAGAAGATCGTCCTTGCCAACACGGGCACATCTGGCCGGTCATTGGCGGAGTTCTTCTGCAATGGTGAGGCCGACAAGGCCGCGATTGCCAAGTTGCTGGCAGAGATGCAGGCGGTCAGCCGTCCCGTGAAGCCTAAGGACTTGGGAGTCATCGGCAAAGATCACCTCGCCGGTAAGTTCAAAGCCGCGGGCATTGTCCCCGAGAGTTTCCAATATAAATGCACGCTGCTGATGACGGACGGCCTGCCCGTGGTCGTTGAGGCCGCCTTCGGGTTCTGCCCCAAGGCCAAGCAGCGGCGCCAGGTCCTGGGCGTGAACTGGTCGCCCTCGATCATCAATCCGTTCCGATCGCTCGGAGGCAAATCGCTGGACGCGATTCTAACCGAACAGCGCGCCGGCGACCCGAACGAGCCGATCATCTTCCTGCTGCACCTCGCCCATCCTCGCGTCGAGTACAGCGATCGCGGCAAGTCGAGCGTCAATGTCGATGCTGCCACAGCGGCCGCGCTCATCGAGAGCGTGCTGAGCGTCACCAAGAAGTGGGCCAAGCAGCGCAAAGCCGAAGAACGGCATGCAGCGGCGCTCTTCAATCGCATCTATCGAATGAGCCGCTTGCGCGAGGACACGATCAAGGACCTCGCCTACGAGGTGATGGAGGAGGCTTATCTCAAGGCCAGCGCCAACGGCACGCTGCCGGCCCATGCCCGGCAGATCATGTACCAGGCCAGGCCGTTGATTCAGGCCAAGACCGAGAAGCAGCTCGATGACCAATACTTCTGTCAGCAGCTCTTGCCCAATTATATGCAAGAGAATGACGTCGATTGGAACGTCGTCTATGACGACCGCGGCCATTTCACCGAGCCGCATACCGAAACAACGATCGGTCTCGGGACGCTGAACGTCCGAAACTATCTCGGCGGCATGCATCAGCCGAAGCTCTACGAGGCAGAGCTCAAGCCCGCCGGGATCTCAACTCGTGGTCCCGCCGGATCATACGGCGCAGTCATGTTCACCGAGAAGGAAGGGTTCAATCCGCTGTTCGAGGCGAGTGGGCTCGCCAAGCGCTTCGACATTGCCCTCATGTCCACCAAGGGACTATCGAACACAGCGGCGCGCACCCTGATTGACAGCATATGTGGCGGTCACGATGTGCCGCTCTCGTCCTGCATGACTTCGACAAATCCGGCTTCAGCATCCTCGGCACGCTACAGCGCGCGACCCGCCGGTTCAGCTTCCAACACAATCACAGGGTGATCGACCTTGGCTTACGGCTCGCCGACGTGGAGGAGCTCGGGCTCGAATCCGAAACGGCGTTCGATCGGGGCGACGAGGAGGCTCGGCGCAAGAACCTCCGCGAAAACGGAGCCAGCGAGAAGGAGATCAAGTTCCTGCTCAAGAAACGCGTCGAGCTTAACGCGCTCGCGAGCGACCAACTCGTCGCCTTCATCGAGCGCAAACTCGACCAACACGGCGTCAAGAAGATCATCCCCGACGAGGACCAGCTCGCCGAAGTCTACCGATTGTTCGTTCGCAGCCGGCGCATCGAGGAGATCATCGAGGAGGCGCTCGAAGATGAGGACGACTCCGACATTCCCGTGCCCCGCGATCTGCAGTCGCGGGTCAAAATATACCTGAAGAAAAATAGCGCAGCGCGATGGGATCATGCGGTCGCTACCCTCGCCGCCAACGCGAAGTGGGAGAAGGCGCGATGACTCGCGAGCGCAGCGACAGCGAAGCGATAGCCGGCGCCGCGAACATGATTCTGGTCACCCGGATCAAAGTCGGCAAGAACCGTTTGCGAGCTCATCTCCTACAAGGATCACATGGATCGCAGGATTATTCCGGTGGAAAATAAGTCGAACGGTGTGGAAATTCAGAGGCCGAAAGCAGATCCCGCGAACGTCGACGTCGAGATCCGGAGTCTGGCACAGCTGAGCGCGATCGATTACGAGCGCGAGCGTGAAAGCACAGCGAAGCGCTTGGGCGTGCGGCTGTCGGTCCTCGATAGGCGGGTATCAGCTGCCAAGGAGCAAGCGACCGTAGGTCTGCGCCCAACGTCCGAGAAGGAGCCGGATGTGTTACTCCGGCTCGGTCGCAGCGGCGCCAAGCTCTTTCACTCTGCTGAGGGCGCAGCGTTTGCAGATGTCATGGTCGATGGACGGCGCAAGACCTGGCAACTATCGGATGACGGGTTTAACGATTGGCTGTTACATCAGTATTTCCTCGAGCGAAGGAAAGCTCCCGCGCTTGCGTCGATGAAGAGCGCGATCCGCTCCTTGAGCGCTCACGCTACCTTTGAAGGTGAGCAGCACGAAGTGCATCTACGCGTCGCTAATCCGGTGGCCGGATTTATCTCGACCTCGCTGACGCGGCATGGCATGTGGTCGAAATCGATGCGCACGGCTGGCGGATTATCCACGACTCGCCTGTCCGGTTTCGGCGGACACCTGGAATGCGCTCCCTGCCGCTGCCGCAACGGGGTGGAACAGTCCATCAACTGCGCCCGTTTGCAAATCTGGACGACACCAATTTCATTCTGTTTGTCGCTGTGCTGCTCTCCGGCTTCCGCGTTGGACGACCGCAACCGGTGTTGGCCCTGTGCGGCGAAGAGGGCACGGCAAAAACCACGCTGGCAAGAATCTATCGCCTCTTGGTTGATCCGAGTAGCACGCCGTTACGCACGTTGCCGGCGACCGTGCGGGACTTATTCATCTCCGCGCACAACGAATACGCCCTCGGCTTTGACAATATCGGAAAGATCACGCCGGCGATTAGCGATGCCCTCTGCCAAATTTCGTCGGGGAGTGGTTTTGGCACTCGACGGCTATACACGGATTCCACGGAATTGCGGGTCAGCGGGAGTCGTCCGATTGTGTTGAACGGCATAGCAAACGTCATCACCCGACCCGACCTCGCCGACCGCGCGGTAGTCCTAAGCCTGTCACCGATCCAGCAGCGGCGCAGGGAAAGTGAGTTTTGGGCGGCATTTGAGCTCGAGCGCGCCTGTATCCTCGGCGCTCTGCTTGACGCCGTGGCCCATGGATTGTGTGAGCTTCCGAACATCCGGCTGCAGCGGCCGCCCCGCATGGCTGATTTTGCAACTTGGGCAGTTGCGTGCGAAGGCGCTTACGTCGAGCCCGGTTCCTTTTTGCGCGCATTCCACGCAACTGCAGCGGAGACAGTCGCAACGGTAATCGAACAGGACTGCGTTGCCACTGCGGTTGGTTCCTTCATGGTTGACCGTGACCATTGGCAGGGGACCGCGACCGAATTGCTGCATGCGCTTGTAAGCAATGACCGCACGGAAGCGCAGGTCTCATGCTGGATAGACTGGCCGCGTGATGTATCCGGTTTCGGCCGCCGCCTGCGGGTAGTGGCCGCGAGCTTGCGCAAGATCGGCATCAGCGTCGCTTTTGGCAAGGCACGCGACCGGCGTCAGACGCGGATCGTTGAACTGTCCAAGGTCGAGGTGCATTTCCAGCAACCTGACCACCGCGCTCAACAGCAACCACCCAATGCTAGTACAGGCGTCGCGGACAGAGCAGACAGTGCAGACGCTGCAGACAGTGCAGACAGTGCAGACGCTGCAGACAGTGCAGACGCTGCAGACAGTGCAGACGCTGCTACAGTGCAGACGCTGCGGACGGCAGGGATGAGTATAAAAAGGCGGCCGGTTCCAGAAAACCAGAGCGCAATCGAGAGCATGAGGTTTCGGGGAACAAAGGGGTAGTGCCGTCTGCACTGTCTGCACCGTCTGCGTCAGACGATGGACGAGAGCGTGGCGTGGAAAATCGAGAACGACCCCACCATCACGAGCGCAGCTATGGCATCTAGGCACGGTGGCAAACTCGTGGTTGCGCACAGAAATCAATCGACGGCGCTGGCACTGCGGGCGACATCGACGGCGCTGGCACTGCGCAGGACCGCGCTGGCGATATCGACGGCGCTGGCGCGGTTCTTGTCCTGCTGGCGCGGCGTGAACCAATTATATAGCGATTTCAATTAGTTATGACCGTGGGTCATCCTGCAGGACGGCAAGGGTCAATTCTCAAGTCATATCAAATTGTTAAGAAAATTTGTTGGCTCCAGCCCGGAACGGTAAAATGGTATTGGTTTTCCGCTGGCGGGAATAGGGAAACTGTCCCAAAAGGCCCCCTAATTTTTGCTAATTCATGACTGTAAAATCAATGGGTTATGCTTGCCTAATTCCCTTCCCAAAAGGATTTGATTTTGAGACAAACGGAACCCATGTGATGGGAGTAATGCGAGGGAGATTTGCCGATGCGAGCAGCCTTATACCTCCGGGTATCCACGTCCGATCAGACCACCGAAAACCAGGAAAGGGAGCTTCGCGCCGGCGCGGCCCGCATGGGGTACGAAATCGTAGGGGTCTATACCGACCACGCCATCAGTGGCGGTAAAGGCGGGGATAAACGACCGGCGTTTGACCGGCTGCATAAGGATGCCTCCCGGCGCAAGTTCGATTTGGTCATGGCTTGGTCGGTTGACCGGCTTGGACGGTCACTTCAGCACTTGGTTGCATTCCTCGAACACCTGCGGGAATGCAAGATTGACCTGTTTCTGCACCAACAGGGATTGGACACCACGACCTCGGGAGGTCGAATGATGTTTGGGATGCTGTCCGTGTTCGCTGAATTCGAACGAGCCATAATTCGGGAACGAGTATTGGCTGGTATGAAGCGCGCCAAGGAGAGAGGCACCAAGAGCGGAAAAGCTATTGGCCGACCCATCCCCGAGAGGACGCGAAATGCCATCAGGGACGCTTATAACGCTCGTGGGAAGGGATTGCGGGAAGTGGCACGGCAGTTCGATGTTGGCGTTGAAACTGTGCGCCGCTGTTTAATCATACAACAATAATTTTGACTATTTTATCTTTTTTTCCATCTCACTCCAAGGCGAAGACTGAGCCGCGCCGTCGCTTCACTAATGCCTGCTCTCGTCACCGTGCTCGGGAGATGCCTTGCCGTCGATAGTGCTGATAGATCGCTCGCTGTTTGCGGGAGAAACATGTCGAGGAATATCGAGCGGCAAATCCATCTCGGGTACCCACAGAACCGTTGTGAATGTACAGATGGCTATATCTGCGGCCGTCTTTGACAACATAAAAACTGTATGGCTTGCATTGCCCGCCGTTACGGAATCTGTTCTCGTATTCCTGCTCGACTACCTTCCAACAAAGAACTTCGATAAAGATTCGCCATTGACCAGGAGATGAATGCACCCATCAGGGAAACGTACCAGTCCAATTTCTTTATTGTTGGTGCTGTCAGTTGTTTTCCAACCGTTCGCGTTCAAACATATCCGATCAACACTGAC